>NZ_JAOTIK010000001.1:720000-1440000 GCF_030116705.1 Streptomyces sp. ML-6
GCCCTCCACGACGGCCACCCTTCCGGGGGACGAACTGTGGGAGAGGACCCTCGCCGACATCGCGGGCATGCTCCGCGACCTGCTGGCCGAGGAGGGATTGGACGACGTCGAGATCGACCGGGAGACCACGTTCCACGACGACCTCGAACTGGAGAGCATCGACCTGGTCACGCTCGCCGGTTCGCTGCGCGAGCACTACGGCGAGAAGGTCAACGTGGCCCTGTTCGTCGCCGATCTGGAACTCGACGAGATCATCGCCCTGACAGTGGGGCAGCTCGTCGACTACGTGACGGAATCGCTTCGGGCCGCTTCATGAACCGGGACACTCCCTGAGCCGGTCCGGTTCATGAGCCGGGGTACTTCATGCGCCGGCCCGCTCCATGAACCGGTCCGCTCCATGAACCGGTCCGCTCCGTGACCAGTCCGCTCTGTGAACCGGTCCGCTCCGTAAGCCGGGGCGCCTCCCCCTCCGTGTGATCGCCCCGTCAAGCACCCGTTCGGCCGTCCCCGCGGCAGGCGCACCTCCCGGGTGCCCGCCGCCACCCACGAAAGGGCCCGACCCCCCATGTCCAAGATCCGTACCGGCGAGATCGTCACCCATGTGCAGCGCTTACCGGCCACGGCCGCGCCCGCCCACGGCGGTGAGCCCCAGGTCGTCGTCTTCGTGCACGGGCTGCTGACCGACAGCCTCGCCAGTTACTACTTCACGCTCGGCCCCGCCTTCGCCGCCGCCGGGCACGACGTCGTCATGTACGACCTGCGCGGCCACGGGCGCAGCGACCGGCCGCGCACCGGCTACCGGCTGGAGGCGTTCGTCGACGACCTGGCGGCGCTGCTGGACGGCCTGGAGATCACCGGCCGGGTGCACCTGGTCGGCAATTCCTTCGGCGGGACGGTGGCCGCCGGTTTCGCCGCCTGGTACCCGGACCGGGTGGCCACGATCACGATGATCGAGTCCGAGCCGCCGGTCGCCCTGTGGAACGAGCACATGGCGGCGGGGCTCGCGGACGCCAGGACGCACCTGGTGCTGGAGGAGTCCCTCAGCTGGATCGCCGCCCACCACGGCGCGCACACCGCCCGGTTGTCCCGCAACGCCGGCCGGATCCTGCGGACGACGACGCTCGCCGAGGACGTGCCGCTGAGCCGGACCATCGACGACGACCTGTCCGCGCTGACCTGCCCGCTGCTCGCCGTCTTCGGCGACGAGTCGGGGCTCAGCGCCCAGGCGCCGGACCTGGAGAAGCGGGTGGCCGGCTGCCGCACGGTGATCCTGCCGGAGCAGGGCCATTCGGTCCTGGTCGAACAGCCCGCCGTCACCCGCGATCTCGTCCTGGAATGGATCGCCGAGCACACCCCGGCGGGAGCGTTGCGGTGACGCGTTTCCTGCTGGTCGTACCGCCGCTGGTCGGTCACACCAACCCGCTGGTCGGGGTTGCCGACGAGCTGGCCGGGCGCGGGCACGACGTCGCCTGGTGCGGGAACGCCGAGCAGCTCGGACGACTCGTGGGCGGGGGCGCCCGGATCTACGACTGCCCGATGCCGCGCGACGAGCACATGGTCCGGCCCCCGGGGCTGACCGGCCCGGCCGCGTTCCGGTTCCTGTGGGAGAACTTCTTCGTCCCCCTGGCCGACGCCATGGCCCCAGGGGTGGACGCCGCCGTCGAGGACTTCCGGCCCGACCTCGTCCTCACCGACCAGCACACGCTGGCCGGCTCGCTCACCGCGGAGCGGCGGGGCGTCGTGCACGTCACCTCGGCCAGCACCTCGGCCGAACTCGTCGATCCGCTCGCCGCGTTCCCGAAGATCGGTGCGTGGCTGCGGGAGCTGATGAACGGGCTGCGCCACCGCATCGGGGATCCCCGCGCCGAGGGCGACCCGCGGTTCTCCCCGTACGGGGTGGTGGCCTTCACCGGGCGCGAGCTGATCGGTGACGCGCCGCTGCCGCACGACCGGGTCCGGCTGGTCGGCCCGGTCATCGCGCCGCGCCCCGGCGACGGCGGCTTCCCCTGGGAGGCGCTGGACGGGGACCGCGAACTGGTGCTGGTCTCGCTGGGCACCGCCAACACCGACGCCGGGGGCCGTTTCCTGAGGGAAGCGGTCACCGCCCTGGACTCGCTCCGCGACCGGGTCCAGGGCGTGGTCGTCGACCCCGGGGGCCTGCTGGAGGATGTCCCGGACGGCATCCTCGTACGGGAGTACGTGCCGCAGCTCGACCTGCTGGCGCGGGCCTCCGCGGTGGTGTCGCACGGCGGGCACAACACCGTCTGCGAGTCGCTGTGGCACGGGCTGCCGCTGGTCCTGGCACCGATCCGGGACGATCAGCCGATCGTCACCGAGCAGGTCGTCACGGCGGGCGCCGGCGTCCGGGTCCGTTTCGGGCGGGTCGACGCGGCCCGGCTGCGGACGGCGCTGGAGACCGTGCTGGACGACACCGGGGGGCACCGCACCGCGGCCCGCGCCATCGGCCGCTCCCTGCGGGCGGCCGGCGGCCGGCGGGCCGCGGCCGACCTCGTGGAACACGTCGCGGCCGGCACACCCGTACACGGTTAGGACCTTTCGGCCGGTCCGGGTCGTTCCGGGTCGGGTCGGACAGGATCGGGCCCGGCCGGGAAGTGCCGTCCGGTGCGTACGCTCACGGGGCACGGGGCCGCCCCGTACCGGACAACGGCCGCGCGGCACGGTCCGGGCCGGTCCGCGCCGCGCGGAACACGGGACCGGCCGCGTCCCGCGCCCCGAAAGCACACCCGCACCGCCCCGAACACGCACGAACCGCACGGAGCACCACCGGGCCGACGGCCCGCCCCGCTCTCCTTCCTCGATGGGTTTCCCATGACACACCCCGTACGGGACGAGGTTCCCGCCACCGCCCCGGCACCGCCCGGCACGGCACCGCCCGGCACGGTTCCCGCGGCGTCGCCGCTGCGGATCCTGCTGCGCTACGCCCGTCCGCACCGCGCGGTGCTCGGCGCCACCCTCCTGATGGTGCTCGCCGCCAGCGCCTCGGGGCTCGTCCAGCCCCTGGTCGCCCAGCACGTCCTGGACGGGCTGGGCGAGAGGCGCGGCGTCCTGGGCCCGGTGGCGCTGCTCGCCGCGCTGGTCGTCCTCGGCGCCGCGCTCACCGGACTCCAGTCCTGGTGGCAGCAGCGCACCTCCGAACGCGTGGTCCGGCAGATCCGCACCGAACTGGTGCACCGTCTGATCCGGTTGCGGGTACCCGAGTTGGAGCACCGCTCGCCGGGCGACCTGATCGCGCGCGTCACCTCCGACAGCGTCCTGGTGCAGAACGCCGCCACCGAGGGCATGGTGATGGTCGCCAACGGCGTCCTGAGCATCCTCGGCGCCATCGTCCTGATGGGTGTGGTGCATCCGGGTCTGCTGGGGGTGACCGCCGCCGTCATGGTGGCCGTGGCCGTGGTGATGGGGCTGATCCTGCCGCACATCCGGAAGGCGGTGGCGCGGGCCCAGGAGTCGGTCGGGGCGATCGGGGCGACCCTCGACCGCACGCTGGGCGCGTACCGCACCGTCAAGGCCAACGGCGCCGAGGGCCGTGAGACCCTGCGCGCCGAGGCCGCCGTCGAGGAGGCCTACCGCGCCGGGCTGACCGGGGCCCGTTACGTGGCCTGGGTGAAGGTGCTGTCCGGGGTGTCCATCCAGGCGGCGTTCCTCGCCGTGCTCGGGGTCGGAGGCGCCCTGGTGGCTTCCGGCGGCCTCGCGGTCTCCGCCCTGATCGCCTTCCTGCTGTACGTGTTCTACCTGGCCAGTCCGATCGGCTCGCTGGTCGCGGGGCTCAGCACGCTCCAGCAGGGGCTGGGCGCGATCGGCCGCATCGAGCAGGTGCGCCACATGCCCGCCGAGGACGACGTGGACGTGCCGCCCGCCGGCGCGCCCGCGGAGGGCGGCGCTCCCCCGGTGGAGTTCGACGACGTCCGGTTCTCCTACCCGGGCCGCGAGCCCGCCCTGCGGGGCATCTCCTGCACGGTGCCCGGCGGCACCCGGACCGCGCTGGTGGGTCTGTCGGGGGCGGGCAAGACCACCCTGTTCGCGTTGCTCCAGCGCTTCCACGAACTCGATTCCGGCGCCATCCGGATCGACGGCGTGGACATCGCGACGCTGCCGCGCGCCGAGGTGCGCCGCCGCATCGCGTACGTGGAGCAGGAGTCGCCCGTGATGGCCGGCACCGTGGAGGACAACCTGCGGTACGCGGCGCAGGACGTGACCGCCGAGGACATCGCCGAGGTGCTGCGGCTGACTCGACTCGACTCGCTGATCGCCCGGCTGCCCGAGGGACTGCGCACCGAGGTCGGCAACCGCGGCGTCACACTGTCCGGCGGGGAACGCCAGCGCCTGGCCATCGCGCGCGCCCTGCTGCGCCGCCCGGAGGTGCTGCTGCTCGACGAGGCCACGGCACAGCTCGACGCGAACAACGAGCGGGCCCTGCGGGACGCCGTCGACCAGGCCGCGCGGCGCTGCACGGTGATCCTGATCGCGCACCGGCTCTCCACGGTCACGGAGGCGGACCAGATCGTGGTCCTCGAACACGGGCTGGTGCGGGCCTGCGGCAGCCACCCGGAGCTGGTCGCCTCCGACGGTCTGTACCGCGAGCTGGCGGCCAGTCAGATGCTGGTGCCGGAGGTGGAGGACCCGTCGTCCCTGGCGGATACGAACGCCGACGGCCCCGGCGGGCACTTGCCCGCGGGAGCGGAACGGAGCGGCCCCACCGGCTGAACAATCATTTCCGGGGCGTCGTTCCCCACGTTTCCCGGGCCGGGACGAGGGCGCCCGACTTTCCGGCCGAACGCCCTCGTCCCCACCTTTCCCCGACAGAGGTTCCAGGAATTCCTTTCCCTTTTTCGCGGGTGCGGAATTCCCCATGCCTTTTCGGGACCTCCGTCCGGGACAATTACTGCCGGCCGGTTCAGCCGGTAATGCTGTTGAGCTGGGCGAGATATCCGTCGCGGTGACCGGCCGCATTCGGGTGGTAGGACTCGTTGAGCTTGCTCCACTCCAGGCTCGTGACCCATTCCGAGCCGCCCGAGCAGAGGGTGTGGGGGTCGAACGCGGCCCGCGGGTCGAGGTAGGTGAGTCCGGCGGCGGAGGCGGCCGCCGACTGCACCCCGGCCAGGGTGTCGGCCGCCGAGTTGAGCGCCGCGCGCTCCTTGTCGCTCAGCCCGAAGATGCCGCAGTTGCCACCGATGGTGTAGAGGCGCGGGTAGCCCACGGCGACGACCCGGGCCTGGGGGGCGCGGGCCCGGATCGCGGAGTAGACCTGCTGGAGCCGGCCCGGAAGATACCCGGTCGCGGCGGCCTTGGCGGCCTCGACGCCCTCGATGCAGTCCTTGTCGTCGATGGTGAGGATGCAGTTCTTCAGCACCTCGACGAAGCCGACGTCGTTGCCGCCGATCTGGACGGTCACCAGGGTGGTGTCCGCCGTCACCCGGGGCACCTGGTTGGCCAGCAGCTCCGTGGTGGTGTCACCGGAGCAGGCCGCCTCGACGAAGGAGTAGCTCGGGTGCTGGGCCGCCCACAGCCGGGTGTACGAGAGCGGCCCCCTGCGGCACGCGTCGTCGGGGTTGTCGTACGTCCGCGTGCCGACGCCCACGGTGTAGGAGTCGCCGAGCGCCACGTACTTGCCGCCCGCGGCATGTGCCGGGGTGGCTAATGTCAGGCCGAGCAATAAGGCCGAAGCCATACCGAGAAAGATCTTCAAGGTTCTCATGGAGTCCTCTCCGATGAACGAAATTACCGACCCCAATGAAATACCATTGATGAATGCGGCGGAACACCCGCTGCTCGAAAAAATTCGAAACTCCCGATGACGTCCGCCCAAAAAGCGCCGACCGCCGGAAGAAACAGATGAAAGCGGACCAAGTGGGGTCAGGAGATACGGAGACGACCGCCGCCCAGAAATACGCCACATAGGAAAAACGGCGCGAGGAACACCGCACCGGGAGATACCGCGTACGAGGAAAGCCCGGCGCCGGGGCGACCTTCGGCACGGGCCGGGGTTCCGACCGGCGGGCAGCGGGGTCTGGTCAGCGGGTTCCGACCGGCGGGCGGCGGATTCCGGTCAACGAACTCCGGTCAGTGGGCGGCGGGTTCCGGTCAGCAGGCTTCCGGCCGACGGGCAGCGGGCTCCAGTCGGCGGGCGGGGTCATCCGGGCGGCGCGGTGTGTGCCACCCGTTCCCGGACCGTCCCGGTGGTGGGGCGTCGGCGGTAGTCGCCGGGCGGTACGCCCAGGACGCGCTTGAAGGCGACGCTGAGCGCGCTCTCGGAGCCGTAGCCGACGGAGCGGGCGATGGCGGCGAGCGTGGCGTCGTTCTTCCGCAGCCGCTGGGCGGCGAGTTCGATGCGCCAGCGGGTGAGGTACTCCAGAGGCCCTTGCCCGACGGCGCGCTTGAAGCGCGCGGCGAGGGTGGAGCGGGAGACGGCGCAGGCGCGGGCCAGCCCGGCGACCGTCCAGGCGTGGGCCGGGTCCCGGTGCAGTGCGGTCAGCGCGGTGGCGACCAGGGGGTCGGTGAGGCCGGCCGGCCACCCCTGGACGGTGTGCGGCGCGCGTGCGAGGTGCAGGCGCAGGGCGTGGGTGAGCATGACGATCGCGAGGTGTTCCGCCACGAGAGTGAAGGCCATCGGCCGGTCCGCGAGTTCCTGCTCGATGGCGGCGAGCGCCCAGTGCACCGTCTCCGCGTGCGGGGTGCCGGCCGGGATGTGGATCACCGGGGGCAGCCGGTCCAGGAGCAGTTCGCGGGCGCGGTCCCCGAAGGAGAAGGAGCCCCCGACGAGAAGGGTGCCGTCGCCCCGCCCGGCCCGGGCGACGCCGTTCTCGGCCCGGGCGAAGAGGGGCGCGGCGGGGACGGGCAGGGCCTCGGAGTCGCCGCGGAGGGTGAACCGGTGCGGGCCGGTGAGGAGGTAGCAGTCGCCCTCCGCCAGATCGAGCGGCTCGTCGAGCCCGTCGACCTCCAGTCGGCAGGAGCCGCGCCGCACCGCGTTGAACTTCACCCCCGGAGGGGCGTCGAACCGCACGGCCCACTGCCCGCCGGCCACCAGGGCCGCGGACAGCCGGGCCCGCACCTCCAGCAGGGTCAGCACGTCTTCGAGCGGATCCATCGCCACCCCTTTGGACGCTCACTAAAGGGACCAGGACTGCAAACCATAGTCCGTCCGTTCAGGGCTCCCTAACGTGGCGGTCATGACGAACACACTCCTGACCACCCCCTTCACCGCCCGCACCTCAGCCGAGGAGGTGATCGACGGCGTGGCCGCCCCGCCCTCGACCCGGAGGCGGCCGACCGACTCCGGGAGTACACCTCGGCCACCCTCCGCACCACGGCCTGAGCGGCACACCAAGAAGGGGGAGCGAGGAGCCCGGGGCGCGAAGCAAGGGCACAAAACAGGCACGAGGCAGACGCCGAATATCACCTCTTGCATTAGTGCGCGCATGCAAGTATTGTCTCTGCATGTAAGGCGCGCTTGCATCTGATGTGGGCCCGCACAACCGGTGGACCGCCCTCCCCCACGGCGCCCCGGCTCCCCGGAGCCGGGGCCCGCCGGGCAACCACCCCCACCCCCACAAAGGCATCATCATGACCCTCAAGGACATCCTTCCCGGCCGTCTCGGCTTCGGTACCGCCCCGCTCGGCAACATGTTCCGCGCTATCCCCGACGACGAGGCCCGCGCCACCGTCGAGGCCGCCTGGGACCAGGGCACCCGCTACTACGACACCGCCCCCTTCTACGGCGCCGGCCTCGCCGAGCAGCGCCTGGGCGAGGTCCTGTCCGCCAGGCCCCGCGACGAGTACGTCCTGTCGACCAAGGTCGGCCGCGTCATCCTCGACGAACCCGAGGAGGGCGCCCGCGACCTCGGCGAGAAGGGCGGCCTGTTCGAGCACGGCAACCCCAACAAGATGCTCCACGAGTGGACCGCCGAGGCCACCGAACGCTCCATCGAGGGCAGCCTCAGGCGCCTGCGCACCGACCGCCTCGACATCGTCTGGGTCCACGACATCGCCCAGGACTTCCACGGCGACGCATGGCTGAGCAAGTTCGAGGAGGCCCGCACCGGCGCCTTCCGGGTCCTGACCCGCCTGCGCGACGAGGGCGTCATCAGGGCCTGGGGCCTGGGCGTCAACAAGACCGAACCCATCGAACTCACCCTCGCCCTCGACGAACCCCGCCCCGACGGGTTCCTCCTCGCCGGCCGCTACACCCTCCTGGACCACGCCCACGCCCTCCAGCGCCTGCTGCCCACGGCCCAGGAACAGGGCGTCGACATGGTCGTCGGCGGCCCCTACAGCTCCGGCATCCTCGCCGGCGGCACCCACTTCGAATACCAGCAGGCCCCGCCGGAGATCATCGAACGCGTCGGAAAGCTCAAGGCCCTCGCCGAAAAGCACAACACCAGCATCAAGGCCGCCGCCCTCCAGTTCTCCCTCGCCCACCCCGCCACCGCCGCCGTCATCCCCGGCGCCACCCGCCCCAGCCGCATCGCCGAGGACACCGCCGCCCTCAACGAGACCGTCCCGGCCGCCTTCTGGCACGACCTGCGCACCGCCGGCCTGGTCAGCCCCACCGCCCCCCTCCCCGACGGCGCCTGACCCCTCACCCCGAAAACCCCACCCCAGCACCAGAATCCAGGAGAACCACCATGGCCTCCACCTCCGTCTCCCGCATCGTCCCCGCCTCCCCCGACAAGGTCTGGAACCTCATCGGCGGCTTCGATGCCCTCCCCGACTGGCTCCCCTACATCCCCGAGAGCACCCCCGCCGAGGGCGGCCGCGTCCGCCGCCTGAAGAACCCCCAGGGCGACGTCATCATCGAACGCCTCGTGGACTTCAACGAAACCGAACGCCACTACAGCTACGCCATCCTCCAGGCACCGTTCCCGGTCAACGGCTACGTCTCCACCCTCCGGGTCCACACCGTCCCCGGCCACGACGACGTCGCCGAGGTCCAGTGGTCCGGCCGCTTCAACCCCCACAACGCCACCGAACAGGAAGTCACCGACCTCTTCACCGGCATCTACACCGACGGCCTCGACGCCCTCCACCAGACCCTGACTTCCTGACCCGTCACCGACCCCCGGTCTCCCGGCCCACCACGGCCCGGAAGCCGCAACCGAACCGCACGGCCCGGACACGCCCCACGCGTGCCCGGGCCGCGGTGCGCCCAACCGCTCCCTCGTTGCGGATCCTGTCGCACCGACGGATCGTGAACCCATGCCGATGCCGAGTCCCACCGGGCGGTCGAGCGGCGAGCGGACGTGAGCAGCGCGCCCTTCGCCGCCTGTTCATCATCCAGCTCGGCGAGACGGTCCTGACCATCGGTGCGGCGATCTCCGCGGCCCCGGTCGACGCGGCGACGGCGACGGTCGGTCCCGGCGTGTTCGTGGCACTGGTGTGCCTGTGCGCCAGCTACTTCAGAGGGGGCGAGGACATCCTCGCCCGGCACGTCGCCACGACGGCCGACTCGCTGGTCCCCGTCCGACGAGCCGTCAGCGGCCAGTACCCCACCCTGGCCGGCCTGGTCGCCCTCGCCGTGGGGGCCGAACTCGCCATCGGTCACCCCACCGGGCCCGGCAGCGCAACGTTCGGCCTCCTCCTCTCCGGCGGCCCGGTCCTCTACGTGATCACCCAGGCGTGGTGGTACCACACCTCCACCCGGCAGGCCTGGGGCGCCCGCCTCCTCGCCTGCCTGGCCTGTGCGGCCGTCGGCGTCGCGGCCGTCGGCGTCGCGGCCGTCCGGCTCCCGCCGCTGGTCTCCGTACTGGTCCTGGACGCGATCCTCCTCGTGCTCGTCGCCGCACTGAAACGGGTGCACCACCGGGTGCTCACCACGATGACCGCCGGTACCTGAACCGGCGTCACCACCCCCACCCGCCCCGTCCGTCCCGTCCGCCACCCCGCTCCTCCCGAGGCTCGCCCCGGACGCGCGGACCGGCCGGGCGTAAGCTGCGCTCAGCATGAACACGGCGGGGGGATGGAGCACATGGCGACTGAGCCGGCGCAGCGGTGGGGATCGACCCTCGATTCGGTCGTGGTGTACGCGCAGGGCGCGGTCTGCCGACGCCTGGCCCGGGGCGACGTACCCCCCGACGGCCGGGTGCGGGTGACGGGGCTGCCCCGCTCGCTGGACCCCGGTTCGCTGCGGGCCCGGGTCCTGGGCGCCCCCGGGGTGCGCGTCACCGGGGCCCGGGTGGAGGTCGAGGCCGAGCCTCCGGCCGCGGACGCGCCGGACGGCCTGCAGCGCGAGGTCGAGCGGCTGAGCGACGAGTGCGCTGCGGCGCGGGGCCGCCGGGACCGGCAGCTGGGGCTGATCGCGGAGGTCGGCGCCCTCCGCCCGGTCCCGCCCGCCCGCAAGCGCGAGGACCCGCACCGCCGCACCCCGGTCGACGCGTGGCTGGAGCTCGCCGACTTCGTCGACGAACGGCTGACGGGACTGCACCGGCACCTCGTCGAGCTGGAGGAGGCGCTGCGCGACGTCGAGCACGAGCTCGACGTCGCCGCCGACCGGCTCACCCGTGCCTCCACCGACGCACCGTCCGCGCACGTGGAGACCACGGTCTGCGCGGCCTTGACCCTCGACGGCACCGGTGACCCGGGGACGGAACTGGAGCTGGAGCTGGAATACGGGGTGCCGGGCGCGGTCTGGGTGCCGGCCTACCGGCTCACCCACCGTCAGGGCGACGGCAGCGGCCGTCTGGTGCTGCGCGCCTCGGTCGCCCAGCGGACCGGCGAGGACTGGACCGGTGTGCGCGTCGCCCTGGCCACCGCCGACCTCCGGCGCCGCACCGACCTGCCGGAACTCCGCTCGATCCGGGTCGGGCGCAGTCAGCCGGTCCCCGCGCCCTCCGGCTGGCGCGAGCCCCCCGCCGGGCTCGCCGGCCTGTTCTCCGGATACGACGCGGCAGGCCCCCCACCGGCCCCGGCCGCCATACCCGCGGCCATGGCCGTGGGGGCCGGTTCCGCGCCCGATCCCGTTCCGGCGCCCCCGCCGCCCGCGCCGCAGGGCTACGGCGGTCCGCCCCCTCCGGCGCCCGGTGGCGGGTACGGGGCTCCCCCGGAGGCCTTCGGCGGCCAGATGCCCGACCGCCCGCGGTCGGCCCGTCCGCGAAGGGGCGCCGGGGCGCCCGCGGCCCCGGCCGGGCCGCGCCGCCGGCGCCGGTGACCGGTCCGCCGCAGCCGAGCGGTGACGAGCTCGACTACGCCGCCCTCGTCCTGTGCGGTCCCGACGAGCGGAGCGACCGCAGGGGCCGGCTGTTCCCCGGCGATCCCTTCGACCCGGTGGCGGTCGAGTACCGTCGCCGTGCCGAGGCGGTGGCCGCGCTGCCGCTGCCCGGACAGGCCGTGCGCCCCCGCGAGTCGGCGGGGTCCTTCGACCACCGCTTCGACGCCGCCGCCCGCGCGGACATCCCGTCGGACGGCACCTGGCACACCGTCACCGTCGGTGAGATCCCGGTCGGTCTGCGCACCGAGTACCTCTGCGTCCCGTCCGTGGAGCAGACCGTGTACGCGACGCTGGTGCTCTCCAACGCCACGGATCAGGCGCTGCTGGCCGGTCCGGTGGAGGTCGTGGTGGACGACGACTTCCTGCTGACCGCCGCACTGCCCACGCTCGCCCCCGGCGGAGTCCGCCGAGTGGGGCTCGGGCCGGCCGAGGGCATCCGGGTCACCCGCCGCACGAACCTGCGCGAGTCGACCGTGGGCCTGCGCAACAACACCACCGTGCTCGACCACCGCGTCCACGTGGAGCTGGCCAACCGGCTCGCGCGGCCCGTCACCGTGGAAGTCCGCGAGCGGGTGCCGGTCTCCTCCGAACCGGACGTCCGGATCGAGGAACGGGCCGACTGGACGGCGCCCGGGGAGGACACCGGGCCCGACCGGCACGCGCCGGGCACCCGTGTCTGGCGCCTGGACCTGCCCGCAGGCGCCACCGCCGCCCTCGACGGCGGCTACGAGATCCGCATCCCGGCCGGCAAGGCCCTGGCCGGCGGCAACCGCAGGAGCTGACACCAGCCATGTCCACGGCCCCGAAGCCGATCGCCCTTCCCGTCACCGCCGTCACGTGCCTGGAGGACCGCGCCCACGTCGAGCGTGCCGTCGTGCTCGATCTGGAGGCCGGAGTCCAGCGGCTGCGTCTCGGGCCGGTCAGTGCGCTGGCCGTCGACCGGACCCTCCACGCCGAACTGACCGGTGATCACTCCGCGACCGTGCTCGACGTACGGATCGTCCGCGACTGGACGCCGCGCGACCCGCGGCCGTCCGCCGACGACTCCGCCCTGCGCCACCGCGTGCACGCCCTCGAGGAGGAACGGCTGGCCCTGGAGCAGCACCGCGACCGGCTGCGGGCCCGCCTCGACCTGCTCGGCCGCCTCGCCACCGACCTGCTGCGGGAGATCGGCGAGGGCGCCGGCTCCGGGGAGACCGACCGGTCCCGCTGGGCCCGCGAACTGGACCGGGTGGACGGCGAGCGCGACACGCACGGCGAGGAACTGCGTACCGCGGAAGCCCGGTTGGGCACCCTCGCCGACGAACTCGGGGAGGCGCGACAGGCCCTGCTCCTCTCCGAGGAGGAACCCGCCGAGCTGGTCGGCCACATCGAGTTGACCGTCGAGGCCGGGGCCGCCGGGCCGGTCGGGCTGCGCCTGAGTCATCTCGTCCCGTGCGCGCTGTGGCGGCCCGCCTACCGGGCCGTGCTCGAGGGGGACTCCCTGACGCTGGAGACCGACGCGATGGTCTGGCAGCGCACCGGGGAGGACTGGTCGGACGTGCGGCTGACCCTGTCGACGGCCCGTTCGGCGCTGGCCACCGACCCGCCGCGGCTGGACGAGGACCGGCTGACGCTCCGGGACCGTTCCGCGGCGGAGCGCCGCACGGTGGACGTCGAGCTGCGCGAGGAGGAGATCGGGGTCCTCGGACCGGCCCCGGTGCTCGGTCTGCCCGGGGTGGACGACGGCGGCGAGGCGCGGGTGCTGAGGTCCCCCGCGCCGGTCTCGGTGCCCTGCGACGGCCGCGCCCACCGGGTGCCGCTCTCCTCGTTCACCACGGCCGCGCCCAGTGAGCACACCTGCGCACCGGAGCTGTCCCCCCTGGTCACCCAGGTGGTCCGGTTCGACAACCTGTCCGGCCACGCGCTGCTCGCCGGTCCCGTGGACCTGGTCCGCGACAGCGGATTCAGCGGGCGCGGCACCCTGGACTTCACCGCCCCCGGCGCCCCCGCCCGGCTGGCCTTCGGCAGCCGCGACGACTACCGGGTGGTCCGGCGGACCGAGGAATCCCGCGACACCACCGGCATCACCCAGCGGACCGTGGTGACCCGCACGGTCCAGTTGCACCTGTCCCGGTTCTCCGCCCCCGGGGAACACGGCGAACAGCGGGTGGTCCTGCGGGAGCGGATCCCGGTCTCCGAGGTCTCGGCGGTGGAGGTGCGCCTGCGCGAGGACTCCTGCTCCCCGGCCCCTGACGCGGTCGACGCCGAGGGCATCGTCCACTGGGAGATCCCCCTCCCGCCCGGTGGACGCCGCACGATCACCCTGGTCTACGAGCTGTCGGCGAGCGCCAAGGTCACCGGTCTCTGAGCCCGGCCCGTACCGGCCGCCGCCCCGCGCGAACCGGGCGGCGGCACCCGGCCGTTCCCGGACCGTGGTGCACGCCGACGCCCCGGCCGGGTCCGGGCGGTCCCGCTCACCCCGCCTCCGGCAGGCGGGCCACGGTGGCGGGGCCGTCGTGGAACATCGAGGCCAGGTGCTTGTCCTGCACGCGCGCGCCGTGCCGTTCCAGCCGTTCCCGGCCGCCGGGCAGCACACCGAGGACCCGGTACCGGAACGTGTTCGTGACCAGTGCGAGGGCCGGCCCCCACGGGAGGCTGGGGCGCAGCCCCAGTTCGCGCATCCCGGCCGGGCCCACGAAGGCGGTGAGCAGGCTCATCTGCCGGGCGCGCTCGTAACGCCGGTGGAACCGTTCGACGACGGGGCTGTCGTGGCCGAAGCAGCGTTCGGCCTGGGCGTCCATGGTCAGGCGGGCAAGGTCCCGGCCGGCCTGGGTCTGCCCGGCGGCGGACAGCAGAATGTGGTAGTTCCATCGGTGCCGGACGTCCTCGACATCGGTCAGCCACTCCGGCGCGACACCCATCAGCAGGCCGACGTACCGCCACAGGTGCATGAGGTCGTCGCGCTGCCGACGGGTCAGGCGCACCCCGAGCCCGAGGCAGCCGATGATCACGGTCGCGTCGAAGAGTCCGAGGGTGGCCGCCTGGTCGGCCTGGTTGATCGGCAGGCCCCAGCGCCCGGAGTCCCAGCGCGGCTCGAAGTGCGCGTTCACCAGGGCGTGCATGGCGCGCACATGGACGGTGAGGCGCCAGCCCTCGGCCCCCGGGCGCAGGCCGCCGGGGCGGGTGACGGCATGGGACCACTTGGCCGTCTCGCCCAGGCGCCGCAGCGTCTCGCCCCCGCCCAGGCCGCCGGTGAGCACCAGCAGGTCGGCCGGTCCGCCGAAGCGGTAACCACCGACGAGGGAGAGGAGGGTGAGGACGTCGCCGCTGTTGCGGCCCAGGGAGCGGTAGGCCGCCGCGCCGCGCTCGATCCGGTCCCAGTCGACCCAGTCGGGGACGGTCGTCGCGTGGTCCAGGAACGCCCGCAGCGCGGGCGGCAGGTCCTGGGGCACGTCGGGGGCCGCGTGCAGTGCCCTGCCGAGCAGGGAGCGCGTGACCCGGGCCGGGTCACCGGCCGGCAGGCGCATCGCCCCGGTGAGGGCGGCGCCCAGTTCGTCGCGCTGGAGGAGAGCGGCTCCCAGCCGCTCCATGAGGGTCTCGTCGACGTCCTTGTCGATGCCGGCGAGGAGGAAGAGCGGACGGGCGATCCGGCGGCCGCGTCGCTCGGCCTCCCGGAAGCGGCTCGGAAACGGACCGATGGCACGGACCTCGCTGCTCTGCGTCATACGACCGTTGTAATGCGAATAATTGTTCGCATACAATTCGCTTATGCGTAAGACGCCCCGTCAGGAGCGGTCGCGGGAGATGGTCGAGCGGATCATCGACGCAGGGCGCGCGGTCCTGGCACGCGATGGCTACGCACGGTTCGCGACGACCCGGGTCGCCGACGCGGCCGGCATCAGTCCGGGTTCCCTCTACCAGTACTTCCGGAACAAGGAAGAGCTCCTCACCGTGCTCATGGAGCGGTACTGGGCGGAGGCGGGCGACCGGGTGGCGGCGTCGCTCGCCGACCATCTCGCCGACCCGCCCGAGCGGCTGATCCCCAATGTGATCGAGGCGCTGCTGTCCGCCCTGGAGCAGGACTCGCAACTTCTTCGCGTCGTGATCGAGGAGGTGCCGCCGAGCTATCACGAGGACCATCTGCACCACATCCGGCGCCGCATCCAGGACCTGGGTTCGGCGTACCTCGCGGGGCGCGCGCCCGAGGAACGGAACGGGGCCACCCGTGCCTGGGTGCTCGTGGCCGCGATGGAGGCGCTCAGCGTACGCTGGATCCTCGACCGGCCCGCCATCCGGCGCGACGAGCTGATCGAGGAACTCACCGCGCTCGTCACCAACTACATGTTCCGCGCGGACCCGGCCTGACGACGGGGCGTCCGGATCCCCGGGCGCCGCAGGACGCCCGGGGCGGGCGTGCTCAGTAACGCAGGACGGCGGCGATCCGCCCCTCGTCGGCAAGGGTGTCGGTGGGGACGAACCTGACTTCGGCCCCGGTGTCCAGGGCACGTTCGACGATCTCGTCGACCATGTCGTCGCGGGCGCCCGGTTCGCCGGGGCCGGCCGGTTCCAGGTGGCCGCCCTCCTCGCGCACGACCGTCCGGTAGTCGTCCTCGACCGCGACCAGGCGGGCCCGGCCCTCCTTCGCGGCCGGCCACACCTCGTCGATGCCGCCCGCGAACTCCCGTCTGCCGCGCGCCTCGTCCAGTTCCGTGACGACGGCGGAGACGGCGGCCGCCTCCCGGGCGGTGCGCGAGGGTTCGACGGCCCGGTGCACCGCGGTGGCCGGACCGTCGGCCAGCCCGCCGTGCTCCACCATGACCGTCTCCGGGGCCGGCGGGCCGAGTTCCTCCAGCAGGGCCAGGGCCTCGGTGGAGCCGAGGACGTACAGCGGGCGGGGTTCGGCGGCCAGGACGGCACGCAGCTTCTCGTACGCCTCGCGCAGGAACTGCCGGGTGGCCTCGTCCCGGAAGGTGCTGGGCAGGTCGCCGATGCGTTCCTTCCGCTCGGCGTCCGGGTCCTCCAGGCTGCGGGTCAGCGGAAAGCCGTCGCGTTCGGCCTCGACCACGCGTTCGGGATCGCCGCTCCACAGCGAAACCCGGTCGGCGGCCACGGCCAGCACCCAGTACGGCCGCTCCGCGGCGGCGGCCGCGACCAGATTGCGGGTGAGGAAGGTGTCCGAGAGAACCACCCGTTCCGGAACGGCCCGGGGCAGCGACCACACCTGGTGCTCGCCCTGCGCCGCGTGGATCACCAGGCCGTCCTCCGCGTGCACGAGGTCGACCTCGGCGGCGGCCCGTCCCAGCTCGTCCAGGATGTCGACCCGTCGCTCGCGCGGCACGTCGGGGTCCTGGGTGAGCGCCTTCTCCGCCTCGGTGAGGAGGTTGCGCAGCCGCACCTGGTCCTGGGCGTTGTCGGGTTCGCGGCGGTGCGTCGGCATCACGAGCGAGACGGCCGGGTACGGACGGGGCCGGCGGAGTTCCGCGAGCACCTCACCACTGAGCACGGGGTTCATGGAAAAGCCTTCCTGCTGGTTCGGTGGGAACCGTCGGTACGGGCCCGAGGTCCTGCTCCGCGCCGCTCCCTCCCGGGCCCCGCTCCGGGGTGCCGCTCGGATGCTCGAATGCGGGGCCGCCGCTTCCCTCCGTCGCCCCGGCCTCCGCCCGGAATCGACCAGGTGCGGTCCTCGACGGCGTCGCGGACGAGCATGGCGGCTCGTGCGGCGGTCGCCTCCCGGCCCCGGCCGAACCCGCCCCGTCCACGGCGAGGATCCCGGCGCCCGCCCGCCACGGCAGGGCGTCGGCGGTGGTCCCGCGACCGTACGTGCGGCGACGCCGGTTCCGGGGGCGTGATGCCGTTGCCGCTGCCCCGCCACTGACGTCGGGTGGTACCGACGTTACCCCCGGCCTCCGGGGCGTGCACTCGGAGGCCGGCCGCCGACATCCCCGGCTCCGTGAGCGCGGCGCTCACGGAGCCGGTGCGCGGCTCCTCGCCCGGAACGGTCTCAGGGGACGGCCGGGGCCGAGCAGCCACGGGCCTTCGCCGAGCGCTCGGCGAAGACCTTCAGCACGGCGCGTTCGTACGCGAGGTCCGCCTCACCGGCCGGGGGGCCGACGCGCTCCCCCCTCTCGTATCTCTCATACACGGGGTGCAGGGTGAACAGGGCCCGGCCGTCCGCGCACCTGGCCGTGGTCCAGCTCATCCGGCCCTCCCCGTCCCGGTGGTGCGCGGGGGTGTCGTCGTCCGGTGTGCCCTCCTTGCCGCGGCGCAGCCGGTCCGCCTCGTAGCCGTACAACTTCTCCTGTGCGTAGGGGCCGTAGTCCGCTTCCAGCGAGTAGCGTGCCGTGCCGTCGGCGTCACCGAGCAGACACATCTCGTGCGGCGCCCCTCCGCGCGCGGTCTCGGTGGCGGTCGTCACGCCGCGTGCGGCGGAAATGCCGGAGCAGGTCCCGTCGGCCGTGCCGATCGGCTCGTACTCGTTCTCGTGCACCGGCAGACCGAGGCTGCCGACGGGTTTCCCGAGTCCGGCCCCGCAGTTCCGGGCCTTCGAGACCCTGGCCGCGGTGGAGGTGGCGATCCTGGTGAACTCCGGTCGTGCGGCCGGGTCGTCCGGGGACTTGCCGAGGGTGGTCCTGACAGTGACGAACAGGCTGTCGACGCCGTTCCTCCCGGTGCATTGGAGGACCAGGAGCGTGGTCGCCTTCCCGTTCCCGTCGGCCCTGAAGGCGTTCCTCGTTCCGGAGTCGTCCGGGATCGCGCCGAAGAGTCCCGTCCAGCCGTGGCCGACCGGTACGGCGAGCTCGCTCGACGTACTCCGGTAGTAGAAGTGTTCCAGCCTCCGTCCGACGCGAGTGGTGTCGAGGACACTGATCTCGGCGGCTCCGCCGCCCTGGACGCGCACCTCGCAGCCCATCAGGTCCGTACCGCTCACCTCGGCGGCTCTCCTGTCCAGGTCGTGGATCGCGTCCTCGACCTCGACGGTTCCCGGCCCGAGGACATCGCGCACCGTGTTCCGGTCGAGCAGGCCGTCGCAGGCTCCGTCGAGCGCCGCCTCGTCGCTCCAGCGCTGGAAGTCGCCGTGCACCAGGAGGTACCCGGCGACGACGACGGCCGTCGCGACCACGGCCGCGACCACGCGCAGGAGGATCCTCCTCACCTCCATCCCTCCGCCTCCGAGAGGATCTCGGTGTCGTGGCACCGCTGTTGTCCCGGCCAGCCGTCGGGATCGGCGAGATAACTGTCCATCAGCTTGCGGACATCCTTGGAGAACCTGGTGCGTTCGGCCTCGTCGAGCAGTGTGCGCGAGTTGGTTTCGGGGTCCTTCGTACGGACGGTGACCCGGTGGTAAGTGGTGCCCGCGGCGCACTGCGACCGTGCCCACAGGGCGAGTTCGTGCGGCGCCGACTCGGGGATGTACCTCGTCCGTTCCTTGCCAGGGGAATTGAAGCTGTCACCTGTGCGGTCGTACTGCTCGTCGACGACATCTCCGATCGGCCCGGCCCAGCTCGCCGCCGAGACTTCCGCCACCGCGTCGTCGGACAGTTCCGGATCGGTGGCCATCCGGTCCTCGCGGTCCAGGACGGCGGCGTGGCAGACGCTCAGCAGCCGGGAGTCCTGCAGATCACCACTGACCGTCCACTTGCCGGGGAAGCCCGCCCGCCCGCCGAGCCCCCGGCACTTCTTCACGCCCCGCCCCGGCTCGTCGATCCTCTCGATCCTCGTCCCGGTCCCGTCCGTGTCCTCGGCGAAACGGACCTCATGGGTGTCGATGATCCGTGTGGGCATCTTCAGCGGGGAGCCACCGCACTTCCGAGCGGCGGTGATCCCGTTGGCGACCCGGACGGCGGTACGGAAATCGGCGAGGTACTCGGCCGGCTCGCCCTTGTCGGGCCCGGCCAGGTCGACGTCGGCCGTCACGTACATCCCGGACACCTCGCGGAACCGCCCCTCCAGCCCGCCGGGGCACTCGGCGACCACCCAGGTCCGCCCGCGCGAGTCCGTCCTGCCGGTGACTCCGGGCGCCTCGTGCCCCTCGTCTTCACCGCCGGGCAGGATGTCCTCGGCCCGCACCGTCATCGGCATCCGGGAGACGAGCGCGACGGCCCGCACCCGCACCGACCCGTGCCCCGGCCAGGTGACGGAGCAGTTCACCAGGGAGCGGCTCTCCTCACCGGGATCGAGCACGGTGCCGTACTGGTTCACCTCACCGGCGACCTCGTCGGGCACGCGGTCCCGCAGCTCCTCGTACGGCAGCAGTCCCGTACAGGCACGCTTCAACTGCGCCCGGTTCGCCGCCGCATGCCCGCCGCCGTCCGCCCGGTCGACGCCGAGGAAGAACACCGCCCCGGCGACCACCGCCACGACCGGCACCCCTACGAACAGCGGCTTGCGTAACCACAACGGCACCCGGTCCACGGAGCCCCCTCACCGATGGATCAAAACCTGGAACGTATCAGAACCCCGGCTCCCCGCCCCGTGGGCGCCCCGGGCCCGACCGGGCCCGACCGGGCGCTCCCGGCGGCGGCTGCCGAACCCGGCGGCCCCCTCCTCCGGTCCGGTGGCGAGTGCGGCTACCGGTCGTCCACCGTGGCGGCGAGCTCGTCGAGCAGGGTGGCGACGGCGGCATCGGTCATCCGGTAGCCGTCGGCGGTCTCGGCGATGCGCCCCGAGGCGACACGGGATTCCCACCAGTCCTCGAGGAAGCCGGGGGCGTACCCGCCGGTTCTGAACCCGTAGGGCTCGGCCACGAGGGCAAAAACGATCATGAGTTCGTAATCCGGTACCGCGTAGGAACGCTCGTGTCCCGCGGGCGCCTTCAGGTACCGGTCGAGGGATTCGACCCGGTTGAAACCGGTGAACAGCCAGAACAGGTAGTCGTACATCAGCGTGGAGCGCGCGTCGGCGTGCAGCGCGAAGAACCCCTTGTCGTGCACGACGGCCTCCGCGAGGGCCCGCATCCGCCGGTCCGCGTCGGGCAGAACGTCGGCGACCTCCCGGAAGGCACGCACCAGCACCGGGGAGAAACTCCCGTCGCGCACCGTTTCCAGGGCGTCGATCCGGTCCTGTTCCGAGGTGTCGTAGACGGACTCGTCGACCAGGCCCCTGACGAAGGCCTCGAAGCTCTCCGCGACCGGGGTGATCGCGAAGTCGTCCTCCTGGTCGACGTGCACCACGGCCGGTTCGCCGTGTCTGCCGCACGCGCGGTAGTCGAGGGCGAGCATGTCGTGGCCGGCCGACGGAGTGTCGGCGAAGTAGACCCCGATGTCCGGGTACTCCCACATCTCGATCCAGAACCGGCTGCCGAACTCGCCGGCGAGCGACTGCGACCTGGTCCGTCCCACGCCCTTGATGCCGTTGATCACGATGTGGTCGTCGGCCCAGGAGGTCGGCTCGGTCATGGGGAAGTGGTCCCGGCTCGGAACGCCGCCGTTGTGCGCGGTCATCAGCGCGATGTAGGAGCCGGGCAGCCGGTACCCGCCGAGTTCCTCCTCCACCGACGCGATCAACTCCCGCGTGGGCGGGGCCTCCTCCACGTACTCCCTCAGCGCGTACGCCGAGTCGTCCCAGAACCCGGCCGTGTCGAAGCCCTCGAAATGTTCCACTGCGCCCTCCCTGGCCGCTCGCCCGGCGAGCGTACGTTCCGCGACCGGACCCGATCGGCCGTGCCGCCCTCCCCCGGTCACCGTGCTGAAACCGCCGGACCCTGCCGGATCCCGCCGGACCCCGTCGAGTTCCGCCGGATTCCGCCGGTGGCCGGGCCCGGACCGGTCATGCCCCCATGATGACGACCACCACTGACAAACGGGGGGTTGGACCTTCCGGGACCGTCGCGGAATCCGTCCCTCCGGCAGGGACCCGAGCCGAGCCGAACCGAACCGAGCCGTGCCGCGCCCGGTCCAGGGCGGCGGGACCTCCCACCGGATCTGCCGGAGTCGCCGGGGCCGTACGGGGGCGATGCGGGCCGCTGTCCGGTCCTTCCGAGCCTCCCAGTCTTCCGGCTCTTCCGGCCTTCCGGTTCCTCCGGTCCTGGCGGGCGGCGGGGCCGGGCCCGGATCAGCTCTGCTTCGGCGGCTCCTGCCCGTCGAAGGCGAAAAGCGTGTTCTTGGCCGCGGCCACGATCACCGCACCCCCCGCAACGGTCACGCGCGGGCTTGCGCCGATCTCGCCCGTCAGGCCATCGGCCTGCGGGTCCGTCGTCCACAGGGTCTTGCCGTCGCGCGACGACAACGCGACCACCCGGCCGGTGGCCGAGCTGAAGTACAGCGCGTCGCCGCCCGCGGCAGGACCCGACGCCCCCTCCACGCTGGTCTGCCGCGACCACTTCTCCCGGCCGGTCGCCGGGGCGAGCGCCGTGATGCGACCGGTCTGCCCGCTCACGTAGAGGGTGCCGTTCACCATGCCGGGCGTCCCCTCGTACGTCTTGGCCAGTCGGGAGTACGTGACCTTCCGCGAGACCGGGTCGACCCGCGCCACCCCGTCGTAACCGGTCAGCGCCGGTCCCTCCGTGTGCATCTGGAGGAGTACGAGCCTCCCGTCGGCGACGCCCATCGGCACGGCGGGGCCGTCGACCGCGATGGGCCTGCCCAGCGCCCCCGAGGCGCGGTCGACCGGGTACAGGACGGGGTGGCGCACCTCCACGGCGTCCATCTCCGCCTTCGGCGCGCACATCGCGAAGAGCCGCGAACCCGCCGGGACGGGGGCGCACTGCGTGTCCGCGGGGAACGGCGTCGTCCAGGCGATCTCACCGCTGTGCGCGTCCCGGGACTCCAATTGGGAGTCGAAGGCGTCGACCATCACGACGGCGGAGCCGAGCACCAGGGCGTCCTGGCTCCGGCCGGTGACGGCCTGCGACTGGGCGCCGGACGGTGCGGACCACAGCTCCCGGCCACTGTCCGCGTCGAGGGCCACCACCTCGCTGGGAGGGTCCTGCGGGAAGTTCTCGGCAGCGAAGCGGTAGCCGAGCACCGTGTCGTCGGTGGCGCCCACGAGGTGTACGCCCCGGACGGGGACGCCCGGGCTCTTCACCGTCCACTCCGGCGAGCCGTCCGTGACCTTGATACGGGTCGCGACAACGCTGCCGCCCCCGCAGAACAGCGCGTCGCCCCGCGCGACACAGCGCAGCTCGTCGGGGATTTCCGGACGGCCGCCCCGTACGGTCGTGTGCCACGGCTCGAAGCCGACCGGAAGCGCGGCACCCGGCGTGACGATGCTGTCACCGCTGCCGCCGCCGTTCCCCCCGGTGCCGGCCACCTTCAGCACGGCCACGCCCCCACCGATCGCCGCCACCGCGACCGCGGCGGCGAGCACGGCCCGCCGGCGCCCCGGACGGCGCCCGGCGGAGGTGCCGGTGGTTCCCGTGTCGGCGGTTCCCGTACCGGTGCTTCCCGTGTCGGGACCGGCCGGGGCGACGACCGGGACGGCCGGCGCCGGGGTGGCCCGCGCCGCGAAGTCGTGCTCGGTGACCACGTCGCGGGTGCGGCCCGCATCGGCCCCGCCCGCGTCGGTCCCCCCGAGGTCGGCCGGCAGGTCCCGCAGCAGCACGAGGAGTTCGTCCGCCGAGGGACGCTTGTCGGGCTCCTTGTCCAGGCACAGTTCGGCGACCGCGCGCAGCGCCGCCGGTACGGCGTCCAGCGACGGCTCCTCGTTCAGCACCTGGTACGCCGTCATGTAGGGGCTGTCCGCGTCGAAGGGGCCGCGGCCGGTCGCCGAGTACACCAGCAGTGTCCCCAGCGAGAAGACGTCGGACCGCGGTCCCACACGGCGCGGCGCCTGCAACTGCTCCGGTGACATGAAGGGCGGCGTGCCGATGACCCGCCCGGTCATCGTCAGCGTCTCCTGGTCCGCGGCACGCGAGATGCCGAAGTCGATGACGCGCGGGCCCTCGGGCGAGAGCACGACGTTCGAGGGCTTCAGGTCACGGTGGACGACCCCCACCCGGTGGATGTCGCGCAGCGCCTCGGCCAGCCCGATGGCGAGCCGCCTCAGCTCCGCTCCGTCCAGTGGGCCCTTCGTGGTGATGTGCTGGGTGAGCGTGGGCCCCTCGATGTAGGCCGTCGCCATCCACGGCTGCTCGGCCTCGGGGTCGGCGTCGACCACGGCGGCGGTGAACGCGCCGCTCACCCGCCGCGCCGCCGCCACCTCCTGCCGGAAGCGGATGCGGAACTCGTCGTCCCCCGCGAACTGCTGGTGGATCAGCTTGATCGCGACGGGCCGCCCCGAACTCGTACGGGCCAGGAAGACCGTGCCCATGCCACCCGAGCCGAGCCGAGCCTCAAGCGGGTAGCCGCCGATCTCGGTCGGATCACCTCCGCGCAGCGACACTCTTCCCGACCTCCCATCTCCCGTGCATTTCTGTCGCCACGGGCCTGCGTATCTTTTCTGCACACAAACTAGCCGCAGGGCAGTGGGGCAGGGCAAAGCGGGTGAGGCCGACGCCGGAGCCGCCCCCACCGGCGTCCGGACCCGCCCGGTGGGCGGCAGCGGCTTCTCGTCCACGGGATCTCACCGGGTGGCCACTCTCGTCGGCGCCCGGCACACCCGAAAGGGGCACGACCGATCGCCGAACTGCCCGTCACGACGGCACGTCCCCGTGCTCTTCGTCGGGCTCGTCCGGCTCCGCGAAGAGCACGAAGGGCCGACGGCCGGGACCGTCCGGGTTTCCTCCCCGGGCCACGCCGCCCGAGGCGCACACGGGCATCCCCCGGCCTTCGCGGCTGCTGTCAGTGACCTCTGTCAGGATGCCCCGGTCAACAATGCCCCCTGCCCGGAAGGCCGCCATGAGCTGGGACGTGCTCCTCCTCCGCCTGCCCGACGACATCACGTCGGTGCAGGGGATCCCCGCCGATCACACCCCGGCCCCGCTCGGCCGACGGCACGACGTACTCGCGACTGTCGCCCGGGCCGTTCCCGAAGCCGACCTCTCGGACCCCGGCTGGGGCGTCCTTTCCGGCCCCACGTGGTCGATCGAACTCAACATCGGTTCGAAGGACCCGGTGGACTCGATCATGCTCCACATCCGGGGCTCCGGCGACGACGTGTTGGCACCCGTCTTCCGGCTGGCCGAGTCCCTGCGGTGCGGGGTGCTCGACTGCACCGACGGAGAGCTGCTCGCTCCGGGGCGGTCGTCGGGCCGGCACGCCTTTCAGCAGTTCCGCGACCGGGTCGTCGGACCGGCTCAGTGATGCCCCCGTAGCGGCGGCACTCGCACACGGGCGCCGGCGGCGCTCGTACGTGGGGCCCGGTGGCATCCGGCCGCCCCGGGCCCCTGCCCGCTCAGATGGCCAGAATGCCGCCGTCCACCGCCACATGACTGCCGGTGGCGAACGAGGAGCGGTCGCTCAGCAGCCACAGGGCCGCTTCCGCCACCTCTCGCGGCTCGGCCATCCGCTTCTGGATCTGGCGTGCGACGAACGCCTCCTCCAGAGCCGGTTCGACCGTCACCGCCGCATTGATCATTTCCGTCCGGGTGGTGCCCACGATCAAGGAGTTGACGCGGATGCCCGACGCCCCGTATTCAGCGGCCGCGGCCTTCGTCAGGCCCAGGACTGCGTGCTTCGCCGCCACGTAGGGGGAGGGTGCGCCGGTGGCGATGAGACCTGCCGAACTGGCGGTGTTGACGATCGCCCCGTGACCGGCTTCCAGCATGACGGGGATCTGACGGCGCAGGCAGTTCCATGTGCCGCGTACGTTGACATCCATGACGCGGTCAAAATCCTCTTCCGGCAGCTCGTGCGACCGGCCGAAGGTGGAACCGGCGTAACCGGCGTTGTTGAAGGCGCCGTCGAGGCGGCCGAAGCGTTCGACGGTCGTTGCGACGGCGCGCTCGACGTCGTCGACCAGTGCCACGTCGCCGACGCTGCACGCCGCCCGCCCACCGGATGCCTCGATCTCATGGACGAGGTCCTTGAGCCGGTCCTCGCGGCGGGCCATGAGGACGACGGCCGCGCCTTCGGAGGCGAAGAGCCGCGCCGCGGCCTCGCCTATGCCGCTCGACGCTCCGGTGATCATCACGGTCTTGCCGGTCAGCAGACCGGTGCTGTGTGCTGGGGCTGTTCGATCGTTCATGACGCGAGTAAACCTGAAGTGTCGTTCCGTCACACGGATTTTGCTGCACGAGTGTTCACCGAGCCGGGCCACGACCACGACACGTTCGGTCGAGGGTGCCTCCGCCCTGGGCTGCCCCAACTGACCTGCTGTGTCTACTGCTTGAGGCACCGACGAACCACATGACGAGGACTCCGCCCCCTGGCTCCGGCCACCTGCCTCTGCGCATTGCTCTTCACTGATGGATCGTCAGGATGACGCCGTAGAAGCCCATGAGGCGATGATCCCCCACCTACGCGGGCGGCATCAGATCGCTCTCACTGATGGTGTAGACCAGCGAGGGGTAGCGGAAGTCCGTCTCATTGTTCTCACGGCGCCGCAGTTGGTAGAACTCGCGCCTCTGCTCATCGTCGGCCGCCATGAGACGCGAACCCTGCGGGAGGTATGCGTGCCCGTCGCGAAACCGGACGAGAGTCTTTGAGGTCCGGAAAGTCACGCCCAACCATTGGTTCTCCGTCGCCCGGGCAGCCGCTTCCAACACAATCTTATGCTTGAGCCGCCGATTCGTGTCGAGGGAGAAGGCGACAAAACTGTTGTAAACAAGGGGAATCTCGAACTTCTCATCTTCGGATTCCTTTGATTCGAAGATCAGCTTCCTCGACAGGCCGACTCCAGGATGTTGATAGCAGGAGAAGATGGCAATAAACGATCCGTCGACCAGATCGAGCGCTTGGTCGGAATGACTGCCCATGGTTGCGTAGACATTCGTGTAGCTCTCGACGAGAGCGTTGTTGAAGCCGACCGGAAACGCCGCACGTTCCTGGATCTGCTGCGCCAGCCGTTCGTGCACCGCCCGGAAACGCTGCGTTGGGCTGCCGTATCGAGTGGTGGTACGGACGAGCGGCACACCACCCGCCTCGTCGATCTTGGCAAGCACGGCGCCTCGCCGACCCTTTCCCACGTCTTCCAGACGAGCCGACGCGGACAGCTCCGCGAAAAGGTTCTCCTCGGTCGACAAAGCGCAGGAAAGGATCTCGTCCGAGATCCTAGATCCGAGGGGCAACGTAGTCTCCCGTGTTCATGCTGAAGAGAAATTTTTCGCCGTAATCGATGAAGGACGAGGTCCTGTTCTCCTCGGCGTACAGCCTGCGCAGATCATCCATGCCGGCTGGTGTGGGCGCCTCGAGCTCCACCAGACCTCCGGCCCTCTTGAGGAACGTCCGGCCGTTCTTGTGAACGGCTTCGGTGTTCGAACAGCGCACCACGTATCCCAGACGGGTCGGGAGCAACTCGGCGTCCAACGTCGACGGCCGGATCTCGTGCGTGTACAGGCGGTTGGTGGACAGCGGCATGAAGAACACGGAGCCGGGATAGAGAGTCAGGGCGAACTTCGACGGGAGCGCGCCCCCGCCGTATTCCTCCGCTGGCTCCTTGAGGCGAAATTGGAGTCTGGTCAGCCCGCTGGTCCGCTTCACACCGTAGTCGAAGGCGTCTTCGGCCAGGGGTTGCAGATTTTCGAGCCGGTCATAGAAAGTACAGAAGGCCATGATCCCATTGACGGGCATGTCCTTGGTCTTGTCGGCATGGGCCGAGATCCTGGCCTTGGACTGCTTGCGCTCGGTCGTGGCAAAGGTGTTGTGATAGGTCTGGGCAAGAACGTGATTCAGCGGTGCATGGTTCCGGAAGACGGTGGCGGCCTCGCGGTTCAATGCCTCGACGATGCGCGTGTCGGTCGGGCGAAAGCTCTCGGTCGGCCCCGAGAGATTCGTGGAGCACCGGAGCAGGCGGAAATGCAGTTCGTCACCACTTTGCGTGACGGGCGTCAGATAGATGCCGCTGCGATGCGCCGTCCCGGGCTTGGTGGATTCCGTCAGGGACTGGAAAGCGTGCTCAGCACGGATCCGTCCGAAGTGATCGTCATCGGGCCCGAAGAACCGGCGGTAGTACACGCCGACGCCGTGTACGCGTACGGGAACCCGGCCGAGATCGACGAGGGTCCAAGGGTTGCCGACCCCCTCGTGGTAGCCGTGCGAAAGCTCCCGGACCACGTATACCCGGGCGGCATCGCGCAATTGGCGGTCACTGATCCCGGATATGTCACCGCACAGATAGACGGACTTCTGCGCGAGGCCGGACGAACCGAAGGCAAGTTCCTCCGGCGTGATCGTGGACCCGAAGAAGTCCCTGCCCAGTTCATCATCCTGCAACGACGAAGGCGCGACCAGGACGTTGTCCGCATCCTCGATACAGGATTCCGCCAGCTCTGTTGTGTCCATCGAACAGCCCTCGCAGTTCACAGATCTTGATGAATTACCCAAACCTTGGACATGGCAATGGTCCGCACTCTTTCATTCGCGGTGCGAGGCACGAACGAAAGGGGACGGACCACCGAGAACCTCGATGCTCTCACGGGGCTCGACCACGGGCAACGAGGTTCTGCCGTGGTCCGGTTGCCGAATCCCGGTGATCACCCACTCCGCCGACCGGTGTGCCCTGGACTGGCTGCTACCGGAGCACCACTGGTGGGTCTGGTCACAGCGCCACCGTCCTGACACCCGGGCTGGCACAGCACACTCCCAGTTTCCTGGCCCGCCTCGACCCGGTGAACGCTCTCGGCCACGGCACCGGACGTTTTTCGTTCGAGTCATCAGGTGTGACTGGGAGGGGTGCAGTCAGGCGCTTGACCGAACACGTACTCAGGCACGAGCCTTGCGATCAGACGAAGGTGAGGGCGAATATGTTGCACAAGGGCTCTGGTCTTCGCTTTCGGCGAGCAGCGTCGCGAACCAGGAGTGGGTGCCCAGGTGATCACCTTCCTGATCGATGGGGCGGGAAACCTCTTGGTCCCCGATGTCGGTGGGAGACGGCGGGCGAGGGCTCAGGCTCGCACCTTTGCCGAGGGGGGTGAGGTCCTCTTCGAGGCGTGCGTCCTCGGCGAACGCCCGTATTGCAGTCCGGGCGTGGTCTTCCTCGCAGCCTCCAGGACTGCTCTGCACGTATCGCCCACCGAGGTGAAGTCGCTCGCACGGCGGGCTCTGCCGACCGAACACCTCGCGATACGCCAGATCCACAGACGGACCCGATCAGACCCCCGGATCATCCGCCCCTTCTGGAGCGTCGCCGAGTGCCACGACGGGCACGTCGGCTTCGTGGTCGCCTGCGCACCTGAGCACATGCGCTATTTCACCGAATCGCTCGGAGCAGAAGGCCCGGGCTGAACACCAGAACCACCAACTGACCCCATCGGTCAGCGGGCTGACCAGATCAAGAGACCGGTTCGCGCCACCGCTGCAGACGATTGACGCACCACTCGGCAATGTTGCGTTGCTTGTCCCCCGGGCGGTTTCTTGCGGTCACCGCATCAGGCCCGGGCTGTCGGTGGTGTGATGGCTTCATGCGACCTGAGTACTGTGCGACCAGGAACCACATCGAGGTATGGCATGACCGTGTCCTGCCGCCGGGGCCGGAGCAGATCGGGTTCGGAACGGTGTTGCGCGGCTCGCTCCTGCCGATCCTGGTCTGGGCCGGGGTCGCATGCCTCGTGTACTTCCTCTACAACCCGGTCGCAGCGATGGCCCTCGGCGGGCTCTTCGTGTTGTCGTTCCTCGTGGGGTTCGGGCTGCGCCGCAGGGCAAAACACTCGATTCGCTGCAGCATCTACGGTGCACTGGGCGGAGTGCTCGACAAGTGCCTGGCCGGTTTCTGAAACGTTGCGGAGGCGGCCGCCCGTCGCCGTATCAGGCATGTTGACCGATGCGATCGGTGGAACGTGCGCGAAACAGACGGCTGAAGAAGACGGCCGAAGCAGACATTGGGGAGGGAGCCGCCCCAGTCGTCGCCCGTCCCGGCTCCGTCCTGCGGGCGCTTGTCGGGAGGACAGGTCCTTGGGCGTGTCACAGATCCGTCAGCTGCTCGGTCCATGGAGTGACGGCCTCGGCCCGCAGGCGGGTTCCTCCTCCCCGGGCCTCCGAGGTCATCGCGACTCGCCGCACGTGCCACCCGCTCCGTCGGGAGTCCGTACCGCACCCACCAGAAAGGAACCCCGGGCATGCCCGATGACCAGCCGCTCGTTCTCGACCCCACTGGTGCCGACCACCACGCCGAGGACCGGGCCCTGCGCGCCCGCGGGGCGGCCACGCCCGTGGACATCCTCGGGGTGACCGCGTGGTCCGTATCCGATCCCGGCCTCCTGAAGCACCTCCTGACCCGTGCGTGCGTCTCCAAGGACGCCCGAGCGCACTGGCCCGCCTTCGCCGACACCGCCCCCACCTGGCCGCTCGCTCTCTGGGTGACGGTCGACAACATGTTCACCGCCTACGGGAGCGACCACCGCCGCCTGCGCCGTCTGATCGCCCCGGCCTTCTCGGCCCGCCGGGTCGCCGCCCTGGCACCCGTCGTCGAGGACCTCGTCACCGGCATCCTCGACGACCTGGACGCCCTCCCGGCCGGTGAAGTCGTCGACCTGCGCGAGCACTTGGCCTACCCACTGCCGATCGCGGTCATCGGCCGGATGCTGGGCCTTTCCTCCACCCGGCTGAACGGGCTCCGTACCGTGGTGGACCGGGTGTTCGACACGACCCTCTCCGCTGACGAAGCCGCCGCGAACACGGCCACCCTCTACCAGCTCCTCGACGAGCTGATCGCCATGAAGCAGGCCTCGCCCGGCGACGACATGACCTCCCTCCTGATCGCCACCCGCGACGAGGAGGGCGACGGCAGTGCCCTCAGCCACGCCGAACTGCGCGGCACCCTCGTGCTGATGATCAGCGCGGGGTACGAGACGACCCTCAACCTCATCGACCAGGCCATCACCTCCCTGCTGACCGATCCGGCACAGCCGGCCCACGTCCGCGCCGGCCGGTGCGACTGGAACGACGTGGTCGAGGAAACACTGCGCCACGAGCCGGCCATCAAGCACCTGCCCATGCGCTACGCGCTCGAGGACATACCCCTGCCCGACGGACGGACGATCCGGGCCGGGGAGGCGATCCTCGCCTCCTACGCAGCCGCCAACCGCCACCCGGACTGGCACGGTCACGACGCCGACCTCTTCGACGCCACCCGGGCCACCAAGGACCACCTGGCTTTCGGACACGGCGTCCACTACTGTCTCGGCGCCCCTCTCGCCCGTCTCGAAGTCGCCACCGCCCTGCGCCTGCTGTTCACGCGCTTTCCCGACGCCCGGCTCGCGGTGCCCGCCACGGAACTGCGACCTCTGCCGACCCTGATCAGCAACGGCCACATGTCCTTGCCCGTTCGCCTGCGGCCGGTCGCCCGGTAACGGCTCTCCACCGACGGCAGGAGAGGGAAGCCCGGGGCCGGGAAGGGGAGGGCGGAGCCGGGGGCAGGAGGCTGGACATCTCCTGGCCCCTTGGTTCTCCTCCGTACCGTCCCGGGAGATTCTCCTCCGTACCGTCCCGGGAAGATCCGAGCCTCCGCGACGGTTAGTAGAAACGTGAACGATTTTGGGGTGGCTGCGACACGTGCGGTCGATGTCGTCGTGATCGGCGCCGGACAGGCGGGACTGTCCGGCGCCTACCATCTGCGACGTACCGGCCTGGAACCCGATCGCGACTTCGTCGTGCTCGACCATGCCCCGCGCCCCGGCGGCGCCTGGCAGTTCCGCTGGCCCTCGCTGACCTACGGCAAGGTCCACGGCATGCACGCCCTGCCGGGCATGGAACTCATCGGGGCTGACGACAACCGCCCCTCCTCCGAGGTCATCGGCGAGTACTTCGAACGGTACGAGCACGCCTTCGACCTGCGGGTCCACCGCCCTGTCGAGGTGAGCGCGGTGCGCGAGGGCGAGGACGGGCGGCTGCTCGTCCAGACGTCCGAGGGCATGTACGCCACCCGCGCCCTCATCAACGCCACCGGCACCTGGGACCGGCCGTTCTGGCCGCGCTACCCGGGCCAGGAAAGCTTTCGGGGGCGGCAGCTGCACACCGCGAACTACCCGGGCCCGGCCGAGTTCGCCGGACAGCGCGTGGTGGTGGTCGGCGGGGGCGCCTCCGGTACGCAGCACCTGATGGAGATCGCCGACGTGGCGGCCGAGACGTACTGGGTGACGCGCCGGCCGCCGGTCTTCCGGGAAGGCCCGTTCGACGCGGACCGGGGCCGGGCCGCGGTGGCGATGGTGGAGGAGCGGGTCCGGCGAGGGCTGCCGCCGCAGAGCGTGGTGAGCGTGACCGGGCTGCCGCTCACCGACGCCGTCCGGCGCGCCCGCGAGCAGGGAGTGCTCGACCGGCTGCCGATGTTCGACCGCATCACGCCCGACGGGGTCGCCTGGGACGACGGCCGGACGGTCGAGGCGGACGTCATCCTCTGGGCGACCGGTTTCCGGGCCGCCATCGACCATCTCGCACCGCTGAAGCTGCGCGAGCCGGGCGGCGGCATCCGGGTCGAGGGCACCCGGGCGGTGCGGGACGCCCGCATCCATCTCGTCGGCTACGGGCCGTCCGCCAGCACCATCGGCGCCAACCGGGCGGGGCGGGCCGCGGTGCACGAGATCACCCGACTGCTGGACGGGCGGGACGCCACGGCGCGGACCGATGAGGAATTCGCACCTGCCACGCCGTGAGGGACGGCACGAGCCCCGGGCGGCACGAGCCCCGGGCGGCACGAGCCCCGGGCGGCACGAGCCCCGGGCGGCACGAGCCCCGGGCGGCACGAACTTCGAACCGCACTACCCCCGGACTGCGCGCGCCCCGGGCTGCACGGGCTTCGAACGGCACGGATTCCGGACGACATGACCTCGACCCTGAAAACAGAACACACGAACAAGGGATCGGGTGTTCGCTGGAACGCGTGATCGTTTCGTCATTCGTTGCCCGAGGCACCTGCGACGCAGGATGATTACAGGGCGCAAGCGACGGGCTGCAGACCGCGACTGCGCTGTCCCACATATGCACACGTACAAGGAGAAACACCGAATGAACGTCATCACCAACCTGCTCGCCGGCATCGTCCACTTCGTGGGTTGGCTCGTCTGACCATCGCTCCGCCCGGCGCCGCCGCTCCCCGTCCCACGGGAGCGGCGGCGTCGCCGCGTTTCCGGACGGAGCGCAATCGGGAGCGGTGGAACCGAGCCACGGGTGCGGGCGGGCGGGACAGGCCGGGCGAGCGGGGGCGGGACCTTCCCGTCCCGATCAGCCCGTGGCAGGGGCGGGGGTGAACCGGGTGTCCCGGCGGACCAGGGCGGCATAGCGGCCCTCCTGTGCCAGGAGTTCCTCATGGGTGCCGCGCTCGGCGATCCGGCCGCCGTCCAGGACGACGATCTGGTCCGCGTCGCGGACGGTGGAGAGCCGGTGCGCGATGGTGATGGTGGTGCGCCCCTCGGAGAGTGCGTCGATCGCCTCCTGCACGGCGAACTCCGTGCGGGTGTCCAGGGCGCTCGTCGCCTCGTCGAGCACCAGCACGGGCGGATCCCGCAGGATCGTACGGGCGATGGCGAGACGCTGCTTCTCGCCTCCCGAGAAGCGGTGACCGCGCTCGCCGACGAGGGTGTCGTAGCCGTCGGGGAGCGACGCGATGTGGTCGTGGATCTGTGCCGCGCGGGCCGCCGCCTCGATCTCCTCGTCGGTGGCGTCCGGGTTGGCGAAGCGCAGGTTGTCGGCGACCGAGGCGTGGAAGAGGTACGTCTCCTGGGAGACCACGCCCACGGCCCTCGCCAGGGTGTCGAAGTCCAGGTCGCGCACGTCGACGCCGTCGAGCGTGACCCTGCCGCCGGTGACGTCGTAGAGCCTGGGCACCAGGTGGCCGAGGGTGGACTTGCCCGATCCGGTCGGTCCGACGACCGCCAGGCTGCTGCCGGCCGGGACGGTGAGGTCGATGCCGCCGAGCGTGGGCCCGCTCTTGTCGTCGTAGCCGAAGTCGACGTCCTCGAAGCGGATCTCGCCGCGGATCTCCGTCGGCCGGACGGGCTTCTCGGGCTCGGTGATGTCGATGTCGAGGTCCAGGTACTCGAAGATGCGCTGGAAGAGTGCGAGGGACGTCTGCATCTGCACCCCGGTGGAGAGCAGGCTCACGGCGGGCCGGAAGAGGCCCTGCTGGAGCGAGACGAAGGCGACGAGCGTGCCGATGGAGACCGCCGGTCCGCCGGACTGCAGGGCGATCCCCGCCGCCCAGTAGATGACGGCGGGCATGGCGGCCATGACGATGCCGATCGTCGACATCCGCCACCGCCCGGCCATGCTGGAGCGCACTTCGAGGTCGACGAGCTTCTCGGACTCCTCGGCGAAGTTCTTGACGAGGGAGTCCGAGCGGCCCATCGTCCGGCCGAGCAGGATGCCGCTGACGGAGAGCGACTCGGTGACCGTGGCCGCCATGGTGGCCATCTGCTTCTGGCGCCGGGTGGTGATCCTCTTGCGTTCCCGGCCGACCCGGCGGCTGATCCACACGAAGACCGGCAGCAGGAGCAGCGAGACCAGGGTGAGCCGCCAGTCGAGCGCCAGCATGGCGACGACCGTGGCGACGACCGCGGTGAGGTTGGAGACCAGCGACGTGGCGGTGGAGGTGACGGTCGCCTGCATGCCGCCGATGTCGTTGGCGATGCGGGACTGCACCTCACCGGTGCGGGTCCGGGTGAAGAAGGCGAGCGACATCCGCTGCAACCGGGCGTAGACCGCGGTGCGCAGGTCGTGCATGACGCGCTGGCCGACCGTGGTGGAGATCAGGGTCTGCAGGACTCCGAAGACGCTGTTCATCACGGCGGTGAGGATCATGCCGAGGGCGAGCAGCGACAGCAGCCCCGTACGCCCCTGGGGAATGGCCGTGTCCAGGATCTCGCGCAGCAGGAACGGCGAGGCGACCGACACCAGCGACGAGGCGCCGACGAGCAGTCCGACCAGCGCGAGCCGGCCGCGGTAGGGACGGAAGAGGCGCAGGATGCGTCGCACCTCGGCGGGTGGGCGCTCCCCGTCCCGCGGCGGGGGCGTCCAGTTGATTTCGTCGGGTTTCATGGGCTCCTTCGTCGGGCGTGCGAGAGCCGCCGGTCGTGCGGCAGCGGCGGCTCGACCCCGAGGGATCGACCGGTCAGGACTTTTGGGAGCATAGCTCATTGTTACCTACGCTCACAATGCACAAGGTCCTGATATTGTTCCCCCATGGACTCCTCCGACGCCGACGGCGTCCTCGCCGAGCAGCTGTTGCGGGTCACCCGCAGGCTCCAGCGGATCCAGAGCCGCCAGCTGGAGCCGATCGGCATCACCCCCGCGCAGTTCCGCCTGCTCCGCACCGTCGCGCATTACGACCGCCCGCCCCGGATGGCGGACCTGGCCCAGCGCCTGGACGTGGTCCCGCGTGCCGTGACGAGCCTGGTCGACGGCCTGGAGGCGAGCGGCCGGGTGCGCCGCGCCCCCGATCCGGACAACCGCCGGGTGGTCCGGATCGAGATGACCGATGAGGGCCGCGCCACCCTCCGGTCGCTGCGCGACGCGCGCCGGGCCGCCGCGGAGGAGATCCTGGCTCCACTGACCGCCGATCAGCGCGAGGTGCTCGGCGGACTGCTGACCGCCCTGGTCAACGGGATGCCGGAGCGCCGCTGCTAGACCTGCGGCCGTGCTGCGCCCGCCGGGCGCGGGCGTGTCCGCCGCCGTACCGACCGAACCGCCGAGGAGAACCCGACATGCCACTGCTGGAGCCGAAGCCGGAAACACTCCGCCCCGAGGTGCCGCGTACGCCCTCCGTGGACAGGGTTCCCGCCCGCCAGGCTCCGGGCACCCCCGATGCGCTGCGCGACGAACTGGTCGCCCTGCTCGGGCCGGAGAAGGTGCTGTGGAAGGTCTCCGACCTGGTGAAGTACGCCTCCGACGCCAGCCCCTACCGGTTCGTCCCCCAGGTCGTCGTGGTCCCGGAGGACATCGACGACGTCTCCGCGATCCTGTCGTACGCGCACGGCAGGGGCCGCGAAGTCGTCTTCCGGGCCGCCGGCACCAGCCTGAACGGGCAGGCCCAGGGCGAGGACATCCTCGTCGACGTGCGCCACCACTGGGCGGGCATCGAGGTCCTGGACGACGGCGCGCGGGCCCGCATCCGCCCGGGCACGACGGTCCTGCGGGCCAACGCCACCCTCGCCCGGTACGGCCGGCTGCTGGGCCCGGACCCGGCCAGCGCCATCGCCTGCACGATCGGCGGGGTCGTCGCCAACAACGCCTCCGGGATGACCGCGGGCACGACCCGCAATTCCTACCGCACCGTCTCCTCCCTCACCTTCGTGCTGCCGAGCGGCACCGTCGTCGACACCGGCGACCCGAGAGCGGACGAGGAACTGGCCCACGCCGAACCCCGGCTGTGCGAGGCGCTGATGGCGCTGAAGGCGGAGATCGAGGCGGACGCCGGGCTCACCGCCCGGATCCGCGCCAAGTACGAGATCAAGAACACCAACGGCTACCGGCTCGACGCCTTCCTGGACGGTGCCACGCCCGTGCAGATCCTGCGCGGTCTGATGGTCGGTTCCGAGGGCACCTTCGGCTTCATCTCCGAGGTCGTCTTCGACACCCTGCCGCTCGACCGCCATGTCTCGACGGCCCTGTTGTTCTTCCCGTCCCTCACCGCCGCCGCGGCGGCCGTGCCCCGTTTCAACGAGGCGGGGGCGATCGCCGTCGAGCTGATGGACGGCAACACGCTGCGCGCGTCGGTGAGCGTTCAGGGCGTGCCCGCGGACTGGGCCGGGCTGCCCAAGGAGACCACGGCTCTGCTGGTGGAGTTCCGGGCCCCGGACGAGGCCGGTCAGGAGGCGTACGAGCGGGCGGCGGCGACCGTCGTCGAGGAGCTCGACCTGGTCGCCCCGGTGGCGTCGGTGACCAATGGCTTCACCCGTGACGCCGGGACCATCGCGGGTTACTGGAAGGCCCGCAAGGCGTTCGTCACCGCGGTCGGCGGCTCCCGGCCCTCGGGCACGACGCTGATCACGGAGGACTTCGCGGTGCCGCCCTCCAGGCTGGCCGACGCCTGCGAGGCCCTGCTCGCGCTCCAGGAGGAACACGGCTTCGACGCCGCCGTGGCGGGCCACGCCGCACACGGCAATCTGCATTTCCTGCTCGCCTTCGACGCGGCGAAGCCGTCCGACGTGGACCGTTACGCCGCGTTCATGGACGACTTCTGCCGCCTGACGGTGGAGCGCTTCGACGGCTCGCTGAAGGCCGAGCACGCCACCGGTCGCAACATCGCCCCCTTCCTGGAGCTGGAGTGGGGTCCGAAGGCGACCGAGCTGATGTGGCGCACCAAGCAGGTCATCGACCCCGACGGGGTGCTGGCCCCCCGCATCGTGCTCGACCGCGACCCGAGGGCCCATCTGCGCGGACTGAAGACCATTCCCGAGGTCGAGCCGGTCGCCGACCCCTGCATCGAGTGCGGCTTCTGCGAACCTACCTGCCCCAGCCACGACCTGACGACCTCGCCGCGCCAACGGATCGTGCTGCGCCGGGAGATGATGCGGCAGCCGGACGGCTCCCCCGTGCAGACGCAGCTGCTCGACTCGTACGGCTACGACGCCGTCGACACCTGCGCGGGCGATTCGACCTGCAAGCTCGCCTGCCCGGTCGGCATCGACACCGGCGCCATGATGAAGGACTTCCGCCACCGCCGGCACTCGCCCCGCGAGGAGCGGATCGCGGCGCTCACCGCGAAGAACTTCAAGGCGGTGGAGGCCGCGGCCCGGCTCGCGGTCGCCGCGGCCGACCGGATCGGCGACCGCATCGGCGACGGGCCGCTGGAGACCATCACCGGGCTCGCCCGCCGGGCCGTGCGCCCCGATCTGGTGCCCGAGTGGCTGCCCGAGATCCCCGGCGCCGCCGCCCGGCAGCTGCCCCGCACCTCCCGCACCGGGGCGAGCGCCGTCTACTACCCGGCGTGCGTGAACCGCATCTTCGGCGGGCCCGACGGGCATCGCGGCCCGTCGCTGCCGGAGGCGGTCGTCGCGGTCTCCGCCCGTGCGGGAAAGCCGGTGTGGATCCCTGACGACGTCGCGGGGACCTGCTGCGCGACGATCTGGCACTCCAAGGGGTACGACGACGGCAACACCGTGATGGCCAACCGCATCGTGGAGGCCGCCTGGGGCTGGACGGCGGGCGGAAAGCTGCCGCTGGTCGTGGACGCCTCCTCGTGCACCCTGGGCATCGCCCACGAGGTGGTGCCGTACCTCACCGAGGACAACCTCGAGTTGCACCGGGAGCTGACCGTCGTCGACTCCCTCGTCTGGGCGGCCGACGAACTGCTCCCGGAGCTGACCGTGCTGCGGAAGACCGGTTCAGCGGTGCTGCACCCGACGTGCTCCATGCAACACCTGGGCGATGTGGAGCAGTTGCGTGCGGTCGCCGAGGCGTGCGCGGAGGAGGTCGTGATCCCCGACGACGCCGGGTGCTGCGCCTTCGCGGGCGACCGCGGCATGCTGCACAAGGAGTTGACGCAGTCCGCCACGGCGAAGGAGGCCGCCGAGGTGAAGCAGCGGGAGTACGACGCCCATCTCTCGGCCAACCGGATGTGCGAGATCGGGATGGACCGGGCCACGGGCCGTTCGTACTACTCGGTCCTGATGGAGCTGGAACGGGCGACGCGGCCGGGGCCGGTCGGGCGGTGACGCCCCCGTACCCCGGGCAGCGGTAGGCGGCGAACCCGCGGACCGACCCGCCGGACGGGCCTGTGCTGTCGGGCCCGTCCGGCTTTTCCGTGTGGGCGCGAAGAGTTCGCATGCGTAGCAGCTCCGCGTACATGGCAGATTCGTGTACGGGCAGGACCGCGTACGCGGCAGGGCCGTGTCCGTGACAGGGCCGTGTACAGGGCAGATTCGCGCCCGCGGCAGGACCGCGCACGGGGCAGGTTCGTGTGCGGGCAGGTCCGGGTACAGGGAAGTGCATGCGCGCACGAAAGTTCGCACGTGCACGAAAAGTCCTTCCTGCGCGCACAAAAGTCCATGGTTTCAAAGCAGGAGTCCAATCACTCCCCTTGCGCACCAACAGTGCCAACTACCAAGGTCCTTACCGAGGTTCATTCAGAAGCCGCGCACGTCAGACCCCCTTCCGGAGGATCGATGAACGACGCAGCACAGCAGGACGACGGCACTCAGGGCGGCGACGAGGGCTCGATGAGCCGTCGCTCGGTCCTGCGCACGACCGCAGGTGTGGCCGGTGCCGGGCTCGGGCTCGGCGCCCTCGCCGGTGGTACCGCCTCCGCCGCCACCCCTGCCCGGGGCCCCGAGGACACCGCCGCGGAACAGACGTCCGTCCCCAAGCGCCAGGGACGCACCATGGCGGGCGTGCCCTTCGACCGGCGCTCCACCGTCCGGGTCGGCATCGTCGGCCTCGGCAACCGCGGTGGCAGCATGATCGACCTCTTCCTCTCCGTCAGCGGCGTGCAGGTCGTCGCCGTCTGCGACCCGGTGAAGGACAAGGCGCAGCGGGCCGCGGCGAAGGTGACCGCGGCGGGCCGGCCGGCGCCCGCCGTCTACACCAACGGCGAGGACGACTACGAGAACCTCTGCAGGCGCGGGGACATCGACTTCGTCTACGTGGCGACGCCCTGGGACTCCCACTTCCAGATGGCGAAGACCGCCATGCTGAACGGCAAGCACGTCGGTGTGGAGTGTCCGATCGCGCTCCGGCTCGATCAGCTCTGGGAGCTGGTCGACCTCTCCGAGCGCACCAGACGCCACTGCATGCAGTTGGAGAACTGCTGTTACGGGCGGAACGAGATGCGGGTGCTGCGCATGGCGCACGCCGGGCTCTTCGGCGACCTCCTGCACGGCGCGGGCGCGTACAACCACGATCTGCGCGGCCTGATGTTCGACCCGGACTACTACGAGGGGCCCTGGCGCAGGCTGTGGCACACCCGGTTGCGCGGCGACCTCTACCCCAACCACGGTTTCGGGCCGGTCGCCAACTACATGGACATCAACCGCGGTGACCGCGCGGTGAGCATCACCAGCGTCGGATCCCCGGCGCTCGGGCTCGCCGAGTACCGCGAGAAGCACATGCCGGCCGGTGACCCGAGCTGGAAGGAGACCTACATCGAGTCCGACCGGACGATCAGCCTCGTCCAGACCGCCAAGGGACGGGTCATCCGGCTGGAGCACGACGTGTCCACCCCGCACCCCTACTCCCGGATCAACAGCCTCGGCGGGACGAGGGGCGTCTTCGAGGACTATCCCGCGCGCATCTACATCGAGCCCGACCACACGAACGACAGCTGGGGCGACTTCTCCGCATACCAGGACTGGGACCACTGGCTGTGGAAGGAGCACGCCAATCCGCCCGGCGGGCACGGCGGCATGGACTACATGCTGGTGTTCCGGCTGATGCAGTGCATGCGGCTCGGTCTCGTCCCCGACTTCGACGTGTACGACGCGGCGACGTGGACGGCGCCCGTGCCGCTCAGCCACCTGTCGATCAAGGCGAAGGGCGCGCCGCAGCAGATCCCCGACTTCACCCGCGGCGAGTGGAAGAAGGCCCGCCCCGGAATGGACTCGGAGAATCCGGAAAAGGCCTGACGTCCCAGGTCGGGGCCGTGGGTCCGGTGCTGCTCGGCCGAACCGTTCCGGACACCGCGGCCCCGTCCGGATCGTCCAGAAAATCAATTGCTCCGACTGACGTTCGGGGGCGAACCTGGGACGGTTCGCGGCATTCGCTGCACGAACCGGCACATCGAACCATGGGACGTCATGCAGATTCGCGATCTTCCGTACTCGGATCCCGGCGACCCCGATATCCGGTCGGGCCCACGGTTTCTGCTCTGGCTCGGCCGCAATCAACTCCGCGGACAGCTCATGTCGATGGCCTGGGGCCTGCTGCACCAGTGTTCGCTGGCCGGTCTCCCCCTCGCCGCGGGTTTCGCCGTACAGGCCGTCGTGGACCGTTCCGGGAGCCGGCTCGCGTGGGCGGGCGGTCTGATCGTGGTCCTGGGCGTGCTGATCGCCCTGGGCGACACCATGCTCCACCGCACCGCCATCACCAACTGGATCACCGCCGCGGCGCGCGTGCAGCAGCTGCTGGCGCGCAAGACCGCGGAGCTCGGCTCCGCGCTGACCCGCCGGGTCGCCGCGGGCGAGGTCGTCGCCGTGTCCACCGGCGACGTCGAGAAGATCGGCTGGTTCGTCGAGGCGCTGTCCCGCTTCGTCTCGGCCGCCGCCGCCCTCGTGCTGATCTGTACGGGGCTCCTGCTCTACCTGCCGTCGCTGGGCCTCCTGGTGGCCCTCTCCGTGCCCCTGCTGGCCCTGGCGGTGCTGCCGTTGCTCCCCCGGGCCACCCGGCGCGCCGACCTCCAGCGGGAGAAGGCGGGCCGGGCGACCGAGCTGGCCTCGGACACCGTCGCCGGGCTGCGGGTGCTGCGCGGGATCGGCGGCGAGGAGCTGTTCCTCGACCGCTACCGGCACGCCTCGCAGGAGGTCCGCGAGGCCGCGGTGCGCAGTGCGCGGATGTGGTCGCTGATCTCGGCGATCCAGGTGCTGCTGCCCGGTGTGCTGCTCATCTCGCTGGTCGTGTACGGGGCGGCGCTGGCCAGGGACGGCCGGATCGAGGTCGGCCAACTGGTCACGGTGTACAGCGCGGCGGCGCTGCTGCTGTTCCCGCTGCGCCACTTCGAGGAGATCGCGATGGCGTACTCCTTCTCCCGGCCCTCCGCCAAGCGCGCGGTGCGTGTGCTGTCGCTGAGTCGCGCGGACCGGCCCGCGAGTCTCGACACCGCGCCGGCCGGCGATCTGTACGACCCGGTCACCGGGCTGATGGCCCCGGCCGGCCTGTTCACCGCGGTGGTCTGCGGCGACCCGGACGAGGCGGGGCGGCTGGCCGAGCGCCTGGGCGGGCACGCGCAGACGGAGCCGGAGCCCGGCCCGGCCACGGACGGGGACGGGGGTACGGCGAAGGACGGGGACGGGGGTACGGCGAAGGACGGGGACGGGGGTACGGCGAAGGACGGGACGGACGGAGCCGTGCCGAAGCCGGAAACGGTCCCGTCCGTCCTGCTCGGTGGCGTACCGCTGGACGAACTCCCGCTGGAGACCGCCCGTACCGCCGTGCTCGTCCAGGACAAGGACCCGGTGCTGCTCTCCGGCACGCTGGGCGAGCTGCTGGACGTGCCGTCGTCCGGTCTGGTGGCCGCCGAGGACGCGCTGGCCGCCGCCCGGTGCGGCGATGTGCTGGACGCGTTGGCGCAGGCGTCCGCCGATGCGGGCGGCGATCCGATGACCACGCGCATCACCGAGCGCGGCCGTTCGCTCTCGGGTGGCCAGCGCCAGCGCCTGGCCCTGGCCCGCTCGTTGGTGGCCGACCCGGAGGTGCTGGTTCTCGACGAGCCGACCTCCGCCGTCGACTCGCACACGGAGTCCCGGGTGGCCGCCGGGATCAAGGAGCTGCGCCGGGGCCGCACCACCGTGGTGCTCGCCTCGTCGCCGCTGCTGCTCGACCTGGCCGACCGGGTGGTGCTCGCGCACCGGGGCACCGTCGTCGCGGTCGGTTCGCACCGCGAGCTGCTGCGCACGGAGCCCCGTTACCGGGCGGTCGTGACACGCGAGACGGACGACGAGATCGCCGCCCCGGGTGCCGGGGACGCGTTCAGGACGATCGAGGAAATCGAGGAACGGGCATGATCGGCGTCGCGGAACCGGCGTACGACCCGGCCGCGCCGGAATCGGCGACGACCCTGCCGGTGGGTACTCCCGCCACCGTGCGGAGCTATGTGCGGGAGCTGTTGCGGCGCCATCGCGGGCCGTTCGCCGTGCTGATCTCGTTCAACGCCGTCGCGGTGATCGCCTCGATCGTCGGCCCGTACCTGCTGGGCGGGCTGGTCGAGGATCTCTCCGAGGGGGTCCGGGACCTGCATCTGGAGCGCACGGCCGGGGTGTTCGCGCTCGCGCTGGTGGTGCAGACCGTGTTCACCCGGATGATGCGGCTGCGCAGCGCGATGCTCGGCGAGGAGATGCTGGCCGATCTGCGCGAGGACTTCCTCGTGCGGTCGGTGAGGCTGCCGCCGGGGGTGCTGGAGCGGGCCGGGACGGGTGATCTGCTGTCCAGGATCACCACGGACGTCGACCGGCTGGCCAACGCGATGCGCGAGGCCGTGCCGCAGCTGGCGATCGGTGTGGTGTGGGTGGGGCTGCTGGTGGGCGCGCTCACCGTGACGGCCCCGCCGCTGGCGCTCTCGGTGCTGGTCGCGCTGCCGGTCCTGATCGTCGGCGGCCGCTGGTACTTCCGGCGGGCCCCGTCCGCGTACCGCTCGGAGGCTGCCGGTTACGCGGCGGTCGCGGCGACGCTCGCGGAGACCGTGGACGCCGGGCGGACCGTGGAGGCGCACCGGCTGGGCGCGCGCCGGGTGGAGTTGTCGGACCGGCGGATCAAGGAATGGACGGCGTGGGAGCGGTACACCCTCTTCCTGCGTTCCGTGCTCTTCCCCGTCTTCAACGCCACCTATGTGACGATCCTGGGCGCGGTGCTGATGCTCGGCGGCTGGTTCGTCATCGAGGGCTGGCTGACCGTGGGGCAGCTGACGACGGGTGCGCTGCTGGCGCAGATGATGGTCGATCCGATCGGCCTGATCCTGCGCTGGTACGACGAGTTGCAGGTCGCCCAGGTGTCGCTGGCCCGGCTGGTCGGCATACGGGACATCGAGCCGGACGCGGGCGACGCGGAGGTGGTACCGGACGGTCGGGAGATGCGGGCCGACGAGGTGCGCTTCGGTTACCGCGCCGGGCTGGACGTCCTGCACCGGGTGTCGCTGGACGTGGCGCCGGGCACCCGGATGGCGCTGGTCGGCCCGTCGGGCGCCGGCAAGTCCACGCTGGGCCGGTTGCTGGCCGGGATCTACGCGCCGCGCGCGGGTGAGGTGACGCTCGGCGGGGCGGAGTTGTCCCGGATGAGGGCGGAGCAGGTGCGTGCGCATGTGGCACTGGTCAACCAGGAGCACCATGTGTTCGTCGGTTCGTTGCGGGACAACCTCCTGCTGGCCCGTGCGGGTGCCGGGGACACGGAGCTGTGGGCGGCGCTCGCAGCGGTCGACGCGGACGGCTGGGCGAGGGCGCTGGAGGAGGGGCTGGACACCGAGGTCGGTTCCGGGGGTCTGGCGCTGACCCCGGCCCAGGCCCAGCAGATCGCCCTGGCCCGGCTGGTCCTGGCCGATCCGCACACGCTGGTGCTGGACGAGGCGACGTCGCTGCTGGACCCGCGGGCCGCCCGGCACCTGGAGCGGTCGCTGGCCCGGGTGCTGGAGGGGCGCACGGTCGTGGCGATCGCCCACCGGCTGCACACCGCGCACGACGCGGATGTGATCGCGGTGGTGGAGAGCGGCCGGATCAGTGAACTGGGCAACCACGACGAACTGGTGGCGGCGGACGGCGCGTACGCGGCGCTGTGGCGGTCCTGGCACGGCTGAGGGACCACCGCGGCCGAGGGACCGCACGCCTTCCGGCCGGGGCGATGAAAATCCCCCGGCCGGAAGGCGTGCGGTCCCGGCGGGGGGCTGTGGAGCGGTCGGGGCCGGGGCACTGTGCGGTGTCCCGGCCCCGGCGGTCAGATGATGTTCAGCGCCGCTGCCCCGCCCACTCCCCCGAGCACCATGAAGGCCGGCATGAGCACCTTCAGCTCCACCCAGCTGCCGGCCCGGAACCGCATGGCCTTCGGCGGGCCGACCGGGTACCAGCGCTTGCGGCCGATCGGGATGGGCCACAGGATCGGGCAGCCCGAGACGGTCAGCGCGTCACCGATGTCGTGGACGAGGGCGCCGAGCACGATCGGCAGCCCGAGCCACAGGTACTCCTGGCCGGGGGCGGTGAACAGCCAGTCGGAGCCGTTGCCCGGCTCGGCCAGGACGCCCGCCAGTATCCAGGCGCTGGTCGCGCCGAGCAGCCAGACCAGGACGTCGCTGGACATCCGGGCGGCCCGCCACAGCAGTCCTTCGACGGCCAGCACCAGGTGGACGAAGAGGATCCCCAGGACCGCCCACCGGCCGCCGGTGACCGCCGCGGCGGAGGCCCCGGCGCCGATCAGGACGGCCCAGACCCAGGTGTGCGTCAGGGTCCGGTGACCGCCGTTGCGCTGCGAGTCGCCGCGCATCTTCGTCGCCTTGTAGACGGCGTGCGAGAGCTTGTCGACGATCTCGCAGAGCCCGCGGGAGACCGGTCCGAAGGCGCGCGAGATGGTCGCGGACTTGTGGTCGAGGTCCGGGGCGAGCGCGGCTCCGGCGGTGATGAGCGCGCCCACGACGAGGACGGGCCACGGCATCGCGTGGTCCGTGGCGGCCGCCACGGCACCCACCCCCAGCCAGGCCGCCGCCCCTGACAGCGAGTGTGCCGGTCCCATCATGGTGCTTCCCGCCCCCAAAATCGTCCTGCCGCCGTTTGCCGTTGTGGCACGGCCGAGTTGAGTGGGCAGCGTATCGCCCATGATCTTCATACGGTCGTCCGGTTCCCTCATCCGGGCGGAAGGCAGGCAAGATGGGGGCGTGACCCTTATCGATCAGCTGCCCCCGACCGACGACCCCGACGCCCTCTTCGAGGCTTTCTCGTCATGGACCGAGAGCCGGGGCATCTCCCTCTATCCGGCCCAGGAGGAGGCACTGATCGAGGTGGTCTCCGGTGCGAACGTGATCCTGTCCACCCCGACCGGCTCCGGGAAGAGCCTGGTCGCGGCGGGCGCGCACTTCACCGCGCTGGCCCAGGACAAGGTCACCTTCTACACCGCGCCGATCAAGGCGCTGGTCTCGGAGAAGTTCTTCGACCTGTGCAAGCTGTTCGGCACGGAGAACGTCGGCATGCTCACCGGCGACGCCTCGGTCAACGCCGACGCCCCGGTGATCTGCTGCACGGCCGAGGTGCTGGCCTCCATCGCGCTGCGCGACGGCAAGTACGCCGACATCGGCCAGGTCGTGATGGACGAGTTCCACTTCTACGCCGAGCAGGACCGCGGCTGGGCCTGGCAGATCCCGCTGCTGGAGCTTCCGCAGGCCCAGTTCGTCCTGATGTCGGCCACGCTCGGCGACGTCCGGATGTTCGAGGAGGACCTGACCCGCCGCACCGGCCGTCCCACCTCCGTGATCCGCTCAGCGACCCGGCCGGTGCCGCTCAGCTACGAGTACCGGCTGACCCCGATCACCGAGACCCTCACCGAGCTCCTGGACACCCGGCAGGCGCCGGTCTACATCGTGCACTTCACCCAGGCCGCGGCCGTCGAGCGGGCGCAGTCGCTGATGAGCATCAACATGTGCACCAAGGAGGAGAAGGAGAAGATCGCCGATCTGATCGGCAACTTCCGCTTCACCACCAAGTTCGGCAAGAACCTCTCCCGCTACGTGCGGCACGGCATCGGGGTGCACCACGCGGGCATGCTGCCGAAGTACCGGCGCCTGGTGGAGAAGCTCGCCCAGGCGGGTCTGCTGAAGGTGATCTGCGGTACGGACACGCTCGGCGTCGGCGTCAACGTCCCCATCCGCACGGTGCTGTTCACGGCGCTCACCAAGTACGACGGGACCCGGGTGCGGACGCTGCGGGCCCGTGAGTTCCACCAGATCGCGGGCCGGGCGGGCCGGGCCGGTTTCGACACGGCGGGCTTCGTGGTGGCCCAGGCGCCCGAGCACGTCATCGAGAACGAGAAGGCCGTCAGGAAGGCGGGCGACGACCCGAAGAAGAAGCGCAAGGTGGTCCGCAAGAAGGCCCCCGAGGGCTTCGTCGCCTGGTCGGAGACCACCTTCGACAAGCTGATCCAGTCCGATCCGGAGCCGCTGACCTCCCGTTTCCGGGTCACGCACACGATGCTGCTGTCCGTGATCGCGCGCCCCGGCAACGCCTTCGAGGCGATGCGGCGGCTGCTGGAGGACAACCACGAGCCGCGCCGGGCGCAGCTGCGGCACATCCGCCGGGCCATCGCGATCTACCGCTCGCTGCTGGACGGCGGCGTGGTGGAGCAGCTCGACGAGCCGGACGCGGAGGGCCGCATCGTCCGGCTCACCGTCGACCTCCAGCAGGACTTCGCGCTCAACCAGCCGCTGTCCACCTTCGCGCTGGCCGCGTTCGACCTGCTGGACCCGGACTCCCCCTCGTACGCGCTGGACATGGTCTCCGTCGTCGAGTCGACGCTGGACGACCCGCGGCAGATCCTCGCGGCGCAGCAGAACAAGGCGCGCGGCGAGGCGGTCGGGCGGATGAAGGCGGACGGGGTCGAGTACGAGGAGCGGATGGAGCTGCTCCAGGAAGTGACGTACCCGAAGCCGCTGAGCGAGCTGTTGTGGCACGCGTACGACGTGTACCGCAGGAGCCACCCGTGGGTGGGCGACCACCCGGTGTCGCCGAAGTCCGTGATCCGTGACATGTACGAACGCGCCATGACGTTCACGGAGTTCACCTCGCACTACGAGCTGGCCCGGACCGAGGGCATCGTGCTGCGCTATCTGGCGAGCGCGTACAAGGCGCTGGAGCACACCATTCCGGACGATCTCAAGTCCGAGGACCTGGAGGATCTGATCGCCTGGCTCGGCGAGCTGGTCCGTCAGGTGGACTCCAGTCTCCTGGACGAGTGGGAGCAGCTGGCCAACCCGGAGATCGAGACGGCCGAGCAGGCGCAGGAGAAGGCCGACGAGGTGAAGCCGGTGACGGCGAACGCCCGCGCCTTCCGGGTGCTGGTGCGCAACGCGATGTTCCGCCGGGTGGAGCTGGCCGCGCTGGACCGGGTCGGCGAGCTCGGCGAGCTGGACGGCGACGCGGGCTGGGACGAGGACGCGTGGGGCGAGGCGATGGACGCCTACTGGGACGAGTACGACGAGCTGGGCACCGGCCCGGACGCCCGCGGTCCGAAGCTGCTGAAGATCGAGGAGGACCCGGCGCACGGGCTGTGGCGGGTCCGGCAGGCCTTCGCCGACCCGAACGGCGACCACGACTGGGGCATCAGCGCCGAGATCGACCTGGCCGCTTCCGACGAGGAGGGCCGGGCCGTCGTCAAGGTCACCTCCGTGGGCCAGTTGTGAGGGCGTCCGCCGTGGGGACACCGCAGCGAGAGTGGGGAAGAACCGCATGACGAACCCTGCCGATCGCCTGGTCGGCCTGCTGGACCTGGAGCGGATCGAGGTCAACATCTTCCGGGGGCGCAGCCCCGAGGAGTCCCTGCAACGGGTCTTCGGCGGGCAGGTCGCCGGGCAGGCGCTGGTCGCGGCCGGCCGGACCACCGAGGGCGACCGCCCGGTCCATTCGCTGCACGCGTACTTCCTGCGTCCGGGGCGGCCGGGGGTGCCGATCGTCTACGAGGTGGAGCGCGTCCGGGACGGCCGGTCGTTCACCACGCGCCGGGTCACGGCCGTCCAGCAGGGCCGGACGATCTTCAATCTGACGGCGTCCTTCCACCGGCCGGAGGAGGCGGGGTTCGAGCACCAGCTGCCGCCGGCCCGGGAGGTCCCGGACCCGGAGGGGCTGCCGACCGTCGCCGACGAGGTGCGCGAGCATCTGGGCGTGCTGCCGGAGGCGCTGGAGAGGATGGCTCGGCGGCAGCCCTTCGACATTCGGTACGTCGACCGGCTGCGCTGGACGAAGGAGGAGGTCAAGGGCTCCGATCCGCGCAGCGCGGTGTGGATGCGGGCGGTCGGCCCGCTGGGTGACGATCCGCTGGTGCACACCTGCGCGCTGACGTACGCGAGTGACATGACGCTGCTGGACGCGGTCCGCATCCCGGTGGAGCCGCTGTGGGGGCCGCGCGGTTTCGATATGGCGTCCCTGGATCACGCCATGTGGTTTCACCGGCCGTTCCGGGCCGACGAGTGGTTCCTGTACGACCAGGAGTCGCCGATCGCGACCGGTGGTCGGGGGCTGGCCCGGGGCCGGATCTACGACCGCGCGGGCAATCTGCTGGTGTCCGTGGTGCAGGAGGGGCTGTTCCGGGCCCTGGGCTCGTAGCCGTACCTCTTCAGACGCCGGGCAGCGGGTCCTGCTCGACCTCGTGGCGGCGGGTGCGGATGTCCGGGGGCGCGGGGTGCAGTTTGGCGTCGCAGGCGGGGCCGAGGCCGGTGCGGCGCGATTCGGTACCGGTGAGCGGACGGCCGCACAGGCGGCAGCGCACCACCCGTCGCCGGGCGGCCGGGCCGTCCCCGGGCGCGGGCTCGGCGCCGGGGGCCGGGGCGGGGAGGGGCTCGGGGAAGAGTTCGGCGGACACCACGGAATCGATCTTTCCAGAGCGCCCGTCTACTGTGCGACTTCCGAGCACATGACGGAGGGGGTTGCCCGGTGAGCAACGTACTGGCGATGAAGCCGGTGGTACGGCCCGGGAAGGGCGGCGGGGCGAGGGCCGCGGTCCCGGGGGCGGTCGTGCCCGTCGGTCATGTCGTCGAGGCGACCGACGAGGCCGACGGCGGGCGCCGGGAGGTGGCGCACGTGGAGCGCGAGCTGCCGCCGGGCGGTGTGTCCGCGTATCTGGCGGCCCGCAAGTCGGGGGCGCGTTCCTTCGTGCTGTGGGCGGATCCGGAGCGCCGGGAGCGGCTGGCCACGCTGGTCACCGAGTCCGCGTCCGACGGCGTCTGCGTCTACCGGGTGCTGGGGGCGGGGGGCGAGACGATCGGCGTGCTCGTGCGGGAGAAGGCCCTCTCCGGGAAGGGGCTGCGGACCCGGTGGACGGTGGCGCAGCCCGGCTGCCCGGAGGCGGTCGGTTTCAAGGGCCGGATCTTCTGGTGGTTCGTGTGGTGGCTGCTGCTGCCCCTCCAGACGGCCATCGGTGTGGGCAGTGTCCTGAGCGGGGGCGGCGACGTGGCGCGCGGGCCGCGTCGCATCATCTGGCGGGCCGGCCGGGAGGTTCCGCTGGAGTTCCTCTCGGACGACAACGAGGTCCATGTCCACGCGCCCTGGGTCGACTGGCGGCTGGCGGCCGCGCTGGCGGCGCTGATCCCCACCTTCGACAGCTGGCTGGGCACGCCCTGGGACGACAAACGGAACTGAGCCGGGCCGCGCGGTGCCGCCCCGATGACGTCGTCGCGCCGTCGGGCCTCCCGGCAGCGGCAGGCGGGAGGCCCGGAGTGCCGGGAGCCCGTCGAACCGCGATGATCGGACTCGGGGCCGCGGGCACCTGCCGAGAAGGCGTCCGTCCCGCGGACCCGTGCCCCGGCGCCGTACGGCGCGGCGCCCGTACAGCGGCAGGAGGGTCCCCATGCCCCAGGAGCCGGGCTCGACGCCCCAGGACCCGGGCCGGCTGCTCCGGACGGCGCCGCACGCGACGCCCGAGCAGCGGGCGGCCCGCGGCAAGGCGGCCAGGCGGGCCTCCCCGCGTTCGAGCCACGCCGAGTTCGTACCACCGGTGGACCGGCCCGATCCGCTGGGCATCCTCGAGACCCAGTCGGCCGCCCGGGTGCCCGAACTCGTACCGATCCGCTACGGGCGGATGATCGAGTCGCCGTTCCGCTTCTACCGGGGCGCCGCCGCGATCATGGCCTCCGACCTGGCCACCACCCCGAACAGCGGGATCAGGGCCCAGCTGTGCGGGGACGCCCATCTGCTGAATTTCCGGCTGCTGGCCTCGCCGGAACGGAACCTTCTGTTCGACATCAACGACTTCGACGAGACGCTGCCCGGCCCCTGGGAGTGGGACGTCAAGCGCCTGGCGACCAGCTTCGTCATCGCGGGGCGGGCGAACGGCTTCACGGACAAGGAGCGCGCGGACATCGTGCTCACCACGCTGAGGTCGTACCGGGAGGCGATGCACCGGTTCGCCGGCATGCGCAATCTCGACGTCTGGTACTCGCGGATCGACATCGGCCGGCTCAAGGAGCTGGCTGCCGGGCAGCTGGCGAAGCGCGGCCGCGCACGGCTGGACCGGGCCGCGGCGAAGGCCCGTACCCGGGACAGTCTGCAGGCGTTCGGCAAACTCACCGAGACGGTGGACGGGCGGCCGCGCATCGCGGCGGACCCGCCGCTGCTGGTGCCGGTGGCCGATCTGCTCCCGGACGTCGAGCGCGACGCGGTGCAGCAGCTGTTCCGCGGGCTGATCACGCGCTACGGACGCAGTCTGTCCTCGGACCGGCGGGCGCTGCTCTCGGACTTCCGGTTCGTGGACATGGCGCGCAAGGTGGTCGGGGTCGGCAGCGTCGGGACGCGCTGCTGGATCATCCTCATGCTCGGGCGGGACGGCGACGACCCGCTCCTCCTCCAGGCCAAGGAGGCCGGCGTCTCGGTCCTCGCGCCCCATCTCGGCGCCTCCTCCTGCGACAACCAGGGCGAGCGCGTGGTCTCGGGCCAGCGGATGATGCAGGCGGCGAGCGACATCTTCCTCGGCTGGGAGCGGGTGGAGGGGCTGGACGGCCGGCGTCGCGACTTCTACGTGCGCCAGTTGCGCGACTGGAAGGGGATCGCCGAGCCGGAGGAGATGGTGCCGTCCGGCATGCGGGTGTTCGGCGAGGTGTGCGGCGCCACGCTGGCACGGGCCCACGCGCGTTCCGGGGACCGGATCGCCATCGCCGCGTACCTGGGGCGCGGGCCCGCGTTCGACCGTGCGGTGGCGTGCTTCGCCGAGAAGTACGCCGACCGCAACGAGCGGGACCACCGGGCGCTCGTCGACGCGGTGCGCGCGGGCCGGCTCCCGGCGGCCGAGGCGTCCTGAGACGCCCGGCCGCCCTCCTCCGACCTAAGTGGTTCTCTCCTTGTACGGGGCGCACAGGGCCCAGATGATGAAGACGTTGATGGCGACGAGCACCAGCGCCCAGAACGGGTAGTGGGGCAGCCACAGGAAGTTGGCGAGTGCCGACAGTCCCGCGATCACGATGCCGACGACGCGCGCCCAGGCGGCGCCGGTGAACAGCGCGCAGCCCGCGATGAGGATGACGATGCCCAGGATGAGGTGGATCCAGCCCCAGCCGGTGAGGTTGAACCGGAACAGGTAGTCGCGCGCGACGACGAACACGTCGTCCTTGGCGATGGCAGCTATGCCTTCGAAGATCATCATCGCCCCGCCGAAGATCATCAGGACCGCCGCGAAAGCGGCCCAGCCGATCCGGAAGGGGTGGTTCGAGCTCGCGGCGTCCGGCGCCGCTCTCGGTGCGTGGCCGGTACTGGCCATTGCGACCTCCTCGAGTAGCAGAGCAGCCCGGCAGGCCCGGGGCGGGCCACCGGGACCTCCCTCGAACAAGCCTGGCACGTCACCACTCGTTCGGCAGAACGGCCGGGGCGCGCTGCGCCGCCACGACCCGATCCGTCTCAAGACCGGGATATTGTCTCCATCATGAGAGAAACCGAGGAGACGGGGCCCGGCTCCGTCGATGCCCGGCTCGCCACCCGGCTGGGCGGGCTGCGTGCCGAGCGCGGCTGGTCGCTGGACGAACTCTCGCGGCGCAGCGGGGTGAGCCGTTCCACGCTGTCCCGGCTGGAGCGCGGCGAGTTGAGCCCGACGGCGGCCCTGCTCAACACGTTGTGCACGGTCTACGGACGGACGATGTCCCGGCTGCTGCTGGAGGTGGAGGCGGAGGCTCCGCAACTCGTCCCCGCGGGACGGCAACCGGTGTGGCGGGACGAGGCGTCGGGCTTTGTACGCCGGTCGGTCTCACCTCCGCACGCCGGTCTGCGCGCGGAGGTCGTCGAGGGCACCCTCGGCGCGGGGGCCGCCATCGCCTACGAGGACGCGCCCGTGCCGGGGATGGAGCAGCACGTCTGGGTGCTGGAGGGAACGGTCGAGATCACCGTCGACGGCACCGCGCACACGGTGCGCAGCGGCGACTGTCTCCGCTTCCGGCTGCACGGCCCCTCGCACTTCCACTGCCCCGGGCCGGAGCCGGTCCGCTACGCCCTGATGATCGTCCTGCCGTGACCGCACCGACGGCCTCGACGGCCGGGAAGAAGCCCGTGACCTTTGTGAACACCGTGAAGGGACTCCGCCCATGACCGCGATCGTCTGTGCGTCCGGGCCCGAACTGGTCACCTACGCCGATGAGTTGGCAGCCCTGCTGGTGGATGCCGTGGACGGCGGTGCGTCGGTGGGTTTCCTCGCGCCGCTGGACCGGGGCGTGGCCGCCGCCTGGTGGCGGGAGCAGGCCGAGGCCGTCGACGCCGGTCTCCTCCAGGTCTGGATCGCCCGCGACGCGGAGCGGGTGGTCGGAACCATCACGCTGGCCCGGGCCCGGCTGCCCAATGCCCGTCATCGCGCGGAGGTGGCCAAGTTGATGGTCCGTTCGTCGGCCCGCGGCCGGGGGCTCGGCCGGTCGCTGCTCGACACCGCCGAGCGGTCGGCCGCCGACGCGGGCGTCACGCTGCTGGTCCTGGACACCGAGAGCGGCAGCCCCGCCGAGCGGCTCTACCGTTCGGCGGGCTGGACGCGGTGCGGTTCGATCCCGGACTACGCGGGCGACCCGGCCGGGGTGCTGAAGCCGACGACGCTCTACTACAAGGCCATCGGCCCCGCCCGGCCGGAACTCCCGCAGGAGGGCGCATGATCCGGGCCGGCCGGGCGGGACCGTCGCGCGCGGTCCGGGCGGGCGGCCAACCCTCCGACCGGCAGGAGGAGTTCCCTCCGCGGGAAGCCGTCCGGCGACGTTCCCTCCGCGTGAAGCCGCCCGGCGGTCCGGGTCTTATCCGGTCATGGGTCGCCCGTCGGTGGCACGCCCCGTCCGGTGCGGGGCCGGGCTCCCGCAGGTCGGCGGCGTGCGCGGGATTCGAACGGTCCCGCCACCGGTTTCGTGCCGGCCGGCCGGGGCGCGACAATGGCCGCCGGTAGCCACATCTACGAGGAGGCCCTCATGACGCTGCACGACATCCCCCTGCGCACCCTCACCGGCGAACCCACCTCCCTGGCCGAGTACGCCGGGCAGGCGGTCCTGCTGGTGAACGTCGCGTCGAAGTGCGGACTCACCCCGCAGTACGCGGGGCTGGAGCGGCTCCAGAACACGTACCAGGAACGCGGGTTCACCGTGCTCGGCGTCCCGTGCAACCAGTTCGCCGGCCAGGAGCCGGGGAGCGCGGAGGAGATCCGGACCTTCTGCTCGACGACGTACGGGGTCAGCTTCCCGCTGCTGGAGAAGACCGAGGTGAACGGTGAGGGGCGCCACCCGCTCTACGCCGAGCTGACCGCCCTCGCGGACGAGGAGGGCGAGGCGGGCGACGTCCAGTGGAACTTCGAGAAGTTCCTCATCTCCCCGGCGGGCGTGCCGGTGGCCCGGCTGCGTCCGCGCGTGGAGCCGGAGGCCCCGGAACTCGTCGCCGCCATCGAGGCCCTGCTGCCCGCCTGACCCGTGCCGTCGCGGGTCCGGCCGGGCTTCTCGGCCTGACCCGCCCGACGGCGGACCCGCCCGACGGCGGACCCGCCCGACGGCGGTCCCGTCCCCGGCGGCCGACGGGCGGGGCCGTCCGCCCCGCCCCGTTCCCTCCCGGGTCAGCGGATGGGCATGCCCGACAGGGTGCGGGCGATGACCAGGCGCTGGATCTCGCTCGTGCCCTCGAAGATCGTGTAGATCGCCGCGTCCCGGTGCATCCGCTCCACCGGGTACTCGCGGGTGAAGCCGTTGCCGCCGAGGATCTGGACGGCCTGGGCGGTGACCTTCTTCGCCGTCTCGCTCGCGTACAGCTTGGACATGGAGCCCTCGGCCGAGGTGAACGGCTTTCCGGTGGTCGCCATCCACGAGGCGCGCCAGACCAGCAGCCGGGCCGCGTCGATCCGGGTCCGCATGTCGGCGAGCTGGAAGGCGACGCCCTGGTTGTCGATGATCGGCCGGCCGAACTGGGTGCGGGTCTTCGCGTAGTCCAGCGCGACCTCGTACGCCGCGCGGGCGGTGCCGACGGCCATGGCGCCGACCGCGGGCCGGGACGCCTCGAAGGTGGCCATCGCGGCGTTCTTCACCCGCTCGCCGCCGGACGCGGCCCGCTCGCGGGCCCGTGCCAGGCGCTGGTCGAGCTTGTCCTTGCCGCCGAGCAGGCAGTGGCCGGGGACGCGGACGTCCTCCAGGACCACCTCGGCGGTGTGCGAGGCGCGGATGCCGTGCTTCTTGAACTTCTGGCCCTGGGAGAGGCCGGGGGTGTTCGGCGGCACGATGAACGAGGCATGTCCCTTGGAGCCCAGCTCCGGGTCGACCACGGCGACGACCACGTGGACGTTGGCGATGCCGCCGTTGGTCGCCCAGGTCTTCGTGCCGTTCAGCACCCACTCGTCCTTGGCCCGGTCGTACACCGCGCGGGTGCGCATCGAGGCGACGTCGGAGCCCGCGTCCGGCTCGGAGGAGCAGAAGGCGGCGACCTTGACGTCGTCGGCGTCGCCGTACATCTGCGGGATCCAGGTGCCTATCTGCTCCTCGGTGCCGTTGGCCAGGACGCCCACGGCCGCGAGGCCCGTTCCGACGATCGACAGGGCGATGCCCGCGTCGCCCCAGAAGAGTTCCTCCATCGCCATCGGGATGCCCAGGCCCGTGGGGTCGAAGAACTGCTGGGCGTAGAAGTCGAGGGAGTAGATGCCGACCTTGGCCGCCTCCTGGATGACGGGCCAGGGAGTTTCCTCACGCTCGTCCCACTCGGAGGCCGCCGGCCGGATCACGTCCGCGGCGAAGCCGTGAAGCCAGTCACGGACCTGCTTCTGGTCGTCGTTGAGTTCGAGCGTGAACTCCGCCATGTTCCCCTCCAGGTACTGCCGTGAAAAACCACTCGTTACTTGCGGTAACCGCAGTCTGTTACCGACAAGTAGCCACTGTCAACCACACTGCTTCCGATCCGCGCTCCCCTGGGCAGAGTGTTACGTTGCGCAGGCAGGACGTAATGGCACGGGCAGGGCGGGGAGAAGCGACATGGAGACCACACGACAGGCCGAGCGGCAGCGGACGGCGGCCGAAAACCGCCGTCGCGAGCTGCTCGAAGCCGCCGACCGCGTGGTGCTCAGGGACGGTCCCGGCGCCTCGATGAACGCCATCGCGGCGGAGGCCGGGATCACCAAGCCCATCCTCTACCGGCACTTCGGCGACAAGGGCGGTCTCTACCGCGCCCTGGCCAAGCGCCACACCGACGCCCTGCTGATCGCCCTGCGCGCCGCGCTCGACGCCCCCGCCGAGCGCCGGCAGCGCGTCGAGTCGACGCTCGACACCTATCTCGCGGCGATCGAGGCCCGGCCCCAGGTCTACCGCTTCCTGATGCACCCCGCCGAGGACGCGGCCCCCGCGACGGAGCAGGGGTTCGACGTCGGGCGGCACTCGGCGCCGCTGCTGCGCCGGCTCGGCGAGGAACTCGCCCTGGTGATCGCCGAGCGGGTGGACCTCGGCCCGGACAGCGATGCCACGGCCCGCATCTGGGGCCACGGCATCGTCGGCATGATGCACGCGGCCGGCGACTGGTGGCTCGGTGAACGCCCCTGCTCCCGCGAGCAGTTGGTGCGCAGCCTGGCGGACCTGCTGTGGGGCCGGCTGTCCGCCGCGCAGGACCGGCCCGGCGGGCCGGGCTTCTGAGGCCGGCCGACGGCCGCTCAGCCGGCGGTGCGCGCCCAGGGCGCCCGGCGGGCCGCGCGCAGCGCCCTACGACGGCGCAATCCGGTCAACCGGTCGGTGTAGACGGTGCCTTCGAGGTGGTCGCACTCGTGCTGGAGGCAGCGCGCGAAGAAACCGGTGCCGGTTACCCGCACCGGCTCGCCCTCCACCGTGAAGCCCTCGACGACGGCGCGGTCGAAGCGCGGGGTGCCGGCCTCCAGGCCGGGCAGCGACAGACAGCCCTCCGGGCCGCGTACGGTGATGCCGTCCGCCTCGACGAGCGTGGGGTTGACGAGATGTCCGAGGTGGCGGACGTCCTCGTCGTCCGGGCAGTCGTAGACGAACACCCGCAGCGGAACGCCGATCTGGTTGGCCGCGAGGCCGACCCCCTCGGCCGCGTACATGGTGGCGTACATGTCCTCGACGAGCCGGGCGAGCGGGGGGCCGAAGTCCGTGACGGGCTCGCAGGCGCCGTGCAGCACCGGATCGCCGAGCAGGCTCATGGCGCGGATCAGGCCGGAACTGCCGGGGATCGGGCGGTTTCGCATGGCCGCAATCGTACGTTCCGCGTGGCCACGGCCTCTCCGGCGGTGCCAGGGTGCGGTCGTCGCGCCGGACATCGATAGGCTGGGCACGGACCGATGCAAGGAGGATCTAGGACGATGGCAGGCAACACGGAGCCGCTGTCGCCACGGGCCAAGCTGGCCGTGACGGCGGGCAGGGCCGCGGCGGCGGTGTCGCGCGCCGCGGGGCGCGGCAGCGGATCGGTGATCGGCGGCCGGGTGGCGCTCAAGCTCGACCCCGACCTGCTGGGGCGGCTGGCGCAGCACCTGGACGTGATCCTCGTGTCGGCGACGAACGGCAAGACGACGACCACCCGGCTGATCGCCGAGGCACTGCGGGCCGCCGGCCCGGTCGTGTCGAACGCGCTCGGCGCCAACATGCCCGCGGGCATCACCTCGGCGCTGGCCGGCGGCTCGGACGCGCAGTACGGCGTGATCGAGGTCGACGAGAAGTATCTGGCCGGGGTCGCCCGCGACACGACGCCCAAGGTGATCGCGCTGCTCAACCTCTCCCGCGACCAGCTGGACCGCGCGGCGGAGACCCGGATGCTGGCGGAGAAGTGGCGTGAGGGACTGTCCGGCTCCAAGGCCGTGATCGTCGCCAACGCCGACGACCCGCTGATCGTCTGGGCGGCGTCCTCCTCCCCCAACGTGGTGTGGGTGGCGGCCGGTCAGGCGTGGAAGGACGACGCCTGGTCCTGCCCCGCCTGCGGCGGTGTGATGCAGCGTCCGGGCGACGACTGGTTCTGCGGCGAGTGCGGATTCCGCCGCCCCGCGCCGAGCTGGGTGCTGCACGGCGACTACGTGCTGGACCCGCACGGCTCGGCGTGGCCGATCCACCTCCAGCTGCCCGGCCGCGCCAACAAGGCCAACGCCACCAGCTCCGCCGCCGTGGCCGCCGTCTTCGGTGTGCCGCCGCAGGTCGCGCTGGAGCGGATGTACCAGGTGCAGGCCGTCGCCGGCCGCTACGACGTGGTGAGCTTCCTCGGCCGTGAGCTGCGGCTGCTGCTGGCGAAGAACCCGGCGGGCTGGCTGGAGACGTTCTCCCTGATCGACCCGCCGCCGACGCCGGTGATCCTCTCCGTCAACGCCCGCGGCGCGGACGGCACGGACACCTCCTGGCTGTGGGACGTGGACTACACCCAGCTCGCCGGTCACCCGATCTTCGTGCTCGGCGACCGCAAGCTGGACCTGGCGGTCCGCCTCGAGGTGGCCGGTCTGGACTTCCGGGTCTGCGAGACCCTCGACGAGGCCGTGCAGCAGGCCCCGCCCGGCCGTATCGAGGTCATCGCCAACTACACCGCCTTCCAGGATCTGCGCCGTCGTGTCGGCAACTGACCCCGGGCCCGGCCATCTCCGGAGAGGACGAAGCATGAGCAACAACGGTCTGCGTCTGGTCTGGGTCTACCCCGACCTCCTCAGCACCTACGGCGACCAGGGCAACGCACTGGTGGTGGAACGCCGGGCCCGGCAGCGCGGGCTCGACGTGCAGCGCGTCGACGTGCGCAGCGACCAGCCGGTGCCGACGTCCGGCGACATCTACCTGATCGGCGGGGGCGAGGACCGGCCGCAGCGCCTCGCCGCGGAGCGGCTGCGCCGCGACGGCGGGCTCAGCCGGGCCGCGTCCAACGGCGCGATCATCTTCTCGGTCTGCGCCGGCTACCAGATCCTCGGGCACGAGTTCATCAACGACCTCGGCGAGCGCGAGCCCGGCCTCGGGCTGCTCGACGTGGTCTCCACCCGCGGCGAGGGGGCCCGGTGCGTCGGTGACGTGCTGGCCGACATCGACCCGAACCTCGGCCTGCCGCCGCTGACCGGTTTCGAGAACCACCAGGGCGTCACCCATCTCGGCCCGACGGCACGGCCGTTCGCCCGGGTGAAGCTCGGCCGGGGCAACGGCACCGGTGACGGCACCGAGGGCGCGTACAACGACACCGTCTTCGGCACGTACATGCACGGCCCCGTCATGGCGCGCAACCCGCAGATCGCGGACCTGCTGCTGAAGCTGGCCCTCGATGTGAACGCCCTGCCGCCGACCGACGACCGCTGGTACGAGGCGTTGCGCGCCGAGCGCATCGCGGCCGCGACCCAGCCCGCCTGATGAGGCCCGATTCGCTCGTCTGAGCGGATTCCAGCAGGTGGACGCCCGGTTCGGTCCCGCCACCCTGCGCCGGTAGGGTGGCGGGGAACCAGCCGGACGACGGGGTCCGGTCGTCGGCCCACGTTGCAAAGGTTTCCCGGGCAATGCGAATTGGTGTTCTCACCTCCGGCGGCGACTGCCCCGGCCTCAACGCCGTCATCCGTTCCGTCGTACATCGCGCGGTGGTCGACCACGGCGACGAGGTCATCGGCTTCCACGACGGGTGGAAGGGCCTGCTGGAGTGCGACTACCGCAGGCTCGACCTCGACGCGGTCGGCGGCATCCTCGCCCGCGGCGGCACGATCCTCGGCTCCTCCCGGGTCCAGCCCGCCCATCTGCGCGGCGGCGTCGAGCAGGCCCGGGGCCACGTCTCCGACCTCGGTCTCGACGCGATCATCCCGATCGGCGGCGAGGGCACGCTGAAGGCGGCCCATCTGCTGTCCGAGGCGGGACTGCCGATCGTCGGTGTGCCCAAGACCATCGACAACGACATCGCGTCCACCGACGTGACCTTCGGCTTCGACACCGCCGTCGGTGTCGCCACCGAGGCGCTCGACCGGCTCAAGACCACCGCCGAGTCCCACCAGCGGGTGCTCATCGTCGAGGTCATGGGCCGCCACACCGGCTGGATCGCCCTGCACTCGGGCATGGCGGCCGGTGCGCACGCCATCGTGGTGCCGGAGCGCCCCTTCGACATAGACGAGCTGACCGAGGTGGTCGGCAAGCGCTTCTCGGCCGGGAAGAAGTTCGCGATCGTGGTCGTCGCCGAGGGCGCGAAGCCGCGCGCGGGCTCGTCCATGGAGGTCGAGCAGGGCAGCAAGGACATCTACGGGCACGAGCGCTTCGCCGGCATGGCCACGCGGCTCTCCACCGAGCTGGAGCAGCGCCTGGGCAAGGAGGCCCGCCCGGTGATCCTCGGCCACGTGCAGCGCGGCGGCACGCCGACCGCGTACGACCGGGTGCTCGCCACGCGCTTCGGCTGGCACGCGGTGGAGGCCGCGCACCGCGGTGAGTTCGGCATGATGACGGCGCTGCGCGGCACGGACATCGTGATGGTGCCGCTGAACCAGGCCGTGGAGACCCTGAAGACGGTTCCGACGGAGCGGTACGCCGAGGCGGAGTGCGTGCTCTGAGCGCCGCCCCGTCCCCGGAACCGCCCCCGGCCGCAACCGCGGCCGGGGGCGGTTCTACTCTGGTCGGGACAACCGGCGCGAAACGGGGACGTCCCCAGCGGGAGTGAACAGATGGACCACAGCGGGCACGGCATGAACATGGACCTGCCGCCGTTCACGCTGGGACGGGGGCTTCAATTCTCCGCCGACCCGTTCTTCCTCATCGGCTGTGTGCTGGGCCTGGCCCTGTACGGGTACGCCGTGGTGCGGCTGCGCAGACGCGGGGACGAGTGGCCGGTCGGCCGGATCGTCTTCTTCGTCGTCGGCGTGCTGAGCATCGCCCTGGTGATGTGCACCAAGCTGAACGACTACGGCATGGTCATGTTCAGCGTGCACATGGTGCAGCACATGGTGATCAGCATGCTGTCGCCGATCCTGCTGCTGCTGGGGGCCCCGGTGACCCTGGCCCTGCGCGCGCTGCCGGTCGCCGGGCGCGGCCGCACCGGCCCGCGCGAGCTGCTGCTCATGCTGCTGCACAGCCGGTACATGAGGGTCATCACGCATCCGGCCTTCACGATCCCGATCTTCATCGCCAGCCTGTACGCGCTGTACTTCACCCCGCTCTTCGACTTCCTGATGGGCTCGAAGACCGGCCACATCGCGATGATGGTGCACTTCCTCGCGGTCGGCCTGGTGTTCTTCTGGCCGATCATGGGCGTCGACCCGGGGCCGCACCGGCCCGGTTACGTCATGCGGATGCTGGAGCTGTTCGCCGGGATGCCGTTCCACGCGTTCTTCGGCATCGCGCTGATGATGGCGTCCACCCCGATGGTGGAGACGTACCAGCATCCGCCGGCCTCGCTCGGCATCGACGCGCTGAGCGACCAGAACTGGGCGGGCGGCATCGCCTGGGCCTTCAGCGAGATCCCGTCGGTGCTGGTGCTGATCGCGCTGGTCTTCCAGTGGTACCGCTCCGAGCAGCGGACGGCGAAGCGCTCCGACCGCGCGGCGGAGCGCAACGGGGACCAGGAGCTGGAGGCGTACAACGCCTATCTCGCCTCTTTGCAGGCGCGCGGACGGTAGCGGTGGGCATGCCTCAGGGGTGACGATGGCATCCACGGCCGTGCGGCCGACGAGGAGGGTGCGGGCATGTCCGGATCCACGAAGACCATGGGAATGCTCACGCTGGGAGCCCTGGTGGTGGTCACCGCGTACACGGTGGCACTGGGGAGCAGCGGCTGGCTCTGGTTCGGCTGGGTCGTGCTCGGCCTGATCACGCTGGGGATGGCAGCGACCCGCGAGTCCTGAGGCGGCCCCGGGGGGCCATCGGATGCCGGATGCCGGGGCCTACGGGAAATCCGCCGAGGGCCCGGTGGCCCCCCCGCGCCTGCCGGGGTTGGTCGGCCCGGTGGGGCCCGGGCGCGACCGGCGGCCGTTCAGGCCACGAGCAGGCGGAGGCCGAGATCTGCCGCGTCGAGGTCTGCGAGGGCGCTGTTGCGCTCGGCCCACCGGCCGGATTCGAGGTCGTCGCCGAGGCTTCGTACCGCCCGTTGTTCGGCCTCCGGACCTACCCTCGTCCACACCGACATCGCGCGGCGCACGTGCTCCTCCAGATACGCCCCCGGTCGGCGCCAGTAAGCCTCGAACAGGCCGTCGGCGCAGTCCCACGGGACGGGGACCGGCTCGGCGCGGGCGCCGATCGCGTCGGCCATCCCGGCCAGCGAGGGAAATCCCGCGAGGACGGCGGCGAACTCGGGCAGGTAGTCCCGGGTGAGCCAGAACCGGTCCTGCCAGCCGGGCTCGTCGGTGTCGAACGTGAGCACCACCACCCGGCGGGCCACCCGCCGCATCTCGCGCAGCCCCGCCAGCGGGTCCCCCCAGTGGTGAACGGTGGAGACGGCCATCGCGGCGTCGAAGGACTGGTCCTCGAACGGCAGGTTCTCCGCGGCGGCGGCCACGCACGGCGCCGAGCCGGGGGGCCGGTGTCCCCGCATGACCGCCGATGGTTCCACCGCGGTCACGTCACGGCCGGCAGGCTCGTAGGAGCCGGTGCCGGCCCCGACGTTCAGCACCCTCTGCGCGTCCCCGAGCGCGTCCAGGATCTGTGCGGCGATCCGGGGCTCGGTCCGCCGGGTCGTGGTGTAGGCGCCGCCGATCGCGTCGTACAGCCGCGCACCGAGCATCTCCAGTTGCTTCTCCGGTGTCACTGTCAGTCCCTTCGCCCGTGCCCCGAGTTCCCTGTCGATGGCCGCCACCATGGCATCGGCGCGGTCACGTCGCTCCAGCAGCAGGCCGCGCAGCCGGCGCAGGTGCGCGACCGCGTCGGTCGAGGAGTCGCCGACCAGTTCCGCGACCTCTCGCAGACCGAAGCCCAGCCGCCGGTAGGCCAGCACCTCCCGAAGCCGCTCCACGTCACGCGCCGAGTAGGCCCGGTATCCGGCCGCGGTCCGCGCCGAAGGGCGCACGAGCCCGATCTCGTCATAGTGATGCAGGGTGCGGACGGTCACGCCGGCCAGCCCTGCCACGCGTCCCACGGTCCAGTGATCTTCCACGGGTCCGACTATGCGGCCTGACGTCACGTGAGGGTCAAGGGCCGAGGTCGGTTCCTCCAGGTCCGGGCCGCCCCCGCCGCTCTCCCGGCGGGGGCGGCCCACTGCCCGCTCAGGCCCACTGCCCACTCAGGCCCGCCGCCCGCTCAGGCCTGCTGGATTCCGGGCCTGCCCGCCTCGGTCACGAAGGAGGTCCGGGTCGACACGGGTGCGCCGGGGGTGGTCACGTACGGCAGGACCCGGAAGTCGGCCCGGCAGGTCTCCCGGGTCAACGCGCAACGCACGTATCCCCGCTGGAAGTTGGTGAACTTTATGTGCTCGTTGGCGGCGAGCAGCCTGGCTCCCGAGGGGTCCAGGTCCATCCCGTCCTTGCTGGTGGAGATGGACGAGCCGACGAACTCCACGCCGAGCGTGGGCGATTCCGGGTCGTCGAAGTCCCGCTTGAGGTCGGCGGCGAGGTGGCGGTGCATGTCGCCGGTGAGCACCACCGGGTTGTTCACGCTGCGGTCGGTGATCTCCTTGAACAGTCTCTGGCGCGCGTCCACGTAGCCGTCCCAGAAGTCCATCACGAAGGTCTGACCGGGGCCGGGGTCGGTGTCGACCTGGGTCACCGGGATCTGCTGGGAGATCATGTTCCAGGTCGCGTCGGAGCGGCCGAGGCCGCGGTACAGCCACTGCTCCTGCTCGGGACCGAGGATGGTGCGGCCGGGGGTCAGCCGGTCGGCGCAGCCGGTCCTGGAGCCGTCGCCGCAGGGCTGGTCGTCGCGGAAGAGCCTGGTGTCGAGGATGTGGAAGGTGGCCATCCGCCCGTAGCGCAGGCTGCGGTACATCCGTGTCCGGAAGCCGTTCGGGCGGTTCGGCAGCCGCAGCGGCAGGTGCTCGTAGTACGCCTGGAAGGCCGCCGCCGCCCGTTCGCGGAAGACCGCGGGGTCCTGGTCGGGTTCGGTGTCGACCTTGGACCTGTCGCGCGCCCAGTTGTCCTCGACCTCGTGGTCGTCCCAGACGACGGCGAACGGGTGGGCGCGGTGGGCGGCGATGAGGTCGGGGTCGAAGCGGTGCAGGGCGTGGCGGTTGCGGTACTGGGCGAGGTTCATCGGCTCGGGGCGCAGTTCGGCGGCGACGGGGACGTTGCGCACGCCGCCCATGGCGTCGATGGGGTTCTCGTAGATGTAGTCGCCCAGGTGCAGGACCAGGTCGACGTCCTCCTCGGCGAGGTGCCGGTAGGCGGTGTAGAAGCCCTCGAACCACGCCTGGCAGGAGACGAAGGCGAAGCCGAGCTCCTTGGGCCGGCTGTGCGGCGGGGGCGCGGTGCGGGTGCGCCCCACGGGGCTGTGCACGCCGCCGGCCCGGAAGCGGTAGTAGTAGTGTCTGCCCGGCTGCAGTCCGGAGACCTCGACGTGGACGGAGTGGGCGAGTTCGGGCACCGCACGGGTGCGTCCCCGGCGCACGACGGATCGGAAGCGTTCGTCGCGGGCGATCTCCCACTGCACGTCGACGGCGTACGGCGGCATGCCCCCGGCTCCGTCGGGGGCGAGGGGCTGGGGGGCGAGACGGGTCCACAGCACGACCCCGTCCGGCCACGGGTCGCCGGACGCGACCCCGAGGGCGAACGGGTCCTCGCGGAAGGGCGTGTCACCCCATGCCCTGCCCGCGGAGGCCCCGGCCGCGGCCAGGGCCAGGCCGATCGTTCCGCCGAGCATCATCCGTCTGCCGAATGCTCCGGTACCACTTGACGCACTGTCCATCTGCATGAAACTCGTCCCTTCGTCGGGCGGAATTCCGTCCGGTACGAGCCGGGAGCGGCACGTGATTTCACGTCCGTCCATGTGGTAATCACAGGGTGAATATCACAGGGAATCACGCGCCACAAGACCACCCACCGACGCCCGCAATACCGTTCACAGACGGCTAGTTGGGGCAACATCACCCCTTTTCCGGGGCGACCGGGGGACAGGTCGGCAACACCCTTGACACCCCCCGGGGCGACTCATAGTCTCCACGCCACAGAATTAACGTTAGATTTCACATCGGGAAATTCGGTGCGACGGAAGGACGTGCTCGTGTCCGGTTCCCCGGCAGCCGATCCGCCCGTCCCCCGACCCTTCGAAGGGGCGGCGCACAGCCGTTCCGGAACCACGACGCTGCGGCCCCACGCCCTGCGGTGCGAGCACCGCACCACCCCGCTGGGGATCGACGAGGCCGCGCCCCGGCTGTCCTGGCGGCTCGTGTCCGATCTCCGCGGCGACGATCCCGTGGCCCATCGGGTCCGGGTCGCCGAACGCGTCGAGGACCTGGACGGGGGTGGCCAACTCCTGTGGGACACCGGCCGGTTGGCAGCCCGCGGCGCGACGGCCGTGCAGTACGCCGGGCCGGCCCTGCCGCCCCTGACGCGCTGTCACTGGCGGGTGTCGGTGTGGCGGGCCGGGACGGACGTCCCCGCCGAGGCCACGTCCTGGTTCGAGACGGCGTTCACCGGCGCCGCCCGGTGGCGGGCGTCGTGGATCGCCCACGAACCGGGCCCGGTGGATGTCATGGACGCGCCCACCGAGGGCGAGTTCGCCCTCGACGACCACGGGCTCGCCCCGTGCCCGGTCCTGCGGCGCTCCTTCACCGCGTCGGCCGGCGCCCGGGCCCGGCTGTACGTCAGCGCGCGGGGGCTGTACGAGGTGCGGCTCAACGGCGTACGGGTCGGCGACGCCGAACTGGCACCCGGCTGGACGGACTACCGCCACCGGGTCCAGTACCAGACGTACGACGTGACCGGGTCGCTGCGCGACGGGGAGAACGTGCTGGCGGCCACCCTCGCCGACGGCTGGTGGAGCGGGTTCGTCGGCTTCGAACCGCGCCGGGCCGGGGCCCACTACGGCTCGTTCCCCCAGTTCCTGGCGGAACTCCGGATGACCGGTGCGGACGGCACCGAGGCCTCGGTGGTCACCGACGGGACCTGGCGCACCGCCACCGGGGCGGTGCGGCACGCGGATCTGCTGATGGGCGAGTGCCACGACCTGCGCCACGCGCGCGACGGCTGGGAGCTGCCCGGTTTCGACGACTCCGGCTGGTCCCCGGCCCTGGTCACGGACACCGACCACCGGCTGCTCGTGGCGTCCGTCGACGAGCCCGTGCGGGCGACGCGGGAGCTGCGCCCGCGCTCGGTCCGCCGCGTCCTGCCGGGCACCCATGTCGTCGACTTCGGCCAGAACATCGCCGGCCGGGTGCGGCTGAGGGTGGCCGGGCTCGCGGCCGGGGCCCGGGTGACGATCCGTCACGCGGAGGTCCTGGACGGGTCCGGGCAGCTGTACACGGCGAATCTGCGCACCGCCGCCGCGACCGACGTGCTCGTCGGGGACGGGCGCGGGCCCGTCGTGTTCGAGCCGCGGTTCACGTACCACGGGTTCCGGTACGCCGGGATCAGCGGTCTGCCGGAGCTGTCCGAGGACGATGCGGTCGCCGTCGTCCTGCACAGCGACACCCCGTGGGCCGGGGAGTTCGACTGCTCGGACGCCGAGCTGCGGCGGCTCCACGACTGCGTGGCGTGGGGGCAGCGCTCGAACTTCGTCAGCGTGCCCACGGACTGTCCGCAGCGCGACGAGCGGCTCGGCTGGCTGGCGGACGCGCAGGTGTTCCTGCCCACCGCCGCGCTCAACGCGGACGTCGCCGCGTTCTTCACCAAGTGGCTGCGCGACATCGACGACGCCCGCACCCCGGACGGCGGATTCCCCAACGTCGCCCCGCGGCTCGTGGGGGTGGCCGACGAGGGCGCGCCCGGCTGGGGCGACGCGGGGGTGATCGTCCCGTGGCACCTGCACCGCGTCTACGACGATCCGCGCTTCCTCTCCCGGGCGCTGGACGGCATGTGCGCCTGGGTCGACCTGATCCGCCGTCACAACCCCGACCTGGTCTGGCGCCACCGGGTGGGCCCGCACTTCTCCGACTGGCTCGCCCCCGGCACCCCCACCCCGCGCGACGTCATCGCCACGGCGTACTTCGCGCACAGTGCCCGGCTCACCGCGAAGGCCGCCGGTGTCCTCGGGCACGAGGACACCGCCCGGCGGTACCACCGGCTGGCCGATGACGTCCGGCGCGTGTTCGCCGAGCGCTTCGTCACGGTCGACGACGCCGGGGCGGACGGCCCCCGGGTGCGCGTCGCCGGGGACACCCAGACCGGTTACCTCGTCGCGCTCGCCTTCGAGCTGCTGCCCGACCGCCTGACCGGTGCCGCCGCCGCCCGGCTCGCCGAGCTCGTCGGTTCGGCCGGTCCCGCCCTGCTGACGGGTTTCCTCGGGGTCGCGCTCGCCGCCCCCGTCCTCGACGCCCACGGACACTCCGACCTCGCCCACGCCCTCCTGCTGCGCGACGAGGTGCCGTCGTGGCGCTTCCCCCTGCGGCACGGCGCCACCACGATCTGGGAACGCTGGGACGGGTGGACGCCCGAGACGGGGTTCCGCGCCCCCTCGATGAACTCCTTCAACCACTACGCGCTCGGCTCGATCGGCGAATGGCTCTACCGGGGTGTCGCGGGGCTGGACCAGACGCCGGACTCCACGGGGTACCGGCGGCTGCTGATCCGGCCGCGGCCCGGCCCCCTCCGCCGCGCGAGCGCCCGCCACGAATCGGTCCGCGGCACCGTCGCGGTCTCCTGGGAACGGGATGAAGAAAGGATCATCCTGTGCGTACGGGTGCCGCCCGGCGCCACCGCCGACGTGTACGTGCCCACCACGGACCCCGGCTCGGTCCGCGAGTCGGGGGTGGCGCCGGGGGCCGGCGACCCCCATGTCGCACCGGTCGTGTCCGCCTCCGGCCAGGTGTTCCACCGCGTGTCCTCGGGCACGTACCGCTTCACCGCCGCCTACGCTCCGACGGACGCCCTCTCCGGGGCGCCCGGCACGGTCCGGCCGTCGCCCGTCCCCGGCCTCGGCACATCGAACCCGCCCGTCCGTCAGCACGAGGAGGACACACCATGACGACGCGTTCCCATCCCCGGCCGGGCCGGGGCACGGTCGGCCGCCGCGGCTTTCTCCGCATCGGCGGCGGGGCCGCGGCGCTCGCCGCGCTTCCCCCCGTCCTGACGGCCTGCTCCGATTCGGGCGGCGGCTCCGGGAAGCTGCGCGTCGTCGGCGTCGCCGACCAGCAGAAGCCGATGGAGGACATGGTCGCGCGCTACCGCGCGTCCCACCCCGACGCCTCGTTCGCCACCTCCTTCGCGCCCACGGACCAGGTCCAGACGGTGGTGCGCACCCAGCTCGCCGGCGGCAACGCCCCGGACGTGCACGTGCTCTATCCCGGCAGCGGCAGTGCCATGTCCATGGTCGAGCTGGCCCGGGCCGGGCTGCTGGCCGATCTCAGCGGACAGAGCTGGACCGAGGAGGTCCCGAAGAATTTCCACCCCGCCTACCGGCACGAGGGCAGGACCTATCTGTATTCGGCGGGCAGCAGTGTCATCGGCGCCATCCACAACAAGAAGGTCTTCGCCGACGCCAAGGTCGAACCACCCCGGACCTGGAACGAACTCCTCGCCGTCTGCGCGAAATTGAAGGCGAAGGGCGTGATCCCGATCGCGCTCGGCGCCCAGACCCCCTGGGTGACCCAGTTGATCACCTACGCCCTGGTCCCCAATGCCGTCTACGCGAAGAATCCCGGATTCGACGCCGAAATGGCCTCCGGCAAGGCACATTTCCGCGGTTCCGGATGGGCCGAGGCGATGGGCAGGTACAAGGAGCTGCAGCGCCGGGGTTTCTTCAACGACAACCCCAACGGGACGACGTACGAGCAGCAGACCTCGATGGTCGCCGGGGGCAGGGCGGCGATGGCCGTCCAGGTCTCCGCCGTGCTCGCCAACTTCCGCCAGGCCGCCCGGAACCCGGACGACCTCGGCATGTTCCCCTTCCCCGGCGGTGACGACGCCGGGAAGCTGTGGATCCCGGCGGGCATCGTCGTCGGGGTCGGGATCTCCGCGCGGTCGAAGAAGTCGGCGGGGGCGAAGGCGTTCGTCGAGTTCCTCGGGAAGCAGGAGAACGTCGACCGCTGGGCGCAGTCCGTGGCCGCGATCCCGTTCAAGCGCGACTCCTCGACCAGGATCGATCCGGTCCTCGGCTCCTTCCTGCCCCTCATCGACGACAACCGTGCCGTCCCCTTCATGGACCAGAGCTGGCCCAACGCCGAGGTGCAGCCCGCCCACTTCGCCGCCGTGCAGGAACTGCTCGCGGACAAGACGGACGTCGACGGCGCGCTGGCCCGGATGGACGAGGCCTACGGGAAGGCACTGTGACGAGCACCTCCGCCGAGGAACGCGCGGTCGCCGGGAAGCGGCCGGGGCCGCGCCCCGGCTCCGGCCGTCCGGCCCGGCGCCGCGACCACACCCTCCCGCCCCGGCTCTTCGTCGTGCCCGCGCTCCTCGTCTACGCGGTCGTCGTCCTCTATCCGAGCCTCGCCGGGGTGATGTACGCCTTCACCGACTGGTCCGGCATCGGCGGTTTCTCCTTCACCGGCCTGGACAACTTCCGCACCCTGCTCGACGACGACCGGGCCCTGGAGTCCGTCGGCAACACCCTGCTGCTGACCGTCGCCGTGGTCGTCGTCCAGAACGGCATCGGGCTGCTGCTCGCCCTCGGCGTCCACGCCCGCATCCGGTCCCGTGCCGTGCTGCGGCTGGTCTTCTTCGCGCCCGCGGTGGTCAGCCCGGTCATGGTCGCGATCCTGTGGAAGTACATCTACAACCCCGACAACGGCGCCGGGCTCAACGGGGTCCTCGGCGCGATCGGGCTCGGCGGGCTGCGCCAGGACTGGCTCGGCGACCCCTCGCTCGCCCTGTGGTCGGTGGCCGCGATGGTCGTGTGGCAGTACGCGGGCTACTCCATGGTCGTCTTCCTGGCCGGACTCCAGGGCGTGCCGGCCGAGCTCCACGAGGCGGCCCGCATCGACGGGGCGGGCCCCTGGCAGCGCTTCCGCTACGTCACCTGGCCCCTCCTGGCCCCGGCGCTGACGATCAACCTCATGCTGTCGACCATCGGCGGCCTCAAACTCTTCGACCAGGTGTACGCCGCCACGAACGGCGGCCCCGGCACCTCCAGCGAGACGCTGTCGACCGTGCTGTACAAGGAGGCCTTCGTCTACGGGAAGTTCGGGTACAGCACCGCGGTGGCCCTGGTCCTCGCCCTGTTCGTGGCCGCGGTGTCCCTGGTACAGCTCCGCTACCTGCGCGCGAGGGAGGTCACCGCGTGAGCGTCGCAACGGCCCGCGGACCGGTGGGAGAGCGGCCCCGCGGCGGCCGCGGCCCGCGTTTCGGACGGTACGCCCTCGAACTGGTCATGATCGCCGTCGCGGTCGTCTTCCTCTTCCCGGTGTACGCCCTGGTCACCCTGGCGATGAAGGACCCCCGGCAGATCGCCGACTCGCCCCTGGCACCGCCCTCGCCGCCGACCTTCGACAACTTCGGCCACGCCTGGTCCTCCGCGTCGCTGGGGCCCGCCCTGCTCAGCAGCACGGTCATCACCGCCGTCAGTCTGCTGCTCCTCGTCGTCCTCGGCTCCACGGGCGCCCACTACCTCGCGCGCCGGGCCCGCGGCCTCGGCTACGGGCTGTACGTCCTGTTCCTGCTGGGCATCGTGCTGCCGTTCCAGCTCGGCATGATCCCGCTCTACAAACTCGTCGACGACCTGGGCTGGCTCGGTACGTACCACGGCATGGTGCTCTTCTACACCGGCATCCAGCTGCCGTTCACCGTCTTCCTGTACACCGGTTTCATCCGTGCGCTGCCGCAGGACTACGCCCAGGCCGCGCTGATCGACGGCTGCAACCACCGGCAGGCCTTCGCCCGGGTGGTCTTCCCCCTGCTGCGCCCCATCACCGGCACCGTGATCATCCTGAACGCCGTGTTCGTCTGGAACGACTTCTTCACCCCGCTGCTGTACCTGGGCGGTTCCGGCCGGGAGACCGTGCCGGTGGGCATCTTCGCCTTCGTCGGGCAGTACGTCTCCGACTACGGCCTCGTCTTCGCGGGGCTGGTGCTCGCCGCCCTGCCGATCCTGGTGGTCTTCGTGCTCCTCCAGCGCTACGTGATCAAGGGTTTCGCAGGCGGCCTCAAGGGGTGAGGACCTCCCATGGCACATCCCGGACACCGGCCCCTCCCGCCGGGCCTGGCGGCCGCGTTCGCCGATCCGCCGCGCGCCTTCTCCCCCGTCGCCATCTGGTGGTGGAGCGGGGAGCGGCTCGAACGGTCCCGGCTGCGGGCCCAGCTGGAGCGCTTCACCGAGGGCGGGGTGCACCAGCTCGTCCTGCTCAACCTGGCGCCGTCGGGCCCGCTGTTCGGTTCCGACGCCGATGATCCGCCCTTCCTCTCCGACGCCTGGTGGGCGCTGCTCGACGGGGTGTGCGAGGACGCCCGCGAACTGGGGGTGGGGCTCTGGTTCTACGACCAGCTCGGCTTCTCCGGCGCCGATCTCCAGGCCCGTCTCGTCGACGAACGGCCCGACCGCGCCGGGCGCCGGCTCGGCCGTACCCGCGCCGTGGTCGAGTCCTCGGCCGCCCGGCCCGGGCAGCTGCGCTGTCCCCCCGGCGCCCGACCCCTGGCGGGCGGTGCCGAACCGGTCGACGGCGAGGGCCGGGGCACCGGCCCCGCGGTGCCGGTTCCGGTGGCCGACGGGGTGGTGCGGGCGCCCGGCCCCGGACGCTGGCGCCTGACCCTCCATCACCACGACGCGCTCGGTTTTGACTACCTCGGCGAGGAGGCGTGCGCGGCGCTGCTGGACCGAGTGCACGGGGAGTTCGGGCGCCGGCTCGGCGACCGCCTCGGGACCGTCGTCGTCGGTTCGTTCCAGGACGAGCTGCCCGCCCTGCCCACCTGGTCCACCGGTTTCGCCGCGTCGTTCCTGCACCGCCACGGGTACGACGTCACCGCACGGCTCGACGCCCTGTACACCGACGGCACGGACCCGGACGCCCACCGGGTCCGCCGCGACTACCACGACACCCGTGCCGAACTGGCCGAGGCGGCGTTCTTCCGGCCGCTGGCCGCCTGGCACGAGCGGCACGGCCTGCTCGTCGGCTGCGACCAGCAGGACCCCGCCCGGGCCGGGCACCCCGTCGGGGGCGTGCGGCTGTACGCCGACTACGCCCGTACCCACCGCTGGTTCTCGGCCCCCGGCTGCGACCACCACGGCGACGCCCGCGTCCACTCCTCGCTCGCCCACCTCTACGGCCGCCCCCGCACCTGGATCGAGGCGTTCCACTCCACCGGCTGGGGCGGGACGTTGGAGGAGACGTTCGACTGGCTGCTGCCGTGGCTGCGGGCCGGGGCGACGCTCTACAACCCGCACGCGGTCTACTACACGACCAAGGGCGGCTGGTGGGAGTGGGCGCCGCCCGCGACCGACTGGCGGCAGCCGTACTGGCGCCACCACCGGGTCCTCGCCGACGCGGTGGCCCGGCTGTGCGCGGCCTTGAGCCCGGGCCGCCACCTGTGCGACGTCGCGATCCTGCTGCCGACCGCCACGGCCCAGGCCGGCACCGCCCTGGACGGGGTCACCGACGCGGCGGCGCAGGCCCAGTCGGTGTATCTCGGCCTCGTGGGGGAGATGTCCTGGTTCCGCACCCGGCCGGGCGCCCTGGACCGGCTGGGGCTGGACGCCGATGTCGTCGACGACGCCTCCCTGGCCCGTGCCCGGCTCTCCCGGTCCCCCGACGGGGTGCGGCTGGAGGTGGCGGACGAGGCGTACGGCACGGTCGTGCTGCCCGCGTGCACCGTCGTCGAGCGGGAGACGGCGCACCGGCTCGTCGAGTTCGCCTCGGCCGGCGGTCGGCTGATCGCGCTCGGCGCGCTTCCCGAGCATCTCGTCGGCCCGGGTCCGGCGGCCGTCACCGCGGCCGGGCTGCGGGCCTGTTTCGCGGACGGCCGGGCCGTGCACGTACCGGCCTCGGACGACCCGGAGGGTTCCCTGGCCGCCGCGCTGGCCGGGGCGGTCCAGGCCGTCCGCGCCCCGGTGCCCGCGCTCGCGCGCCGGGTGGACGGTGCCACGGTGGTGTTCCTGACCGCGGGCAGCCCCCGGGCGACCCGGGCGGGCGTCGCCGCCCCCGACGAGCGGGGTGCCGCGCTGGGCTGGCTGGACGCCCGTTACGACTTCGATCCCGGCCGCTACGCGCGAAGTGCCCGGGTGCGGGTGCGGGACGTGGCGGGGCCCGCGGTCCTGCTGGACCCGTTCGGCGGGGCGCCGCGGACCCTGCCGGCGGTGCCCTCGGCCGACGACGCCCGCGCCGTGGAGGTCGAGGTCCCCTTCGACACGGGACCGGCGGCGCTGCTGGTCTTCCCGGCCGGGAACGGGCCCCCGGCGGCCCCCTTGCCCCCGTCCTCCCCCGCCGGGTCCGGTGCGGACGCGGCCGTCGTCACCGTCGAGGTCCCCCCGGACGCGGACTGGCGGATGACGCTCGTCCCGACCCTCGACGACACCTGGGGCGACTTCGCCCGCCCCGCCACGGGTCCGCCGCGCGCCGGCCCGGCGGTCACCGAGTACCGGACCTTCGGGCACCGGGTGGAGGCGGCGGGCGAGGACGGTGTGCGGGATGGCTGGGCGGGGACGGAAGGGGCCCGCCGGGCACGGGCCACGGTGCACGCGACGTTCGGTCCGCGGGCGGTCGTCTCCCGCGGGGCCCCAGGGCGGGGCCGCCCGTCGGTCCTCGAATGGTCCGATTCGCTGGGCGTGCGCAAGGACCCGGTGCACCGCGCCGTGCTGGGGCCGAAGGGGCATGTGCCCGAGGAGTTCGCGCACCTGGGCCACGCGGTCGCCGGGGAGCCGGTGCGGCTGCGTACGGTGCTGCACCTCGACGAGGACTTCGACGGGCACCTCGCGGTCGGGGCCGCGGCGGCGAAGAGCGTCCGGCTCGACGGCGTGCCCGTGCCCCTGGACGACCGGGGTCATCTCGCGATGGGCCGGGTGCGGGCGGCGGCCGGCCCCCGGCCGCTCCGCCTCGACCTGGTCCCCGACCGGGACTGCGTGCTGCGGGCGCACCTGGCGCTCGTCCGCGACCCGGAGCGCTACGGGCGCCCGGAGTGGATCCTCGCCCCCGGGACGGTGGGCACGACGCTGCGCCTGCCGGTCCTCCCCGTCCGGGCCGTGGTCCAGCTGGCCTCCCGGGTGCCCTGCGCGCTGCGGGTGAACGGGCGGCTCGTGGGCAGGCAGGGCGGCTTCGACCCGTACGCCGAGCACGCGGTCCCCCGGGTGCGCCGGTACGACGTGGCGGCGGCCCTGCGCCCCGGCGACAACGACATCACCGTGGAGACGTCCGGCGAGGGCGAGCGCGCGGTCCTCGTGGACGCGGTCCTCGACGACGGGGCCGGGGGCCGGGTGGTGACGCTGCACAGCGACGCCACGTGGTGGAGCGGAGGAGCCCGGGGGCGCGAGCCGGTCGCGGTGCGCCGCGAGCCGGTGGGCGACCCCGCGGCCCTGCATCTGCGCCGCCGCCCGCACCCGCTGCCGGGGGCCCGCTGGCTGGACCCGGACGCGGACGACGGCACGGTGGTGCCGGTCCGGTTCGCGGTCCCCGGCCACCGGGCCGCCGTGGAGTGGCTGTGGTGCCTGCTGCCGCCCGGCGCGACCCGGCTGGCGGTGCCGGTGCACGGCGGGGTCACGGTGTACGTGGACGGCGTCGAGCACGCCGCCGAGGTGGGCGCCGTCGGGGAGCGGGGGGTGCGCACCGTGACGGTCGAGCTGCCGGCCGACGGGCCGCACGGACCGCGGACCGCGGCCCTGCGCCTGCGCACCCGCCCCGGCCGGGAGGGCGGTGCCGCGCTGGCCGGCCCGCTGCGCTGCACGGTCGGTCCCGGGCTGATCCGCCTCGGCGACTGGGAGACCCTGGGCCTGGCCGAGTACAGCGGCGGGGTGCGCTACAGCCGTGAGATGACGGTGCCCGAGGGGGCCGCCGGGGGACGCGTCCTGCTCGACCTCGGGCGGGTCCGGGGGACGGCGGAGGTGCGGATCGGCGGAGCGGCCGCCGGGGTGCGGGTGTGTTCCCCGTACGTGTTCGATCTGACGGGACTGGCCGGTCCCGGCACCCACACCGTCGACATCACCGTGTTCGGGACGCTGGCGCCCCGGCTGGACGCGACGAGCCCGACGCATTTCGTCTTCCCCGGGCAGCGCATGAGCGGACTGTGGGGCCCCGTACGGCTGCGAGTGGAAGGGAGGTGACGGGGCGGTGGGCCGGTCAGAGCCCGGTGCGGGACGGCGTGCGCCGGGCGGGAACCGTTCGGTCCCCTCCCGGGCTTCGCCGCGTACGGCAGCGGGGTCGGCGACCCCGCGACAGCCCGTACCGCTGCGGCCGACCCGTGTTCCCCGCCGTGCGCCGGCGTGCGCCGTGAGAGGGGTGCGGCCCGGTCCGCCGGACGGCTCCTGCCACCGGTGGACCGGGCGGTTCACGGACGGGGCGGGGTCACGCCGGGTCGCCCGCGGCGACCGGGGACCGCTTCACCGTCCGCTCCTCGTCCCGGCTGCGGGTGAGGTCGCGGCCGAGGGTCTCCCGGGTGACCGCCACGGTGACCGTGGTGACCACGGCCGCCGCGCAGAGGTAGAGGCTGACGGGCGTGGAGGAGCCGAATTCGCGGAGGAGTTCGACGGCGATGATCGGTGCGAGGGCCCCGGCGACGATGGAGGCGAGCTGGGAGCCCATGGAGGCGCCGGAGTAGCGGACCTTGGTGTCGAACATCTCGGAGATGAACGCGGCCTGCGGCCCGTACATCGCGCCGTGCAGCACCAGGCCGGCGGTGACGGCCAGGGTGATCACGGCGAACGACTCGGAGTCGACGAGGGCGAAGAAGGCGAACGCCCAGACGGCCATGCCCACGGAGCCGATCAGGGTGACCGGGCGGCGTCCGATCCGGTCGGACAGCGCGCCCCACGCCGGGATGGTGACGAAGTGGACGGCGGAGCCGATCAGGACGGCGTTGAGCGCGGTGCTCTTGGGCAGTTCCAGGTGCGTGGTGACGTACACGAGCACGAAGGAGGTCAGGATGTAGTACGAGATGTTCTCGCCGAAGCGGACCCCGATGGCCGAGAGGACCTCGCGCCAGCTGCGCCGGAACACCTGGACGACGGGGGCCTGTTCCTTGACCCCCCGGGCGGCTTCCGCCTCCGCCCTGGCCTGCGCCTCCAGGAACACCGGGGACTCCGAGACCGACACCCGGATCCACAGCCCGATCACCACGAGGAGCCCGGACAGCAGGAACGGGATGCGCCAGCCCCAGGACTGGAAGGCGGCTTCCGACTGGAACGAGGCCAGCAGCGCCAGGACCCCGGTGGCCAGGAGGTTCCCGCCCGGGGCGCCGCCCTGCGGCCAGGACGCCCAGAAACCGCGGTGCTTGTCCCCGCCGTGCTCGGAGACGATCAGCACGGCGCCGCCCCACTCGCCGCCCAGCGCGAAGCCCTGCACCAGCCGGAGCACGGTCAGCAGGATCGGCGCCCCGACACCGAGGGTCTCGTAGGTGGGCAGCAGGCCCATGGCGAAGGTCGAGCCGCCCATCATCAGGAGGCTGACGACCAGCAGTTTCTTGCGGCCGATCTTGTCGCCGAAGTGGCCGAAGACGATGCCGCCCAGCGGCCGGGCCAGGAATCCGATCGCGTAGGTGACGAAGGCGATCAGGGTACCCACCAGCGGGTCGGCGGAGGGGAAGAACAGCGTGTTGAACACCAGCGCGGCGGCCGAACCGTACAGGAAGAAGTCGTACCACTCGATGGTGGTGCCGATCAGGCTCGCGGCGACGATGCGGCCGATGCCGCCTCTCGGCCTGGGGGTGTCAGACATGGATTCACCGGGTTTCACGAGTGGGGACGGAAGGGCGTGGTGCGGGGTGGTACGGGACGGGAAGCGGTTCAGCCGGCGGTCCAGCCGCCGTCGAGCGGCAGGGACGCCCCGGTGAGGCAGCTCGTGTGGGGACCGCACAGCCACAGGACGGCGGCGGCGACCTCCTCGGCCTCCAGGAGCCGCTTGACCGGTGAGCGGGCCAGCATGACGTCGGAGAGCACGTCGTCCTCGCTGATGCCGTGCGCGGCGGCCTGGTCCCGGATCTGGCCCTCGACGAGCGGGGTGCGGACGTATCCGGGGTTGACGCAGTTGCTGGTGACGCCGTGGGGGGCGCCCTCGATCGCGGCGACCTTGCTCAGCCCCTCCAGGCCGTGCTTGGCCGCGACGTAGGCGGACTTGTAGGCACTGGCCCGCAGCCCGTGGACGCTGGAGATGTTGACGATCCGGCCCCAGCCCCGTCCGTACATGTGCGGCAGGACCCGTCGCATGAGCAGGAACGGGGCGGTGACCATCACCTTCTGGATCAGTTCGAAACGCTCCGGCGGGAACTCCGTGAGCGGGGCCACGTGCTGCAGACCGGCGTTGTTGACCAGGATGTCGACCTCGGTGGGGAGGAGGTCGACGGCGGCCCGGTCCGCGAGGTCGGCCACGTGGACCGGGCCGCCGGTGAGCTCCGCCACCGCACCGGCCGCCGCGGCGTCCCGGTCGACCACGTGCACGGTGGCTCCCGCCTGTGCCAGGGCGAGCACACAGGCCCGGCCGATGCCGCTGCCGCCGCCGGTCACGAGGGCCGTGCGTCCGTTCAGGTCGACCGCGGCGGGCGGCGGCAGCGGGGCCGGGGTGGGAAATGTGTTCGTCATGGCCGGAAACAGTAAGGAGCGCCCCGGGTTCGTCCCATGTGATGGACCGCTACAAAGCAATGGCCTTCGATGGGGCTCTCCGCCACAGTCCGGCCGGAGGCGGTGCGTGGCGGGGCGCCGTCCGTCGGTTCCGTCCTTCCCGCGGATCGGCCACAGCCGGAGCGACGACGGCCGGACCGCGAAGGGCGATCCGGCCGGGTCGGGACGGTGGCGGCGCGGTGGTGCCGGTCAGGTCCGGGGTGCGGGACGGCCGGTTCCCCGTCCGCCGAGGGAGCAGCTGTCGACGAGGGCCGCGGCGTCCGCCCCGGCGGGCCGGGCCACGGTCCGGGAGGCGGGGGGCCGCCGCCCCTCGGTGAGCCAGCCCTCCAGCGCGGTGAACGCCGAGCGGTGGCAGGGGGTCAGCGGCCGCAGCCGGTCCGGGAACGCGTCGAACAGGGAGTCGGTGTGGGTGCCGTCCTCGATGCGGTAGTAGCGGTGCAGGGAACCGCGGCCCGACTCCTTCACCATGCGGGCGTAGACGTCCGAGTCCCGGCTGATCGGCAGCAGGACGTCGAGGGTGCCGTGCACGGTGATCAGCGGTTTGCCGATGCGTCCGGTGAGCCCGATCTTCCGGACGGCCCGGCGCACCTCGTCGGGGCGCGCCGAGTAGTCGTAGTCGGCGTCACAGGCCGGTGTTCCCGGCGCGCAGTACGGGGTGCCCGCTTCGAGTGCCCCGTCGAAGTCCGGGTCGATCTCCTCGCGGTAGATGCGCTGCGTCAGGTCCCAGTAGACCTGGTGGTGGTACGGCCAGAGGAACTCCGAGCCCGCCGGGTAGCCGGCGGCGTGCAGGGCGTCCCGGGCCGCCCCGGCGCCCTCGCCCCCGGCCGCGTACACCGGGTAGTGGCGCATCGCCTCGGGCAGGAAGTCCAGCAGCGTGGGCCCGTCGGAGCGCCACAGCGTGCCTTCCCAGTCCACTCCCCCGTCGTAGAGTTCGGGGTGGTTCTCCAGCTGCCAGCGCACCAGGTAGCCGGCGTTCGACAGTCCGGTCACCAGGGTGCGGGCCGGGGGCCGGTGGTAGCGCTGGGCGACGGTGGCGCGGGCGGCCCTGGTGAGCTGGGTGAGCCGGTCGTTCCATTCGGCGATGGCGTCGCCCGGCGCCTTTCCGTCCCGGTGGAACGCGAGGCCGGTGTTGCCCTTGTCCGTGGCGGCGTAGGCGTAGCCGCGGGAGAGCACCCAGTCGGCGATGGCCCGGTCGTTGGCGTACTGCTCGCGGTTGCCGGGGGTGCCGGCCACGACGAGGCCGCCGTTCCACCTGTCGGGCAGCCGGATGACGAACTGGGCGTCGTGCTTCCAGCCGTGGTTGGTGTTGGTGGTGGAGGTGTCGGGGAAGTACCCGTCGATCTGCGTGCCGGGTACTCCGGTGGGCACGGGCAGGTCCTTCGGGGTCAGCCCGGCCCAGTCGGCCTCGTCGGTGTGTCCCGAGGCGACGGTGCCGGCCGTGGTCAACTCGTCGAGGCAGGCGGTCTGCTGGTGTTCGGCGCCGGGGACCCGCAGGTGTGCGGCGTTGGCGCAGCGGCCGTCGCGGTGACCGGTGTCGGCCGTCGCCGCGGAGGGGGTGAACGCGAGGGCGGCCAGGGCGAGTACGGCCGGGGCGCCCCGTTTCCAGAAGCGGGGCGGGGAGTCGGTGGAGCGGCGCATCGGGCTGCCTCCGGGGTCGTGTGGTGGGACGCGCGGAGGCTATGCCGCCCCTTCGGCCGGTTCCATGGGTCCGCGGACCACCGTCCGGCTCCCGGCGGTGGTGCGGGCCGCCACCCCGGGCCGTGCGGTGGGGCCGGGAGGGAGGGCGGATGACGCTCCGTCAGGAAACTGGGCAGGTGTACGGGCAGGGGGCGCCGCCCGGCACCGCCGCCCTACCTGCCTGTTCGGGGCGCGGCCATGGATGGCCGTCACACAGGGGGTCCGCCAAGCCTGGCTGCCGCGCCCATGCCGACCCGGGCGCGGGCGCCCAGATGATGGGCGCCACGCCGACGGGCGGCCCCGCCCGGTACCGGCCCGGAGAACGTACTCGTCGTCCCAGGAGGCAGTCCACATGCGACAGCCGAACTCCCCGCACCGCTCCGCGAGAAGCCGCCGCACGGGAGGTGTCCGCCGCCTGCTCGCGGTCGCGGCGGGCGCCCTGGTCCTCGCCGCGGGTCTGCTGACCGCCGCCCCGTCGGCGTCCGCCGCCGGCCTCACCGAGATCACCGGTTTCGGCACCGATCCCGGCAACCTCTCCATGTACGCGTACGCGCCCGACGGACTGCCGGCCAAAGCGCCCGTCGTGGTAGCCCTGCACGGCTGCACCCAGAGCGCGAACGACTACTACACCCACTCGGGCTGGCCGGAGTTCGCCGACCGGTACGGCTTCTCGCTGGTCTTCCCGCAGACCAGCGGCGCCAACAACGCCAACTCCTGCTTCAACTGGTTCGAACCGGGCGACAGCACGCGCGGGCGGGGCGAGGCGCTGTCGATCAAGCAGATGGTCGACGAGGCCGTCGCCCGGTACGACGGCGACCCCGCCCGGGTGTACATCACCGGCCTGTCGGCGGGCGGCGGCATGACCGCGAACATGCTCGCCGCGTACCCCGACGTCTTCGCGGCGGGGTCCATCGCCTCCGGTCTGCCGGCACACTGCGCGAACAGCGTGGCCGCGGCCTACACCTGCATGTACGCCCCGCCCGACAGGACCCCCGGCCAGTGGGGCGACCTCGTGCGGTCCGCCGCTCCCGCCGGGACCGCCTCCTGGCCCCGGGTGGCGATCTGGCAGGGCACCGCCGACACCACCGTCCGGCCCGCCAACGCCATCGAGCTGCGCGACCAGTGGACCGACGTGTGGGGCATCGGGCAGATCCCCTCCCGCACCGAGGAACTGCCCGGGGGCACCACGCTGAGCGTCTACGACGACGCCTCCGGCGCACCCGCGGTCGAGGTCTACTCGGTCGCGGGCATGGCCCACGGGCTCGCGGTCGACCCCGGCAGCGGCGCCGAGCAGTGCGGCACCGCCGCCACGTACTACCTCGACACCATCTGTTCCAGCTACCGCACCGCCCGGTTCTGGGGGCTGGACGGCGGCGGCGAGCCTCCCGGGACACTGCCGGCCCCCACCGGGGTGACCGTCACCGGGACCACCGACACCACCGCCGCCCTGAGCTGGAACGCGGTCACCGGCGCGGCCTCTTACAACATCCACCGCGACGGCACGAAGGTGGGCACCGCCACGTCGACCGGCTACACCGACACCGGTCTGGCCACCGGCACGGCGTACCGCTACACCGTGGCCGCGGTCGACTCCTCGGGCGCGCGGGGCGCGGCCTCCGCCCCGATAACCGCGACCACCACCGGGTTCAGGCCCACGTGTCACACGGCGGACAACTACGCGCACACGGTCGCCGGACGCGCCCGGCACAACGGCGGGTACACCTACGCCCTGGGGTCCGGCCAGCCCATGGGGCTGTGGAACACCTCCGTCACGCACACCCTCGAACAGACCTCGCCCGGCCACTACGTGATCGCCGACCCGGGCTGTCCCGCCTGACCCCCGCCCGCGGTCCCGGGCGGGTTCCGCACCGGGGCCGCGGGCGGAACCGCCGCCCCCGCCGCACCGCCGAAGGAGTGGGTGATCAACACCTGTTCCCCGGGTGAAGTGTGCCCGGCACCCATGGTCGTGCCCCTCGCGCCTTCTTAGGCTCACTGCCCGTCGGTTGTACTGGCACCGGCTCCGACCTGCGAGGTCGTCCCGGTTGCCCGAGGGAGAGGGACCGTATGGGTCTGGACAGGACAGTCGCGAGCGCGATGGAGGCGGTGGCCGACATCCCCGACGGGGCCTCGCTCGCCGTGGGCGGTTTCGGTCTGTGCGGCATACCGGGCACGCTGATCGACGCGCTCCGGCGTCGTGGGGTGGGCAACCTCCACATCGTCTCGAACAACTGCGGCGTCGACGACTGGGGGCTCGGGATCCTGCTCGCCGGCGGGCAGATCTCCCGGATGACGAGTTCGTACGTCGGGGAGAACAAGGAATTCGCCCGCCAGTACCTGAGCGGGGAGCTGGAGGTCGAACTCGTGCCGCAGGGAACGCTGGCGGAGCGGCTGCGGGCCGGTGGCGCCGGCATCCCCGCCTTCTACACCCCGGCGGGCGCCGGTACCCAGGTCGGCGAGGGCGGGCTGCCCTGGCGGCACGCCGCCGACGGATCGGTCGCCGTGGCCTCGCCCGCCAAGGAGACCAGGGAGTTCGACGGGCGCCCGTACCTGCTCGAACACGGCATCACCACCGACTTCGCGCTGGTCCGTGCCGAGGTCGGCGACCGGCACGGGAACCTCGTGTTCCATTCGTCCGCGCGCAACTTCAACCCCCTGGCCGCCATGGCGGGCCGGATCACCGTCGCCGAGGTGGACCGGCTCGTCGAACCCGGTGAGCTCGACCCGGACGAGATCCACCTCCCCGGTGTCTTCGTCCGGCGCGTGGTCCGGGTGGATCCCGGCGACCCCGCGGCCGAGCGGCGCGTCGAACGCCGTACCGTCCGGCGGGAAGGCGGTGTCTGACATGGCCCTCACCCGTGAGCAGATGGCGGCCCGGGCCGCCCGGGAACTGACCGACGGCAGCTACGTCAACCTCGGCATCGGCCTTCCCACCCTTGTCCCCAATCACCTGCCGCCCGGCATCGAGGTGGTCCTGCAGTCCGAGAACGGCATTCTGGGCGTGGGCCCGTACCCGGCCGAGGACGAGCTCGACGCCGACCTCATCAACGCCGGCAAGGAAACCGTCACCACTCTGCCCGGCGCGTCCTTCTTCGACTCCGCGCTGTCCTTCGGCATGATCCGCGGCGGCCACATCGACGCGGCCGTGCTGGGCGCCATGCAGGTCTCCGCCTCGGGCGACCTCGCCAACTGGATGATCCCCGGCAAGATGGTCAAGGGCATGGGCGGTGCCATGGACCTGGTGCACGGTGCGGGCCGGGTCATCGTCCTCATGGAGCACACCGCCAAGGACGGCAGTCCGAAGCTCGTGCCCGAATGCACCCTGCCGCTCACCGGCCGGGCCGTCGTGCAGCGGGTGATCACCGATCTCGCGGTCGTCGACGTCACCCCGGAGGGCTTCGTCCTGGCCGAGCTGGCTCCCGGCGTCACCGTCGACGAGGTCCGGGCCGCCACGGCGGCGGACCTGACCGTGCCGGCCGGTTTCGGCGCCGTACCGGTGCGCTGAGGGGGCTCTCTCCCCCACGCGCGCTCCTACCGGTCGCCGCCGGGCTCCGGACGGCCCCCTGGGCCACCGGACCGGCGGCGCCCCGGTGCCGCCGTCTGCTCGAACACGGTTGTCCGGGGCGGCAGTTGTACCGGGACCACCCTCCCGGGAGGCATGCACCGCCCTGGCAGAATGCAGCCCTGGAGCCGACCCGGCAGAGCTAGCTAGGAGCCGCCCTGTGTTCTACTACGTGCTCAAATACGTCGTCCTCGGACCACTTCTGCGGTTGTTCTTCCGCCCCAGGATCGAGGGCCTGGAGCACGTCCCCCAGGACGGCGCGGCCATCATCGCCGGCAACCACCTGTCGTTCTCCGACCACTTCCTGATGCCCGCGATGCTCGGACGGCGCATCACCTTCCTCGCCAAGGCGGAGTACTTCACCGGCCCGGGCTTGAAGGGACGGCTGACCGCAGCCTTCTTCCACAGCATCGGGCAGATCCCGGTGGACCGTTCGGGGAAGGAGGCGGGACAGGCCGCGATCCGGGAAGGGCTCGGGGTACTGGGCCGGGGCGAGCTGCTGGGCATCTATCCGGAGGGCACCCGTTCGCACGACGGCCGGCTCTACAAGGGCAAGGTGGGCGTGGCCGTCATGGCGATCAAGGCGCAGGTTCCGGTGGTGCCGTGCGCGATGGTGGGGACGTTCGAGATCCAGCCGCCCGGCCAGACCATCCCGCGCATCAAGCGGGTCACCATCCGCTTCGGCGAACCGCTGGACTTCTCCCGCTACGCGGGCCTGGAGAACCAGAAGGCGGCGGTCCGGGCGGTCACCGACGAGATCATGTACGCGATCCTGGGGCTTTCGGGACAGGAGTACGTCGACGAGTACGCGGCCAAGGTGAAGGCGGAGCAGGCCGAACAGGCCGGTCCGTCGGAAAAGTTCCCGAAACTGCGACGCCGACGGCGGATCCGCGCTCGGTGAACTCCGCTGTTCCGGGTCGCGGTCCCGGCCTAGCGTCCCTGCCATGACCAAGGGACACGCATGGGTTCTGGGAGCGACGGGACAGATCGGGCGGGTGGCCGTACGGGCGCTCGTCGAGGACGGCTGGGAGGTGACGGCCGCCTCGCTCGGCGGCGGCAGGGACGACCGGTGGGACGGTGCGGTGCGCACGGTCGCGCTCGACCGGAACGAGGAGGGGGCGCTCGCGGCGGCGCTGGGCGACGGCTGCGACGTACTGGTCGACATGGTGGCGCAGGGCGCGGACCACGCCGGGCAGTTGGCCGGACTCGCCGACCGGATCGGTTCGGCGGTGGTCATCTCCAGCGGTGCGGTGTACGAGGACGACCGGGGCCGCAGCTTCGACACGCAGGGCGAGCCCGACGGTGCCCCGTGCTACCCCGTGCCGATCCCGGAGTCGCAGCGCACCGTGGAGCCTGGTGACGCGACGTACGGGACGCGGAAGGTGCGGCTGGAACGGGATCTGCTGGCGGCCGGTGAGGCGCTGCCGGTGACATTGTTGCGGGCCGGGGCGATCCACGGGCCGTACTGCCGCACGCCGCGCGAGCTGTACTTCGTGAAGCGGCTGCTGGACGGCCGGACGCGCCGGGTGCTCGCCTTCGACGGGCGGTCGCGCTTCCACCCGGTCCATGTGTCCAACCTGGCGGAGCTGATCCGGCTCGCCGCCCTGCGGCCCGGTTCGCGGGTGCTCAACGCCGGGGATCCGCAGGCGCCGACGGTCGCCGAGATCGGTGCGGCGATCGACGCGGTGCTCGGCCGGAGCACCGAGACGGTGCTGATGGCGGGCGCGCCCGGGGAGGGCTTCGTCGGCTCGACGCCGTGGACTTCCGCCCACCCCATCGTGTACGACATGACGGCCGCCGAGCGGGAACTCGGGTACCGGCCGGTGACGGATTACGTGGAGTCGTTGCCGGAGACGGTCGAGTGGCTCGCCGCGCGGCTGGCGGAGGGGGACTGGACGGAGGTGTTCCCCGAGATGCTGCGGGCCTACGGCAGGGAGCTGTTCGATTACGCGGCGGAGGACGCCTGGCTGGAGGCGTACGACCGGAAGGCGTGAGGAGGGGCGCGGGGCGCGGGCGGCCGATGGTCCGTGGCCGCCCGCGCCGGTGTCCGCGGTCCGTTACGGCTTCGGCGTGGCGTGCGGGGCGCACGTCACGTCGCGGCGGTCGGTCCGACCCGTGAGCAGGTAGGTGTCCACCCGCTCGTTGACGCAGGGGTTGGTGATGCCGGTGACACCGTGCGAACCGGCGTCCCGCTCGGTGATGAGCCGCGAGCCCTTGAAGCGCCGGTGCAGTTCGACGGCGCCCTCGTACGGGGTGGCGGCGTCCCGCTCGGACTGGACGATCAGCACCGGCGGCAGGCCCTTGCGGGTCTTCACGTTCAGCGGGGTCTGCTGCTTGGCCCCCCAGGTGGCACAGGGCAGGTTCATCCAGGCGTTGGCCCAGGTCATGAACGGGTAGTCCTTGTGCAGCCGGGTGTTGTCACGGTCCCAGGTGCGCCAGTCGGTGGGCCACTTGGCGTCCGCGCACTCGACCGCGGTGTACACGGCGTTGCCGTTCTCGGAGGAGATGTTCCCCGCGATGTCCGACATGTCCGGGCCGGCGGCGTCGATCAGGGCCTGGGTGTTTCCGCTCCGGTAGTCGCTCCAGGTACGGGCGGTGGAGACCCAGGCGGAGTCGTAGTAGGGCGCCCGCTGGAAGAAGCCGATGAGTTCGGCGGGGCCGACGACGCCGCCGATCGGGTTCTTCTTGGCCTCGGCGCGCAGCTTCAGCCATTCCTGCTCGACCTTCTCGGGGGTGTCGCCGATGTGGAAGTCGGCGTCGTTCCGGGCGACCCAGGCCTTCCAGTCGTCCCAGCGCTTCTGGAAGGCGATGTCCTGGTTGAGGTTGGCCCGGTACCAGATGTTGTCCTTCGCCGGGTTGACGACGCTGTCGACGACCATGCGGCGGACGTGGTCCGGGAAGAGCGTGCCGTAGACCGCGCCCAGGTAGGTGCCGTAGGAGACGCCCAGGAAGTTGAGCTTCTTCTCGCCGAGCGCGGCGCGGATGACGTCCATGTCGCGGGCGGTGTTGGGGGTGGTCATGTGCGGCAGCATGTCGCCGCTGCGTTCGGCACAGCCGGCCGCGTACTCGGCGGCGAGCTTGCGCTGGGCGCGCTTGTCGGCCTCGGAGTCGGGCACGGGGTCGGCCTTGGGGGCGCTGACGTACTCCTGCGGGTCGACGCAGGAGATGGGCGCGGAGTGGCCGACGCCCCGCGGGTCGAAGCCCACGAAGTCGTAGGCCTTCGCGGCGTTCGCCCAGATCGGATTCTTGGTGACGACGCGCTTGGGGAACGCCATGCCCGACCCGCCGGGGCCGCCCGGGTTGTAGAGCAGCGCCCCCTGCCGCTCGTCGGGGGTGCCGGTGCTGACGTGCCGGTCGACGGCTATTCGGATCTTCTTGCCGTCGGGCCTGGCGTAGTCGAGCGGCACGGTCACCCAGCCGCACTGGATGGGTGCGGCGATGCCCCAGTCGGCCGGGCAGTCCTTCCAGTCGATGCCTGCCCTGGCTGCCCGTGCCGCGGCGAGCTCGACGCCACGTGCCTCCGAACCACGGTGGTGACGGTTCTCGGCGGTTGCCGCGGGCGTGGACATCACGCTCGCCACGAGTGTGCCCGCGATCAGGGCGCCGGCCGGGCCGAGCACTGCGGTGCGTCTCAAGTGGAACCCCCATCGGATCCGAAGCGCCCCCGGTGGCGGCGCGGTTCATTCGGGACCTTTCGCGGATCCTGTCGCCTGTGAGGTTCCTGAGAACAGATCACCCGTCCACTTCTTTATCGAATCGATAACCGGACACCGGTGTCCCGCTGACCGGTGCTCAGCCCCCGGGCGCTCCGTGCGCGTCCGGTTCCCCGTCGTACGTGTTCAGCGCCTCGTCCAGGAGCCGCAGTCCGCGTGCCCGGCGTTCCGGGCCCCGTCGGCGGCCTTGTGGATGAGCAGGCGTTCCTGCCCGGGCGGGGTCAGTCGCACGCTTCCTTCCCCTCGTCCCGGGCCGGCCCCGGGCACAGCGGGGCACCGGCCGCACCCAACAGGCCGTTGAATGCCGTACGGGTGTCCCGCTACGGGTGTCCTGCGACGAGGTGGTGCACCTCGGGGCCGAAGTCTTCCAGTGCGTTGCCGGCCCTTTGCCGGTCCATGGTCGTGCGACCGGCGCGCAGGCCATGGCGCACGAGCCGAGGCGAGGCGAGGCGCCGCTCCGGCACCGCGGGCCGGGGAAGCGACGAGCCGCCCCCGCCGTGACCCTCAGCTGCCCGGCCCTCGGTGCCGGGTGTGTTCCGCCGCGATGCCGAAGCGCTGCCGTTCGCCGGGAGCGGACGGCGGGGAGCCGATCGAGGAGACGGAACTGATCGCCCGCTCCTCGGCCGCCGCCTCGTCGTTCTCGAGTCGTTCCAGGTCAGCGGCCGAGACCAGCGCCACCAACGGCTTGCCGTGCCGGGTCACGACCACACGTTCGCCGCCGTAGACGACGCGGTTGATCAGTTCGGCGAGCTCAGCCCGTGCTTGCGTCACCGGAATCTCATAGGCCATGCTCCCATCATAACCTTCTGTACGTCCTGTACATTTTTTACAGACACATGTACAGGTCACCGTGCAGACCCGGAAGAGAGGCGTCGCCATGCCGTTCCGCCCCACCGCCCGCCATGTGCTGCCCGAGTTCACCGAGCGCACCAGCAGCGGGACCCGCACCCTCGACCCGTACTCCAAGCTGCTCTCCGAGCGGATCGTCTTCCTCGGCACCCCGGTCGACGATGCCGCCGCCTCCGATCTGATCGCCCAGTTCATGTACCTGGAGCACGACGCCCCGGACCGGCCCGTCTCGCTCTACATCAACTCCCCCGGGGGCTCGTTCGGGGCCATGTCGGCGATCTACGACACGATGCAGTACCTCAGCTGCGAGGTGGAGACCTACTGCCTCGGCCAGGCCGGCTCCTGCGCGGCGGCACTGCTCGCCGCGGGCGCCCCCGGCCGCCGCCACGCACTGCCGGGGGCCCGGGTGGTGGTGCAGCAGCCCGCACTCCCCGAGCCCCTGCGGGGCCAGCCGTCCGACCTGGAGATCGAGGCGCGGGAGCTGGAACGGGTCCGGGGAATGCTCATCGACCTGTTGGCCCGTCACACCGGCCGCGACGCCGGACACATCGCCACCGACATCGAGCGCGACCTGGTCCTCGACGCGGCGGGGGCCAAGGCGTACGGCCTGGTCGACCACATCATGACGAGCCGCAGGGCGTCGCTCCCTCCGCACGGCGCGCGGTGAACGCCCGATGCAGCCGCCCGACTTCCCGCCGCTCCCCGCACTGACCCGCGCCGAGGGGGAGTTCATCGACCGCTACCTCGAAGTCCTCGACCAGCTGGGCCGGATCAACCCGGCCCGGGGCAGCGACACCTACGGGGCGTTGCGCGCCGCGCAGGCACTGGTCTCACGGGCCGGCGACCTGCGGGACGCGCTGGCGCTGATGCACGAGCGCGGGGAGGCCCGGATCCATGCCGCCACCCTGGCCCGGGCACTGCGCGTGCTGGACGGGGAGCGGCGGGCCGGGCGCGTCACCGTACCGCCCGCTCCGGCGAGTTGACCGGCGCCCGCCCCTTCGTGACCGCCGGAGGGTGCGCAACTCCCCCGCTCCGGAGCGCGGCGGGCGTCACCCAACTCCCGTACTCGACACGCCCGGAGCGCATGGCGAAATTCCTCGCTCGTTCGGCGTAGGAAGTCCCTCGCGCGAGGGACTTTCCAACTTGCGTTTTCCGCGTGACCAGTGGGCGGAATCAACTGTTCCGCCCCTGGTACGGGACCGGGCCGAATATCCCGAACAGCCATCGGAATCGCCACGTCCACTCGAACGGGTCAGTCGTGAGGAGCCTCACATATCCCTGTTTCGGCTCGGAAATCCGGCAGTGAGTGCGTCAAGATCCCTGGGACGACAAGCCCCCGCCACCGCGGCGGGGCGGTCCGGGCGGACGCCGAGTCCTGCCGCCGCCCGGATGCCTGGTCGACGGAAGTGGATCGGCAGGAGTGGAGGACCCGAGCACAACGGGTCGGCCGGAACATCGGTCGTCCCTCGGGGTGAAGCCGCCGAAAGCGGCCGGGCAACTTCGCCAGCCCGAACCCGACAGGTCATCCTTCACAGGCGGCTGACGAAGGGTTGCGCATGACTGCGCAGGTTCATGTCCCGTCTCTGATCGCCCGGGCCGGTACGGCCTCGGTTCTGACGCTCGCCGCCGTCGGCGGCACCGTGCTCGCCCCGGGTGCCACCACGGAGGCCCAGGCAGCGACCCGCTCGATGAAGGCACTCAGCATCGCCGCGTCGAAGAAGGGTTCGCCCTACCGCTGGGGAGCCGCCGGCCCCCACCGTTTCGACTGCTCCGGCCTGACGCTCTACTCGTTCAAGAAGGCGGGCAAGAAGCTACCCCGCACGGCCCAGCAGCAGTACAACAAGACCCGTCACATCTCGGCCTCGAACCGGCAACGTGGCGACCTGGTCTTCTTCCACTCCGGCCGCAGCGTCTACCACGTGGGGATCTACGCCGGGAAGGGAAAGATCTGGCACTCGCCGAGGACCGGCGCGGTGGTCCGGCTGGAGAAGATCTGGACGAGGAGCGTCTACTACGGGCGGGTCCGTTGAGGCACGCCCAGCGGCCCGGGACCGCCTTCCGCGGGCCGTGCCCCGGACGGGCGGTGGCGGCGTCCACCGCCCGTCCGGCCCCTCCTCAGGCGTGCACGGGACCGGGCCACGGGAGCACGATCCATACCGTCTTGCCGCCGGCGGCGGTGGGGGTGACCGCGAGCCGTCCTCCGTATTCCTTGGCCAGGGTCCGGATGATGACCATGCCTCGTCCGTTGTCCTGCTGGACGGCCGCTGGCAGTCGCCGGGGCCACCGGGGATGACTGTCCGTCACCCCCAGCGACAGTTGTTCCTCCCGGTCCAGCCGGAGGTCCACCGTGAAGGTGGGCGACTGCCCGAAGGTGTGCTGAACGGCGTTGGTCGCGAGTTCCGAGACGATGAGCCGGATGCCGTCGGCGAATTCGGTGTCGGCGGTCAGGCCCCATTCGGTGAGCACCATGGCCACGTACTTCCGGGCCGCCGCGACCGAGACCGGCTCGCTCGGCAGAGTGACGCTTGCTTCCTGATGATCCGCCATGGCAAGCCGCCCCTTTCCCACCCGGACCGACCGGCTGTCGCTCCGGGTCGTGCTTCGCGCCAGATTGCCACCGATGCTGCCCTCTGCAACGGTGATCCACCAAGATATGCATATATCTGTCGCTCGATGCGGTGAACCCCCTCACGCGAAACCGTGCGCGGGCGACAATGTCCGTCCGGCGGGCGAGGGAGGGAGGCCGTGGATGCGGCACGGTCCTGCGGTACGGCGTCGCAAGCTCGGGGAGGAGCTCCGGAGCCTGCGCCACACATCGGGGCTGACCAGCCGGGACGCCGCGCGGATACTCGGCTGGCACCAGTCGAAGGTCAGTCGGATCGAGACCGGTGTCAGCGGGGTGCGGCCGGCCGATGTGACCCGGCTGCTGGACGCCTACGGCGTGGACGACACGCAGTTGCGGGATCTCCTGGCGACCCTGGCGGGTTCGGCCGGCGGGGGCGGCACCGGGTGGTGGCACGCCTATCGCGGCCTGATCCCGCCCCAGTACCGCGATTTCATCAGTCTGGAGTCCCAGGCGCGGACCGCGCGCACCCTGGAGACCTCGGTGGTGCCGGGGCTCCTTCAGACGGCCGACTACGCGCGTGCGGTGACCCGGGCTTCGCTGGACGGACTGCCCGCCGCCCGGCTGGACTCACTGGTGGAGGTGCGCCTCGCCCGGCAGGGGGTGCTGAGCAGCGATCCGCCGTTGCGGCTGAGCGCGGTGCTCGACGAGGCGGTCCTGCGGCGGGAGGTCGGTGGGCGCCGGGTGATGAGGGATCAGTTGCGTCATCTGGCCCGGGTGGCCCAACTCCCCCATGTGCAACTCCAGTTGCTTCCGTTCTCGGTCGGTGGCTACGCCGGCCTCACCGGCCCTTTCGTTATTTTCTCCTTTCCGAACACTTCTGATCTCGACGTGATTGTTCTTGACCATTTGACGAGTAGCCTCTACCTGGAGCGGAAAGAAGACCTTGAGGCGTACGGCTCGGCCTTCCGCACCATGCAGGCACACGCGCTGTCGCCCGAGCACTCGTTGGACCTCATCGCCGCGATCGACCGCGGCGACCGGTGACTTCGGACCGCCCGAGAGGACGTCATGTCGGATTGCCTCGCACAACACGACTTACGGTGGCGGCGCAGCAGCCGCAGCACGGGTATGAACAACTGTGTGGAAGCCGCTCCGTTCACGGACGGGCGGCTGGTCGTACGGGACTCCAAGGACGTGTCCAGGCCACCGCTGCAATTCTCCGCGGTGGCCTGGACCTCTTTCGTCTCCGATCTGTGCCGGGATCCGTTCAGCTGACGGGGGCGGTCCGCCGCACGGTCGCCACGGCCGTGTCGATCTGCTCCTCGGTCAGGTCGGCGCGCGCGGTCAGCCGCAGCCGGGACACCCCGTCCGGCACCGACGGCGGCCGGAAGCAGCCCACGAGGACCCCGGCGGCACGGCAGTCGGCCGCCCAGCGCACGGCGGTCTCCGCCGACGGGGCCCGCACCGACACCACCGCGGCGTCGGGGCGCACGGCGGTCAGACCGGCCGCCGTCAGCCGCTCGTACAGGGCGGTGGCGACCTCGCGGGCCCGGCCGGCGCGCTCCGGTTCCCGGCGCAGCAGCCGCAGGCCGCCCAGCGCGGCGCCCGCCGCGGCCGGTGCGAGGCCGGTGTCGAAGATGAACGTACGGGCCGTGTTGACCAGGTGCTCGATGACCCGGGCGGGGCCGAGGACGGCTCCGCCCTGGCTGCCGAGGGACTTGGAGAGGGTGAGCGTGGCGACGATCCCCGTGCCGCCCGCGAGACCGGCGGCGGCGAGCGCGCCTCGGCCGCCTTCCCCCAGTACGCCCAGTCCGTGCGCGTCGTCGACGAGCAGCGCGGCGCCCTCCGCGCGGCAGACGTCGGCCAGGCCGGGCAGCGGTGCCGCGTCGCCGTCGACGGAGAAGACCGAGTCGGTGACGGCCAGCGCCCTGCCGTCGTGCGCCCGCAGTTCCTTGCGCACGGCGTCGGGGTCGGCGTGTGTGACCACGGCGGTCTCGGCGCGGGAGAGCCGGCAGCCGTCCACGATCGAGGCGTGGTTGCCCGCGTCGGAGACGATCAGCGAACCGCGTCCGGTGAGCGCCGTGACGGCCGCGAGGTTGGCCGCGTAGCCCGACGACAGCACCAGGGCCGCTTCGAAACCGCAGAAATCGGCCAGTTCACGTTCCAGTTCGGCATGCAGTGCGGTGGAGCCGGTGACAAGTCTGGATCCGGTCGCGCCCGCACCCCACCGGTGTGCGGCCTCGGCCGCGGCGGCGGTGACCTCGGGGTGTCGCGTCAGCCCCAGATAGTCGTTGCTCGCGAGGTCCAGGAGGCCGGACCCGGCGGACCGGGGGCGGAGCGTGCGGACGAGCCCGGCGTCCGCGCGGCGGCGCGCCTCGTCGTCGATCCAGTCGAACGGGTCGAGGGGCATGAGCGATCCCTTTTGTAGGCAGCTCACAGACCCTAACCGCGGGCGCCACAGGTCATGGTGTGGCAATACACACACCCTCGACAGGCTCTGTTGTCCGGTTCCTCCTTGGCTGCGGGCCGTGCGGTAGGCCAGGATCAACGCCATGGACCTCCTGAACACGCTGGTGGACAAGGGGCTGCGGCGCGAGCTGCCGACCCGCGAAGAAGCACTCGCCGTACTGGCGACGCCGGACGACGACCTGCTCGAAGTGGTGGCCGCGGCCGGAAAGGTGCGCCGTCAGTGGTTCGGGCGGCGCGTGAAACTCAACTATCTGGTCAACCTCAAGTCCGGTCTGTGCCCCGAGGACTGCTCGTACTGCTCGCAGCGGCTCGGTTCGAAGGCCGGCATCCTCAAGTACACCTGGCTGAAACCCGACGAGGCGTCCAAGGCCGCCGCCGCGGGCGTGGCCGGCGGTGCCAAGCGGGTGTGTCTGGTGGCGAGCGGTCGCGGTCCGACGGACCGTGACGTCGACCGGGTGTCGGAGACCATCGAGGCGATCAAGGAACAGAACGAGGGCGTCGAGGTGTGCGCCTGTCTCGGTCTGCTCTCCGACGGGCAGGCCGAGCGGCTGCGCTCGGCGGGCGCCGACGCGTACAACCACAACCTCAACACGTCCGAGGGGACGTACGGGGAGATCACCACCACCCACACCTATGCCGACCGGGTGGAGACCGTGCAGCAGGCGCAGGCCGCCGGGCTGTCGGCGTGTTCCGGGCTGATCGCCGGTATGGGTGAGAGCGACGCCGATCTGGTCGATGTCGTCTTCTCGCTGCGCGAGCTGGACCCGGACTCGGTGCCGGTGAACTTCCTGATCCCGTTCGAGGGGACGCCGCTGGCCAGGGAGTGGAACCTCACCCCGCAGCGCTGCCTGCGCATCCTGGCGATGGTCCGGTTCGTCTGCCCGGACGTGGAGGTACGGCTCGCGGGCGGGCGCGAGGTGCATCTGCGCTCGATGCAGCCGCTCGCCCTGCACCTGGTCAACTCGATCTTCCTGGGCGACTACCTCACCAGCGAGGGGCAGGCGGGCCAGGCGGACCTGGACATGATCGCGGACGCCGGTTTCGAGGTGGAGGGGACGGACACGACGACGCTGCCCGCGCACCGTGCGGAGCCCGGCGGCGGTTGCGGTTCGCACGGGGGCGGCTGCGCGCCGTGCGGCGACGCGCCCGGGGAGAGCGCGGGCGCGGAGGCCGGGACCGCAAAGGGCCCGGCCGCTGCCCCGGAGACGCCGGCCGCGCGCACGGACCTGGTGGCGGTCCGCCGTCGCGGCGCGGGGACGGATCTCGCCCCCAATGCGTGAGTCCCTCTCCCCGGCCGAGCTGCGCGCCCTGGACCGGGCCCACGTCTGGCATCCGTACGGCCCGATGCCGGGCCGGCAGGAACCGCTGGTCGTGGAGTCCGCGTCCGGGGTGCGGCTGCGGCTGGCCGAACCGGTCCACGGGCAGCGCGAGTTGGTGGACGGCATGTCGTCCTGGTGGTCGGCGGTGCACGGCTACAACCACCCGGTGCTCAACGAGGCGGCCCGCGGCCAGCTGGACCGGATGAGCCATGTGATGTTCGGCGGGCTGACCCACGAGCCCGCCGTGCGACTGGCCACCCGGCTGGTCGAGATCACCCCGGAGCCGCTGCGGCACGTGTTTCTGGCCGACTCCGGGTCGGTCTCCGTCGAGGTCGCGGTGAAGATGTGCCTGCAGTACTGGCGCTCGGCCGGGCGACCGGCCAAGCAGCGGCTGCTGACCTGGCGGGGCGGCTACCACGGGGACACCTGGCAGCCGATGTCGGTGTGCGACCCGGAGGGCGGGATGCACGAGCTGTGGTCGGGCGTCCTGCCCCGGCAGGTCTTCGCCGACGCGCCCCCGGCCGGTTTCGAGGCGGAACCGGACGCCGCGTACGCACGGCACCTGCGGGAGCTGATCGCCGAGCACGCCGACCGGCTGGCCGCGGTGATCGTGGAGCCGGTGGTGCAGGGCGCGGGCGGAATGCGGTTCCACTCCCCCGCGTACCTGCGGGTGCTCCGCGAGGCGTGCGACGCCCATGACGTCCTGCTGGTGTTCGACGAGATCGCCACGGGTTTCGGCCGCACGGGCGAGCTGTTCGCCGCCGGGCACGCGGGGGTGTCGCCCGATGTCATGTGCGTGGGCAAGGCCCTGACCGGCGGCTATCTGACGATGGCGGCGACGCTGTGCACCTCCCGGGTGGCGGAGGGCATCTCGCGCGGCGAGGTGCCGGTGCTCGCGCACGGCCCGACGTTCATGGGCAACCCGCTCGCCTCCGCCGTGGCCTGCGCCTCCGTCGACCTGCTGCTCGGCCGGGACTGGCGGCGGGAGGTGGAGCGGATCGGCACGGGGCTGCGGGACGGCCTCGCCCCGGCGGCGGAACTGCCGGGGGTGCGGGACGTACGGGTGCTGGGCGCGATCGGCGTCGTACAGCTGGACCACGAGGTGGACATGGCGGCCGCGACCCGGGCGGCGGTGCGGGAGGGCGTGTGGCTGCGGCCGTTCCGCGACCTCGTCTACACGATGCCGCCGTACGTGACCGACGACGAGGACGTGGCGCGGATCTGCCGTGCCGTGGGCGCGGCTGCGCGGGAGGGCTGAGATGACCGTTCTGGTGGTGACGGGCACGGGCACGGAGATCGGCAAGACGATCGTGACGGCGGCCGTGGCGGCGGTGCGCCCGGACCGGTCCGTCGCGGTGCTCAAGCCCGCGCAGACGGGGCTCGCGCCGGATGAGCCGGGGGACGCGGCCGAGGCGGCGCGGCTGGCCGGCGATCATGTCACCGCGGTCGAACTGGCGCGCTTCCCCGAACCGTTGGCGCCCGCCACGGCTGCCCGCAGGGCGGGGCTGCCTCCGGTGCGGCCGTACGAGATCGCCGACGCGGCGGAGAAGCTGGCGACCGAGCACGATCTCGTGCTGATCGAGGGCGCGGGCGGTCTGCTGGTGCGGTTCGACGACGAGGGCGCGACCCTCGCCGACGCGGCCCGGCTGCTGGCCGCCCCGGTGCTGGTCGTGACACCCGCCGGGCTGGGCACGCTCAACACCGCGGCGCTGACCTCGGAGGCGCTGCGGGCCCGGGGGCTCGAATGCCGCGGCCTGGTGGTGGGCAGCATGCCCGCAGAGCCGGACCTGGCGGCGCGCTGCAATCTGGTGGACCTACCAGTGGTGACGGGCGCGCCGCTCCTGGGCGCGGTCCCGGCCGGCGCGGGCGCGCTGGCGCCCGCCGATTTCCGTGCGCGGTCCGGGAGTTGGCTCGCCGCGGAACTGGGCGGGACCCGGCCGCCCGGCTGAGCGGCCGGGCCGTACGGAACGGAACGGGCCGGGTGAAACGGGCAGGGAGCTGCAGAACGGGCGGAACGGGCCGGGCCGGGCCGGGCCGGGCGGAACGACCGCGCGGGGAGAATTTGCCGTGCGGAGCGGGAAGAATCCTAGAAGAGCCGCACTCTTCGCTCGTGCGCCCGGCCGAGGAGGTCCGTCATGCGTCTGCGCAGCACGAGAATCCCGCAGGACGCGGTGCACCACCCCGTCTTCGCCCGGTTCTACGCCCGGGTGAGCGTGATCGCGGAGACCAGGGCGGGGCTGGGCGCGGTGCGTGCGGAACTGCTGGCCGGGCTGTCCGGCCGGGTCATCGAGGTGGGCGCGGGCAACGGGCTGAACTTCGCGCACTACCCGCCCGGGGTGGCGGAGGTGGTGGCCATCGAACCCGAGTGTGGCCTGCGGCGGTTGGCGGTGCGGTCCGCCCTGCGCGTCGGCCTCCCGGTGGACGTGGTGCCGGGCACGGCGGAGGCGCTGCCGGTCAAGAGCGAGGCGTTCGACGGAGCCGTCGCGTCGCTGGTGCTGTGCACCGTACGGGATGTGGAGCGCTCGCTCGCGGAGATCAGGAGGGTGCTGCGGCCCGGTGGTGCGCTGTGCTTCTTCGAGCACGTGCGGGCCGAGGGCCGGGCCATGGCGCTGACGCAGCGGGCGCTGGACCGTACGGTCTGGCCGCTGCTGACGGGCGGGTGCCATACGGCGCGCGACACCCTGGCGGCCATCGAGGGGGCCGGGTTCGTGGTGGAGTCCTACCGCAGGGTCAGGATGCCGGAGCGGGGTGTCCAGCTGCCCACCTCGTCGTGCGTACTGGGCACGGCGCGGCGACCGGGCGGGGCGGGCTGACGCCCCGGGCCGCCTCCGGGTCCGAGGCGCCCGGCCGTCGCAGCGTCACGGGCCGGGGCGAGCGCGTCGCCCACCGTGCCGTGCCGTCGTGCGGCGCGGATACCGCCGTACGGTGCGGCGCCACCATGCAGTGCAGTGCCGCCATGCAGTGCAGTGCCGCCATGCAGTGCAGTGCCGCCATGCAGTGCAGTTGCAGTGCACTGCAACTGCAGTCACAGGCTCCAGTGGCGCAGCTCGTCGGCAATGGCCCGGACGTCGGCCTTGCCCTCCTTGACCAGCCTGGCCAGGTCGCGTACCTGCTCGGGCGAGGTGACGACCTTGAGGCCGGAGGCCACGAGGTAGCCGTACGCAACGGCTGAGGAGAACATCGCGTTGGAGTGTTCGAGCGCGGGGACGTGGAGCAGCAGTTGCAGGAGCGCGGCGGCCCTGATGTGCGGGTCGCTGTAGACGGGGCTGCCGAAGATCTCGGCCTCGTGACGGGCCACCGCGGCCACGAGCGCACCCCAGTCGACGACCTGCGGATCGCCGGGGGTCTTGTGCTCGGCCACCATGAGCAGCCAGGACAGGTCGATCTGGAGGTTCAACGCGTACCTTTGCGCTCCGGGCCGAACTCCTCGGCGAACACCGACTCGTACTGCTTCATGAAGTCGGCCGCTGCTTCGACGAAGGTGTGTCCGACCTCCCCCGCGTCCTGCCGCACGAGTTCCTCTATGTAGCGGTTCACACTCATCCCCCTTTGCAGCGCTCGTTGCCGCGCGGCCTCGGCGGTGGCCTCGTCCACTCTCACGTTCAGCTGAGTCTTGGGCACGAAACCACGCTAGCGCGCTTGCGCTAGCACCGGCAACAGCTGCTCCCGATGCCCCGTACACCCGTCGACCGCCCCCATGAGGGGTCCGTCGGGGCCCGTGATGAGGGGTCCGTCAGGGCCCGTGAATGTGATGCCACCCATAGGAGCTGGGTCACATACCAAGCTGCTTAGTAGCAGCGAACCCTCCCCAATGGCTCCAAACAGCCATCAAAACTCTCATTCCGGACATCTCTCCTGGTCCGGGTAGTACGTCACATCGTTGACCCCCACCGCGGCCGCCGCTAACCATGGCTGTCATCGCGGAAACCGCCGGACCGGCCGGACACCCACCAGGCCGCCGCACCCCCGCACCGCAGGACCCGCCCCCGCCCCACCCCCCGGCACCCCCGTGCCCGGGACCGGGCACCCCCACACCAGGAGCACCCACCCGCATGATGATCACCCGCACCCGTCTGCGCGCCCTGACCGCCACCGTCGCCACCACCGCCGCCGCGGCCGCCGCCCTCACTCTCACCTCCACCTCCGCCCAGGCCGCCGAGACCCCCCAGGCCGCCCCCGCCGCCAAGACCACCACCGCCACCGGCACCCAGGGCGACAAGGGCCACGCCAACAACCTCGACGGCTGGATCAAGGAAGCCCTGGCCGTCATGAAGGCCAAGGGCATCCCCGGCACCTACGAAGGACTGCACCGCAACATCATGCGCGAGTCCAGCGGCAACCCCAACGCACAGAACGGCTGGGACATCAACGCCCAGAAGGGCACCCCCTCCAAGGGCCTGCTCCAGGTCATCCAGCCCACCTTCGACGCCTACCACGTCCCCGGCACCGCCCACAGCCTCACCGACCCCGTCGCCAACATCACCGCCGCCGCCAACTACGCCGCCGACCGCTACGGCTCCATCGACAACGTCAACTCCGCCTACTGACAACCGAATCACGGGTCACCCTCGGCACAAACCGTTCGCCGAGCGGACCGGCACTCTGCTTGGCTCGCCCGATGAACGAGCACCGGAACGATCACCGAAACGACCTCCGCATCCGCCATGCCGGCCTCCCGGACATCGACGCCGTATTGGACTTCTGGCGCGAGGCTGCGGAGGGGACGAGCATCAGCGACGACCACGACGGAGTGGCCCGACTGATTTCGAGAGATCCCGAAGCCCTGCTCCTGGCGGAGCGGGACGGGCGGCTCGTCGGAACGGTCATAGCGGGTTTCGACGGCTGGCGGTGCTCCGCCTACCGCCTGGCCGTACACCCGGACGCGCGCCGACAGGGCATCGCCGCCGCACTGATGGCGGCGGCGGAGCAGAGGTTCACCGCTCTGGGCGGGCGCCGCGTCGACGCCATGGTCCTGGAGGCCAACGAACGGGCGCACCACGCATGGGCCGCGGTCGGCTACCACCGCGAGGATCACTGGCGACGTTGGGTAAAGCCGCTCACAGAGTGAGACGATCACCGAAAGAGTGGTCGACTTTGCCGATCCTTTACTATGGGTGTCCTTCTGTCCGCCCCTTCCGAAAGGTGTGAGCGTCCTTCCATGGGCGAGCCTCCCAGTAGCCGTTGCCACAGGCACCGAGCGATCCTCCTGCCCCTGCCCGATCATGGGACGGAGGTGAACCGATGACCGAAGTGCTTCTTCTGCTCGTGGCGGTCCTGCTCTCGCTCGCCTGCGGTGCCTTCGTCGCGGCGGAGTTCTCGCTGACGACGGTCGAGCGCGGACAGCTGGAACGGGCCGTCGAGCGGGGCGAGCGTGGTGCGGCGAGCGCCATGAAGGCTGTGCGCAGCCTCACCTTCCAGCTCTCCGGCGCACAGCTCGGCATCACCGTCACCAACCTGGTGGTCGGCATGCTCTCCGAACCGTCCATCGCGAAGCTGATCCGCGGCCCGATGGAGGCCATCGGGCTGCCGCCGAGCCTGGCATCCTCCGTGGCCCTCGTCCTGGGAACCGCGCTGTCCACCGTCTTCCTGATGATCGTCGGCGAGCTGGTCCCGAAGAACTGGGCGATCTCCTCCCCGCTGGCCGTGGCGAAGACCGTGGCGGCCCCCCAGCGGATCTTCACCGCAATCTTCCGGCCCTTCATCAGCCACCTCAACAACACCGCGAACCGGATCGTGCGCCGCTTCGGCCTGGAACCGGCCGAGGAGCTCGCGTCGGCGCGCAGCCCCCAGGAGTTGGCCGCGCTGGCACGGCACAGCGCGAAGGAGGGCGCCTTGGAAGCGGACACCGCGGAGCTTTTCGTCCGCACCCTCAACCTGGCGGAGCTGACGGCGGAGAACGTGATGACCCCCCGGGTCCAGGTCACCGCCCTCGACGCGCAGGCGACCGCCGAGGACGTGGCGAACGCCACCCGGGCGACCGGCCTGTCCCGCTTCCCCGTCTACCGCGGCAACCTCGACACCGTCATCGGTGTCGCGCACATCAAGGACGTCCTGGCGATACCCGCCGAACAGCGGCCCCGTACGCGCGTCTCGGAGATGCTGCGCGAGCCCCTGCTCGTACCGGAGACCCTCACCGTGGACCGGCTCCTGGACCGGTTGTCCGGCAAGCTCACGATGGCCGTCGTCATCGACGAGTACGGCGGCACGGCCGGGGTCGCGACGCTGGAGGACATCGTCGAGGAGGTGGTCGGCGAGGTGCGTGACGAACACGACCCGCACGAGACGCCGGACCTCGCGCCGGCCGGTGAGGACGCCGACGGGCGGACCCTGTGGTCGGCCGACGGCGCCGCGCGCGTCGACCAGCTGAGGACGATCGGACTGCGGGTGCCCGACGGCCCCTACGAGACCCTCGCCGGAGTGGTCGCCACCGAGGTGGGCCGCATTCCCGCCGTGGGTGATTCGGTCGAGATGGCGGGCTGGCGGATCGACGTGGTCGACGCGTCCGGACGCCGTGTCGCGCGGGCCCTGCTGCACGCGCCGCTGCCCGACGACGAGCGGACGGAGGACGAACGATGATCGCCGTCCAGCTCCTCATCGGACTGTTGACCCTGGTCGTCAACGCCTTCTTCGTCGGTGCGGAGTTCGCCCTGATCTCTGTGCGCCGCAGCCAGATCGAGCCCGAGGCCGAGGCCGGGAACCGGCGGGCGCGGAGTGTCGTCTGGGGCCTCGAACACGTATCGGCGCTGCTCGCGGCGGCCCAGCTGGGCATCACGCTGTGCACGCTGGTGCTCGGCATCGTCGCCGAGCCGGCCATCGCGCACCTGCTGGAGCCCGTCTTCGACGCGGTGGGGGTGCCGCACGGACTGATCCATCCGATCTCGTTCGTGATCGCGCTCTCCTTGGCGACGTACCTGCACATGCTGCTCGGCGAGATGGTGCCGAAGAACATCGCCCTGGCCGAGCCCGTACGGGCCGCGCTGCTGCTGGGACCGCCTCTGGTGGCGCTCGCCAGGGCCCTGCGCCCGGTGATCTTCACGATCAACGCCTTCGCCAACGCCTTGCTCAAGATCCTGCGCGTCGAGGCGAAAAACGAGGTGGCGGCAACGTTCTCCGACGACGAGCTGGCCCGCCTGGTGAAGGACGCCGGGGACGCCGGGCTGGTCGACGACCGCTCGGCCGAACGACTGCACCACGCCCTCGAGCTGGGCCGCCGCCCGGTGCGGGACGTGGTGATGCCGGTGGACCGCGTCGTGTACGCCGAGGTCGGCACCACGCCGGAGCAGTTGGAACGCCTCTCGTACGAGACCGGCTTCTCCCGCTTCCCCGTGATGGGCAGCGCGGAACGGATCCTGGGCTACCTCCATGTGAAGGACGCCCTCGACGCCGTACCGCGCGACGTCCCGTTCCCCGTGGCGTCGATGCGGCCGATCGCCCGGGTCCGGGCCGACACCCCGCTCGACGACGTACTGACCGCGCTGCGGCGCAGCCGTACCCACCTGGCGGCGGTCCTCGACGAGGACGGGCGACTGGCCGGAATGGTCACCATGGAGGACGTGCTCCGCGAACTGGTGGGCCGCCCCAAGGCCCGCTGAACCGCCACTCCGGTCACCAGCACCGCACGGGCCGGTGACGCCTCCCCCCGGGGCGTCACCGGCCCGGTCCGTTTCCGGCACCGGTCCGTTTCCGGCCCCGCGAGCTGCGGGCTGTGGGCTGCGGGTGACCGAGAACCCGGGGAAGGCCGGAGCCACCGCGATACGATCGCATCGCCATGGAAATGAATGCCTCCTACAACAGTCTCGTCGCGGTCGGCGACTCGTTCACCGAGGGCATGTCGGACCTGCTGCCCGACGGTTCCTACCGCGGCTGGGCCGATGTCCTGGCCGGACGGCTCGCCGCCCGCGCTCCGGGGTTCCGCTACGCGAACCTCGCCGTGCGGGGCAAACTGATCGGCCAGATAGTCGACGAGCAGGTCGACGCGGCCGCGGCCATGGGCGCGGATGTCGTCACGCTCGTCGGCGGGCTCAACGACACCCTGCGCCCCAAGTGCGACATGGGCATGGTCCGGGGGCGGATCGAAGAGGCCGTGGAGCGTCTCGCCCCCTCCTGCAAGAAGCTCGTGCTCATGCGGAGCCCCGGCCGGAACGGGCCGGTGATGGAGCGTTTCCGGCCGCGGATGGAGGAGCTGCTCTCCCTGGTCGACACGCTGGCGGCCCGGCACGGGGCGGTGGTCGTCGATCTGTACGGGGCACCCGCCCTGGGAGACCCCCGGTTGTGGGACGTGGACCGGCTGCATCTGACAGCCGACGGGCACCGCCGGGTCGCCGAGGCCGTCTGGCAGACGCTGGGCCTGCCGCCGGAGGACGACTGGCGGAGCCCCCTGTCGGCCGCAGTGCCGCCGAAGTGGGCGAGGCGACGCGTCGACGACCTCCGTTTCGCCCGTGAACACCTGATGCCGTGGATCGGCCGTCGGCTGACCGGCCGCTCGTCCGGAGACGGCCGGACGGGCGCCCAGTACAGCCCCGAACTGGGCAGAGCCTTCTGGGTCACCCCCCAGGACACCCGGGACCCCGGTCCGGTGGCGGGATGGCGCCGAGTGGACGCGGATCCGCTCTCGTAGCAACCCACAAACCGGACCGCGGCGCTGGCCTGCACAAATCGCCAGTAGAATCCGGACACGTGACTGCTGTGTCTGCGAAGCCTCGCATCCCCAATGTCCTGGCCGGCCGCTACGCCTCCACGGAGCTGGCCGTCCTCTGGTCCCCCGAGCAGAAGGTGAAGCTGGAACGCCGGCTGTGGCTGGCGGTGCTGCGCGCTCAGAAGGACCTCGGGATCGAGGTGCCGGAGGCCGCGCTCACCGACTATGAACGTGTCGTCGACCAGGTCGACCTGGCCTCGATCGCCGAGCGCGAGAAGGTGACCCGCCACGACGTCAAGGCCCGGATCGAGGAGTTCAACGCCCTCGCCGGCCACGAGCAGGTCCACAAGGGCATGACCTCCCGGGACCTCACGGAGAACGTCGAGCAGCTTCAGATCCGGCTCTCCCTGGAGCTGATGCGCGACCGCACGGTGGCGGTTCTGGCCAGGCTCGGCAAGCTGGCGGGCGAGTACCGCGAGCTGGTCATGGCCGGGCGCTCCCACAACGTCGCCGCACAGGCGACCACGCTCGGCAAGCGCTTCGCGACGGCCGCGGACGAGCTCCTGGTGGCGTACGGGCGGCTGGAGGACCTGCTGGGCCGCTACCCGCTGCGCGGCATCAAGGGCCCCGTGGGCACCGCGCAGGACATGCTCGACCTGCTGGGCGGCGACGCCGACAAGCTCGCCGACCTCGAACAGCGCATCGCCGCACACCTCGGCTTCACCCAGGCTTTCACCTCGGTGGGCCAGGTCTACCCCCGTTCCCTCGACTACGACGTGGTGACCGCCCTGGTCCAGCTGGCCGCTGCGCCCTCGTCGGTCGCGAAGACGATCCGTCTCATGGCCGGCCACGAGCTGGTGACCGAGGGCTTCAAGCCGGGCCAGGTCGGCTCGTCCGCGATGCCGCACAAGATGAACACCCGCTCCTGCGAGCGTGTCAACGGCCTGATGGTGATCCTGCGCGGCTACGCGTCGATGACCGGCGAGCTGGCGGGCGACCAGTGGAACGAGGGCGACGTCTCGTGTTCCGTGGTCCGCCGGGTGGCGCTCCCGGACGCCTTCTTCGCGTTCGACGGTCTGCTGGAGACCTTCCTGACGGTGCTCGACGAGTTCGGGGCGTTCCCGGCCGTCGTGGCCCGTGAGCTGGACCGCTACCTGCCGTTCCTCGCCACGACCAAGGTCCTGATGGGCGCGGTGCGTGCGGGGGTCGGCCGTGAGGTCGCCCACGAGGCGATCAAGGAGCACGCGGTCGCCTCGGCACTGGCCATGCGCGAGCAGGGCGCCGAGCGCAACGAGCTGCTCGACAAGCTGGCCGCCGACGAGCGCATCCCGCTGGACCGCGCGGAGCTGGACGCGTTGATGGCCGACAAGCTCTCCTTCACCGGGGCCGCCGGCGACCAGGTCGCCTCGCTGGTCTCCCGCATCGAGGAGATCGTCAAGCAGCACCCCGAGGCTGCCGCGTACACGCCGGGCTCCATCCTGTGACGGCCACGCCCACAGCCGGATGACTCCCGAAGAGCTCCGCGCCGCCCGCGACCACACCGTTCCCGATGTGGTCGCGGGCGGTCTGCGGGTCCTGTTCTGCGGAATCAATCCCAGTCTGACGACCGGCGCCACGGGCCACCACTTCGCCCATCCCGGCAACCGTTTCTGGCCCGTCCTCCATCGGTCCGGCTTCACCCCCCGCCAGCTGAAACCGGCCGAGCAGACCGAACTGCTGCGTTACGGGCTCGGCATCACCAACGTGGTCGCCCGCGCCACCGCCCGGGCGGACGAGCTGTCCGCCGAGGAGTTCCGCGAGGGCGGCCGGATCCTGGCCGCCAAGGTCGAGCAGTTGCGACCGCGGTGGCTGGCGGTCGTGGGAGTCACGGCGTATCGCACCGCCTTCAACCGGCGAACCGCCCGGATCGGTCCGCAGGACCACACCATCGGCGTCGCCCGTGTCTGGGCCCTGCCCAACCCCAGTGGCCTGAACGCCCACTGGACCACCCTGACCATGGCGGAGGAGTACGCACGCCTCCGCGCCGCAGTCGACCACGACGAGCCCCAGCCCTTTTCCTCCGAAGCCCCCTGACCCCTGCCTCCTCCAGCACTCAGGAGCCTTCGGCCGCACGGTGTTCCGCGAGGTAAGGGATCGGCGGGTCACGCGTCCCGGCGTCTGATCGCCCACCAGCCGGCCAGCACCGCGACCGCCGCCCAGGCCGCTGCCACCGCGAGCCCGGCCCATGGTCCGAGAGCTCCCTCGGGGTTCTGGTGGAGCACCAGCTGTCCCGCGCGGTCCGGCAGATACTGCGCAACGCTGCCCGCGACGTCTCCGACCACGAAGGAGACGATGAGTATGAACGGGATGAGCAGGCTGAGCACGGCGACGGCGCTGCGCAGCACCACTGCCAGTCCGGCGGCGAACAGAGCCATCAGGGCCAGGTACGTCCCGCCTCCGACGACTGCTCGCAGGGCGCCCGGCTCGCCGAGGCCGATCGCGTACTCGCCCATGAACATCTGGCCCACCAGGAAGGAACTGAGGCTGGTGACCAGGCCGACGGCGAGTGCCATCGTTCCGATGAGCGCGATCTTGACGGTGTAGAAGAGGTTGCGGCGCGGCACGGCGGCGAGCGATATGCGCAGAGCGCCGTTGAGGTACTCGGACGAGATCGCGGTCGCGCCGAAGCTGATGGCCGCGATCTGACCGAAGTTCAGCGCGTAGAAGGCGTTGAAGACCGGATCGGCTCCCGGGTTGTCCGCCTCGGCCTGGCCGACGGTGGCGAAGGCCAGCACGGTGATGGCGAGTGTCACGAGAAGGATCGCGGCCAGGGAACCGGCGACGGACCGCACCGATCTGATCTTGATCCACTCGGAGTGCAGCACTGCGGCGGTCGACATGGTCAGCCCTCCCGAGGGTCGGTGGTCGAGGTGGACGCCGATGCGAATTCCGTGGCATCGGCGGTGAGGTCGAGGTAGGCCTGTTCCAACGTGACCTGCTCATCGACGAGTTCGAGAACGGCGATGCCCTCGGCTGCGGCCAGCGCACCGATCTCCCCGGCCTTCGCACCCTCCACGGTCCAGCGGCCGTCACCGTCCCGCGCCGGCTCGTACCCCTTGCGGAGCAATATGTCGCGCAGCCTGGTGGGCTCGGTCGTGCGCACCCGCACCCGGGGCCGGCTGCGGGACTCCAGGAATTCCCGCATCGGCAGGTCGGCGAGGAGCCGGCCCCGGCCGAGCACCACCAGGTGGTCGGCGAACGACGAGGTCTCGTTCATCAGGTGACTGGAGACCAGGACCGTCCGCCCTTCCCGGGCGAGTCTCTTCATCAACTCCCGGATCCAGATGATGCCTTCCGGGTCCAGACCGTTCGACGGCTCGTCGAGCATCACGACCTCCGGATCGCCCAGCAGGGCGGCAGCTATGCCCAGCCGCTGGCGCATGCCGAGCGAGAAGGTCTTGATCCGTGCTCCGCCGACCTCTCTGAGGCCCGCCTCCTCCAGAACCTCCTCGACCCTGCGCGCACCCAGGCCGTTGCTGACGGCGAGGGCCCGCAGGTGGTTCCGGGCGGTGCGCGAGCCGTGGGCGGCCTGGGCATCGAGCAGGGCGCCCACGCGGCGCAGCGGGTTGTCGAGCGTGGTGTAGGGCCGCCCGCCGATCGTGGCCCTGCCGGCGGTGGGCCGGTCAAGGCCGAGAACGAGTCGCATGGTGGTGGACTTGCCCGCGCCGTTGGGGCCGAGAAAACCGGTGACGCGTCCGGGCCCCACACTGAACGTGAGGTCGTCCACGGCGCGGTTCGCACCGTATTCCTTGGTGAGTTGCTGGACGTCGATGTTGGTCATGTCCTCAGCCTCGCGGTCGCGCCCCGGGCCCCGCCTCCCCCGCGAGTGGGGACGATCTCCCTCGCTCGGGGGAGCCGTCGGGCTGCGCGGGCTGACACGATGGCGGCATGTTCCGTCTTCTCCGCCCGCTCGCCTCGTCCGTGACCTACACCCGATGGCTCCACATCGTCATCCCGGGTGCGGTCTGCAGCGTGTGGATGTTCATCTCACCGGACACGCCGTGGGCGCCCATGCTCTTCGCTGTTCCGGCCGGGCTGCTGCCGGGGATGCGGCTCGCCGAGGGGGTCCAGGCACAGCTTCTGCTCACCCCCGGCGAGCGGGGCAGGCCCGATGCCTCGATATCCGCGAGCCCCGCAACCACCTGGGCGGATCGTTGGAGAACCGTGGCGTGGCTGGAGATACGGCTGGTGTTCGCCGCTGTCGTAGGGATGGCCAGTGTGTGGCTGCCCGCGACCGCGGTCGACCTCGCCATGGCCGCGTCCGGATTCCGTCCGAGCGGCGACTGGCTGGTCCGCGGGGTGGAGGCGCACTGGTGGTACGCCCTGGTCGTTCCGGTTCCCCTGCTGGTTCTGCTCGCCCTCGTCGTGGCAAGCGGCCGGTTGATCACCGCGGCCGCCCGGTGGTTCCTCGGTCTCTCTCCGGTACAGCGGCTGACCGCGCTGGAGGAGCGTACGGAACAGTTGTTGGAACGCAATCGCATCGCCCGTGAGTTGCACGACTCGATCGGGCACGCGTTGACGGTCGCGGTCGTGCAGGCGGGCGCGGCCCGGGCGGCGCAGAACCCGGAGTTCACCGAGCGGGCGCTGACCGCGATCGAGGAGACCGGCCGCGACGCGCTCGACGACCTGGAGCGGGTTCTGCGGGTGCTGCGTGAATCGGGAGGACCGGTGGGGCAACAGCCGACGTTGGTGGAAGCGGACCGGCTGCTGGACTCCGCGCGCAGTTCGGGCGCGGAGGTCGACGCGGAGGTGTCCGGCCCGCTGGAGCAGTTGCCGGGGTCCGTCTCCCGCGAGGGATACCGCATCCTTCAGGAGTCCCTCACCAACGTGCTGCGCCACTCGGGGGCGGTTTCCATCCGGGTGCGGATCAGTATCACGAAGAGGCGGCTGGAATTGGAAGTCACCAATCCGCTCACGGACACGACACGCAAACCGGGCGGGGGGAGCGGGTTGCGGGGAATCCGGGAACGGGCCGCGTTGCTGGGTGGAAAGGCGAAGACGGGTCCGCACGGCGACGAGTGGCGGGTGCGGGCGAGTCTTCCGTTGAACGGGTTGAGGTGATCCGATGCCGATCCGTGTTCTTCTGGTGGACGACGAACCCCTTGTCCGGGCGGGGTTGCGTGCGGTTCTCGACTCCCAGCCCGACATCGAAGTGGTGGGCGAGGCAGGCGACGGGGCCGCCGTGATCCCGTTGCTGCGTCAGCTGCACCCCGACGTGGTGGCCATGGACGTCAGAATGCCACTGATGGACGGCATCGAAGCCACCCGGGTGGTGCTGCGCACGGTGCCGGACCCGCCGAAGATCCTGGTGGTCACCACCTTCGAGAACGACGAGTACGTCTATGAGGCGCTGCGGGCCGGCGCGGACGGTTTTCTCCTCAAGCGTTCCCGTCCCGCCGAGATCGTGCACGCGGTGCGCCTGGTCGCCGAGGGCGAGTCGTTGCTGTTCCCGGCGGCGGTCCGGCAGCTCGCCGCCGAGTACGGCACCAGCAAGGCGCGAGCGGTCATGGACCGGGCGGCGCTCACCGACCGGGAGTCCGCCGTCCTGCGTCTGATGGCCCGCGGCCTGTCGAATGCGGAGATCGCCGCCAAACTCGTGGTCGGGGTCGAGACGGTGAAGACCCATGTGAGCGCCGTGCTCACCAAGTTGGGGGCACGGGACCGCACCCAGGCGGTGATCGCGGCCTACGAGTCCGGGTTCGTCGCTCCGGGGTGACGGCCCCGTCCCGGACGTCCATCGCGGCCCACGGTCGCCCCGCACCCGGCCAGCGAGTACCATCCGCCTGACATGCGCTCGAGCAGGGAGGACACCTCGTGGGCCGGCTGACCGGTGGAGACCCGTCACTGTTGCGGCGCATCAATTCCGCAGTGGTGCTGCACGCTCTCCGGGGCGCCGACTCCCCCACTCTCACGGATCTGACCCGTATCACGGGCCTGTCCCGGCCGACGGTCGAGGGCGTGATGGAGGGGCTCTTCGAGGCCGGGCTGGTCGTCGAGTCGGTGCCCGACGGGGCCGGGGCCCGGCGGCAGGGCCGGCCGGCCCGCCGGTTCAGGTTCCGGGCCGAGGCCGGGTATCTGCTCGGCATCGAGATCGGCCCGCACCGGGTGTCCGCCCTGCTGTCCGGGCTGGACGGCCGGATCATCGGCTCCGGCTCGCGCAAGGTGTCGGAGACCGCGAGCGCCGATGACCGGCTCGACAAGGTGAGGGCCGTGGTGGCCGACCTCCTGCGGCGGACGGGGGTGGCCCGGAGCAGTCTGCGGGCGGTGGGGATCGGCAGTCCCGGCATCGTGGAGGCCGACGGGACGGTACGGCTCGGCACCGCGCTGCCGGGGTGGACAGGGCTGGCGCTGGGCGAGCGGCTGAGACGGTCCTTCCGCTGTCCCGTCCTCGTGGAGAACGACGCCAATGCGGCAGCGGTCGCGGAACACTGGAAGGGCGCCGCCGTCGAGTCCGACGACGTCGTCTTCGTCCTGGCAGGGCTGAGCCCCGGTGCCGGGTCCTTGATCGGCGGGCGTCTGCACCGCGGCTTCGGCGGTGCGGCGGGCGAGATCGGCGCACTGCATCTGCTGGGCCGCGAGGCCACTCCGGAACGCCTGCTGTCCACGACGGGCACGCCGCTGGACCCGTTGGACGAGCCCGCCGTGGCCGATGTGTTCGCGAAGGCACGCCAGGGTGACATCCGGGCCCAGGCTGCGGTCGAGCGGTTCATCCAGCGTCTGGTGCACGATGTCGCGGCGCTGGTGCTGGCGCTGGATCCGGAGCTGGTGGTGGTGGGCGGCTGGGCCACCGGGCTGGACGACGTGCTGGAGCCGCTCCGTCGGGAGCTGGCCCGCTACTGCCTCCGGCCGCCCCGGGTCACACTGTCGCTGCTCGGGGAGACGGCGGTGGCCACCGGCGCACTGCGGCTGGCTCTCGACCGTGTGGAGGAGCAGCTCTTCGCGGTGGAGGGAACGGCGACGGCCCGCCGCTGAGTGCGACGGGCCGTGCGTGCCGGTGTCCCGGTGAGAGGTCCGGGGCGTCCGGGGCCGGGACTCGCCCCGGGGCTCCCGGAACGGACTGTTGTCCCCGGCACAGGCTCTTGGCCCCGGGACGGGGCTTCGGGGCGTCCGGTGTTCCTGGGCCGGGTCCGGATGACCTGAAGCTCCCGGGTCCGGAGCTCCGGGACCGGGCGGGGTCTCAGGACGCCTGGCGCTGCTGGGTATGGTGGCTGATCTCCAGGTCGCCCGAGTCGCCGAAGGTGAGCCGGCAGGTGTCCGCCCGGTACGTGGCGACGGAGAGCGCGGCGGTGCCGCCCGCGGCGAGGTAGCGGGTGGTGACGACGAGCACGGGGGCGCCGGGAAGCCGGTCGAGTTCCTTGGCGTCGTCCACCCGGGCGGATCCGAGCTCCACCGACCGGTCCTGGCCTTCGAGGCGGAGGCGGTGCAGTTCGCGCAGGACGCCGCGGGCCCGGACGGCGCCGGAGGGGGTGTCGATCGCGGAGAGTTCGGGCACGGACGAGGCCGGGACGTAGAGGAGTTCCGCCGCGACCGCCTGGCCGTGGGTCACCCGGATCCGGCGCACGATGTGTACCGGCTCGTCGGCGTCCACGTCGAGTGCGGCCGACACCGACGCCGGTGCGACGGCCGTCGTGCAGTCCACTGGCTGCCATGCCTCGGCCGTACCGCCGCCGGACCAGTCCCGCTGCGCGGTGGAGACGGCGACCCCGACACGCGGCGGGGCGACGGTGGTTCCGACGCCGCGGCGGCGCTGGAGCCTTCCTTCGAGTTCGAGCTGCTCCAGAGCCTGTCGGAGCGTGGCTCGGGCGACTCCGAACCGGGCGGCGAGCTCACGCTCGTTGGGCAGGATCTCGCCCACCGCAAAGTCCGAGTCGAGTGCCTCACTGAGCACGGTCTTGAGGTGCCAGTACTTCGGCTCCTGCACCGATTCCAGCTGCGTGGTCCCCACCCTGTCCTCCGCAATCGCCCAGCGGCTTTTCCGCGACGTTATTTATTAAAGGTTCCTGTCTTAACGGTGAGACGATAAAACGGGATACCCCCTTGGTCAAGACCAATCCTCAGTCGGTCACGCAGCGGAACGGCACTCTGCCGCAGAGCGTTCACAGGATGTTCGTGGCCCCGTGCACCGGGCGCAGCACGAAGCCCCACGCCGGCCGGGGCGTGGGGCTTCATGCAAAGACGCCGGTGGGACGGGCCGTCCCGCCGGTGCCGACCGGTCGGGTGTCGGCCGGGGGACTGGAAGGCCGGGCCCGCTACTGCGTCGTGGCGGCGGAGAGGTGGGCGACCTTGTCGGGGTTACGCACGATGTACACGCACTGGACGAGCCCGTCCCTGATGTCCACCTGGAGGACCGAGTCGGCCTTTCCGTCCAGGAGCACCAGCAGGCCCGGCCCGCCGTTGAGTTCCAGGAGCCTGGTGTCGAAGTCCGCCGTCGGGTCGGGGGCGACGGCGACGAGGAACCGGCCCACCTTGTCGGCGCTCTCGATGACCCGCAGCGGAGCCCTGGACTTCCCGCCGCTGTCGCCGACGAGCCGCACATCGGGCGCGAGCAGGGCCAGCAGCCCCTCGATGTCACCGCCCGCCGCCGCGGCGAGGAACCGTTCCGTGAGGTCGCGGCGGTGCGCCGGGTCGACGTCGTAGCGGGGCTTGCGCTCCTCCACGTGGTGCCGGGCGCGCCCCGCGAGCTGGCGCACCGCGGCCTCGCTCCGGTCCAGGGCGGCGGCGATCTCCGCGTACGGGAAGCCGAACGCCTCGCGGAGCACGAAGACGGCCCGTTCCAGCGGGGAGAGGGACTCCAGGACGACGAGCACGGCGATCGACACGGAGTCGGCCAGAACGGCCTGTTCCGCCGTGTCGGGCACGGCCGGTCCGAAGTCGGTGACCACGGGCTCCGGAAGCCATGGGCCGACGTACGCCTCGCGGCGCGACTGCACCTGTCGCAGCCGGTCGATGGCCAGGCGGGTGACGATCCTGACGAGGAAGGCACGTGGTTCGCGCACCTCCGCGCGGGACGCGGACGACCAGCGCAGCCATGCCTCCTGCACCACGTCCTCGGCGTCGGCGATCCTTCCCAGCATGCGGTAGGCGACCCCGGTGAGCACGGGGCGGTGGTCCTCGAAGACATCGGTCGCGGTGTCGGCTGTCACCTCTCCATCCCAGCCGACCCGTCGCACCCTGTCCAGCGCGAATCGCCCACCCCCTTGAACCCCGGGCTACCGAACGGTAATTGTTGTTGACAAGACGTCTAAGTCACCTTCAGGCATGGCCTCTTCATGCCGGATCACCCGGGGAGCACCGCATGGCCACCACGGTCTCGTTCAGCGTCGAATCACCACAAGGGCCCCGGACCGTGTCCGTGCAGTACGAACGGACCGGGACCGGCGAGCCGTTGCTCCTGCTCCACGGCATCGGTCACCACCGTCAGGCCTGGGACCCGGTGCTGCCCGTCCTGGCCGGGGAGCGCGACGTGATAGCCGTGGACCTCCCCGGCTTCGGCGGCTCCCCCGCGCTACCCGACGGTCTGCCGTACGACTTGCCGACCGTGGTCACGGTGCTCGGCTCGTTCTGTTCGGTGGTCGGCGTGGACCGGCCGCACGTGGCGGGCAACTCGCTCGGCGGTCTGCTGGCGCTGGGGCTCGGCAGGGAAAAGCTCGTCCGGTCGGTGACGGCGCTGTCGCCCGCGGGTTTCTGGGCCCCGGGAGAGCGGCGCTACGCGTTCACGACGCTGCGGGCCATGCGGCGGGCCGCCCTGTCGATGCCGGTGCCGCTGATCGAGCGGCTGTCGCGCAGCGCGGCCGGGCGCACGACGCTGACCAGCACCATCTACGCCCGGCCCGGCCGTCGTTCACCCGACGCCGTCGTGGCCGAGACCGTCGCCCTGCGGGAGGCGACCGGTTTTCACCAGACGCTCGCCGCCGGCCGGGACGCCCTGTTCACCGATGACGTACCGGGGCTGCCCGTGACCGTCGCCTGGGGCAGCCGGGACCGGATCCTGCTGCGCCGACAGGGCGTCAGGGCCAAGCGCGTCATCCCCGACGCCCGGCTGGTCCGGCTTCCGGGGTGCGGACACGTGCCGATGAACGACGATCCCGCCCTCGTGTCCCGGGTGATCCTCGACACCAGCCGCTGAGTCGGCCCCGGCGGACCCGCCCGCCGCTCCCCGGGTCAGGACGCCCGACCCGAGGACGACCCCGAGCCCGACCAGGAGGCTGCCGCCGGCCTGCGCGACGCCGTACGAACCGGCGCCGACCAGCGGTGCGGTGAGCGCGGCGGAAACCGGGATCAGGCCGGAGAAGAGGGTGGCGCGCTCGGCGCCGATGCGCTGCATGCCCATGTACCAGCAGACAAAGCCGACCACGGTGACCACCGCCGCCTGCCACACCAGCGCGAGGGCCTCCGCCGCCGTGGGCGTCCGCAGCACGCCGCCGCCGTCCAGGACGACGCCCAGCAGCACCGACTCGACGGCGGCGACGGCGCAGACCGTGGCGGACAGCAGCCGCGGCCCGAGCGGTCGCAGCACGGGGACGGCGAGGACCGCGAAGCCGACCTCGCCCGCCAGGGCCCCTGCCGAGCAGAGGACGCCCGCCAGGTCCGTACGGCCCCAGCCCTGCACCGTGAAGGCCCCGGCGGCGACGAGGGCGGACGCGTACAGCACCGGGCGCGTCGGCCGGCGGCCGTCCAGCAGCGGTACGAGAACGGCGACCAGGATCGGGGCGCAGCCGACGAACACCCCCGGAACAGCGGGTTCCGCGGATCGTTCCGCGGCGAGGACGGCCAGGTTGAAGCCGACCATGCCGACGGCTGCCAGCAGGGCGAGTCTTCCCCACTGCCGCGGGGTGAGGGCGCGCAGCACGGTGGCCGTCCGGGCCCTGCCGTCGCGGGCCAGGACGGGTACGAGCAGCAGTGCCGCGAGGCCGTAGCGCAACGCCTGGCCACCCGCGTACGGATAGTCCCCCAGAACGCTGTTGGCGGTGAAGGAGGCGCCGACGAGGACGCAGGCGAAGGCCGCGAGAAGCGAGCCGCGCAGAGAAGTGGCGTTCATGGGACCGACGCTAGGCAGCCGGGCGGTCCGGTTTAAGGTCCACTTCCATGACGTCTTCGGGGACCAATCCGCCGTCGGACCGCTCGGCCGGTGCCGATGTCGGCTCCGGCGCCTGGGAGTTGCTGCTCCCGGCCGTCGAGGAGCCCGCCCGTCGGCGCGGTCGCGCGCTGCAGGCGGCGTTGCGCGAGGCCGTGCGCTCGGGCCGGCTCGTTCCGGGGACGCGGCTGCCGTCCAGCCGCGCGCTCGCGGCCGATCTGCGGGTGTCGCGCGGGGTGGTCACCGAGGCGTACGAGCAGCTCACCGCCGAGGGGTATCTGCGCAGCGGGCGCGGGGCGGGCACCTGGGTGGGCGAAGCGGTCCGGGCCGCCGCGCCGGAGGTCCGTGATCTCGCGCCGCGCGCCCCCGGCGTACGCGTGGACTTCCGGCCGGGCACGCCGGACCTGTCACTGTTCCCGCGTGCCGCCTGGGCCGCCGCGCACCGCTCGGTGCTCGGCCGGCTGCCGCACGACGCGCTCGGCTATCCCGATCCTCGGGGGCTGCCCGTGTTGCGGGAGGCCCTGGCCGCCCTGCTGGCGCGGCGCCGTGGCGTGGTCGCCGATCCCGAGCGCCTGGTGGTGTGCTCCGGCGTGGCGCAGGCGACGACGTTGCTGGGGTTCGTCCTGCACGGGCGCGGGCTGCGGACCGTCGGCGTCGAGGATCCCGGGAGCCACGAACACTCCGCGCTGTTCGCCTCCGCGGGGCTCGCCACCACCGGTCTGCCGCTCGACGACGAGGGGCTGGCGGTCGAGCCCCTCGTGCGCTCGGGCGTGCGCGCGGTCGTGACCACCCCCGCCCACCAGTTCCCCACCGGAATCGCCTACTCCGCCACTCGTCGCAGCCAGTTGCTGGACTGGGCGCGTGCCGTGGGCGGGCTGATCGTGGAGGACGACTACGACGGCGACTTCCGCTACGACCGCGCGCCCGTGGGCGCGCTGCAGGGGCTCGACCCGCGGCACGTCGCGTACACCGGTTCGGTGAGCAAGTCGCTGGCTCCCGGGCTGCGACTGGGCTGGCTCCTGGCTCCGGCGGACATGACGGACGAGATCGTTGCCCGCAAGCGGACCATGGACCTGGGCAATCCCTCCGTCGACCAGGCGGTCCTGGCCGACTTCATCACCGGAGGCGGTTACGACCGGCAGTTGCGCCGCTGCCAGCGCGCCTACCGCGAGCGCCGGGACACGCTCACGTCGATGCTGGCGGAGTGCTTCCCCGGCACCGCGGTGAGCGGGATCGCCGCCGGGCTCCACATCATCGCCGGGCTGCCCGGACGGTACGGCCCCGAGTCGGTGCTCCTGGCGCGTGCGGCCCGTGCCGGAGTGGCCCTGCGGCCGCTCACCGCCGCCGGAACCACCGCCTCCGGGGACCGTGCGGTGAATCTGGTCCTCGGTTACGCGCATCTGGCCCCTTCCGAGATCGAGCGGGGGTGCGGCTGCTGGCGGCGGCCCTGCGGGACCCGGACGGGCCGGACGCCCGGGAGGGCCGGGGCCGGGTGTTCACCTGAGGTTGGTGTGCGCGCCGCCGACGGGCACGAGGGTGGCACCGGCCGACCAGCCGCCCTCGGGGCCTCCTGTCCGGATCGTGCCGGTCGTGGGTCCGGTGCCCCGTCCGGACCGGGTCCCGAGTCCCACCGACCAGTGCCCCGGAGGCGCCTCGATGTCGTACCGTCCCCGTGTTCCGTCCCCCGACCGCCGCAGTGTGCTGCGCGGTTCGATCGCCGCGTCCGCCGCGCTCACGCTCCCCGTGGTGGGCGCCTCGGCCCCCGCGTTCGCGCTCTCCGGCCGGCCGCGCGCGGCGTGGGGTGTGCAGGTGGGCGATGTCACCTCGTCCTCCGCACTGGTCTGGGTGCGCTCGGACCGCCCGGCGCGGATGGTCGTGGAGACCTCCGCGACCGAGTCCTTCCGGCGGGCGCGCACCTGGCAGGGGCCGCTCCTCGGCCCGGGCAGCGACTTCACGGGGACGACCCCTCTGTACGGACTGCCGCCGGGCGAGCAGGTGCACTACCGGGTGACGCTCCTCGATCCCCAGGACCCGCGCCGGAGCGGGAAGCCGGTGCACGGGACCTTCCGGACGGCGCCCGCCCGGCGCAGGGACGGGGTGCGCTTCCTGTGGTCGGGGGACATCGCGGGACAGGGCTGGGGCATCAATCCGGACATCAGCGGCTACGTGGTCTACGACGAGATGCGCCGCCTGGACCCGGACTTCTTCCTCTGCAGCGGCGACAACATCTACGCGGACGGCGTCATCGAACCGAGCGTGACGCTGCCCGACGGACGGGTCTGGCGCAACGTCACCACCGAGGAGAAGTCGAAGGTCGCCGAGACCCTCGCCGAGTACCGCGGGAACTTCCGCTACAACCTGCTCGACCGCAACCTCCGCGAGTTCAACGCGCAGGTTCCCTCGATCGTCCAGTGGGACGACCACGAGGTGCGCAACAACTGGTACCCCGGGCAGATCCTCGACGACGCCCGGTACACCGAGAAGGACGTGGACGTGCTGGCGGCCCGTTCGACGCGGGCGTTTCGCGAGTACTTCCCCGTGTCCACGCCGCACGGTCCGGCCGGGGAGGACCGGATGCACCGGGTGGTGCGGCACGGTCCGCTGCTCGACGTGTTCGTCCTCGACATGCGGTCCTTCCGCAACGCCAACTCGCCCGGCCGGCAGGCCGACGACACGACGGGCATCCTCGGTGCCGAGCAGCTGAGGTGGCTCAAGCACGAGCTCTCCCGGTCCCGCGCGGTGTGGAAGGTGATCGCGGCGGACATGCCGCTGGGGCTGGTGGTCCCCGACGGCGCGACGGACTTCGAGGCGGTCGCCCAGGGCGATCCGGGAGCTCCGCTCGGGCGTGAGCTGCAGATCGCGGAACTGCTCCGGTTCATCAAGCACCGGAGGATCACCGGCACGGTCTGGCTGACGGCCGATGTGCACTACACGTCGGCGCAGCACTACGCGCCCGAGCGTGCGGCGTTCAAGGACTTCGCGCCGTTCTGGGAGTTCGTGTCGGGGCCGCTGGCCGCCGGTCAGTTCCCGGCCAACGCCCTCGACGCGACGTTCGGCCCCGACCGGGTCTTCGTGCGGGCTCCCGACCGGGCGAACGTGTCGCCGATGGAGTCGCCGCAGTACTTCGGGCAGGTGGACATCGACGGCGACAGCGGCGAACTGACCGTGCGGCTGCGGGCGCAGGGCGGGGCGGTGCTGTTCAGCAAGGTGCTGCGGCCGGGGCGCGTCGGACAGTGAACCCGTCGGCGATCGGCCCCCGGTGACGGCCGGGGGCCGATTGTCAGTGGTGGGTTCTACGGTTTTTCCATGACCCGATCCGTTCAGGCATTGGCCTACGCGCGCCCGTCCGCCCTGGAGTCCTCGCAGACGGGGCAGCTCCTCGGGCTGGAGACCTCCGGTGGCCTCACCCCACGGGGCGCCGAGCTCCACCCCCGGTTCTTCTCCGGCTTTCTCACCTCGCCGAGGATCGCGGCCCAGGGTCTCCTGGCCGTGGCGGACGTGGCGTCCACGCGCTACTACCAGCGCACGCTGCCCGCGTCGCTCGACCCGGTGGTGACGGGCAACGGAGACCGGTTGCGCTTCGAGTCGTTCTCCGGCTGCTGCGGTGTGTACGCGCGCCTCGACGTGCTGCGGGAAGGTCTGGACGGTCAGCGGACGGGTCACGGCACCACGAACGTGGACGTCAACAATCCGCTGCGGCAGGCGCTTTCGCGGATGGCCGGGGACGATCCGCTGCATCTGCGGGTGGGCCCGGACGAGATGGCCGTGACCACGCTGGACGGTCCGGTCGTGGAGAAGAAGGTGCCGCTGCCCGACCGGTGGCTGCGCGGCTTCGCCGAGGCGCAGGTGGTGTCCGCCGGCTTCGATCTCCGGGCCGAGCTCCCGGCCGCCGAGGCCGTCCGGTTCCTGCGTTCGCTGCCGCGTTCGTCGGGCAACGCCTCGCGGGGCGCCCGCTGGGTGATACCCGCCGGGAAGACGCTTCGACCGACGACCCGGCCGGTGGCGGGTGCGGTGTGCCTGCCGGGCCCGGAGCGGCTCGCCGCACTGCAGCGGGTGCTGCGTCATGCCACGTCGCTGCGGGTGTACGGGCCGGTCACCGACGGGGCGGCCACCGCGAGCGCCTGGGAGGTCGTGCTGCCGGGCATGCGTCTCACCCTGACGCTCTCGCCCGATGCCGCGCGCGGTTTCTCGGGCGAGGGCGGGGTGCTCGACGCCCTGGCCACCGACGACGCGGCGGCCGACGCCGAGCTGGTGTCGGTGCTGCTGGCCTGGGAGCCCCGGATCGACCCCGCCGATCTGGCGGAGCAGTCCGGTCTCACGGTGGAACGGGTACGGGCCGCGCTCACCCGGCTGGGCACGGCGGGCCGGGTCGGCTACGACCTCGCCGACGCGGCCTACTTCCACCGCGAGCTGCCGTACGACGCCGACCGGGCCGAGCGCCACAATCCGCGTCTGGTGGCGGCGCGACAACTGGCAGGTTCGGGCGCGGTGGTGCTCGATGGGGACGTGGCTGCCGTGTCCTCGGGAGAACGCCGTTATCAGGTGAGGGAGAAGGACGGAATGCTGAGCTGTACCTGCCAGTGGTGGGTCGACTACCGGGGGCGGCGGGGCCCGTGCAAGCACGCCCTGGCCGTCCGGATGGTCCGCCGTGGTGCGCCGGTCGCCGGGGGTGTGCGATGAAGGAGCTCCTCATCGCCGTACGGGAATCGCCCGCGCACCACGTGCCGCCCCTGCTGGCCGGGATGGACCGGGCGGAGCGCAGGGCGGCGCTGGCCGAGCTGAAGGCGCTCCGGAAGGAGGTCCGGGGCTGGCGCTGGGAGAAGCAGGGCAAGGTCCGCAGGGCCCTGCTGGTGGCCGGTGCGGGCTGCCACACGGGCGCCGCGGGATGTGCCGCCTGGCTCGGCGGCCGGGACCTGATCGGCTGGGACCGTCCGCCCGTCCCCCTGATCCTCGCGGTCCTGGCGGACCGTGATCCGGAGTGGCTCGGTGACGTCGCACACCGGCTGGCGGCCCGGACCGCGACGGCGGAGGTCGCGTACGAGCTGATCTCCGCCCTGGTCAAGAAGGCGCAGTGCCCCCTGCCCACGACGGAGGGTTTCGTGCGGGGCTGGGTCAGCATGGTGTCGAGGGCGCAATGGCAGCGGCAGCGGAGAACGCCTCTCGTCGAGGTGCTCCGCGCCGATCCGTACACGGTCGACCTCCTGCCGCGGATCTTCGAGATGACGGAACTTCCTCCGGAGATGCCCTGGAGCGACGACCCGGACAGCCCGTGCCGGTGGGGCGCCACGCTGGCCGCGCTCGCGGAGGAGGGCCTGCTGGAGCGGTCGGTGGTCGTCGACGGCTGTGTGGCCCGGCTGCTGCGCGGCGGCAATTCCAGCGAGATGCGTTTCTTCCTGACCGTGCTGCGGGAGCTCGACCTGACCGAACAGGAGGAGGCGGAACGGATCCCGGACTGGGCCGGGATGGCCGCGGACGGCATCTCCACCGTGGCCGGCCACGCCCAGGGGGTGCTCACCCGGCTGGACGGGCGCGGTGAGCTCTCCGTGCGGACCCTGGCGGAGGTCTCGGAGTCGGTGCTGTTCCGCACCGAGAAGAAACTGGTCCGGTCCCAGCTCGTGCTGCTCGGCAAGGTGCTGCGCCGTGATCCGTCGGCGGTCGACGAACTGCTGCCCGCCGTCGGGGGTGCCTTCGAGCACGAGGACATCGACATCCAGGAGCGGGCGTTGAAGCTCCTGGCCCGGTACCTGCCCGCCGCCGGGGCATCGGTGCGGGAAGGGCTCGCCGCGTCGGCCGCGTTGCTGGGGCCGGCGCACCGGACGATGGTGGCCGAGGTGTTCGGCGGTCCGGTGGCCGAGCAGCCCGGCACGGCGAAGTACGAGGAGGTGCTGCCTCCGGTGCCGGTCCCGCAGCCTCTCGATCCGGCACCCGCGACGCTGCCCGAGCTGGTCGAGGAGGTGGTGACCCTGGTCAGATCGACGACGCCGGACGTCACCGCCTTCGAGCGGGCGCTGGACGGGCTGGTGCGCCACGCCCACTCCGACCGGGCGGCGTTGACCGAAGCGTTGCGTGAGGCGCTGACGGGTGAGTGGTGGCTCGGCGGCGGGCCGCAGGCGCAGACCGAGCGGCAGCTCCGCTCGGAGGCAAGCCTCAGGACCGTCCTGGCCACGCTGTTCGGGCAGGTGTCGGTGCGGGCCGTGCAGGAGGAGCGCGCCTCCTGGACCGCTGCCGGAACCTGCTCCCACGCCGCGCTGAACGGGGTCATGAAGGCACGGCTGTGGGAGGCGGCCCACGCGATGCTGACCGGCAGCCTCCCGTTCCTGCTGGCCGTCCCCACCTGGCACACCGGTTCGCTCGAGCCGGCCGTGCTCGTCGAGCGGCTGCGCACGTATCAGCAACTGGACATCCGGCCCGGCGAGGCCGACTTCGCCCAGGCCCTGCTGCGAGTGCGGCGCGGCGATCAGCACGAGGCCGCCGGGGCGGCCGCCCTGCTCGGTACCCCCGAGGGCGACCGGCTGGCGGCATGGCTGCGGGCCGACGAGCCGTTCACTCAGGTGTACCGGTTCGATCTGAAGAGCAGGACCCGGAAGGGCCAGTCGGTCGTCCGGTCGAACCGCCCCCTGATGGCCAGCCGGGAACGCCCGCTCGTTCTGGAGGAGTTCCCCCGTTCCTTCCGTGGCCTGGGCGGGGCCCAGACCCCGGCACATCAGTTCTGTCACCACTGGGGGGAGCACCCGGAGCACTGGGTCGCCACCCTGCCCGAGGACGCCGAGACGATGGCCGCCTGGCTGCTGCCGAACATCGCGACCGGTGTGACGGACGAGATACGGGACACGATCCGACCGCTCCTGCTGCTCGCCGAACTCGACTCGCCCGCGGGCGAGGCCGTTCATCTGGCGGCGGCGTACGGATTGGGTTCCCGGTTCCCGGAGGACCGGCTGACGGCGGTGGACGCCCTGCTGATGCTCGCCACCCGGCAGCAGCTCGACGCGGCGCTGCTCGGCGAACAGCTGGCGATGCTCCTCGGGCATGGCCTGATCAAGCCCAACCGCCTCGCAGATTCCGCCCGTACCGCCGCCACCACCGGCGCGTACCGGACGGTGCTGTCCATGCTGACCGGTGTTCTGCCCGTGCTGCTGGCGCAGGAGAAGGCGCCTCGCGGACTGAGCGACCTGCTCTCCGTGGCCGCCGAGTGCGTCGAGCACTGCGGCGCGACGGGGGCCGAGCCGATACCCGGGCTCGCCGAGACGGCGGGGCGCGGCGGGACGTCGCAGCTGGTGCGCCAGGCGGCACGCCTGAAGGACGCCTGGGAACGGAGTGCGGAACGGGTGTGACGGTGTGGCGGGGTGGCGGTCCCGGGCACCGTGACGAGCGGTGTTCCGGACCGCCGCGCCAGCCGCCGCGCCCGGCACGGTGGATGCTCCGGAGCGGGAGACGGGGCCCACGGGCAGCGGGACCGCCATGGGCTGGGGCCCCGACAGGGACAACAGTGACCGAAAACGACAGGAAAGGGATCAGATTCGCACTTAACCCATCGGTCACAGGCTGTTCGTGATCAGGCAACAACGCTCGGTCAGAGTGAATGCATGACTGATGCGACCTCCACGAAGACCGTCCGCCGCTCCCACCACTGGCGGCGGGACGTGACCGAACTGGCCGCGCTGTTCACCGCGGTCGCGGTGGCCGACGCCCTCGCCAATCTGATCGGGCACCAGCCGGACGGGCCGTTCCTGCTGGTCGCCTCGGCCGTGGTGCTGGCGGTGACGGCCGGCTTCCACACCTGGTGGGCACGGCGGCACAGCCACGCACCGCCGCCGACCGGTTCCGGTCGCCCCGACGGGGGCGACACGGAAGCCTCCCTCCAGGTCGTCAGCGACATCGGCACCGGTGCCGGTGTCGAGGGGAAAGCACCCGCGGGCGCACCCGTCGCCGAAGGGCCCGCATCGGCCCTGACTCCGGCCCCGGCGCCGACTCCGGCACCGTCCGCCGAGGGCACGGCGCTGTGGCGGATGCGTACCACCGTGCGGGACGCTCCCGGCAGTCTGGCGGCGCTGTGCGGCGCGCTCGCCCGGCACCGGGTCGACATCCTCACCCTGCAGACGCACCCGCTGTCGCGGGGCACGGTCGACGAGTTCCTGCTGCGCGCACCCGCCCGGCTCCCGGCCCGGCAGCTGAGCCGGGCGGTCTCCGCGGCCGGGGGCAGCTCGACCTGGATCGAACGGGCCGACGCGCACGATCTGGTGGACGCCCCGACGCGCGTCCTGGGCCTCGCCACCCGCACGGCCCTGGATGCTGCCGAACTCCCCCTGGCGTTGCGTCAGTTGCTCGGCCGTTGCACCATCCGCTCGTCGCCCGCCGTCTCGGTCACCGGCCGCGCGACCGATGAGACCGCACCGGTCGAGGGAGTGCTGGAGGAGACGGTGATACGACTGCGCGACCCGTCCGGCGGCACCCTCACCATCGAGCGCCCCCATCTCCCGTTCACCCCGACCGAGTTCGCCCGGGTCCGCGCCCTGGTCGAGCTCGATGCCCGGCTCGGCCCCCGCGTCCCGCGCGGCAAGGACGTCCTCACCCTCCCCGAGGGCAACGAGATCACCATCCGTCGCGCGGACCACGACGACCTGCCGGCGGCCCGCGCGATGCACGGCCGCTGCTCCGAGCAGACGCTGCGGCTGCGCTACCACGGCCCGGTCCGCGATGCGGACCGGTACCTCGACCACCTGCTGAGTCCGCGGTTCGGCCGCACCCTGGCCGCGCAAACGGAGTCCGGCCGGCTGGTCGCCCTCGGCCACCTGCTCTGGGACGGCGACGAGACCGAGGTGGCCCTCCTCGTCGAGGACGAGTGGCAGCGCCGGGGCATCGGTTCCGAACTGCTCGGCCGCCTGGTGGCGCTCGCCGCCGAGGCCGGATGCGAGAGCGTCTACGCCGTCACCCGGGCCTCCAACACCGGCATGGTCGCCGCGATGCGCGCGCTGTCCCTGCCGCTGGACTACCAGATCGAGGAGGGCACCCTGGTCGTCACCGCCCGGCTGGACGCCACCGCGGTCCGCTCGCTGCCCCCGTACGAGCAGGCCGGGCGCTGACACCGCCCGGCCCCGGGACGTCCTGCCCGGCGGTCCGCACGGAGCACCCCTCCGACGGTCCGCACGGGACACCATGCCCGACGTCCCGTACGGAACACCCTTCCGGTGCTCCGCACGGGACCCCCGGCCCGGCAACCTGTGCAGGAGGGAGGCCCTACCCGGCAACCTGTTCGGGCAGGGCGTTCCGGCGGGCGTCCTCACGGTCCTGGGCCTCGCGGTCCCGGGCCTCCTGCGGGACGCCGTCCGCCGATGCGTCCAGCGCCTGGCACAGATCGGCCCACAGGTCCTCGACGTCCTCCAGCCCGACCGACATGCGCAGCAGCCGGTTCCCGACCCCGGCCGCCTGCCGGTCCCCCTCGTCCACGATGCGGTGGCTGATGGAGGCCGGGTGCTGGATCAAGGTGTCCACGCTGCCGAGGCTGACCGCGGGCGTGATGAGCCGTACGGCCGAGATCACCCGGTGGGGGTCCCCGTGGACCTCGAACGAGACCATCGCGCCCCCCACCTTCGGGTAGTGGACCCTGGCTGTGCGCGGATCGGCGGTCAGTCTGCGGGCCAGCTCGGCGGCGCTCGCGGAGGCCGCCCGCACCCGTACCGGAAGCGTGGCGAGGCCGCGCAGCAGCAGGTATCCGGCCATCGGGTGCAGCACCCCGCCGGTGGCGAAGCGGATCTGCCGCAGCCCGGCGGCGAACTCCTCGTCGCAGGCGACGACCCCGCCCATCACGTCGCCGTGTCCGCCCAGGTACTTGGTGGCGCTGTGCAGCACGATCCGCGCGCCGTCCTCGAGGGGCCGCTGGAGCACGGGGGTGGCGAAGGTGTTGTCGACGAGCAGCGGCACGGAGCCGCAGGAGTGCGCGATCGCACGGATGTCGACCTCGGCGAGCGTCGGGTTGGCGGGCGTCTCCACCATCACCAGGCCGGTGTCCGGGCGGATCGCGTCGGCGATTCCCGCCGGGTCGGTCCAGGTCACCTCCGTGCCCAGCAGACCGGCGCCGAGCAGGTGGTCACTGCATCCGTAGAGCGGGCGGACGGCGACCACGTGGCGCAGTCCCGCGCTCGCCCGGACCAGCAGCACGGCGGTGAGCGCCGCCATTCCGCTGGCGAACGCCACGGCGCTCTCGGCCCCTTCGAGTCGGGCCAGAGCGGTCTCGAACCGGGCCGCCGTCGGGTTGTCCAGCCGGGCGTAGACCGGCGGCCCTTCGAGCTTGGCGCCGGTGGCGGCGAAGGCGTCGATCCGCTCGGCCTCGCCCCTGGCGTCGTACGAGGGGTAGGTGGTGGACAGGTCGATCGGCGGGGCGTGCAGTCCGAGGGCCGCGAGATCGTCGCGGCCCGCGTGCACGGCTTCGGTGGCCAGCGCCCTGGACCGGGTTGCCGTCGGGGGCGCCATCGAGGTTTCGGTGTCCATGCCATCACTCTGAACATTCACCGGGTGTATGCGGGAATGTCCCGTGCTACGTTCGCCAAATGGCTGATTCCGTCGTTCTTGATCCGGTGGATCTGCATATTCTGCGGCTGTTGCAGAACGATGCCCGGACCACTTACCGCGAGCTGGCCGCCGAGGTCGGCGTGGCGCCGTCGACCTGCCTGGACCGGGTGGCCAGGCTGCGGCGCACCGGCGTCATCCTCGGCCACCAGTTGCGTCTGGACCCCGCGCGGCTCGGCCGCGGCCTGGAGGCGCTGCTCTCCGTGCAGGTCCGCCCGCACCGCAGGGAGCTCATCGGCCCGTTCGTCGAACGCATCAGGACGCTGCCGGAGTCCCGTGCGCTCTTCCATCTGACCGGCCCGGACGACTATCTGGTCCATGTGGCGGTCACGGGCACGGCCGATCTGCAACGCCTCGTGCTCGACGAGTTCACCTCGCGCCGCGAAGTGGCACGGGTCGAGACCCGGTTGATCTTCCAGCAGTGGGAATGCGGGCCGCTGCTGCCGCCGGCCGCGGAACCGGCGGAGTCCGGCCGCTGAAGCCGAATGACGATGGCGCGAAAGCCCCCTGCCGTACGAGGATGTCCACATGCCAGACACTTCCAGCAGCGCGCTGCCCCGCCAGGTCGCCGACGCCTACGTCGACGCCTACGTCGCACTCGACCCGATCGCCGGTACGTACCTGGGCGTCGCGGAGAGTTCGCGCCGTCTCCCCGACTTCTCCCCCGCCGGCCAGGAAGCCCTCGCCGAGCTGGCCCGTACCACCCTGGCGAAGCTCGACGCCGCGGAGCGGCTGCCCGGCGCGGACGACGATGCCGAGCGCCGCTGCGGCCGTCTGCTGCGCGAGCGCCTCACGGCGGAACTCGCCGTCCACGACGCCGAAGAGGGGCTGCGCACGGTCTCCAACCTGTCCTCCCCGGCGCACAGCCTCCGTGAGGTGTTCACGGTGACGCCGACCGGGACCGACGAGGAGTGGGCGGCGGTCGTGGACCGGCTGCGGGCCGTCCCCGCCGCGCTGGAGGGCTACCGCGAGTCGCTCGCGCTGGGCCTGGAGCGCAAGCTGTACGGCGGGCCGCGCGCCACCGCCACCTTCATCGGCCAGCTCGACGAGTGGGCCGGCGAGAACGGCACGGGCTTCTTCCAGGACTTCGTGGCCGCCGGTCCGGAGGGGCTCCGTGCCGATCTGGACGACGGCGCCCGGCTGGCGGGCGAGTCGGTCGCCGCGCTCCGCGACTGGATGCGCGACGTGTACGCGCCCGCGGTGGAGGGCGCGCCGGACACGGTGGGCCGCGAGCGGTACGCCCGCTGGTCGCGCTACTACAACGGCACCGACCTGGACCTCGACGAGGCGTACGCGTACGGCTGGTCCGAGTACCACCGGCTGCTCGCCGAGATGCGGGTCGAGGCCGAGAAGGTGCTGCCCGGCGCCGACCCCTGGGAGGCGCTCGCCCACCTCGACGTGCACGGGACGCACATCGAGGGGGTCGAGGAGGTCCGGGAGTGGCTCCAGGGCCTGATGGACGAGGCGATCGAGGCGCTCGACGGCACGCACTTCGAACTCGCCGAGCGGGTGCGGAAGGTGGAATCCCGCATCGCCCCGCCCGGTGGTGCCGCCGCGCCGTACTACACCGGCCCGTCCGAGGACTTCTCGCGCCCCGGCCGCACCTGGCTGCCCACGATGGGCGAGACCCGTTTCCCGGTGTACGACCTGGTGTCCACCTGGTACCACGAGGGTGTGCCCGGCCACCACCTGCAGATCGCCCAGTGGGTGCACGTGGCCGACAGCCTGTCCCGCTACCAGGCGTCGATCGGCGGGGTCAGCGCCAACTGCGAGGGCTGGGCGCTCTACGCGGAGCGGCTCATGGACGAGCTGGGCTTCCTGCCCGACCCGGAGCGCCGTCTCGGCTATCTGGACGCGCAGATGATGCGGGCCTGCCGGGTGATCGTGGACATCGGCATGCACGCGGAGATGGAGATCCCGGCGGACTCCCCGTTCCACCCCGGTGAGCGGTGGACCCCCGATCTGGCACAGGAGTTCTTCGGCAACCACAGCGGTCGTCCCGCCGACTTCGTGGAGAGCGAGCTGACCCGCTATCTGTCGATGCCGGGGCAGGCCATCGGCTACAAGCTGGGCGAACGCGCCTGGCTGCTCGGCCGGGAGAACGCCCGCAAGGCGCACGGCGACGCGTTCGACGCCAAGGCCTGGCACATGGCAGCCCTGTCCCAGGGGCCGTTGGGGCTCGACGACCTCGTGGACGAGCTGTCCGCTCTCTGACCGGCCCTCCGACCCTCCGGCTTCCGGCGAGAGGGTCGGAGAGTGCCGTCCACGCTCCGCAGCTACCGGGGCGACGTTCGACTGTTCAGCGAGTTGCTCATCGACGGCCGCTACGGGTGGGGGACGGCTCGCGAAGAAGGCTTCGGCACCCATCCGGTGGCGAGCGCTCACGAGTGGAACGCCTTCCCCACCTCCAGGACTACGAGGGCGACCCGGAGGCCAGGCCCTTCACCCGTGAGGAACTGCAGCGGTTCCTCGACTACGCCGACGACCGGGTCGTCCGCCCCGTGAAGTCCAAGTGCACGGGCGCCCTTGCCGCCTACCACGACGCCACCCTCTTCAAGGTCGTCCACGGTTGGGACCTTCGCCGGACGGAGACCTCCAAGCTGGATGTTGTCGGCTTCGGGCGCAATCCGCAGGCTCGGCAGTTCGGTCGCTACGACACGCTCAACGTCCGCTACGGCAAGGCCAGGATCGGAACCCCGGACGACGTTCCCTGGCTGCTCCCAGGAGGGCATCCGGGGTGCCCCCTCACCGACAGCCAGATGGGCTCGCCTCCGCAAGATCGGGATCCGGCCCAAACAGGACCGCTCCACCGCGCTGTTCACCCTCGCGGCCGAATTCCCCGCCGCGATTCTCGGGGTCCACATCAAGGCCGCCGTCCAGTGGCAGCAGGCATCAGCCGAGGACTGGGCCGCCTACGCCGCCGGTGTGGGCCGGCGGAGAAGATCGTGACCCGCCTTCGGGCTCCGTAACTCGCCGCACAGAGCCAGGCACTGCCGGGCCGGGCGGTCCTGATGATGCCGTGCACGGCCTGGCCGATCCGATCGGCGGCGAGGTCAGGGGCGGGCTGCCCAGCTTCCAGCCGGCTGATGATGCCGGCACAGTACCGTGCACGGCTGGGTTGCCGCTCACGTTCGGCCGCTCCGTGGTGGGCTGGAACCGGGCCGGGAACCCGGTCGGCGTCCGGGCTCCCGGCAGGGCTTCGGCAAGGCGCATGACCTACCGGGACGTCAGTGTGGGAGAGAGCGCCACACGGTGCCCAGAACGCGTTCGGCGGGAAAGTACCCCACCAGCTGCGAGTCCAGGCTGTTGACGGGGTTGTCGCCGAGCAGCACCAAGCTCCCGGGCGGCACCAGGCCCGTCGCCGAGTCGGCCATACCAGGGACACGATCGCGAGGTATCGGGTCTCCCTCGACGGCCACCACTCTCTTGATCAGCCACCTACGGTCGGCGATGGCTGAGGCCCCAGCAGTGCGCCTTACCGGCGGAGTGCTCCAGCGAGCACCGGCCGTAGGCCGTTCGATGACGACAACCTGCCCCGGCCTGGGCGTGCGGCTCCGGCGTACGAGCACTCGGTCCCCGTCACGGTAGGTGGGGCGCATGCTCTCCCCGTGCACGGTCACCGCGACCACCCTGCGCCCGAGACACACCGGGGCGACGCTCCTCACGGTGAGGGCAAGGGCTGCCAGTCCGCAGGTCAGGGCCGGGCCGGCGGCCCCCGCAAGGAGAAGGACGAGTGCGCCGGCCCACGCTGCGACCGTTCCCGCGCATACTCCGGTGCGGGCCACCCACGGCCGACGCGGAGGGCGGGCCCGCGGCTCGGCTGTGCCCCCTGCCGGCAGCGCCGCCAGGACGTGCGCGGGCAGGGAAGTGCGAGGTTCCCCGACGGGCGTTCCCATTGTCGGTGGTTCGTGGGTCACGTCAGTCCTCCCATGACAACCGGGGCGTCCGCTTCGTCCTGGTAACCGGACGCCTGCAGCAGGAAGAGCCGGGCATACGCGCCTTCGGCGGCCATCAGCGCGGCATGGTCGCCCTGTTCGACGACCCGGCCGTCCGCGAGTACGACGATCGAGTCGGCGTCCCGCAGAGCGCCCAGGCGATGCGAGACGAGCAGGCTGGTCCGCCCGCAGCGGTGCTCTCGGAGCGCGGCGTGGATCTCGGCCTCGGCCTCGGCGTCCAAGCCGGCGGACGGTTCGTCGAGGATCAGCAGATCGCGCTGGTCGCGGAGGAACGCTCGCGCCAGCGCGAGCCGTTGCCACTGCCCGCCAGAGAGCACGACTCCGGTCTCCGGATCGTCCTTGTCCGACTCCATGAAGAAAAGACGGGACAGCAGAGTGTCGTAGCCCTGCGGCAGATCTTCGAGTGTGTCGTGGATCCCCGCGCGCCGAGCCGCCCCCTGGAGCCGGTCGCGGTCGCCGAGCGCCGCCAGATCACCCAGGGCGACGTTCTCGGCGGCCGTCATGTCGTAGTGCATGTAGTCCTGAAACACCGCGCCAATGCGCTCGCGCAACTCCGCAGGGTCGAAGTTGCGGAGGTCCTCCCCGTCCCACAGGATCGCTCCACGGGTGGGGTCGTAGAACCGGCACATCAACTTGACCAATGTGGATTTGCCCGCGCCGTTGAGGCCGACGAGCGCCACGGCGGTCCCATGGGGGATGAAGAGGTCGACGCCGCGCAGTACCCAGGGGTGCTCGTCCGAGTACCGGAACCAGACGTCCCGCAGTTCGATCCCGTGTCGCAGGGTCGGGACCGGACGCGGCACGGCGGGCACCGGCAGGTCGGGGCCTGCGGAGGTCACCGTCATGTAGTGATCGAACATGAGGAGAGCCTGGTGCGTGCCGGCGACCTGGCCGATGAGCGCCACCAGCGAACTCTGAACACCTGCCACTGCAGCGACGAACATGGTCACTCCGCCGACCGAGAGGGCTCCGGTGCGCGCGGCGTCCACCGCCCATATCAGGCCGGAACCGCTCACCAGCGCGGCCAGCAATCCTAGTCCTGTCTGCACGAGGCCGGTGCGCCTGTCCACGCTCCGCTTCGCGGCGTCGGTGGCACGGCGCTCGCTCAACATGCGTCCTCGCAGGAAGGCACCGATACCGAAAAGCCGTACCTCCTTGGCGGAGTCGACCCCGGTCAGCAGCTGGCTGTAGAAGATTTCCCGCCGTTCGGCGGGGCCGACGGCCCAGAACATGTGCGCCCTGTGCCGCGACAGCCGGAGCTCGGCGAGCAGCATGGGCACCCCGGCCAGCAACACGAGAAGGGCCATCAGCGGACTGAGCAGGAGCAGTGAGCCGAGGAATCCGACAACGGTGACGGCTAACCGGACGATTTGCAGCATGCTGATGACGGTCTGGCTCGGGGTGCTTCGGCCGGCCTGGTCTGCCAGGCGCAGCTGGTCCAGAAAGCGCGGATCCTCGAACCGGCGCAGTCCGGCGAAACTCCCGACAGCCGTGAACAGCCGCTCCTGGGCGAGTAGCGCCACTCTGCGGTCCATCTCCGTGCGCACGTACTGGACCAGGTGCGGCACGATGCTGGTGGTGGCGGCGGCTCCGGCAAGCGCCGTGGCCACGGCGATCAGCTTGGCTGCCGAAGCGCCCGTGGTCAGAAGGTCCAGTACCAGTTTGGTCAGCCACGCGGTAGCTACCGGAAGTATTCCGGTGACGACCATGAACCCGGCATAGAGTGCCACCGGGCCTGGTGCTGCCCTGCATGTCAACGCACATGCCGACGCCGCGCGTCGTACGGTCACGCGCATCTGCGTGCACCTTCCACCGAATCTGTGGAGTCCTCAAGCGGACTCATGCCGCACTGGAGACCGCAGCACCGGCGTGACCGAGGTCCAGGTTGTCGGTGGTCGCCACGAGCGTGCCCCTCGAGTCGCGGGCGACCTGGAGCAGCGCCGGAAAGCCAATGACGGCGAAGGCCAGCGACATCGGCCCACCTCGCTCCTCGACGACCACCTGTGCCACGGGGGCGAGTTGTGCGGCGTACGCGGCCGTCTCGTCCTCCTCACCGACCACAACTGCCAGGGCCTGCCGGCGCCCACCGGGGAGGGCACGTGCGTACTCCAGGAACTTGGGCATCGTCTCCCGGCACATCTTGCAGTCGGGCGTGAAGAAGGCGACCGCCGTGTTGTCCACGAGCTGTTCCTGGTCCAGCTGTTGACCTTCGGTTGTGACGGTCCGGAACGGGTGCACCCTCTCACCCTTGGTGATGGAGGATGCCGGGCCCCGGCCGACGCGGGCGATTTGCTCGGAATGCTCCCGGAGTCGTTTGATGACACCCACCGTGAGGACCAGGTCAAGTGCGCAGAGCAACCCCACGAGCACGACCAGTCCGGCGAGGACGGGCATTGTGCCTCCTAGCGTCTTATAGGACGGAATAGTTGGACGAGGTCGTCGGAGACGACGGCCAGCGCTCCGACCAACACGCCGGAGCATGCCGCCAGCAGTGCCTCGGCCGGCCTGAGATGGCCCGCAGCCGAGTGGGCCGCCACGCCGCAGAGCGCGATCATCCAGAGCACGATGTTCCGCACGATGTGCCGGGCACCGAGCGGGTACTCCGAAGCGCCGAAGCACCGGCATACGGCCTGGCGCCGCCCTGTGAGGGCGCGCGCCAGGCCGATGGTGAAGACCGCCAACAGACAAGCGGCCAGAACAAAACCCGCTGATCCCGCCCAGTCGCCCAGCGGCGTTGCGAGCAGGAGCAGGACAACCGACACCTCGCTGATCACCACGGCCGCACCGCAGACGCGTACCCAGCCATCCGGGACGAGGCCCATGGCCTTCAGCGATCGGCAGAACCCCGAGAACGCGGCAGCGGTACGCACCTTGCCGACCGCTGCCGCCGCGAACACCACCACGAGGCATACAGCACAGGCGGCAGCGACTACGTCCACCATGAGGACCCTTTCCCAAGGCCGGTCCCGGCCCGGGCCGCCGTGTGCGGCCCGGGTCTCAGAGGATCAGCGAGGTCGGTTGCACGCTGGTCAGCGGCAGTCGTCGCAGTACATGAACACCCAGCCGGTCGAGCAGTTGTCGCTGTACGCCCACCAGTGGTTGTTCCAGTCGTCGCAGCCCGAACCGGTGAAGCACTTGTAGCAGGGGGCCGCGGCCGCGGCGTCGACCCCGGGTACGAACCGCTCCAGCAGTTTGCTTCCCAGCTCTTCGATCGTCTTGAACACGTCGGACTCCTTCTCTCGGTCGTTCTCCCGATGAATCTCGCGATGGAGCCCCTCCCCTACGCTCTCGGAGCGTCAGGGAGAATGCCCAGCCCTTCGGCCGTTGGAGATACTGGTTGGCGCATGTTGGAAAAACCTTGGAAGGGCCTTGAATTCGCAGGCCGGTCCCGTTGTCCCGACATCGGGTCTTCGCCCCGGGGGGAGAGGAGGTCCGTGGACTTCATTCTGTTCGGCGGCATCGAGGCACGTGTCGATGGTGCTGCGGTTGACCTGGGCCATGTTCGTCAGCGGTCGGTTCCGGCGGGGCTGCTGGTCGATGCCGATGCTCCGGTCCCGACCGCCAGGATCGTGGACCGGGGGTGGGGGACCGTCCTCCGCCACGAGCCCACGCCACGCTCTACAGCCATGTGTCCCGCCTGCGCCGGGTCCTGGCCACGGCGGCCGAGGAGGTGCGCATCCCACGGCAATCGGGCTCGTACGTCCTCACGGTCGATTCGCCAGCCGTGGACCTGCACCGCTTTCGTGGCCTGGTTGGGCAGGCCCGCGCCGCGGACGACAGCCACGCTGCGGTGCTGTTCGCACAAGCGCTTGCACTGTGGCGCGGCGATGCCTTCGGCGATCTGGACACTCCTTGGTTCAACGTCCTGCGCGAGCCGTGGCACCGGGAGAGACTCGCGACCGAACCGGATCTGAAGCTCCCCCGGTGCCCCGTCAGCCGCTGAGCGGATCGGCGGTGCGGTGCCGGACCGCCGATCCGTGCCGTTCCTTCACCACCTCGAGCTGGGCGGGGATGCGGCGGCGCAGGTCGGCGACATGGCTGACGATGCCGACGCTGCGGTCCCGCTCGCGCAACGAGTCCAGTACGTCGAGCACTTCGTCGAGGGTCTGGTCGTCCAGGCTGCCGAAGCCCTCGTCGATGAAGAGGGTGTCCAGCCGTACGCCGCCCGCCTCGTCGGTGACGACGTCGGCGAGGCCGAGCGCGAGGGCGAGCGAGGCGAAGAACGTCTCGCCGCCCGAGAGCGTGGCCGTGTCGCGCTCCCGGCCGGTCCAGGCGTCGACGACGTGCAGTCCGAGGCCCGCCCTGCGGCCCCCGGTGCGGGCGTCGGAGTGGACCAGTGTGTACCGGCCGGACGACATGCGCTGCAACCGGGCGGTGGCCGCGGCGGCGACCTGTTCGAGCCGGGCGGCGAGCACGTACGACTCCAGCCGCATCTTGCGTTCGTTGTCGGCGGAGGTTCCGGCGGTGAGCCCGGCCAGCCGTGCCACCCGGTCGTACTCCTCGCGCAGCGGGCCGAGTCCGCGCACCTCCCGCTCGGCGTCCCGCGAGAGCCGGCCGAGTTCGGCGCAGCGCTCGCGCGCGGCGGCCAGCACGGCGGAGGCGTCCCGCAGCAGCCGTTCGGCCGTGTCGTACGCGGCCTGCGCGGCGGCCACCTCGGCCGGCGGGAGCTGCGCGGCGGCCCGGGTGTCCGTCTCGGCGAGCCGGTCGGCCACGGCGGCCGCCTCGGACTGCCAGTCGTCGACGAGGCGCTGGAGTTCGCGCTGTGCGGTCTCGTCGAGCAGGTTCAGCGCCGCGGCCCGCGGGGTGTCGAAACCGGCCCGGAACGCGGCGTCCGCGAGCCGGTCGTCGGCCTCCTTGCGGCGCTGTGCGGCCTCCTCCTCCGCGCGCACCGCCGCGGCGGCCTCGGCGAGCAGGCCGATCCGGCGCTCCAGCAGTGCGGCGTGCTCGGCCACGCTGCCGGACTCGCCGCGGGCGGCCACCAACCCGGCCTCCAGCACCGCCTGTTCACGGTCCAGTCCTTCCCGCAGCGAGGTGCGGGCGGCGGCCCGGCGCTCGGCCCGCTGCCGGTCCTCGAGCCGTTCGGCCTGCTCCCGCTCGGCGGCCGCGAGGGCCTCGCGCGCCGCGTGCGTGCTGGCCGCGGTGCGGTGCGCCTCGGCGTGATCGCGCGTCAGCCGGTCGACGAACGCGCCGAGTTCGGAAACGGTGGGATCGACGGCAACGGACTCGGGGGCTGTGGGATCGACGGCGGAATCGAAGGCGGTGGGATCGGGGGCGACGGGCTCCGGCGCGGTCCCGGGCCGTTGCTGCCCGGCCGGACCGGTGTCCTTCGCCCCGTCCTCCGGCCGGGGCTCCGCCGTGCGGGCGGCCAGGCGCGCGGCCGCGTGCTGTTCGCGTACGACGCCCAGTTCCCGGTCCGCCGCGGTGCGCGCCTCCTCGGCGCGCCGGTACGCGTCGAGGGCCCGTTCCTCGGTGGCCCGGTCGACGTGCCCGTCGGCGGCGCGGGCCGGTCGGGGGTGGTCGGCCGAGCCGCAGACCTTGCAGTCCTCGCCGTCCACCAGTTCCGCCGCGAGTTCCGCCGCGATGTCGCGCAGCCGTCGTTCGCGCAGCTCCAGCCAGGATTCGTGGGCGTGGGCGGCGTGTTCGCGGGCCCCGGCCAGCCGCTCGGCCGCGGCCGACACCCGGATGGCGAGCGCGTCGCGGCGGCGGGCCGCCTCCAGTCGCGCACGGGCGGGCTCCAGGCGGCCGGCGAGCTGTTCGGCCCGGGTGGCGGCCTCCTGGGCCTCCTCGATGCGGGCCCGCAGGCCGTCCCGGACGTCCTCCCAGCCGGCCAGCCAGCCGTCCGCCTCGCGGATCAGCTCGTCGTCGTCCCTGGCCTGGCGTTCCAGTCCGGCGCGCTCGACGTCGATCTCGGCGCTGCGCCGCTCGGCGCCGCGCGCGGCCTCGAGGCCGCCGAGTTCCTGTCTCAGCCGCCCTTCCAGTTCCGCCAGTTGTTCGGCACCGGCGTCGGCCAGGGTGGCCGGCAGCGGCGCGCGGGCACGGTCGCGGGCCGCCAGGGCCGCCTGGTACGCGCGCTCGGCCTCGTCGCGCAGGTCCAGGGCGGGGGCGACGAGGTCCGCCTTGCGGGCGCGGGCGAGCCGGTCGCGGTTCTCCTCGTGGCCGGGACGGCGGGCCTCGAGCGCGGCGGAGCGGCGCAGCGTCTCCTCGTGGCGCTGCTGGAGTGCCGCGAGTGCGCGGGCCCGGTCGAGGTCTTCCAGGGCGGCCGCCCGTCGGCTGTCGGCCATGGTCAGGGCGGACGCGGCGATGTCGAGCCGTTCGCGGGCGCCGCTGCGCGCCGTCGCGGCCCATTCCAGGACGCCGTCGGCGAGGCCGGGTTCTCCGGGCCGGGTGTCGGGGAGCGGCGTCCCGGCGACCGGTCCGGCGGCCTGGGCGATCCGTTGGGCCGTCCCGACGATGCGTTCGTCCCCGGCCCTGACCTGGGCCTCGGCGGTACGGCGCAGTTCCGCCAGGCGCTCCTCCACGGCGGCGAAGCGGCGGGTGTCGAAGAGCCTGCCGAGCAGTTTGCCGCGCGCCTCGGCGTCGGCGCGCAGGAAGCGTGCGAAGTCGCCCTGCGGCAGGAGCACCACTTGGCAGAACTGTTCCCGGCTCATCCCGATGAGCTGGGTGATCTCCTCGCCGATCTCCTGGTGGGAGCGGCTGAGCGGCTGCCAGCCCCGGTCCGGGCGGTGTTCCCGCAGCTCGCTCCGTGCCTTCTCCGTCGTGAAGCCGCTGCCCTTCCGCTTGGGGCGGGGCTGGGCCGGGCGCCGGGTGATCTCGAGGCGTCTGCCGCCGACGGTCAGCTCCAGCCGGACCTCGGTGGCGACGTCCACCGGGGCGTGGTCGCTGCGCAGGGAGGTGCCGGGGCTCTGTCTCGCCCCGGGCACCGCGCCGTACAGGGCGTAGCAGACTGCGTCGAGGACCGAGGTCTTCCCCGCGCCGGTCGGCCCGTGCAGCAGGAAGAGCCCGGCCGAGGAGAGCGCGTCGAAGTCGATGTCCTGGGTGGTGCCGAACGGCCCGAAGGCGGTGATGGCGAGCCGGTGGAGTCTCAACGGTTCACCTCGCGCACCGCGTCGTCCACCCGTACGTGGTCGAAGGCGCCGCGCAGCACCGTCCGTTCCTGTTCGTCGGCCGCCGATCCGCCCCGCACGTGTGCCACGAAGTCCTCCGCGATCTGCTGGTCGTCGCGCCCCTTGAGACGCTGTGCGTACGAGGCGAGCGGGTCCTCGGGGGCCCGGTCGGGTTCGAACACGAGGCTGAGCGTGTGCGGGAACCGCTCGGCGAGCCGGGCCATCGGTTCGACCGGGCGCGTCGGGTCGGTGAGGGTGGCCTCGATCCAGGACTCCCGGTGCCGCTCCAGCGCGGGGTCCTCGACGAGGTCGTCGAGGCGGCCCCGGAGCCGGGCGAGCGGGCGGGGCACGGGGAGGTCGACGCGTTCGGCGGCGAACGTGCCCGGTGCGCCGAGGTCGATCAGCCACATGGTCTTGCGGTGGTGGGCCTCGGAGAAGGAGTACGCGAGCGGCGAACCCGAGTAGCGGACCCGTTCGGTGACGGTCTGGCAGCCGTGCAGATGGCCGAGTGCCACGTAGTCGACGCCGTCGAAGACGCCGGCGGGGACGGCGGCCACTCCGCCGACGGTGATGTCGCGTTCGCTGTCGCTGGGTTCGCCGCCCGCGACGAAGGCGTGGGCGAGGACCACGGAGCGGGTGCCGTCGGGGCGGGTCGCGAGGTCGGCGCGGACCTGTTCCATGGCCGCGCCGAGCACCGCCTCGTGCCCGGCGCGCCCGGCCCCGAGAACGTCCTTGACCAGGGCGGGTTCCAGGTAGGGCAGTCCGTAGAACGCGACGTCGCCGTGCGGGTCGGACAGGACGAGGGGGGTGGCGCAGTCGGCGGGGTCGGTGCGCAGGTGGATTCCGGCCCGCTCGATCAGTCCCGCGCCGACGCCCAGCCTGCGGGCCGAGTCGTGGTTCCCGGAGATCATCACGGTGGGCACGTCGGCGGTGGCGAGGCGGTGCAGCGCGTCATCGAAGAGTTCCACCGCGGACAGGGGCGGAACGGCTCTGTCGTACACGTCACCCGCGACGAGCACGACGTCCACCTCGTACGCGTGCACCGTCGCCACCAAGTGGTCCAGAAAAGCGGCCTGGGCCTCGATCAGGGATACCCGGTGGAACGACCGTCCGAGGTGCCAGTCCGACGTGTGCAGGATTCTCAAGAGCCGGCTCCGACCTTCATCGTTCCCTTCCTCGCCCCCCGGGCCCGTGTCGGCCGCGATACCGCCGTGCCCTGTCGGCGACCCCGTCGACGGGGCTCCTTGCTTCGCCTCCGACAGTCTTCCATCACCACCGGTGCCGTCGGGCGGGAAGATCGATCCGCCCTGCGACAGGGGGTCGTTCCGTGACCTTTCATCCCGTATGACCGAATGCCCCCTGTGCCGGTTCAGGCGTCGCCGTACGCCTCGCCGCCCAGTTCGAGTTCCGCCTCGCCCGCCGTGACGTCGGCCAGCCAGCCGCGGAACGCCTCGACGTCCGCGTCCGGCAGCCCGATCTCGATGACGACGGCGTCCGTGTAGCGGACCTCGCGCACGCTGCGGCCGGTGGCGCGCAGGTCGTTCTCCAGCTTGCCCGCGCGCTGGTGGCCGACGGTGACCGTGGCGAGGCGGAACCGGCGGCGGGTGATGGTGCCGAGTGCGTCGAGGGCCTCGCCGACCACTCCCCCGTAGGCCCTGATCAGTCCGCCCGCGCCGAGTTTGACGCCGCCGTAGTAGCGGGTGACGACGGCGACGACGTAGCGCATCTCGCGGCGCGTCAGCATCTGGAGCATGGGTACGCCGGCGGTGCCGCCGGGCTCCCCGTCGTCGCTCGCCTTCTGCACCGAGGCGTCGGCGCCGATCACGTAGGCGAAGCAGTTGTGGGTGGCGGTGGGGTGTTCCTTGCGGACGCGTGCGACGAAGTCCTGGGCCTCCTGCTCGGTGGCGGCGGGGGCGAGCGCGCAGATGAAGCGCGATCGGTTGATCTCGGTCTCGTGCACGCCCGCTCGGGCGACTGTCCGGTACTGCTCCTGCATCCGGCCAGCCTATGCCCCGGAGGGGAATGGTCCGGGGCCGCCGCCCGTTGTCCGGGTCATGTACGCAGACGAAGAGACGATCCGCAGGATTCTCCGCGACGGTGGCGACACCTGGGCGGTGGTCGGCCTGTCCAACAACCGGTCCCGCGCGGCCCACCACGTGGCCGAGGTGCTGCAGCGCTTCGGCAAACGGGTGGTTCCGGTGCATCCGAAGGCGGAGCCGGTCCACGGCGAGAAGGGGTACGCCTCGCTGGCCGACATCCCGTTCCCGGTGGACGTGGTGGACGTCTTCGTCAACAGCGACCTGGCCGGCGCGGTGGCCGACGAGGCGGTGGCGGTGGGCGCCAGGGCCGTCTGGTTCCAGCTCGGCGTGATCGACCCGGAGGCGTACGACCGGACGCGCGCCGCCGGGCTCGACATGGTGATGGACCGGTGCCCCGCCATCGAGATCCCCGCCCTGCCGGCCTGAAACCGACGGCCGGAATCCGGCCGCGGCGCCTCACCCGGCCGGATGTGCCCGGTATCACGTTCGGCCCGGGGCTGGGAGAATGGCCCACTGTGAGCACTACGACCGCGCCACCCCTCCCCCATGCCCGGAGCGGGCTGGCGGGCCAGTTGTCCGCACTCGGCGTGAAACGCAACGGCATCCTCCTGGTGCACTCCTCGATGCGCGCGGTCGGCCCGGTGAGCGGGGGCGTCCGCGCGGTGGTCGACGCCCTGCGGGAGGCGGTCGGGAGCCACGGCACGCTCGTGGTACCCGCCTTCACACCGGAGAACTCCGACACCTCCCCGCACTATCTCGCCCGGGTGCGCGGCCTCACGGACCGGGCCCGGGAGGCGGTGCGGGCGAGCATGCCGCCCTTCGACCCGGCGACGTCGGCGGCCCCGTCGATGGGGGTCCTCCCGGAGGCCGTGCGGCTCTCCGACGGGGCGGTGCGCAGTCTCCATCCGCAGACGTCCTTCGCCGCGCTCGGCCCCCTGGCCCCTTGTCTGATGGCGCGTCACTCCCCCGACTGCCACCTCGGCGAGGCCTCGCCGCTGGCCCGTCTTTACGACCGGAGGGCCCATGTGCTCATGCTGGGCACCGGTTTCGACACCTGCACCGCCTTCCACCTCGGCGAGTACCGGGTAGCGGCCCCGCCCCGGCGCGCCTACCGCTGCGTGGTGACGGCCGGGGAGCGGCGCCAGTGGTGGGAGTACGAGGACGTCGCCCTGGACGACAGCGACTTCGCGGCCCTGGGCGCCGACTTCGTCCGGTCGGACCCGGGGGCGTGCGTCCGTACCGGAACGGTGGGTTCGGCGACGAGCAGGCTCTTCCGGCTCGACCACGCCGTGGACTTCGCGACCCGTTGGCTGTCCTCGCACCGCAGCGGCGCGCGGGCCCGGGCGCTCTGCCACTCGCCCGGCTGAGCCCGGGTTCCGGCGGCCCCTTTCACCGTACGGGCGGAAGCGGGACCGCCGGGGCGGCCCGTGCCCCGTCAGGCGTCGGGCGGGTCCGGGGTCTCGCCCGGCTCCGCCAGGGCCAGCAGCTGTTCGGGCGTGACCCCCGTCGGGATCGGCACCGGGGCCGGGGTGCGCAGCGGCGGCTGCCAGCCCTTCTCCGGGTCCCAGCTGCGCACGACGCGGGCGGGGGCACCGGCCACCACCGCGTGGTCGGGCACCTCGCCCCGTACCACCGCTCCCGCGGCGACCACCACGTTGCGGCCGAGTCTGGCGCCGGGGAGGATCACCGCTCCGGTGCCGATCCAGCAGCCGGGTCCGATGGAAACGGGTTCCATGCGGGGCCATTGCCGGCCGACCGGCTCGTGGGGGTCGTCGTAGCTGTGGTTCGTGGACGTGATGTAGACGTACGGTCCGCAGTACGTGTCCGGGCCGATGGTCACCGTGGTGTCGGCGACCACGTGGCTGCCCCGGCCGAGCACGACCCCGTCCCCCAGGGTCAGGATGGGGTCGGGGCCGAGGTCCAGGTCGGGCATGAGGCCGGCCGTCAGCGTGACCTGCTCGCCGATGATGCAGTGCGCGCCGAGTTCGATCCACGGTTCGCCGAAGACCGTGCCCTGCGGGAAGGCCAGCCGGGTTCCGGGGCCGATCCGGCCGAAGCGCAGCCTGCCGGGATGTTCCGCGGTGACCGCGCCCGCCTCCTGCACCCATCGCCAGCCGCGGTGGACGGCCCCGGACAGGGCGCGCCGCCGCCAGGCGGCAAGGGATGAGAACGCGTTCCTGTTCTTCGGCACCCGCACACGGTAGTCGTCGGCGCCGGCCCCGATCCCCGCGACGACCTGTGATGTTCGCCCCACCGGCCGGTGGACGCCCGGCCGTCGCATACCGTTCCTCCGAAGCGGTCGAACGACCGCGGCCGGCCGACCGGAGTGTACGGGCCCGGCCGCACGACACCTGAGCACGGAGGGACGGGCGATGGCAGAGCGGGCGTTGGTCACGGGAATGGGCGGCAAGGATCCGGACATCGACGCGGACGCCTTCACGGCGCCGACCTCGGTCGTCATCGGCGAGGTCACGATGGCCGCGGGCTCCAGCGTCTGGTACCAGGCCGTGCTGCGGGCCGACTGCGGCCCCATCGTCATCGGCGCCGACAGCAACATCCAGGACAACTGCAGCGTCCACGTCGACCCGGGATTCCCGGTCACGGTCGGCGAGCGCGTCTCCGTCGGGCACAACGCCGTGCTGCACGGCTGCACCGTCGAGGACGACGTCCTGGTCGGCATGGGCGCCACCGTCCTCAACGGCGCCCACATCGGGGCCGGTTCGCTGATCGCGGCGCAGGCGCTGGTCCCGCAGGGGATGCGGGTGCCCCCGGGCTCGCTCGTCGCGGGCGTCCCCGCCAAGGTCAAGCGGGAGCTGACCGAGGAGGAGCTCGAGGGCATCAAGTTCAACGCGGTGGGCTACGTGGAGCTGGCCAGGGCCCACCGCCGGGCGCACGAGGGCTGAGCGGGAGGGACTGCACCGGGCGCGGGGCGGCCGGTCCCGCGGGCCGCGCCACCCGCCCCCGTCCGGTCGCGGTCAGTCCGCGGCCGGAACGATCCCCGCGTCGGCCACGGGGGCGGGCGAGGTCCGTGCCGCCACCTTCTTGGCCCGGCCCTTCAGGATCAGCATCGAGGTCACGCCGATCAGCACCGCGGCCACGAGGCCGAGGTAGGAGAACCGCTTGAGCCACGCCTCGGCGACGATCCCCACCGAGTGGACGACGGCCGTGGTGCCACCGGCCCAGACGATGCCGCCGAAGACGTTGGCGGTCAGGAACTTCCAGTACGGCATGTGGAGCACGCCCGCCAGGGGGCCCGCGAAGATCCGCAGCAGTGCGACGAAGCGGCCGAAGAAGACCGCCCACATCCCCCACTTCTGGAACGACCGCTCCGCCAGCGCGATCTGGCTCTCGCCGAAGTGCTTGGGGAACTTCCCGCCGAGCCACGCCAGCAGCGGCCGTCCGCCCTTGCGTCCGATGGCGTAGCCGATGGAGTCGCCGATGATCGCGCCGGCCGAGGCACAGGCGCCGAGGATCCAGGGGTTGATCCCGTCGTGTCCGGCGGCCAGCAGCGCCGCGCTGACCAGGACGATCTCGCCCGGCAGCGGAATCCCGAGGCTCTCCAGCCCGATGACGACGCCCACCAGGGCGTACACGCTGATCGCGGGGACGGTCACCAGCCATTCCTGGATGTGCAATGCCGGTTCCTTCCGTACGGATGTCCTGTTGCCCGCCGGGCAACTCCTCGGCGCGCGGCGGGCAGCCTACCCGTACCGGTCTTCGTCCGGACAACGCGAAGGGCCGCCACGCGCCCCCTTCCGGGAGGTGTGGCGGCCCCGTGCGGAACGGGCCGGAATCAGGCGTTGGGCCGCAGCGTCCAGACGACCGTCATCTCGCCGGTCACGGCGCCGTCCTCGCGCCGGATCTCGATGACCACGGGGAACTCCGGGCGCTTGCCCTCGTCGAGTTCGGCCACGACCTCGGCCACCGGGCGGCCGAGGGTCGCCGTCGCGGTGACGACGCCCTTGGCCAGCTTCTTGTAGCCGATCTCCGCCTTCACGGCGAGCGGCACGGCACGCGACAGCTGGTCGCCGAAGGCGGCGATGACGATCGCGCCGCTCGCCGATTCCGCCAGCGTGAACATCGCCCCGGCGTGCGGTCCGCCGATGTGGTTGTGGTAGCCGGCCTGGTCCGGGAGCCGGACCACCGCGCGCTCCGCGGTCGTCTCCAGGAATTCGAGATTGAGGGTCCGGGCCATCGGAACCGTCGCGACGAGCATCTCGCCGACGGACATCTGTTCAGCGCTCATGGCCGGATGTTACTTGCGAGTACAATCTTTGGCCACCCCGGGCCCCGCCCACCGGAACGCATCCTTCACCGTCCGCACACGGGGGCGGGCTTAGCAGACCGGCCACCACCCCTCTATCGTTACTCGCCATGTGGCCAGGACAGCAGCCGCCCGGGGGCGAGCAAAACCCGCAGGACCAGAATCAGAACCCGTACCAGCAGCCGGGGTACCAGCAGCCGAATCCCTATCAGCAGCCGGGATACCAGCAGCAGGGCCAGCCCGGTCAGCAGCCGGGCCAGCCGGGGTACCAGCAGCCCGGCTACCAGCAGCCGAACCCGTACCAGCAGCCGACCGTGCCGCAGTACTCGGTGCCCGGCCCGCCCGGCGCTCCGCAGCCCGGCGACAACGGCCGGAAGAAAACCACCGTGGTCGCGATCGTCGCGGCCACCGCGGTTGTCGTGGCCGCCGTGGTGACCGGTGTCGTCGTGCTCAACAAGGACGACGACAAGACCGACGACGTCGCCGGCGGCGGCAACTCCTCGGCACCGGCCAAGCCGTCCGGGTCCGCCTCCCCCGAGGCGAACCCGCGCGGTGAGGACGAGGACGCCAAGCCCCTCATCCCCGGCTGGAAGGTCGTCACCAACCCCAAGTGGGGCACCCGGTTCGACGTGCCCGGCGACTGGGAGGTCGGGAAGCCCGGCACGCTCTCGTACTTCGAGGACGACAAGAAGGGTGACGGCTCGCCCCTCATCGGTTTCACCGCGCCGTCGTTCTACCAGAAGAAATGGTGCGTGGACGACCCCGACAAGGACGGCAGCACGGAGGACATGAGCCTCGCGAGCGCCGGCACCAAGGGCGCCCAGGGCGCCACCGACGCCGCCAAGAACGCGCACAGCGAGGCCGGCACCTGGGTGTGGGCCGCCTACGCGCAGCACATGCCGCAGAGCACCATCAAGTTCACCCCCGCCAAGCAGTACACCACCAAGTCGGGCCTCACCGGTCAGGTCGTCACGGCCACCGCTCCCAATGTCACGAAGCGGAAGAAGTGCGACAGCGACGGCAAGGCCACCGCCTTCACCTTCAAGAACAAGAAGGGTGAATTCGCGTCCTGGATCCTCTACGGGGCCGACTCCGTCAAGGACGAACTCCCGGACGAGACGATCCAGAAGATCCTCAGCACCGTGCGGCTGGTGGAGGTCGCGCCGGAGTCCTGACCCTCCGGCCCTCCCCCGGGAAAACAGGTGGCACGGCGGAGGCGGAGCGGCGATAGTCCCTGGGTGATCGCCGCCTCCCCCGCCTCCGCCGCGCCTTCGAACCGTTCCGCCCGCAACTACCGTCTTCTGACCGCCGCCGCGGTCATCACGGGCCTGGGTACCCATGGCGCGCTGATCGCGGCGGCGTTCGCCGTTCTGCAGGCGGGCGGCGACGGGGGCGACGTCGGCCTGGTGGCCGCGGCCAGGGCCGTGCCGCTGGTGCTCTTCCTGCTGGTCGGCGGGGCGATCGCGGACCGGCTGCCACGTCACCGGGTGATGGTCGCGGCGAACGTCCTCAACTGTCTCTCGCAGGCGGTCTTCGCCTGGCTGGTGCTGGCCGGCGACCCGAAGCTGTGGCAGATGATGCTGCTCACCGCGCTGTGCGGGACCGGGCAGGCGTTCTTCAACCCGGCGGCCGAGGGCATGCTGATGTCCAGCATCAGCCATGAGCAGGCGAGCCGCGCCTTCGCGCTGTTCCGGATGGCCACGCAGGGCGCGACGATCGGCGGGGCTGCGCTCGGCGGCGCCATGATCGCGGCGATGGACCCGGGCTGGGTGCTGGCCGTCGACGCCGCGGCCTTCGCCGCGGCGGGCGTGCTGCGCGCGTTCCTGGACGTCAGCCACATTCCCTCGCGCGCGCCGGGCGGCGGGCTGCTCGCCGACCTGCGGGACGGCTGGCAGGAGTTCATCGGCCGTCCCTGGCTGTGGAGCATCGTGGCGCAGTTCTCGGTGGTGGTCGCCGCGGTGGGCGCCGCCGAATCGGTGTACGGGCCGCTGGTCGCCCGGGACGAGCTCGGTGGCGCCCGCCCGTGGGGCTTCGCGCTCGCCGCGTTCGGGGCCGGCACGCTGGGCGGGGCGCTCCTGATGACCCGCTGGAAGCCGCGGCGGATGCTGCTGGTCGGGACGCTCTGCGTCTTCCCGCTGGCCTTTCCGCCGGCGGGCCTCGCGGTGCCGTTGCCGGTGGTCTGGCTCTGCCTGGTGATGTTCGTCAGCGGCGTCGCCATCGAGGTGTTCGGGGTCGCGTGGATGACGGCCATGCACCAGGAGATCCCCGAGGAGAAGCTGTCGCGCATCTCGGCGTACGACTGGTTCGGCTCGGTGGCGATGATGCCGGTGGCGACGGCGCTCGCGGGCCCGGTGGAGTCGCTGGTGGGGCGCAGTCAGGCCCTGTGGGGCTGCGCGGGGCTGATCGTGCTGGTCACCGGGGCCGTGTTGTTCGTCCCCGAGGTGCGCAACCTGACCCGGAAACCCGACCCCGCCGGAGTGACGGTCAAGACCCCGGGCCCGGTTCCCGGTACGACTGCGGCCACGGGCCCGGCTCCGGCCGCGGCCTCAGCCGATGCCGAAGGCTCCGTCGGGCGGCTCGGGTGAGGCGACCGCCTCGCCGTCCCCGACCGGCCGGGCGGACCCGATGAACCGGTCCAGCGCGGGACCGTGCTCGACCCTGGCGGGGAAGGCGTCGGCGGCGCAGCTCCGGGTCAGGGCCGCGATGTCGACGGGGTGCCGGGACGCGACGAGGACGGCGTTGCCGAAACGCCGGCCGCGCAGCACCGCCGGTTCGGCGATCAGCGCGAGTTCCTCGAAGACCGCCGCGAAGGTGGCCAGTTGGGAGCGGAGGAAGTCGAAGGGTGCCCCGTCCGCGAGGTTGGCAACGTAGATCCCGCCCTCGCGCAGCGCCCTGCGGGCGGCTCGCGCGTACTCGACGGAGGTGAGGTGGGCGGGCACCCGCGAGCCGCCGAAGACGTCCCCGATCAGTACGTCGAGGGACCCTGCCGCGGTCCGTTCCAGCAGGCCGCGGGCGTCCGTGCCGTGCACGGCGATCCCGCTGTCCTCGGGCAGCGGGAGCCGTTCGGCGACCAGTTCGAGCAGCCCGAGGTCGGCCTCGGCGACGTCCTGGCGGGAGCCCGGCCTGACCTCGGCGACGTAGCGGGGCAGGGTGAGCGCGCCGCCGCCGAGGTGGAGGACGTCCAGCGGCGCGCCCGGTGGTCCGGCGCGGTCGACGACATGGGCGAGCCGTCGCACGTACTCGAACTCCAGGTGGTCCGGAGCGTCGAGGTCCACGTACGACTGGGGCGCGCCGTCGACGGTGAGCAGCCAGGCCCTGTCCCGGTCCACGTCGGGGAGGAGTCTGGCGGTGCCCTGGTCCACGTCCCGGATGACGGGTATCGGCTCGTTCACCCCTCCATTGTGGGGTGCCGGATCAGCTGCCGAGGACCGCGGCGACGGCCTCGGCGTGCGTGGCCGCCTGGGCGAGACCCGCTCGGGCCGCCGCGGCCCGGTGGCCCGGGTCGAGGGGGTTGCGGCCGAACGCGCCCTTCGACGCCGCGTCGGGGGTGATGACCTCGACGCGGGCGCCGTTCGCGACGAGCTCGGCCCCCTGTGCGGCCGGGGCGGCGATGGCCTTGTTGCCGCTCGCCGACGGGGCGATGACGACGACGCGCCGGTGGCCGGCGGCGAGGTGGGCGTTGGCCGTGGAGTACACCCCGCCGTCGATGCAGTCCCGTCCCCCGGCCCGGGCGACGGGCCACACGCCGGGAACCGCCGAGCTCGCGGTGACGGCGTCCACGAGGGGGACGCCGTCCTCCTTGCCGAACGTGTGGAGTTCGCCGGTGAAGGCGTCGACGGCGGTGATGCGCAGGGGGCGGTCGGGCCACTCCGTCGAGGGGAGGCGGCTCGCGATCGCCGCGCGCCGTTCCTCCGCGTCGAGGTCGAGCCGGGCGCCCCGCGCCAGCCGGCCCAGCCTCCGGCCGTACTCCTCGGGGGTGCGGGAGAGGAGCACGGCCCCCGCGTAGCGCAGCAGGGTGAGTGCGCCGAGCCGGCCGCCCCTCATCTCCCGCGGGTCGGCGAGCTGGAGTTCGTACATTCCGGGGAGGTCGAGCAGTCCGGAGGCCAGCTGCGCGCCGACCGAGGCCCCGGCCGAGCTGCCGATGATCAGATCGACGGTGGAGAGGTCCGCGCCTGCTTCCGCGAGTCCGTGCAGGATCCCGATTTCCCAGGCTCCGCCGGTGACACCGCCGGAACCGAGCACCAGTGCTGTTTCTGTCATGCCGTCAGTCTTGCGCACGGTGCGGGGCCCGCCTCCCGTGGGGTACGGGAGGCGGGCCCCGGGGCCTCAGAGCAGCCCGGTGACCGTGCCGGCGCCGACCGTGCGGCCGCCCTCGCGGATCGCGAAGCCGAGTCCGGTCTCCAGCGGGACGTCACGGCCCAGTTCGACGGTCAGGTCGACCGTGTCGCCGGGACGCGCCACCGCCACCTCGCCGAGGTCCACGTCCCCGACGACGTCCGCCGTGCGGATGTAGAACTGTGGTCGGTAGCCGGTGGTGAGCGGTGTGCTGCGGCCGCCCTCCCGCGCCGACAGCACGTACACCTGCGCCGTGAAGCGCCGGCTCGGCGTCACGCTGCCCGGCACCGCGACCACGTGTCCGCGCCGGACCCGGTCGCGCTCCACACCGCGCAGCAGCAGGGCCACGTTGTCGCCCGCCTCGGCGGACTCCATCGGCTTCCCGAAGGTCTCCAGGCCGATGACGACCGTCTCGATGTCCGGTCCGAGCACCGCCACCCGGTCGCCGACGCGGACGGTGCCGCGCTCGACGGCCCCGGTGACGACGGTGCCCCGGCCGGTGATGGTCAGGACGTTCTCCACCGACAGCAGGAACGGCGCGTCGGTGTAGCGGACCGGCATCGGTACGTACGTGTCGACGGCGTCCAGCAGCGCCTCGACGGCCGCGGTCCAGCGGGGGTCGCCCGCCAGCGCCCTCAGCCCCGAGACCCGTACGACGGGCACGGAGTCGCCGCCGTAGCCGTGCGCGGACAGCAGCTCACGGACCTCCAGCTCGACCAGGTCGGTCAGCTCGGGGTCCCCCGCGTCCGCCTTGTTGAGGGCGACGACGATGTGGTCGACCCCCACCTGGCGGGCGAGCAGGACGTGCTCGGCGGTCTGCGGCATGATCCCCTCGAGCGCCGAGACGACGAGGATCGCCCCGTCGAGCTGGGCGGCGCCGGTGACCATGTTCTTGATGTAGTCGGCGTGCCCGGGCATGTCGACGTGCGCGTAGTGACGGGTGTCGGTCTCGTACTCGACGTGCGCGATGTTGATGGTGATGCCGCGCCGCGACTCCTCCGGGGCCCGGTCGATCCGGTCGAACGGGACGAACGTGCCGGTCCCCCGGTCGCTGAGGACCTTGGTGATGGCGGCGGTCAGGGTGGTCTTGCCGTGGTCGACGTGGCCCATGGTGCCGATGTTGAGGTGCGGCTTGGTGCGCACGTATGCCGTCTTGGGCATGGTTCATTCCTTGGGTTTCGAAGCTGGGTGAGGACCCCGGGGCCCGGCCGACCCTCCCCTTGCGGGGTCCGCCGGACTGTCGGGGGAGGGTCAGCTTCGGGCGCCGCCGAGGGGCGCTGCGGCGGCGGTGCACGCCGCCGGGACGACTGCTGCGGTCGCGGGGCTCACGGCAGCCTTCGGCGCGTCCGCGACTGCGGACGGCGCTGCGGGGAAGGCGTACCGGAACATGGCTCCGATGATGTCCGGCCCCCGCCGCCCCGTCGAATGGTTTTCCGGCGGACTTCCCGGGGCCGGTACGGGAGTTGGGCGCACGGCCACCGGCACGTGCCCGCCGCCGCGGCCCGGCGGGCGGTCCGGCATGCGGTCCGGCGCGGCGCAGGGTCACGAGGCCCACGGCCGTGCGGTGCGGGCGGCCCGTTCGCCGTACGGCGTGTGCGCCGTCGCCTCCGTGCCGCGCATGTCGCGGTGTTCGTTCACCGCTGTCGGCTACTCTCCCGGCATGTTCGACCCCGCCCCCACCGCCCGGCCCGCCACCGGCCTCGCCGTGCGCTGCACCAGGGTGCTGCTCTCGCCCTGGTCCCGGTTCTCACTGCTCGTGGTGGTGCTGCTGGCCGCGGCGGTCGCGATGCTGCTCCTCGAACCCCAGCGGCTGCTCGCCACCGGCTGGCCCGCCCGGCTCGACGGCGGCGTCGTGGCGGTCCTCCTGTTCGGGGTCGCGTACGGCGTGTGCACCGTCGCCTTCGTACCGCGCCCCCTGCTCAACCTCGCCGCGGGCGCGCTCTTCGGCACGCAGGCGGGGCTGGCCGCCGCGCTGGCGGGGACGGTGCTGGGGGCGGGCATCTCGTTCGGGCTGGGCAGGGTGCTCGGGCAGGACGCGCTGCGCACGCTGCTGCGCGGGCGGTGGCTCAGGGCGGCGGACGGCCAGCTGAGCCGGCACGGGTTCCGTTCGATGCTGGCGCTGCGACTGTTCCCGGGTGTCCCGTTCGCGGCGGCAAACTACTGCGCGGCGGTCTCGCGCATGGGGTATCCGCCGTTCCTGGTCGCCACCGGGCTCGGTTCGATCCCGAACACCGCGGCGTACGTGGTGGCGGGCAGCGAGGCGACGTCGCCGACCTCGCCCGCGTTCCTGGCCGCCATGGGCTTCATCGTGCTGACGGGGGTCGGCACGGCCTTCGTCGCCTGGCGCAAGCGCCACCGGCTGGCCTCCGAGTGACCCTTCTCTCCTCCCGGGACCGGTGCCGGTCCCGGGAGGCGGGGTGGCCGGCGGCCGGACGACCCGGGTGCGGGCGGCGTTGTTCACCCGGGGGAGATACCCTGCCCGCGACCGACCGAAGGGCCGCGGATCCTGCGCGGTCCTGTTCTCCATTGACCGCCATACGCACGTCGCCGACGGTTCCGCCGTCGGCCGATGCATGATCACCTCCGGGATGGCCAAAGCCCCATGAGCTGGTTCGAATCGTTCGTCCTGGGCCTCGTTCAGGGACTGACCGAATTCCTGCCGATCTCCTCCAGCGCGCATCTGCGGCTCACTGCGGCATTCGCCGGCTGGCACGACCCGGGTGCGGCGTTCACCGCCATCACCCAGATCGGCACGGAGGCGGCAGTCCTCATCTACTTCCGCAAGGACATCGTCCGGATCGTCTCGGCGTGGTTCCGTTCCCTGGTGGACCGGTCGATGCGCGGCGACCACGACGCCCAGATGGGCTGGCTGGTGATCGTGGGCTCCATCCCCATCGGTGTGCTCGGCGTGACGCTCAAGGACCAGATCGAGGGCCCCTTCCGCGACCTGCGGCTGATCGCCACCACCCTGATCGTCATGGGCATCGTCCTCGGCATCGCCGACCGTCTCGCCGCGCGCGAGGAGACGGGCGGCAGGCACCGGGCCGGCAAGGAGCGCAAGACGCTCAAGGAACTCGGCGTGAAGGACGGCCTGATCTTCGGCTGCTGCCAGGCGATGGCCCTGATCCCGGGCGTCTCCCGCTCCGGGGCCACCATCAGCGGCGGTCTGCTCATGGGGTACACCCGTGAGGCGGCGGCCCGGTACTCCTTCCTGCTCGCGATCCCCGCAGTGCTGGCCTCGGGCGTCTTCGAGCTGAAGGACGCGGGCGAGGGGCACGTGTCGTGGGGGCCGACGATCTTCGCGACCTTCATCGCGTTCGGCGTGGGGTATGCCGTCATCGCCTGGTTCATGAAGTTCATCACGACCAAGAGCTTCATGCCGTTCGTGATCTACCGGATCATTCTGGGCATTCTGCTGTTCATCCTGGTCGGCGCGGGGGTCCTGAGCCCGCACGCGGGCGAGTCCGCGGGCTGACCAGGTACCCACTTCCATCCTGATCCAGCGTTTTCTTGCACCTTCGCACAACCGCGCACCATGATCATCTCTCACTCGCCTCCCACCCGAAGGGGCGGAACACCTCGAACCGCGAAGGTGCGACTGCAAAGTCGACGAGCGGGAAGAAGGATCCGGTGCGGGGCGGGCGGACCACCGCCCGCCCCGCACCGGATCTCCGGGTCAGCGCTTCGCGCGGCGGCGGGCCAGGAGGGCACCCATGAGCAGCCCGACCGCCAGGGTCACGGTCAGCACCGCCCAGAGCGGCAGAGTGACCGTGGCGACCCACAGCCGTATGCCCACGGACGCGGTGTTCACGGCAATGAACCAGATCGTGAGCACCGCCAGCACCACGAATCCGATCGTGCGCAGCCGGATGTCCCGTCCCTTGACGGTCAGGGTCGACGGAGCATCCGATCGAGAGGTCTTCTGCACCATTCATCCAGTATCGGGCGGTTCGGGCGATCGGTCCTGGTGGGCCCGGCCCCGCTCCTGTACGCCCCGTGCGCCGCACAATGTGCCGGCCGGCTCAGGGTATGTCGCCCCGCCAGTCCCACCGGGCGGGATCGCCGTCCCGGGGACCGTACTCCGCCCGGCCGCCCGCTCCGAACCGCCCGATCTCCGTGTTCAGCGCCGCCCCCTCGCGCAGCGCCGCGTCCGTCCAGCCGGTCACGTCGAGGAGCAGCCCGTCGAGGGGGCCGCCCACCAGCTCCCGGTAGGAGTGGCCCGGCCGGGGTCCCGGATCGGGATCGTCGTGGTCGGCGCCGTACACGCGCCGCTGCCGCATCAGCTCGTCCATGGGGGCAGGATCGCACCCGGCACTGACAGCGGCGCCCCGGTGGCCGCCGGGCCCCGCGGGCACGTCGGCCCCGCCCGGCGGCGGGGCAGTCCCGCTCCGGCGCCGGTCCCGGCTCCCGAACAGGCACCGGGCCCCGGCGGGCCGTAGCGTACGAAACGGCCCCGGCGCACGTCCGCGACGCCCCACCGCTCCGCGCGGACGGGGGTCCCTCATGGATCTCCCGGACAGAGGGGCCGAAAGTCCCTGCCGTACGACGGCCGTACGTACCAGCCTGGGACGGGATACCGCCGGATTCTGGAGGGAACCATGACCGCCACCGACCGTCCCGTGATCGCCGCCGTGGACGGCTCCCCGCACAGCCGGGAAGCCCTCGACTGGGCCGCCCACGAAGCCGTGCGACGAGGACTCGCACTGGTCGTCGTACACGCCCGGACGCCCGATCGGCGCAGTGCGCAGGACGCCCTGCGGCGCGAGTCGGAGGAACTGCTCGAACGGTCCGTGCAGCGGGTGTCCGAGATCGAGCCGACCCTGCACCCGACGACGCTCTCGCCTCTGGACTTCCCCTCGGCGGCCCTCACTTCGCTCAGCCGTGACGCGTCGCTGGTGGTCGTCGGCTCGCGCGGGCTCGGCGGGTTCCGGTCCCTGATGCTCGGCTCCAACAGCCTCGCGACCGCCTCGATGGCCAAGTGTCCCGTCGTCGTCATCCACGGCGGGGCGACGGACGAGGGGGCGACGGCGGAGGAGTTCACCGACATCGTCGCGGGCGTGGCCGCTGACGAGAGCAGCGAAGCGGTGCTGGAGTTCGCCTTCGGGACCGCCGCCTCCCGGCCGGGCGCACGGCTGCGGATCGTGCACGGCTGGACGATGTTCTCCTCGCTCCTGTCCGGCGGCCCCGTCTTCGACCGGGCAGCGGCGGCGGACTCGGCCGACCGGACCCTCGCGGAGCTCACCGCGGGGTGGCAGGAGAAGTACCCCCAGGTCGAGGTCGTCCGGGAACCGGTCAGCGGCTCCGCCTCCCGCACCCTGGTCACGGCCTCGGCGACCGCGGCCCTGACCGTGGTCGGCCGGCGCAAGGGCGGGGAGTCTCTCGGGCTCGGCCTCTCCCCCGTCGCCCAGACCACGCTCTCGCACGCGCTCGGCCCGGTCGCGGTGGTGCCCTGCTGACGGTGGCGGTGCCGTCCCGCCGTCCGCGTACTCCTCCCGGCCCCGTGCCCCGGTGCCCGCACCGGGGCCTCCGCCGCCGCGCGGGTACGGAGCGATGCTTCCGTTTCTCCGCGCCGGGGAAGAACTGCGGAGCGGGGTACCGGGGTGGAGACTGCTGATCAGGCGGGACGAGGAGGCGGACCATGCTGGTTCCGGCCGGTCGGGGCGGCGAGTGGTGGGCGCGGATGCTGCGGTCCGGCCGATGGCGCGGCGGCCTCGCGGTCCTCGCGGGCGCACTGCCCGCGCTCGCCTTTCCCGCCCCTTCCCTGTGGTGGCTCGCCGGGATCGGCCTGGTGCCGTGGCTGCTCCTCGTCCGTTCCGCCGGTACGGGGCGCAGGGCCGCGCTGGACGGCTGGCTCGGCGGCATCGGCTACATGATCGCGGTGCATCACTGGCTGGTGCCGAGCCTCCATGTGTTCATCGTTCTCCTGGCCGCCCTGCTCGGTCTGCTGTGGGCCCCGTGGGGGGTACTGGTCCTGCGGACGCTGGGCGGGCCGGTGTCGGCGGCGGGCGCCGTCCGGGCGGTCGTCGTGGTGCCCTGCGGCTGGCTGATGATCGAACTGGTCCGGTCCTGGGAGGCGCTGGGCGGTCCCTGGGGACTGCTCGGCGCGAGCCAGTGGCAGGTGGCCCCCGCGCTCCGGGTCGCCTCCGTGGGCGGGGTGTGGCTGGTGAGTCTCCTGGTGGTGGCGGTGAACACCGCCGTCGCCCTGCTGTTCGTGACCGCGGCCGCCCGCACCGCGGCCGTCGTGAGCCTGGTGGTGTGCGCGCTGGCCGTGGGCGCGATGGCGGGCTGGGCGCCGCGGCCCGAGCGGTCGGGAACGGTCAGGATCGCCGTCGTGCAGCCGGGTGTGGTCGCGGGGCCCCACAGCGTCGAGCGCCGTCTCGCGGTGGGCGAGCGGCTGACCGGTTCGCTGGCCGGGAACGATCTCGATCTGGTGGTGTGGGGCGAGAGCAGTGTGGGGGCGGACCTTACCCGGCGTCCGGACATCGCCGCCCGGATCGCGGCCCTCGCGCGCCGGGTCGGCGCGGACGTGCTGGTCAACACGGACGCCCGGCAGACCGACGGGTCGGGCCGGAAGGGCATCTTCAAGTCGGCGGTGCTGGTGGGCCCGGACGGCCCGACCGGGGACCGCTACGACAAGATGCGGCTGGTGCCGTTCGGCGAGTACGTCCCGGTCCGTCCGGTACTCGGCTGGGTCACCTCCATGGGCCGGGCCGCGGGCGAGGACCGGTTGCGGGGCACCGCCCCGGTCACGATGTCGCTGCCGGGGGCGGACGGCGGGCGCGGGCTGCGGTTCGGGCCGCTGGTCTGCTTCGAGTCCGCGTTCCCCGACATGAGCCGCCGGCTGACCCTGGACGGTGCGCAGTTGCTGGTCGCGCAGTCGTCCACCTCCTCGTTCCAGCACAGTTGGGCACCCGAGCAGCACGCGTCGCTCGGGGCGCTGCGGGCCGCCGAGAACGGCCGCCCGATGGTGCACGCCACCCTGACCGGTGTCAGCGCGGTGTACGGCCCGCAGGGTGCCCCGGTCGGTGTTCCGCTCGGTACGGACACCAGTGGCGCCGCCGTGTTCGACGTGCCGCTGGCGACGGGCACCACGCTCTACGTGCGGCTGGGCGACTGGGCGTTGTGGGGTGCGGCGGCGGTGCTGGTGGCGTACGGCGCCCTCGAAGCGGCGCGGTCGGCGGGGCGGCGCGGCCGGGCCGGGCCGACCGGTGCCCGGCGCGGTCCCGTCGCGGCCGGCTCCGGCTCCGGCGGTCCCGGCGGGCGGTGATCCGGTGGGCGGTGGCCCGGCGGGCTCATCCGCACAGTCTTCGGCGGGGGCCGCTCACGGAGACGATGTGGCCCTGGGCGTCGACGGTGAGCGCGACCCGCTCGACCTTGTTGGTCACGGCCAGCACCAGCCACACGGGGCCCAGAGGAAGCAGCTGAACACCGTCAGAAGGGCGTGCAGCACGTGGTTGAGCGGCTTGCCCCGGACCATGACGACCTGCGTCTCGGCCCGTGACTCCACCCGCCAGCCGCTCGCGATCCGCTGGTTGACCGCCCAGTCGAGGATCAGCCCGCGCTGTGTCGCGTCGGGCGGCCGTCCGTCGGCGGAGTAGTAACCGGGCGGCGGCTGAAGAGCTCCCCAGCCCTTCGGCTCGTCGTGGGGCCTCACGCGGTCACCTCCACGGGCCGGTGGTCCATCCCCTCAGCCTGCATCGGTGCCCGGCCCCACGCATCCGGAAGCCCGTCGGCGCCGGGGCCGGGCGCCCCTCCGCGGCCCCTGGTTCGGCCCTCAGGCGCAGCCCAGGTCGCGCAGGATGCGTTCGCACAGCTCGTGCGTCCGCAAGGCGTCCCGGGCGCTCAGCACCGTACCGGCGCGCACCGCGTCCAGGAAGGACAGCACGCACTGCTCGATGCCGCGCTGACGGGCCACCGGCACCCAGTCGCCGCGCCGTCGCAGGCTCGGCTGTCCCTTGTGGTCGATCACCTCGGCGAGGTTGACGACCTCGCGCTTGGAGTCCTGGCCGGAGACCTCCAGCCGTTCCTCGGCCGATCCGCTGAGCCGGTTCATCGTGCCGATGGCGGTGAACCCGTCGCCGGACAGCTGCAGCACGACGTGGTGCATCAGCCCCTCGCGGATCCTGGCCCGCACGACGGTCTGGTCGACCGGTCCCGGCACCAGGAAGCGCAAGGTATCGACAACATGTATGAAGTCGTCCAACACCATGCCGCGCGGTTCCTCGGGCAGGCCCACCCGGTTCTTCTGCATGAGGATCAGCTCGCGCGGATGTTCGGCGCACTGCGCGTAACCGGGCGCGAACCTGCGGTTGAAGCCGACGGCCAGGCTCGTCCCCCGCTCCTCGGCGAGGTCCACCAGCCGCTGGGAGTCGGCGAGTTCGTAGGCCAGCGGCTTGTCGACGTACGTGGCGACGCCCGCCTCCAGCAACCGGCCCACGATCTCGGGGTGCGCGGCGGTCGGGGCGTGGACGAAGGCGGCGTCCAGGTCCTGGGCCAGCAGCGATCCGAGGTCGGCGTGGCACTGTCGCGGCGGGATGCGGTACGTCCCGGCGACCGCCTCCAGGGTGGCGGGGGTGCGGGTCTGCAGGTGCAGCTCGATCCCGGGCACGGTGGTCAGGACGGGCAGGTACGCCTTCCGCGCGATGTCGCCGAGTCCGATGCAGCCGACCTTCACGGGGTCTCCCTCTCACTGTCCGGCGCCCGCCCGGTGCGGTGGCCACCGGGCGGGCGGGCCCGCGGGCTCCCCGGAGCCGGTGTCCTACCGCAGCGTCCCGTGCGCGTCGTTCGTCCGGGCAGCATACGTGGACCGGGGCGGTTGCCAGTCCATGATCCCGTCGAAGGTGCGCAGGACGAGGGCGGGTCCGAAGCGCGAGACGGCGACCATCAGCGCGTCGCGCACCGCAACGGCGGGGGCGCTGCTCAGCCGCGTCAGGCGGGCGGTCCGGGCAGCCCTGCGGACGATGGCCGACGTACGGGGCAGGCGGTCGGCGGTGTACGCGGCCAGTCCCGCGCCGAGGTCCGTGCTCGTCGTCAGCCGGTGGGCGAGCACGAGCGCGTCCTCGACGCTCTGGTTGCCGCCCTGGCCGAGGCTGGGGGCCATCGCGTGGGCGGAGTCACCGACGAGGACGGTGCGGCCCCGGTGGAAGGCGGGCAGGGGGTGAATCAGCTGGTACACGTCGTTGCGGAGCACCTGGTCCGGCTCGGCGGCGGCGATGACCGCGGGGATCGGGTCGTGCCAGTCGCCGAAGCGGCGCGTCATCTCCGCCTTCTCGTCGTCGGCCGCGCGGGCCCCGGCGGGGGCGACGGCGGCCCCGTAGGCGTAGATCCGGCCGTCCTTGAGCGGCTGGGTGCCCCAGAGCGCGCCGCGTCCCCAGGTCTCGTGCGGGGAGAAGGGACGCCCGAGGGCGGGGACGACGATGCGCCAGGTGGTGAACCCGGCGTACGAGGGGCCGGGGTGGGCCGGGAAGAGCGCGCCGCGCACGGCCGATTTGATGCCGTCGGCGCCGATGACGAGGTCGGCCTCCATGCTCCCGGCCGCCGTCTCGACCACCGCGGGCGCGCCGCCCGCGGTGCCCGGGTCCAGCAGCCGCGCGGCCGCGCCGGTGCGGACGGTGCCCTCGGGCAGCCGGGCCACGAGGCGGTCGACGAAGGTGGCGCGGTGCAACAGAACCAGCGGGCCGCCGAACCGCTCGGCCGCGGCGGCGCTGTCCGTGCGCGAGAGCCAGCGGCCGTTCGGGGCGCGCATGCCGCCGTCGCCCTGCCAGGCGGCGAGGGACCTCATCTCGTCGCCGAGGCCGATGACGTCCAGGGCGCGCTGGGCGTTGGGGGCCAGGGCGATCCCGGCTCCGACGGGTTCCAGGGAGGCCGCGCGTTCCAGGACGGTGATGTGCCAGCCGAGGCCGTGCAGGGCCACCGCCGTGGTGAGACCGCCGATTCCGCCGCCGATGACGACGGCGCGGGGCTTGTCCATGACTCCTCCTCGGAACTGCGTCCGCACTACATCCGTAGTGCCACGCTCACCGTACTACGGCTGTAGTTGCAGGGGTAGGTTGGCCCCATGGCCACACGCACCGCCGGTACCTCCCGGGCCGCCCTCATCGCCGATGCCGCCCTCGCCCTGCTCGCCGAACGCGGGATGCGCGGGCTGACCCACCGCGCGGTGGACGAGCGCGCCGGGCTCCCCCAGGGCTCGACGTCCAACCACGCGCGGACCCGGCAGTCGCTGCTGGAGGCGGCGGTGCGGCGGCTCGCGGAGCGCGAGGCCCGGGTGCTCGCCCCCGCCGGGCTCCTCCCGGCCCCGGCCGCCGGGACGGGAAGCGGCCCGGACCCCGACGGGCGCAGGCCCGACGCGGACGGGCGCAGGCCCGACGCGGACGGGCGCAGGCCCGACGCGGACGGGCGCAGGCCCGACGCGGACGGGCGCAGGCCCGACGCGGACGGGCGCAGGCCCGACGCGGACGGGCGCAGGCCCGACGCGGACGGGCGCAGGCCCGACGCGGACGGGCGCAGGCCCGACGCGGACGGGCGCAGGCCCGACGCGGACGGCGTTCCGCCCGCCGGGGCGGCGGAACTGATCGCCGGTCTGGCCCGGGTGCTGCACCGCTACCTCACCGACCACCCCGAACTGCTCGTCTGCCGTTACGAACTCGCCCTGGAGGCGACCCGGCGCCCGGAGCTGCGGGAGTTCTTCGACGCCACGGGCCGGCAGTTCCGCGAGCCGCTGCTGGCCCTGATGGCCTCGGCCGGATCGGCGGAGCCCGAACGGCACGCCCTGTCCCTGGTGGCCTGGTGCGAGGGGCTGATGTTCTCCTGCGCGGCGGGGTCGTACAACCGCGCCGCGCCGAGCGAGGAGGAGCTGCGCGCGGGCTTCGCCGAACTGCTGGACGGAATGCTCGGACCGCGGTGGGCACCGCACTGACCGGTGTCACCCGTGCGGACCAATCCCCGCCGTGTGTCCCGCCCGGAGCCGGGTCCGCACCGCAGAGTTGATCAGGTGCAACGAACCGGAATCACCGTCAGGATCACCATGGGCCTCGTGGCGGGCCTGGCCGCCACCTCACTGACCGGCTGCGTGTCCGTGCAGCCCCGGCCGGACGCCCCGGCCCGGCCCGACACCGGCGGACCCGCCCAGGACCTGGCCCCGCAGACCGCGCGGCCACCCGTCCACGACTCCCTGGAAGCCGTACCGGCCTCCGAGTCGCCCGCCTCCCCGTCACCCCGGGCGGCCCCGCCGGACACCCGCCGCGCGGCGCCCGGCGCCCCGCGGCGCCCCCGGCTTCCCCATGTCGCGCGCCCCCGGCCGCGCCAGGCGCCGCCCGCCGTGATCCCGCCCGCACCGCCCTTGCCGGCCCCCGTCGCCGGGACGGACGTCTGCGCGCTGGGGCGGAGCTACGGGCACTGGCCCGCAGGCAGCCCGCAGTCCCGGATCTGCGAGCACACCTACGGCCGCTGACCCCGGGGAACGACACGAGGGCGGCCCGTCCCCCACGGACGGGCCGCCCTCACAGTTCGCGCAGCCTCAGCTCCAGCCGCGCGATCGCCGCGCGCACCCCTCCCCCGTACCCGTCGTCCGCGCCGTCCTCGGCGAGCACGACGGAAGCGGCCCGGGCCCGGTCCAGGTGGATCCGGGCCGCCCCGGGGTGCTGGAGCCGCACATAGTCCGCCGCGAGGTTGAGGTGGAGCGAGGGGTAGAGCGCCCGCACCGCCGGCGCGTCGGGGTGTTGTGCCGCACGCTCGTCGGACAGCCCGTCGGCCGCGGTCAGCGCCCGCAGGTCCCAGGCCAGCTCGTCGCCGGGATCGTCCTGGGCATCGGCCATGTAGTGGGCGAGGGTGCACCGGTGCAGGGCCTCGCCGTCCTCGCCGATCTCCGACCAGATCGCGCCGAAGCGGTTGCGGGCCTCTTCCCGGTCACCGCCGTGCAGCAGCATGACCGCCTGGCCGATCCTGGTCATGACGGCGTCCTTCGACGCCTCCTGCTGCTCCGTCACCACGGCCTCCCTGCACGACCCGTCCGCCCGTTCCCCCTCGACGCTAACCGCAGTCGTCGTCGATCCCGCTGAGGCTCGGGCGGACGCCCCGGGACTGTCCGCCGGGTGCCGCCGTCGGCCGGGCCGGGCCCGGCCGCCGGACCGGGTGGATCAGCCCAGGTCGGGGATGCGCCAGTCGATCGCGTCGTGGCCCTGCGCCGCCACCGCTTCGTTGATCTGCGTGAACGGACGCGAGCCGAAGAACTTCTTGGCCGAGAGCGGCGAGGGGTGCGCCCCCTTCACCACCACGTGGCGCTCCTCGTCGATCAGCGGGAGCTTCTTCTGCGCGTAGTTGCCCCAGAGGACGAAGACCGCCGGGTCGGGCCTCGACGCGACGGCGCGGATCACCGCGTCGGTGAACTTCTCCCAGCCCTTGCCCTTGTGCGAGTTGGCCTCGCCCGCACGGACCGTGAGCACGGCGTTGAGCAGGAGCACGCCCTGCTCGGCCCACGGCATCAGATACCCGTTGTCCGGGATCGGCAGGCCGAGCTCCTCCTTCATCTCCTTGTAGATGTTCCGCAGGGACGGCGGCGTCTTCACGCCGGGCCGCACGGAGAAGCACAGCCCGTGCCCCTGCCCCTCCCCGTGGTACGGGTCCTGGCCGAGGACAAGGACCTTCACCTTGTCGTAGGGCGTGGCCTCCAGGGCGGCGAACACCTGGTCGCGCGGGGGGTAGACCGGCCCCTTGGCCCGCTCCTCCTCGACGAACTCGGTGAGCTCCTTGAAGTAGGGCTTCTGCAGCTCTTCGCCGAGGACGCCGCGCCAGGACTCGGGCAGCAGGTCGGTGTCGGTCACGTGAACAACCTCCGGTGAGCAATCGGCATTTCATCCGAGAACCTACCGGGGACCACTGACAACGCCCCCGCCGGTCCGGTTCCGCCCTTTTCGCCCTACCAGCTGGCCTTGCGGTAGAACTCCCACATCTGCATGACCGTCTGCGGGTCCAGGGCTCGCTCGCCCCCGCCGATGTCCTCGCCCGAGGCGACGTACAGCTTGCCCTGCCACAACGGCAGCACCCGCACGTCGTCGACCAGGATCTTCTGGGCCCGTTCGAACTGCTTGACGACCGCGCCCCGGTCGCTCTCCTTGCGGGTCTGCGGCAGCAGCTCCCGGGTGATCTCGTCCTTCATGTACGGCATGCCCGTGACGCTGTCCTTGCCGAGGAACGGGGCGATGAAGTTGTCCGGGTCCGGGAAGTCCGGGAACCAGCCCCGGCCGAAGACGGGGTACTCGCCCTTGTTGAAGCCCTCCTGGAACGTCTTCCAGGGCTTGCCCTTCAACGTGATCCGGAACAGCCCGGAACCCTCCAGCTGCCGCTTCAGCTCCTCGAACTCGAGGGCCGTGGAGGAGCCGTACCGGTCGGTCGCGTACCAGAGCGTCAGCTTGACGGGCTTGGTGATGCCGGCCTTGGTCAGGATCTGCTTGGCCTTGGCCCGGTCCGGGTCACCGTAGGCGTCGAAGAAGCTGGTGGTGTGGGCCGTGATGCCCTTGGGGACCATGGAGTACAGCGGCTCGGCCGTGCCCTGGTAGACCTTGGCCACCAGGGCGTCACGGTCCACGAGCTGGGCGATGGCCCGCCGCACGGCCACGTTCCCCGCGGCCGGGTCCTCGGGGTTGAAGACCAGGAAACGGATGTCCGCGCCGACCGTCTCGACGATCTGCGGGCTGCCGTCCTTGTTCTGGCCGTTCTCCAGGGCGATGACCTCCTCGGCGGTGAGGCCGCGGTAGATCGCGTCGATCTCGTTCTTCCGGAGGGCCGCCACCACGGGGGCGGACTCCTTGAAGTAACGGATCGTCACAGAATCGTTCTTGCGGTTGGCGAATCCCTTGTAGTCCGGGTTCTTCACCAGTTCGGCGCGCTTCCCCGGCTTGTACGAATCGAGAAGGTACGGGCCCGATCCGGTGATCTTTCCGTCAGTGCGCAGCTTGTGCTTCGAATAGGCACTGGGGGCCACCAGCGACATGGCGGGCGTGGTGAGAACGAACGGGAAGGTGGCGTCCGGCTTGGTGAGGTGGAAGACGACGACGTCCTCCCCCTTGGTCTCGATCCGGTCGAGCGAACCGAGCATGCCGACCGGGCCACCCTTGAAATCGATCTCCCTGATCCGGTCGATGGAGTACTTCACGGCCTCGGCATCGAGTGCGTCCCCGTTGGAGAACTTCAGCCCTTTGCGGAGTTTGCACCGGTAGGAGGTGCTGGTGGTATCGGTGAACTTGCACCACTCCGCGGCATCGGGCTGGGGACTCGTACTTCCCGTGGGGAAACTCACCAGGGTCTGGAAGACATTGCGCATCAGCTCCCAGGAGTTGTCCCATGCAGCCGCCGGATCGAGAGTGGAAGGCTCACTGGTCGTGCCGACGACTATCTTCTGCTCGATATCCGATCCGCTGTCGGAGAAAAGTCCGCAGCCCGACAGCAGAGAAAGGGAAGCAAGAGCTGCAACGGCCTGACGACCGGCCCGGTAGAACACGTGAACGCTCCTCGATCAGCCATGGGTCGGCAGACCATACCGCAGCGCCCCGCCAGGTCAATCCGCAGGTCTGGCGGGGCACTTGAGTCAATCAGGGCCAAACCCTCTCAGGCCGTTCTCAGCCCACGCCCGCATTCAGGAAGATTCCTCCGTCGACCACCAGGGTCTGACCGGTGATCCAGTCGGCCTGACCCGAGGTGAGAAACGCCGCGGCGCCGCCGATGTCCTCGGGGACCCCGAGCCGTCCGAGCGGATAGGCCGCCGCGGCCTCCTCCTCTCGGCCCTCGTACAGCGCCTGGGCGAATTTCGTCTTCACGACCGCGGGAGCAATTGCGTTGACCCGGACGACCGGCGCGAATTCGTGCGCCAGCTGGAGGGTCAGATTGACCATGGCCGCCTTGCTCATGCCGTAGGCGCCGATGAAGGGCGAGGCGGACACCCCGGCGATCGAGGCGATGTTGACGATCGCCCCGCCGTTGTCCTTCTGCCACGCCTTCCAGGTCTGCTGCGCGAACCCGAGCGCCGAGATCACATTCGTCTCGAAGACCTTGCGGGCCACGTCGAGGTCGAGTTCGGCGATCGGCCCGAAGACCGGATTCGTCCCGGCATTGTTGACCAGGAAATCGACCCGGCCGAAGGCCTCCATGGTGCGTTCGACGGCCACCACCCGGTGCTCCGCGTCGTGCGCCTTGCCCGCCACCCCGATCACCCGGTCGGAACCCAGCCGTTCGACGGCCTCCTCGAGCGCCTCCTCGCCACGCCCGGTGATGCACACCCGGTCGCCCCGGGCCACCAGCGCCTCGGCGATGCCGTAACCGATGCCCCGGCTCGCGCCCGTGACGAGCGCGACCTTCCCGCTGTCCTGCACAGTCATGATTCCGCAGCCCTTCGGGTCAGTTGAGCGGTCCGCCGGCCACGTACATGACCTGCCCGGACACGAAGCCCGCCGCGTCCCCCGTGAAGAAGGCGATGGCGTTGGCGATGTCCTCGGGGCGGCCGACCCGCTGCACCGGGATCTGAGTGGCGGCGGCGGCCTGGAACTCCTCGAAGCCCATGCCGATCCGGGCCGCGGTCTGCGCGGTCATCTCGGTGACGACGAAGCCGGGGGCGACGGCGTTGGCCGTGATGCCGAACTTGCCGAGTTCCTTGGCGAGGGTCTTGGTGAAGCCCTGCAGACCGGCCTTGACGGCGGCGTAGTTGGCCTGGCCGCGGTTGCCGAGCGCCGAGGAGGAGGAGAGCGAGACGATCCGGCCGAACCCGGCGTCCACCATGTGCTTCTGGACCGCCTTGGCCATCAGGAACGCGCCCTTGAGGTGCACGTTCATCACGATGTCCCAGTCGGACTCGCTCATCTTGAAGAGCAGGTTGTCGCGGAGCACGCCCGCGTTGTTGACGAGGATCGTCGGGGCGCCGAGTTCGGCGGCCACCCGCTCGACCGCGGCCTCCACCTGGGCGCTGTCCGACACATCGCAGCCGACGGCGAGGGCGGTGCCCCCCGCGGCGGTGATCTTCTCGAGGGTGTCCTTGCAGGCCGCCCCGTCGAGGTCGAGTACGGCGACGGCGCGGCCCTCGGCCGCCAGGCGTACCGCGGTGGCGGCGCCAATGCCCCGCGCCGCTCCGGTCACGATGGCGACGCGCTGCTCGGTGGTGGACATGCTTGGTTCTCCTCGCCCTTGGATCGCCGCCCAGCGGACGTCGGGGCACCTCCGGCACGGGACCTCGTGTGCGCGGAACCTTCCCGATGGCTGAGCGACCGCTTAGTACCTTCAGCAGACGAGACGCTAGAAGCCCTGGCACCCGGTGTCAACGGCGCGCGACGGCCGGGGCGCATGTCACACCCGGTGGCGCCGCCGTCCGCAACGGTCGCGGACGGCGGCGCGGCACGGGGGTCAGCGCACCAGCAGGTCGAGCAGCCGTTCCACCTCGGCCTCCGGGTCGGCAGTGAGGCCGCTGTGCACGGGGCCCGGCTGGACGACGGTGGAGCGCGGCGCGATCAGCCAGCGGAAGCGCCGGCCCGCGTCGTCACGGGCGGCCTGGCCCGCGTCCGCGCCGCCCAGGCACACTCCCTCGACGGCGCGCAGGGCGGCCCGTACGCCGACCACGTCGGCGGCCGGGTCCAGGACCTTCAGCTTGGTCTCGTCGAGATGGGTGCGGGCGGCGACGAAGCTCCGGGCGCGGCAGTAGACGATCACGCCCGCGTTGAAGCACTCGCCGCGCTGCACCCGCGGCACCACGCGCAGCAGCGCGTACTCGAAGACATCGCGCTCGCTCACGGACGGTCGTCCTTCTTCTTGGCGGGGTGCGGCCAGGGGGTGAGGTGGTCGGTGAGCCAGCCGGGGGCCTGGGACGGCTTGGGCTCGGTGGGGGCGTCCATGATGATCCGCTCGTGGATGGTCGCGGCGCGCGGCAGCAGCGCCTCCACATAGGCGCGGCGCAGGTCGTCGGGGGACGCGAAGCCGGGTTCGTCCACCAGCCACTCGTCGGGGACGTCGGACGCGACCTCGGCGAGCAGTTCCCCGGTGACCAGCGGGGCGAGTTCGGCGGCGGCCGCCGCGATGTCGGGGGCGAACGGGGCGAGGGCGTGGTCCGACGCGTTGTACGGCTTGGCGGCGGACGCCTGGGCCCCGGGCCAGTTGTGGTGCCAGATCATGGTGGCGCCGTGGTCGATGAGCCACAGGTCGCCGTGCCAGACCAGCATGTTCGGGTTGCGCCAGGACCGGTCGACGTTGTTGATCAGCGCGTCGAACCAGACGACCCGTCCGGCCTCCCGCGCGTCCACCCGGTAGGCGAGCGGGTCGAAACCGATCGAGCCGGGCAGGAAGTCCATCCCCAGGTTGAGGCCGCCGCTGGCCTTCAGGAGTTCCTGCACCTCCTGGTCGGGTTCGGCCAGGCCGATGACCGGGTCGAGCTGGATCTGCACGAGGTCGGGCACGCGCAGGCCGAGCCTGCGGCCGAGCTGTCCACAGATGACCTCCGCGACCAGCGTCTTGCGCCCCTGTCCGGCACCGGTGAACTTCATGACGTAGGTGCCGGAGTCGTCGGCCTCGACGATCCCGGGGAGCGAACCGCCCTCACGCAAAGGCGTGACATAGCGAGTCGCTACGACTTCTTCCAACACTTTCCCAGGCCACCCATCTTTTCAGCCTCATAATCCACGGACGGCTTCTCCAGGATGTAGAGGCAGGAATCACCGGTCGACGGCGCTGGGGAGAATCTGGGGAGTTTCGGCCGGCGAGCCGATCTCCCCGCTCCCCAGCAGACCGTCGATCGTGCCGCGTCCCTTGCTGCCGGCTTCCGGCATGAAGTGAGCATAGTAACCGAGGGTGATCGCCGGTGAGGAGTGTCCGAGCCACCGGGCCGGGGTCACGACGGACTCTCCGGTTTCCCCCACGACAGCGCCATCCCTACCGACGGGAACGTTTCGATGCCCGGTGCCGCGCCACCGTCCTCCTTGCCGGTCGTGCGCGTCGGCCGGGGCGGGCCCGGCCGACGCACCCCACACCCTGCTCACCGGTCGACCCGTGCCGGCATGTGCCTGTCGAACCACATGACGACCCGGGTGAGGTAGTCGGTCAGCGCCGGGTACATCCGTACGCCGTGTCCTTCGAGCGGATAGATGGCGAGTACCGACTCGACGCCGTGGGCGATCAGGGCCTGGTGGAACTCCTGGGCCTGGCCGGCCGGTGTGCACAGGTCCTTCGCACCGGCGACGTTGAGGCATGGCGTACGGACCTTGTCGGCGTGCAGGACGGGGCTGCGCTCCTGGGCGGGCCCACCACCGGGGGCATCGAGGCCCGCTCCCAGGAACGCGAGGCCCCAGCCGCCGATATTGCTGGTGTACGTCTGGCTGCACCAGTCGGTCACCGGGGCCGTGGGCACCGAGGCCGCGAACCGCTGGTCCTGCGTGACCAGCCAGGACGACATGAAACCGCCGTAGCTGCCGCCGATCAGCCCGATCCGGTCCGGGTCGGCCAGCCCCCGCGCCACCAGCGCGTCGATGCCCGACAGGATGTCCTGCGCGTCCAGGCCACCCATGTCCCCGACGACGGCACCGGCGAACTCCTGTCCGCGTCCGCCGCTGCCTCGCGGGTTGGGGTGGAGCACCGCGTAGCCGCGCGAGACCAGAAGCGGCACGTACGGCGTGTACATGGACCATGTGTCGCGATACGCCCACACCGGCCCGCCATGCACATGGACCACCAAGGGGTGCGGACCGTCGCCGGGCGGGGTGCACAGGATCCCTTCGATCTCCAGGCCGTCGCACGACTTCCAGGTCACCGCCTCGGCCTCGCCGCAGTTCGACAGCAGGAAGTCGGTGCCGGGATGGGACACCGAAGCCAGTATCCGCTCGCTCCCGGGCGCCACGAGAGCGAGGCGCGGCGGCAGGCGGTACGCCGACTGCACGACCAGCACACTGCCGTCGGCGGTGAACGTTCCCTCCGGGTAGAACAGGCTGCCGCACGAAAGGTCGGTGCTGAACACCTCCGTCACCTTGCCGTGCGGGACGTCGGCGATCGCGGCCACCGAGTCGAGGTGGCGCTGGCCCAGGTAGCCGAGCCGGGTATCGTCCAGCCACTGGAGGCAGGTCGCATCGGTCCCGGCCGTGTCGATCTCCGTCCTCGCGCCGGACTGGAGGTCGATCACGCTGAGATCGCCGGCCATCACCCACCGGTCGCTGCACACGGCTTCCACGACACCGACATGGCGCCCGTCCGGCGAGCCGGCCGGCCAGCCGAGCTGGACTTCGCTGCGCAGCAGCTCGCGGCACTCGCCCGTGCCCGGCTCGATGAGGGTGAGGACCGCCCCGTACCAGTCGTTCTCCGCCGGCGCGTCGCTGGTGATGGCGGCCAGCCGGGACGGACCGCACCAGGCGGCCTCCCAGCAGTTCATCCCTTCCGGCGAGACTCGGGACAGCTCCCCGGTGGCCACTGTGTAGAGCCACAGGCTGCGCCACGACTCCTCGCCGGGCCCGGTGTCGACGGCCGGGTGCCACTCCGGCAGACCGTCGTCCTGGGTAGCGTTCTTTTTCGCGCCCTGTCCGCCGGACAGGTCTGCGCCGAGGCCCGCGACGCCCAGCAGGAGCCGGGCGCCGTCCGGCGACCAGTGCGCGTACTCCACCGTTCCCGGCACGGCGGGTGCGGCTTCGGCCTCGCCCATCCGCCCTTCGTGGAGCAGGTGGAGTTGGAACCGGCCCGGCTGGGCGCGGTCCGAGAGGAACGCCAGCGTCCGGCCGTCCGGCGAGATGCGCGGGCACCGCGCCGACGCCTCACCGGAGGTGATCGCCCGCAGCTCGCCGTCCTCGGCCGCATAGACCGCGGTGCGGGGCACGCCGGCCAGTTCGTCGAGCACCGCTCCGGTCACCACGATCCGGCGGCCGTCGGGGGACGCGTGCGGCTCCGACAGGCCGTCCGGCCTGCCGAAGGCCGGCTCGTGCGACTTCAGCAGATAGCTGTGAACGGCCTTGTACTCGGTGGTGTCACGCACGTCGGTCGGCAGCATTGCGGTCTCCTTTGCGTTCCATCGGCGTGCGGCGTCACCCGACACCCGCGCCGTCGGCGGTCGTATTCGTTCACTGCTGTCGAAGGACTGCCGCAGCACCGCTCGACAGCCCGGGGTCTCTGCGGGCAACCGGACACCTCTTCCGCTGTGCGCCCCGTCTCCGGCCGACATCGGTCGCCCGTTGCCCGGCCGACGGGACGCGTACCGAACCGTCCGGTGACTCGTCCGGGCCGGCTCAGCCCATGACGGTGCCGGAGGAGGTGTTGGGGCGGCGTTTGCGGGAGAAGGTTCCGAGATTGATGTGATGGCCGGTGTACTCGCAGGCGTAGTGCAACGGCTGTCGGTCGTGGTCGTGTCCTGCCTCCGTCCCGTGGACCAGGGTGGCGACGAACCGGCCGACGAGGGGGGCGTTCTTGAACTGATTGCCGCTGGTGCCGATGGCGACGTAGAAGCCGTCGAGGTCGGTGCGGTCGTAGATGGGCGCCCAGTCGTCGGTGACGTCGTAGACGCCGGCGACTCCGCTGGGCTTGTTGGGGACGCGCAGTCCGGGCAGCCGACGGGCAGCGCGGGTCACCTGGGTGTGAAAGCCCCGCACCGTTGCGCCGGGGCCGGACCGGTCCGGGTCGTCGACCCATTCCAGCGGGTCGCATTCCGGTTCCGTGCCGCCGACCAGGAGGAAGTCCCGCCCGACGGGACGCAGGTAGATGCCGAGGTCGAGGTCGGCGACGACCGGCCCGATGCCGTCCGCCGGATGGTAGCCGGGCGGGGCGGCGACCTGGTGGACCTCCTGGCGCAGGGGCCGCACCCCCACGGTGAACTCGGCGCCGACCCCCGCGAGTCGGTTGAGCGCACCGGACCAGGGGCCCGCGGCGTTGACCAGCACGGGGGCCGAGACACTCGAACCGTCGGCGAGCCGCACACCGCGGACCCGGCCGCCCCGTTGCAGGACGGAGGTCACCTCGGTCTTGAAGGAGAATCTCACTCCGCGTTCCCGCGCGGCTTCGGCCAGGTTGAGTGCGGCAAGCTGCGGATCGTCGATGTAACCGGCGTCGGGGGTGTGGAGCGCCCCCAGCTGCGCGGTGGCATCGGCGAAGAACTCGTCCTCGTCCACGGGCGTGGGCGGCCAGTAGCAGCCGGTGTCGAGGGCCGGCAGCCGCGCCGCGAGCTCTGCCGCGTCCCACTCCTGATAGGGAACGCCGACCTGGTCGAAGAGAGGTGTGACGCGGTCGCGGGGCGCCGAAGGCGCGTCCAGGGCGACGAGGCCGGTGCGTACGAAGGCGGCCAGCGGACCCGAGCCGCTCTTCCCCAGGTGCTCCGGCCAGTGCTCCCAGCAGTGCCTGGCCTCCCAGGCGGTCGCCACCCCGTCGAGAGCGGAGTAGTTGAAGCGAACAACTGCGCTGGAAGCGCTGGTGGAGCCCACGCCGGCCCCACCGAGCTTGTCCACCACAGTGACGCGCAGACCGGACTTGGCCAGTTCGAGCGCCACCGAGCAGCCGATCACGCCCGCGCCGACCACCAGGACGTCCGAGGTGTCAGACACTGAGTCACCCTCCTGTAAGCAAGGGGTTCCGTTACAGGTCCTTCGCGGAATCGAACGGGTGAGCCGCGGGCCGGCCGGAACCCAACGCCGGGAGGCAGACCGGCTCGGTGGGTGGCCGGAGCCCCTGTTGTCCGATCCGCACTGAGGAAGACGATAGGGATTACGGGACTCCCTCGACCCTCCACACCTGTCGCGACCACAGATGCGGAAATCGACAGGTGTCGGCCCACTGTCGGGCACGCCGACGGCCGGTGCCGCCGGGGCCAATGGGGCCTTTACCATGCAAGACATGGCTTCTGAACTGCAGCAGTTGCTCGATGCACTCAGCGCGCGACTGGGGCGGTCGGTGGCCATGGATGACGCCCGCATCCGGCTGCTCGCCCATACCGCGCACACCGGCGACGTCGACGACGCCCGCATCGAGTCGATCATGAACCGCGGGGTGTCGGCCGCGTTGTCCGCTCACGTCGCCCGGCACGGGGCTGCCCGGGCCACCGACGTCTTCACCGTCCCACCGTGCCCGGAGATCGGCTTCACGGCCGAGCGGACCGGCATGCCGGTCCGGTACAACGGGGCGCTGCGGGGGTACCTCTGGCTGATCGGCCCCACCACCCCCAGGGACGTCGAGGCGCTGCGGGAGGCGGCCGGACAGGCCGCCTTGATCCTGCAACGCGATCACCTGGCCGACGAGGTCTCCCGCAGCCACGAACGCGAGCACGTCCGTGACCTGGTCGCCCCCGATCCCTCCGTGCGGGACGAGGCCGCCGCCGCGCTCGTCGAGGAGGGGCTGGCTGTGGCCGGGCCGGTCACGGCCCTGGTGGCCACGGTGTCGCACGGGGCCGGGGAACCGCTCGCCGAACAGCAGCGGCTGGCACTGGACCTCTCGCTCGACCACGCCCGGCGGAGGCTGTCGCCCACCCGTGCCCTCGTCCTGTCCCGGCCGGACCACGCCCTGCTGCTCACCATCTGGCCGGGAACCCGGAGCGATGGCATCGAACACGCCGTCGGCGAATTGGCCCACGTCCTGCACGAGAAACTCGTCGCCGAACTCGGCACCGGCCGAAGGACGTCCTGCTGGGTGGGTATCGGCGGGAGACACCGTCGCCTGGCCGAGGCCCACGTCTCCTACCGGGAGGCCCGCCAAGCCACCGACGTCGCACGCGCCACCCACGCGATGGGGCCGGTGGCCGCCTATGCACGCCTCGGGGTCTACGCGCTGCTGGCCAAGCTCTCACCGGATGAGCTGGCCGAAGGCATCCATCCCGGACTGCGCCGACTGCTGGAGCCGGAGTCCGGGCACCAGGACCTGGTCGAGACCCTGAGCACCTACCTCGACCACGCCGGCGACGCCCAGCGGGCCGCCGCCCGGCTGCACGTCCACCGCTCCACGCTCTACCAGCGGCTACGGCGCGTCGAGGAACTGACCGGCCTGAACATGTCCTGCGGAGACGATCGGCTCACCGCCCATCTCGGCCTGAAGATGGCACAGCTGCACCGCCCGCCCTGACGTTCCGCCTCCCCTCGGCGCCCCGGCCGGCCGGGGCTGCCCGGGCGGTGCTCGACTTCGCGGAAGGCCGGCTGTACGTGCGCTGTCCTGCCGACGTCATGGGCCGGGACACGTTCGGGGCCACGAGGTCGTCAGAGCTGCGACCGATCGCGTGGAGAGGACCGGACCCTCCTGAACGGCAGTCAGGCCCAGGGTGTCAGTACGTTGTTCCGGCCGAGCACCATGAGGTCGTGCTCGGCCGGATCGGCCCGTGTGTGCCGAACGGTCCCGGCCGGGGGCGGGGCGGTACCACCGTGACGAACGGCATCCCGCCCCGCTCCGGACCTGCGTTGCGCCCGTCGGGCCGGCGTCGCCCGGTCGACCTGCTGATGGCGACGATCCGGAATGCCTCTCCGCCCTTCTCCGAACCGGAGTGTGGCGGCGACCGGGGGAACGGATCGATCCGTGCGACGGGTCTTTCGCACGACGCGGTCAGAGCCGGAAGGTCCGTACGACGAAGGTCTGGCCGGCGACCGATGGCCAGCTCGCCCAACTCCGGTCCGCGTCCGGGGCGGGCGCGCCGACCCCGTCCGGCAGGCCGACTGCGGTGGACACCACGCGGAGCGGCAGGGAGCCCTTGCCACGGGTGCGGATGACGACCTCGATGCCGTCCGCGGGCGGGGCAGCGTAGCTGAAGCTCCATTCCCAGTCGTCCTGCGGATGCTTGGGACCGCCGGCGAGCTTCACGCCCTCGACGGTGGCGTCGAGGATCTGGTGGTCGCCGGTGCCGGCGTGGATGTCGATGCTGTGGGCGTTGGCAGGGGCCTGGATACGGACCCGGATCGTGCGGATACCGTCGGCCTCGGTGGCCGAGGCGTTCTTGGCACGCGGGGTTTCCAGGCGTGCGGCCTTGGCGGCTCCGTTCGAGAGCGCGATGCCGGCCAGCGGGGGAATACGGTCGTCGTAGCGGGCCGGCTCGCCGGTGAGGAGTTCGCCGACGGCAGGCTGTGAGGAGTCGCCGAGGCTGACCCAGGTGGCCTTGCCCGTGTCGGACTCCAGGACGTACCCGAGGCTGACGGGCCGTGGCTCGTCAGCACTGTAGCCGTCGAGCGCCGTTCCCACGCCCAGCGTGCCCGCACCTGCCACCGCCACCGCGAGCATCCCGGCGGTGACCGCCCGGCGCTCGGGAAACGGCTCCAGGAAGCTCAGCAACAACGCTGCGAGCAGTGCCGTGAGAACCAATGGGGCGGCGGTGAGCGAGAGCCCCAGGGCGGGCAGCAGCAGGAGTACGACCGGCAGGACGAGTGCGACAGCCGGTACGGCGGTCACCGCTCCGGCCACCGCCCGCCACGGGGAGTCGGCAGGTATGAACCGCAGCGTCATGGCAACAACCGCCGGTCCGATCAGCGCCGGCCAGGTGAAGAGGTAGGCGGCCCCGGGCAGCAGCACCGCGCAGACCACGGCGAGCAGCGCGAACCATCCGAGCACACCGACCACGATGTCCAGGGGTGAAGCCTTGCGGCGGGCCCAGCGGTACCAGGCGACGAGCAGCGCCAGGAGGAGCAACGCCTCGCCCCACGCGTACCGGCCGAGGTGGAACATGCTGCCCTCGCTGAGCACGAAGTCCGGTCGGGCCAGGCCCAATGCCCACCATCCGACCAGGCCGATGCCCGCCGCGCCGATCAGCGTGAGCGGGAAGGTCATGGCGGCCCGTCCGGCCCCGGCGGGGGACAGCCCGCGGCGCCGGCCGAACCACAACAGCAGCGGCACGCCCAGGAGGGTCACCACGGCGAGCGGCAGGACCAGCCATGCCGGGTACGACACGACCGTGGCGAACAGGGAGAAGTACGTGGCGTCCGGGCCGCTCCGCGAGAGGTCCGACCCACCGAGATGACGGACCGCCGCGAGTGCCGTCTCCCCCATGTCCTGCACGCTCGCGGGGTCGAGCCGGGCGATGTCGTCGTGGGCGGTGTGGTAGTGCGCGGAGCCGTCCATGAAGGCGAAGTTGAGTCCCCGCATGCCGGCCTCGTCGAAGACGGTCAGGTCGGTGTCGTTGGGCAGTTGGTCATAGATCGCTGCGGAGAACGACGTGGTCAGTGCACCGGAGGCCCGTACGGCAGGGGCGAGGCCGGTTCCCGCCATCTGGAACATCACAACGGGCCCGGAGGGGCCCCGGCCCTCCATGTTCACCACAACGGTCTGCCGAGGGTCGGTGTTCCGGCGCGTGCCGGCCTCGGCATCGACGAATGCCTGCGCTCCGAGCAGCCCTTGCTCCTCGCCATCGGTGAAGAGGACCTCGACGTCGTTGCGGAGCTGAGGTCCGGCCTTGAGGATGCGGACGATTTCGAGGATCGCGGCGACGTTGGAGCCGTCGTCGGCAGCGCCCGGGGCGATCGGCACGGAGTCGTAGTGGGCGACGACAAGGACCCGGCCGGTGGAATTCTTGCCGGGGATCGTGGCGTGGATGTTGGAGACGGACCCGACGATGGCGGGGATGTCGTCGGCCCTGGAAGGAGCGACCCGGGTCTGGACCTCAGGTCGCAGTCCCAGTTTCCGCAACTCACCGACGAGATACTCCCGTACGTCCGACTGCGCGGCCGAGCCCGCCGGGTGCGGAACCTTCGCGATGCCGCCGAGCCGCGCAACCGCACGGGCCGCCGAGAAGTCACCGGCGGGGGCGGAGGCCGGCCGGGGATCGGCGGTACGCAACGGCAGCATGGCCGCGACAGCGGTGAGGAGCAACAGCAGAAGAGCGGCCAGGGCCGGTATCCGTTTACGCAACATGGTCAGGACCTGCACGGATGTACCTCATAGCAACAGGGGGGTGGGGCAGGGGCCGGTGCGCGCCGAGCTGTGGCGTCGACGGTGATGGTTCGCAGTCCGGCAATGCGGTGCTCACCGGCGTGGTCGGGCGTCCAGAGCTGGTCGGCGCCCGGGAACGTCCCGGAAAAGGTGCCGCCGCACGAACTGGTCTTGGCTGCCCTGCAAAACGACTTGGCCAGCAGATGTACCAGTTGCAGGCTGCATAAGTCCACTGCACTTTGGCCCGCGTTCGGCAAGCACTGAGCGAATGACCTGGTCGCTCCCCGGGCAAAACCCGTACGCGCGGCAGCAACTCCGGTGTGCGCTCACACGGCGAGATGTCCGGAAGTCTTTCCGGCAGCGGCAGCCTCACCCCATGCGGCATACAGATGTCGCTCGCTTCATACAAAACATTCGGCATCTGTCGATTGATGTCGCCGGCCGGCCCTGTCCATCATGGGTGGGCGGTCTCCCTCTCCACAACGCCCGCCACGATGTGTGTCGCTGTGTCTCGCGTGCGGGAAAGCACATGTCGGGCTTGAGTGTGTGCGAGGGCACGGACCAGAGATCCATGTCCCACGGGGCGACGATGGTGGTGGATCCCGGCGCGGTAGCGGACGTCTCCGCAGCTGCGGAACCACCGCAACAGGAGCGACCGGCCGGGTTCATTGTTCATTCCTCACCGTTCGAAGAGCCGCATACAGCTGCGGCAGAAGGGGCGAGCCCGTGGACCGTCGACCGGTCGCCAGGGGTGAGCGGATGCGCCGGGACGAGGCGCCCTCCCCCGACCTCATGTCGGCGGGTTGGGGCCCGCCGCCCGGCCTTCCGTCTGCTGGACACGGCACCATCACCGTCTCCTTGTCCCTGCCATGGGCGAACACCCCGATTCAAATCAATTCTCTCCGCAGTTTTCATTCGATACGGTCGGATCAATAACGAGCAAGATCTGTACGGGCCGAGTGTGGCCGAGGCGCTTCCGCACGGGACGCGAGCCCCCACACCCGCTCCCCTGTCGCACCGCCACCACAGAATTCCGAAATGGGTGCAGTCGGTGCCGAGAAAGGATCCCCTTGTGAGTGGGACGACACATCACAGCCCTGAACTCCACGCATTGCGCGACAGGGTGACCGCTCCGTCGTCGATTGCGCTGCCCACGGCCGGGGAGGGGCTCGTCTGGAGACCTGTCACCGCTGCCGACATCGGCCTGATCCTCGAACTGGCGCATGCCGCCGGAAAGATCGACCACCCGCGCTCGCTGGTGACGAGGGACGAGCTGGAGGAGGGATTCAGCAGCGAAGTCTTCCACCCCGAGCGCGATGCCGTGATCGCCGTCGATGCCTCCGGCCGGGCCGTCGCCTACGGCTCGGCCATGGCCCCGGCGAGCCAGGAGACGATCGTCTGGGGGGAACTCGACGGAACGGTGGTTCCGGACCGCCGGCGCGAAGGCATCGGCACAGCGCTCCTGGCGTGGCAGGAGGCCCGGGGGCTTCAGCATCTCGCGGCGAGCGATGCCACGCTGCCCGGTTGGCTCGCCGCCGGCGCGCAGGACCACGCCACTTCTGCGATCCGGCTCCTGGAGGCACACGGTTTCGAGCGTGCCCGGTGGTGGCTGGAGCTGGAGCGCGATCTTGCCGCGCCTGTCGCCGAGCCGCCGTCCGCCCCGGCAGTGCGGCTTGTGCCGTACGGGAAGGAGTGGAGCGAGCGGGCCAGGTCCGCGATGAACGACGCCTTCCGCGACCACTGGGGTTCCCAGCCGGTCACTGCCGCCGATTGGGCCTCGGGCGACCGCCTGGAGGCGTTCCGCCCGGACCTGTCTCTCCTCGCCATCGCCTCCGCCCCGGGCGGTGCCGAGCGCGTCGTGGGGTTCGTCTTCGTCGACGTGGCGCCGGACGAGTGGCCGCTGCGCAGCGGCCCGTTCGGATACATCACGGCCGTCGGTGTGCGGCGGGAGGCGCGGGGGCAGGGGCTGGCCCGTACGATGCTGGCCCACGTGCTGCGGGCGCTGCGGGCCGATGGCCTCGATCACGCCGTGCTCGATGTCGACGCCGACAGCCCGACCGGTGCCCTCGGCCTCTACCAGAGCCTCGGTTTCACCGTCACCGACCGTGCGGTCAGCCTTGTCAAACGCTTCTGACCTGCCCCGGCCCCACCCATCCGGCCTCCAGCAGGCGGCCGTTGAGGCGCCACCGTCGGCAACACATCGCCGAGGCGTCCCATACGACTTGCGGCACATCACCGTGCCGCCCGACCACGACGAGCAGAGAGCACCCGACATGTTCCCTTCCCCCATCACCGACTTCTGGCTGACCCCCTCCGCGACGAGTCGGCTCCTCCACACCGACGGCACCTTCAGTGTCACCGTCGATGCCGCCCTCGACGAGGACGAACGGCTCACCATCCTCACGACGACCGACGGGAACACGCGCGTTCTGCTCACCCCCGCGATCGCCGAGGTCGTGGGCCTGGAAGCCGGTCGGCCAATCGACGAGGCGGGCTTCCGGCAGCGGCTGGAGAAGTCCGGAATCTCGCTGCACGGCGCCGACAACCTGTTCTACTTCACCGATGAGGCCCTGAAGGCGTTGCTCGGCGAACCGGACGACCCCTCGATCCGTCCCCTCACCGAGGCCGACGCAGCCGCGTTCAAACAGTTCGAGGAAGCGGCATCCGAGCAGGATCTCGACGACGCATCCGTCGAGCTGGAGCACTGGGCGGTGTACGGAGCGTTCGAGGACGGGCAGTTGGTGTGCGTGGCGAGCATGTACCCGTGGGACGACGCACCACTGGCCGACCTCGGCGTGCTGACACTCCCGCCGTACCGGGGCAAGGGCCACGCCCGCCGCCTCGTGCGCGCGATCTCCCGCCATGCCCTCGCACGGGACCACCAGCCGCAGTACCGCTGCCAGCTCGACAACCACGCCTCGGTGGCGGCAGCCGGATCGGCCGGCCTGACGTTGTTCGGAACCTGGGACGTCATCTCGCCGGAATCCGCCCTGTAGGAACCGCCCACCCGCTCCCGCTGCCTGCCGAACCCGCCGAATCCCTCCACCGCCCTGGTGACCGCACCGAGTCCACCGGCCTCACCAGGGCGGGCACCGTCGGGCGACCATGTCGGCCGGCCTCCGCATCCCAGCCTGCTGGAATCCGCGGGTGCTCATTGTGGTGTTCATCCGACGGTCCCGGGTCTCTCCCACCCAGGTCCCGATCCGTTGAGGGTGTGGTTCTTCTGATCCCGCCGACGAGGGTGCGGCCGCAGGGCGGTGGGACGCAGCACACCTGGTGAGACGCTGTTCGCGCGATCATCCATGTCCTGGTCAGCGGTTGTGCCCGGCGGGCTCTGCCGCCGTGTTCCGGGAGCTCGAAGTCCACCGCGCGCACCGCCGGTACCGCGTGGACAAGGCGTGCGGCATACCCGCCCTGCGGAGATGGCTCCGCGGGAACACCAGGCTCCGCACCGCCCGCAAACGCCAGGGTTCGCACCGCCGCAAAGGAATCGAGTCCGGTGCGGCGGAGCCGTTGGAGCCCTGCCCGTCATCCCAGGGCAGCCAGCTGGAGGCGTACTGCCGCAGTGGTGCGCGTGGCATCGCCGGTGGCGAGGAGGTCCAGCAGCGCGCCCCGCAGAACGGCGAGGACGAGGGTGCGCTGCGCCAGGCCGGCCTCGGTGTCACGTATCCCGGCGGGCTGGCCGGCGGCGAGAAGTTCCAGCCAGTCGCCGACCGTGTCGCGGGCGAAGCCGGCCCATGGCCCGGCGGGGTCGATGAGGGAGCGGGCGTAGCTCTCGACCCACAGCGTCAGCAGGCCGCGGTGAGCGTCGGCGGACAACCATCGCCACAGCTCACATGCGATTGGCCGTAGTCCCTCGGACTGCTCCTGTGAGTCGGCGAGCTGCTGCAGGTGCGCCAGTTCGTCGGCTCTGGCCCGCGCGAGCAGGGCCTGGATCAGGCCGTCCTTGCTGCCGAACAGGTAGAGCAGCACGCGCGGGCTGGAGTGGATCTCCTCGGCCAACGGGCGCAGGGACAGCCCACCGAGGCCACTGCGCAGGGCATGGGCGTAGGCCGCTTCCAGCAGCTCCTGCCTTCGCGGGGAGGAGTTTGATTCAGATCGGGTCACCGGGTTAGTTTACTGAAACAGTCGTTTCAGTCGAATGGAAGTGAGGACACGATGGCGGAGCGTGCGGTGGCCATCCGGCCTCTGGGGCGGCCCGGCGATCTGGGCTGGGTGGTCATGGCGCACGGCGAGTTCTACGAACGGGAGTTCGGCTGGGACGCGAGCTTCGAGGCGCTTGTCGCCCGGATCGTCGCCGACTACGCCGAGGAAAAGGTCCCCGGGCCGCAGGCGGCCTGGATCGTGGAGGTCGACGGGGTACGGTCCGGCTCCGTCTTCTGCGTGCGCGAGGACGACCGGACGGCGAAGCTGCGCCTGCTGCTTGTCGATCCGAAGGCGCGCGGCCTGGGCCTGGGAGCCCGCTTGGTCGAGGAGTGCCTGAGGTTCGCACGGGAGGCCGGGTACGAGGCGATCACACTGTGGACCAACGACGTGCTCGGCTCGGCCCGGTGCGTCTACCAGAAGCAGGGCTTCGAACTCGTCGCCGAGGAGCCCCACCACAGCTTCGGCCATGACCTCGTCGGCCAAACCTGGCGGCGCCGCCTGGAGCGAGACAGCTGAGGTGCTGTTCAGCCTCGTCGGCGGCGGCCGGGGTCCGCAGAGCCGTGTGACATTGCCCGCCGAGACCGTGTGCAAGGAGTCCGTGCCAAGTGGATCGTGAAGTCCCACGCATGCATGCAGAACACTCTCCCGCGCCCAGCGCCCTCCTGATCAACGGCACTGTCGGCGTCGGCAAGACATCGGTGGCCGAGGGCGTGGGCGACCTTCTCACCGACGCCGGGATACCCAACGCCGTCATCGACCTCGACTGGCTGAGGCAGTCTTGGCCAACGCCTTCGGGAGACCGCTTCAATTTCGGCATGATGCTGCGAAACCTGCACAGCATCGCCGGTAACTACCTCGCTGCGGGAGCAGTTCGGCTGGTCCTCGCCGGTGTGATCGAGACCCCGGAGGAACGGAAGTCGTGCAGCGAGGCGCTCGGTGTCGAGCTTTCGGTGGGACGGCTCCATGCCGATGTGCCCGTCGTCCACCAGCGGCTCATGCGGCGCCACGAGAACGAGCCCGAAACGTTGCGATGGCACCTGGCCAGGGCCGGCGAACTGGCCGCACTCCTCGACCAAGCGGCAGTCGACGACTTCACCGTCGACGCCACCACGCGCCCGGTCGGTGAGGTCGCTGCCGACGTGACCAGGAAGGCGGGCTGGCTGTGACGTTGCTCAGTTCAGCCAGGTACGCCACCCCCTCGCCCCGGCACCCACGTCTCCCGAGTCGCCGGCTTTCGGCTGCCTCGGGACGCTCGCCGGGCCCGCCGCCGTCGGCTGGACCACCCGCCTCACCACACTCGACCACGCTTTCCTGCCACCGACTCCACTGTGCGTGAACGCGACCGCGACCGCGGCAATCCCGCACACCGGACCCGACCGCCCGCACGAGACAGCGGAGTGCCACTGACCGCTCGGGCGGCACCCCCCTGACGTCCTGCCCCTGCCCACCCGGCCCGGCTGCCGGACCGGGTACAGGAGAAACCCATTACTCGCGCAAGGAACTTCCCATGCTTCGATCAGCTGACGCCCGCGGCCGCATTGGCGTAATGCTGCCCCGCGACCTGCCCGTCCGGGACATGCTGCCGTTCGCCCTGCGAGCGGAAGAACTGGGATTCGACCAGGTATGGGTGGTCGAAGACCTCGGCTGGCGCGGCGGACTCGCACAAGCCGGCCCCGTACTCGCCAGCACCACCAGCATCACCGTCGGCATCGGCATCATGCCTGCCGGTGCCCGCAACGTGTGCTTCGCCGCAATGGAACTGGCCACCCTCGCGCAGCTCTACCCCGGCCGGCTGATCGCCGGCATCGGCCACGGCATGCCCGACTGGATGCGCCAGGCCGGGGCCTGGCCCGCCAGCCCCCTGACCCTGATCAAGGAGTACACGACAGCCCTGCGCCTGCTCATACGCGGCGAGCCCGGCCCTGCAGACGGCCGCTACGTGCGCTGCGAAGGCGTGGTCATCACCGAAACCCCCGACATCGTCCCCCCGGTCGTCCTCGGCGTACGGGGTCCCAAGTCGCAGGCAGCCGCGGGCGAGGTGGCCGACGGGCTCCTCCTCGCCGAACCCGCAGCCCCCGCATACATCGCTTCCTCGCTGCAGCACATGAACGGTGTTCCTCGCACGAGCAGCCCCGAAGTCGTCACCTACGACGCCGCCGCCATCGATGACGACGAGGATGTTGCTCTCGCCCGCGTCCGCGCCGGCCTGACCGCCATCGGAGAGCCGGCCTGGGCCGCGCACATCGACCCCCTGCCCTTCGCAGCGCAGTTGCGTGAACACCGCGCCGCCTGCGCAGACGCCCAGCAATTCGCCCAGACCATGCCCACCGACTGGGTTCGCCGGCTGAGCATCACCGGCACCCCGGCTCAGGCACGCGAAGCGATCAAGGCCCGCCACGCAGCCGGCGCGACCAGCGTCGTTCTCACTCCCACCGGCCCCGACCCCCTGGCATCCCTCGACTCGCTCGCCCGCGCCCTGGTCCCCCGCCCCTGATCCGCAGCAGATTCCGCACCCAGTCCATGGTCTGCGCGAGAGCGGGGGCGTGCAGACCGGCTTCGCGCTCCCGGAGCGCGTCCGAGGCCTCCCCCCGATGCCCTGATCGTGAGGTGGGTTCATGAGCCCTCCAGTTCCAGAAGCATGAGCGGCGGGCACCCCGACTCGGCCCGGCTCTGCCGTGTCGAGTGCGTGGTGCCCGCCGGCGCTCAGCGAAGGAAGGGGCCGAGGTGGCGTTCCAGGAGCGGCTTCGGTGCAGCGCCCGTCCATACGGGCGGGGGTCAGTCGGACAAGGCGGGCTGCGGGAATTGCTGGGGCGTCCCGGACGAGGATCTGGCGTTCTCCACGGCACGCTCGATGTCCTCCGCGACGAGGTCATGGTTGAGCGCGAACGCGGCTGCGGCGCCCTGTCCCGCTGCGGTGATCACAAGTGCCTTCGGGTCCGATACGTTGCCGACCGCCCACACCCCGAACACGCTTGTCCGGCCCACAGCGTCGGTGGTCACCCAGCCGTTCCGGTCCCGCTCGCACCCCAGACCGGTGAGCAGGGCGTCGCGGGGCACCATGTGCGGGAAGACGAAAACCGCGGAGCGGGGGTGGACATGGCCTTCGGCCAGCTCGACGCCGCGCAGCCGGTCGCCTTCCGTCACCAGGCGCTTGACGGTGCCCTCGACAACGGTGATCCCGCGGACGGACAGCTGTTCATGTTCCTCCGCGCCGAGGTCCAGGGTGTGCGCGAAGAGGACGATGTCGTGCGACCACTGTCGCAGCAGCAGCGCGTGCTGCACCGCGCCGACGTGGGTGCCCAGCACTCCGATGGGCTGGTCGCGTACTTCATACGCATGGCAGTAGGGGCAGAACAGCAGCCCCTTGCCCCACTGCTCGGGTACGCCCGGGATCGCGGGGAGCTCGTCCCGCAGGCCGGTGGCCACCACCACTCGACGGGTCCTGAGCACCGCGCCGCCGTCCAGCCGGACGAAGTAGCCGGGGTCGATCTCACCACACGGCTCTCGAACAGGTCCACCCCGTAGCCGGTGATCTCGGCCCGCCCCACTGCCAGCAGATCGGCCCCGGGCATCCCGTCCCGGGACAGGAAGCCGTGCATGTGCGCTGCAGGGGCGTTGCGCGGCTCTCCCGCATCCACCACCGCAACCCGGCGGCGGGACCGGGCCAGGACCAGGGCGGCGCTCAGCCCTGCAGCGCCCGCGCCCACCACCACCACGTCGTACACGCCGTCGTCAGGATTGGGGTTCTGCAGATTGTTTGTCGTATCGCTCATGGCGATCACCTCCGCCACGAGCGTGCGCCCCCAATCGAAATACTGGCAAATAAGATTGCCATCTTCGCAAAAGCTGCCATTTCTTGACGCTGTCCGCAGTGGTCCGAAGAGAACCCGGGGCAAACAGCAGCCTCACGTATCCGATCCGCCCAACCGGGAAGGCCGGGAACTTCATGGCCCCAGGACGCACACGCGAGCCAAACGTTCGCCCTGGCCGGTCGTCGCGCGTTCCGTCGTGACCGACGACGCAGGAAAGCAGGTACTCGTCGATCTCCGGCGTGCACTCGTGCCGGGCGCCGGCCCGTCTTCGACTCCCGCGACCTGCACACCACGAGTGACACCCCTCGTCGCCTTCAGCACGGCGAGCACCCCCGCCTCAAAGTGCCCCGGCTTTGCGATTTGAGCAACTTTCTTTGCCGCCTCCGGATCGGCTTGGGTTGAATCGGGCTCATGGACGAGCAATCCCCCATCGCCACCACGCTGGCACAGGTCGGTACGCGGCTTCGACGCATCCGTACGCAGCGCGGCGTGACCCTGTCCGCACTGGCCGAGGCCACCGGGATCTCCATGAGCACACTTTCGAGGCTCGAATCCGGCCTGCGCCGCGCGAGCCTCGAAATGCTGCTGCCGATCGCGCAGGCCCATCAGCTGCCGCTGGACGAGCTGGTCGGGGCGCCCGAGGTCGGCGACCCCCGGATCCACCGCAGACCACACGTGCGCAACGGCCGGACGCTGATTCCGCTGACCAACCGGCCGGGCCCCTTGCAGGCATGGAAGACGGTCATCCCGGCCACCCAGAACCGGCCCGAGCCACGCACACATGAGGGGTACGAGTGGCTGTACGTCCTGTCCGGACGTGTACGGCTCGTCCTGGGCGAGCAGGACTTGGTCCTGGAACCGGGCGAGGCCGCCGAGTTCGGCACCCGCCTCCCCCACTGGTTCGGGTCCGTCGGTGACTCGGCCGTGGAGGTCCTCAACCTCTTCGGCAGCCAGGGCGAGCGCGTACACGTCCGCGCCGAACCTCGCTCCTGCTGAACACCGCGTCCCGTGGGATGCGGCATACGACGGCATCGAATTCGGGTGGCCGGCTGCCGCGAGAGCCGGGCTTCTTGCGGTGGCGGGGCTGGTCGGCCCTATCCGGGACAGCGCAGCGGATACCGCGTCGGCGCAGGTGGGCACGGTTCTTGCGGGAAGCGTGTGCCTGGTCGGCACGGAGCCGGTCAGGCCGGGCCCGTGGCCGCTCCGAACCGGGCGGCGCCAGGCCTCAGGATCCGCGATCGACCAACAGTGACTTGCCGTCGCCGCCGAACGCTTCCCGGCCACCGGCAGCATCGGACACCACCAGCGGCAATCCACCGACAGCCAGGACGCGCAGGCTGTGGAACAGCTCGGGACCGTGGTTCGTGGCGGTCATCGTCGGTGGGCGGTGGCGGCTGACGGCAGGCAGGCAGGCAGGCAGGCAGCAGGACGATCGCTCCGATTGTCAGTTGTCAGAGCACCTGCACCCGAACGTCGTTGGACCGGGCGAGCGTCTGCAGCAGGCCGCATTGCTGCTCCGCGTCCCGGAGGAGCGCCTGCTTCGCCTCCGCAGTCAGTGAAGGAGCGGCGATGGATACGTGCGCCGCAAGGTCCGTCAGGGGCTCGTCCGCACGGAAACCGAGGTAGCGGGCGTCGTGGCTATCGGCCTCCACACGCGTGCGCACGCCCTGGACGGGCAAGCCCTGCTGCGCGGCCAGCAGCAGGATGGTGTGGGTGAGACACGTGCCGAGCGAGCCAAGAAACAGCTCCGTGGGCATGACTCCCAGCCCATGGTCGCCGAAGTCCGAGCCACCGTTGTGGATCGAGTGCCAATCGCCCGCACGGACTCGGCGTACCCCGGACGCGTTGTCGACGGTGCACTCCGCCACGACAGGATCCCGCCAATCGGCGGCCGAGGGCCGGTCGTTCTGCAGCGCCTGGAGGGAATGACGCTTGTGAGCCAGATAGTTGCCGAGGTCACCGACAGTGGCCGGCGGCTCGTCCTCCAGGCAGACAGCCACCGTGGTCGGCTTGCGGAGCAATTGGAGCAGCCCGCACACCGCCATGACGTCCTCGACAAACGCTCGCTTGACTTCCTCCGTCGCACCCGGGTGCCCCAGATCGAACGTGAGCTCGCAGTCGAACAAACCGTGCGGGTCCGAGCTGTCCACTCCGAAGAGGGCAGCTTCACTGAAGAGGCTGCGCATTTCGACCCGCACGTGCTCCAGCGGGACAGTGCGCCGAGCCGCCAGAATCATGACCACCTGCGTGAGACAGCTCACGATCGCTGCCGAAGCATTTTCCGGGGACGTGGGCCCCAGTTCATAGTCGCCGACCGCCCGCCCCCCGGTGCTGAGAAGGCGCCATTCGCGAATGTCGATCTTTCGTACACCTGATGCGTCATCGGTACGCGTGGTGACCTCCAGGTGGTCGAGCCACTGATGCGGGGAGGGCTTTCGCCTGAGGGCGTCCTCCATCGCCACCGCTTTCGCGGTGAGATACGCGGGGAGTCCGTGTTCCTGTGCCATGCGGCATCTTCCTTGTTCGGTCGTTGGGATGACGGGTTACCACTGAGCCCCTGCTCCGTCGATGACGAACATGCGTCGTCGTGCGGCCGTGTCATCGTGCAGGTGCGTTGCGCTCCAGAACTGAGGCACCGGCCTGTGGTCCGATCAAAACAGCCGGCCGTGATCGGACCACAGGGAAGAGGACGGGACGGACGCAATCACGTCGGTCTCGACCAGTGCGCCGTTGACGCGCCCGGCTGCATCGACCAGCACTCGGGCCGGCCGGTACGTGCGACCGGAAGGCGGCCGGAAGCCCTTGCAGTGGAGCCACCAGAGGTTTCGGCCAACGCCGCGAGCCCCCGTGCTGGACGGAGCGTCAGGGAAGTGCTTGCCGGGCGGGGCACTGCCCTTCCGTGGAGGGCAGCGTCGGCCACTGCCACTCTCTTCGGACTGCGCCCGCCACTGCCGATCATATCGGCCGGAAATGGCGAACGAAACTGATTATTCCGCATGATGATGGAACGTCAGGATATTTCCGGGAACGGAATATGGATGCCCATCCCACTGCCGTCTGGGCTGAACGCCCGCCCGGAGGTCTTCACGAAAGCCGGACCGCCCCGGCGGACGGCGGCAAGACCGTACCCGCCGACCACAAGGAACCGCATCACTGAGTGATGGCGAGTCCGAGAGAAGCGATGGCCATCGCCAGGTAGGCACCGGGAAAGGCAATGTTGCGGAACACGCGGGCCCGGACGTGGGCTGCCATGGCGCCGACGAAGAACAGCACCAGGCCGATGGCGGCGGCGACGCCGATGACCCGAACGCCCAGGAGTCCGACAGCGAGCCCGACAGCCCCAGCGGCTTTCATCGTGGCGAGCATCGGGAGCCAGGTCTGCGGCAGATTCACTTCAGCCGAGTTGGCAAGGACGAACTTGGCCTTTGCGAAGTCCGCGATGGCGATCCCGGCATTGGCCGCGACCGTGATGACGGTGACGACTATGTAGGCGATATGCATGGTGTGAACCGTTCAGGGGAGAATGCGGTAGGAACCGAGGACGTCAAATCGCTGTGGTACTGCACCTGTCCCCACAGCCCACTTGGCCACGGTCGCTTGCAGCTCGCGAGCCGCCTCAAGGCCGGGGAGGGGATTCTCGATCCCCTCGTCGAGGTCCAGCAGGGCAACGAATTCGGCAGTGCCGGCTTGACGCAGGTACGCATACCGGATGCCTTCCGGCCGGTGCGCCTCCACCGCCGCGAAGGCCGCCCCGATCGCGTCGACAACCTCCGCCACACCTTCATCGGCCACCTCGTGGCGAATCATCAGAACAGGCATGACGTCTCTCTCGTCCTTGGCTTGGCGAGCTGCTGCTCGTCTGTTGTATTCACTCTCGGCGAGCCCTGGGCTTGCGTCCAATACCTGCATCTATAACCTGATGGCATGGATGTCGACACCCGGCTGTTGCGCTACTTCGCCACCGTGGCGGAGGAAGGAAGCCTCACCCGAGCAGCAGAACGAATGTTTGTTTCCCAACCGGCGTTGACCAAACAGATCAAGCAACTGGAGTCCCAGCTCGGCGTGCTGTTGTTCACCCGGTCCCGGGCCGGCATGGCCCTCACCGAACCGGGCCGGGCCCTGGTGGCGCGGGTACCCGCGCTGCTGGCCGACTGGGACCGGGCGCTGCGGGAGACGAAGAGCGCGGCCGACCGGGCAGCCCGTGTGCTGCGGGTCGGCTTCGTGGCCAGCGCCGCCAACGAAACCACCCAGCAGATCGTCGCGATGTTCGCCCGCCGTCGGCCGGGCTGGAGGGTCGACATGCGACAAGCCGCGTGGTCGAACCCGACCGCCGGACTCGCCGACGGTGATGTCGACGCCGCGCTGCTGCGGCTGCCCTTCCCGGGCCAGAACAGTCTGCGGGTGAAGGTGCTGTTCACCGAGCCGCGCTGGGTCGCACTCCCCACGACCCACCCGTTCGCCACGCGTGACCGGATCCCCTTCCGGGATCTGTGGGAGGAGCCGTTTGTGGCAGCCCCACCGGAAACGGGCTGGTGGCGGGAGTACTGGCTGGCCGCCGACGAACGTGAGGGCCACCCGGTCCGCATCGGCGCCGTCACCGACCAACCCGACGACTGGCTCAGCGCGATCGCCAATGGCTACGGCATCGCCCTCACCCCCGAATCCTCCGCCCGTTTCTACGCCCGCCCCGGCATCACCTACCGGCCCGTCAGCGGAGTCAGCCCCAGCCAGGTCGGCATCGCCTGGGCACCCATCGACGACACCAACCCCATCGTCCAGGACTTCGTCCGCTGCTGCCTGGACAGCAGATCACCCGGGCCCGGCGAAACCGTCACGTAATCCGACGCCGCGGCCGGACCACCAGGCAGACCCTCCGACTCGGGCGTCAAGCGGATCTGCCGGGTGCCCGGTGCGTCCCGCACGGCACAGCGTGGCCGCCTTCACCGACGTCTGCCGCCGGCACGGCATCCACCCCGGCATGGGCCGGGTCGGCTCGCGCTACGACCACGCCCTCGCCAAGTCGTTCTTTTCGCCTTTCGCGCCGCCACCCAGGTTCGTCAGCAGCAAGATCAGGCAGGTACCCGGGGCCGTCCCCCACTGCGCGTGCACGCCCCTGGGCGGCGCAGGATTGCGACGCGTGGCGTACCGGTGCCGTCGACGGTGATGTCGGGCGCCTGGACGTCGTGGTTCGTGGTGGTCATCGTCGGTAGGCGGTGGCGGCGACGGCAGGCAGCAGGGCGAGGGAGAGCAGGCCGCCGGTGAGGGCGAGGGCGGGGTAGCTGGTGGCGGCGACCATGATGCCGGAGGCCATGCCGCCGGTGGCGCCGGCAATGGCGATGGAGACGTCGACCAGTCCTTGGGTCTTGGCACGGGTGGCGAGCGGGACGGTGTCGGTGATGATCGCGGTGCCGGACACGAGACCGAAGTTCCAGCCCAGTCCCAGCAGGGCCAGGGCGAGGGCGAGGAGGACGACGGAGTCGCCGGGCGCGGCGGCGGCGAGGATGCCGGCGGCAAGCAGGGTGAGACCGGAGGCGGCGGCGACCTTCATGGGGCCGTAGCGGTCGACGAGCCAGCCGGTGAGCGGTGAGGGCAGGTACATGGCGCCGATGTGAATGGCGATGACGAGCCCGGAGGCGGTGGTGCTGTGGCCATGGTCGTGCATGTGGACAGGGGTCATTGTCATGATCGCGACCATGACGAGCTGGGTGAGGACGGTGACGAGCGCGCCGAGGACCACGCCTCCGCGCCCTTCCCGCGTGTGCGCGGCCTCGGCGGTGGTCTCGGCGACGTCTGCTTCGGTGTCCTTCGCCTCGGTGAGAGTGCGGGCCAGGAGCAGCGGGTCGGGTCGCAGCCAGAGGACGAGGACGAGGGCGGCCAGGGCGTAGGCGGTTCCGGCGAGGATGAAGGGGCCTGCGAGGTTCGGCATGCCGAGGGTTTCGGCGAGGTTCCCGAGGGGGGCGGTGAGGGTGGGGCCGGCGACGCCACCGAGGGTGGTGGCGACCAGGACGGCGGAGACGGCCCGGGCCCGGTGGCCAGGGGCGGCGAGGTCGGCTCCGGCGTAGCGGGCCTGGAGGTTGGTGGCGGTGCCGGCGCCGTAGACGAAGAGAGCGATGAACAGCAGTACCGGGTTGTCGAGGACGGCGGCGATGATGACGCCGGCCGAGCCGATGGCTCCGGCGAGGTAGCCGGTCGCGAGGCCGGGGCGGCGACCGCGGGCCTGGGACATGCGGCCGACGGCGACGGCGGCGAGCGCGGATCCGGCGGTGAACAGGGCGCTGGGGAGTCCGGCAAGGCTGGTGGAGCCGAGCATGTCCTGGGCGAGCAAGGCGCCGACGGTGACGCCGGCGGCCAGACCTGCGCCAGAGAGGATCTGGGAGGCGACCAGAACGCGCAGAATCCGGGGCTGGGCCTGGGCGGGGTCGGGTATGGGGGCCATTGTGCTGGTGGGCGCGGTGCTGGTCATGTCTCTTTCCGGAGCGGTGGTGAACGATGTGGAAGCAGCGAAAGGCCCTGGCAAGCGCGGTGGTCTCGGCGGAGTGCGGGGCCGTCGTGTACCGACCCGGCGCCGGATGAACAGCGCTGCGGGGCGGATCGCGGGTTGTGTCAGCGGACGTCGAGGGCCCGTGCGAGGTCGGCGATCAGGTCGTTGGCGCCTTCGAGGCCGATGGACAAGCGGACCATGTTGTTGGGGATGCCCCGCTCGGTTTGCTCGGCCGGGCCCTGGCCGTGGTGGGCGGGGTGTCGGGCTGGGCGGCCAGGGACTCGACTCCGCCGCTGCTGGGTGCGATGGCGAACAGACACGACCGGTCCCCCACCACGGCGGTCAGTTCGGCTTCTGTGTCCGGTACGGCCCTGGGCATGCCGCCGCCGTGCATCTCCCCGTGCCCATGATCCGCTTCGGCTTGCCAGTGGCCGGTCCTGGACAGTTGATGAGGGCCGTGTGGGTGTGCGGGGAGGCGGACGGCTACGGCCGCGACGGTGTCATTCCGCGTACGGACGGGGAGAGCGCGGGCGAGGAGGGAGACGGTGTGGAGTGCGATGGCCTGACAGCCGGGGTGACGTTCTCCGTGCCCGCACGCAGGCCCCGTTCCTGCCGCCGTGGACGAACCGGCTCCAGCCGGCCGCGTGCTCGATGGCCCGGGTGATCACGCGCGGGCGTTGCCGGTGGCCGGATGCGAGGACCGCGCCACCGAACGCGAGCAGGTCGCCCGCGGAGCCGGAAGGAGGGAAGACGGTCTCGCTCACCGATCAGGCCCGAGTCCCGGACGCGAGCCTCGGCGCATGCCCGCCCGGGTTCGGCGCTGCAAAGGTGGTTGCTGGTGGGGTTGTCGAAGAAGTCCGTCAGGTGCGGCCACATCGCCTCGGTCATCCGCAGGTCGCCGGGGGTGGTGGCGTTGCGATCCAGGTACCCGGTCCCGTCCGGGAGTCCGGGGTGCGGTGGGAGCGTGCGGCCGGGGACGCTCACGTCAGCTCCGCCGCGTCGGCGGGCAGCTCGGACAGGCGCCACTCCAGCATGCCGTCGTTCAGGCGGATCGCGCGGTGGCCGCGGTCGGTCAGCAGCCGTACGGCGTCGTAGGCCAGGACGCAGTATTCGCCGCGGCAGTAGACGACGATCTCGGTGTCCTTGGGCAGTTCGTCGATGCGGTCGGCCAGTTCCTGGGCGGGGATGGAGAGCGCGCCGGGGATGTGTTCGGAGAGGTATTCCTCTGTCGGCCGTACATCGAGCACGACGACGTCTCCTGCGGCAACGCGGGCGCGAAGCTCCTCATGGCTCATCGCACCCGTCGTGTCCTGGCCGAGGTAGGCGTCGCGCGCGGCGGGCACTGCAGCTTGGTGGCGTTCGGCGACCTTGCGCAGCAGGACGAACAGCTGGGCGACATCGTCACCGGCGAGCCGGTAGTGAATGCGCACGCCTTCACGCCGGGTCGCGACGAACCCAGCCTGCTTGAGCGTCTGCAGATGCGCCGACGCGGTGGTCAGGTTCAGCCCGGCCGTCTTCGCGAGCGCGTCCACAGTGCGCTCACCCTGGGCGAGCAGCTCCAGCAGCTCCAGACGCTTTCCGTTGGCCAGCGCCTTGCCACTGGCCGCGAACACGTCATACAGCCTGGCCTTGGTAAAGCTCTTGGTGTTCCCCATCAGCCCATCCTCCATAAATCCATGGATTACTGTACTTGATGGTCCGCACGGCGACCATACGCCCCGTTCACGGCGCCGGCCCGCTCAGCTCCACCCCGGATGAGGACACTTTCGCCCACCGGCTCAAGGCGCACCTGCACACCTGCGCGGCCCACTGCGACCGCCTCGCCGGGCCGACCGGCGCGCCCCGCGGCACCCGGGTGCGGGGTGCCGTCCACCCTTCACCCATCCCCAGCCTGCCGTACGTGGCGCTGTTCACGGCGCGGGTGCCACCTTCACCGAGGTGGCCACGGCCGGAATCGGTGGGCCGGCGTCCCACATCGGAGCAGATCAGCACCTGGCGCACACAGGGGCGTGTGCACGCCGGAGCATGGCCGTCTACCCGTGATCGTCCGTGCCGTCGGCCCGCATGGAGCGGTCAAGGAGGCGGACGGCGAAGTCGATGGCGCGGTCCGCTCGCGCACGGTCCCCGGAGACGAGGAGATCGAGCTGCAGGCCCCGCACCTGCGCGAGGACAAGAGTGGACAGAGCGGAGGCGTCCTCGGGCGTCCAGCCGTCCGCGACAAGCCTGTTGGCGATGATCTCGATCCAGTCGTGGACGATCGACCGGGAGAGCTTCTCGTCCTCCCCCGACTCCTCCCCGTGATGGCCGACGAATTCGAAAAGCAGGAGGAACTGGCGCTGCTCCCGCGGTTCGCACAGCCGACGCCATACCGCCCTCACGAGTTCGGCCGTCGAGCGCGCCTCACGCAGTTCCACGTCCGACACCAGCCATGCGGCCAGATCCGCGCGGACCTTCTCCGCGACGGCCAGGAGCAGCTCGTCCTTCGAGGAAAAGTGCCGTAGCAGTGTCGCGTGGGTGACACCGAGCGCCTGCGCCACAGGGCGCAGGGACAGGCCACCGAGGCCGTGTTCAAGGACGTACTCGGTCGCCGCAGCCAGCAGCTCCGGCCGCCGATGCTGGAACCGGAGGGAGCGTCCGTCGATGCGGGAAGAACTCATCGCCGCCTTCCGCCGTTCTGCTTGATCTGAAATTTAACAGTACCACTCGGTTGCCCTAACCGAGTGGTACTGTTACTTTCTCGGCATCGCAGCCGGGCCGTCGGGCCCCCAGGACGAGCACACCCCCGCAATGGTGTCGGCCCGCTCCCCCTCTCCTTCCGGACCCCTCGTTCCACTCGAAGGACGACAATGACTGATCAGAAGCGCATGACCATGGCCGACCTCGGCCTCTTCACCGGCGCACCGCAGCACGAGCATTTCTGCCGGATGAAGGACCTCCTCGCCACCCGGGAGATGGCCCCCTCCGCACACCCTCACTTCTGGCCACGCGGTGAGACGACCCCCCTGCCCGAGACCTACGAGTACGACGGCACCGCACGGCCGACCGAAAAGTTCCTGGCCGACACCGACACGTCCGCACTGCTCGTTCTCGTCGACGGGGCCATCAGACACGAGAGCTACTTCCTGACCGGCGGCCCGGACGTTCAGTGGCTGTCCATGTCGGTCGCCAAGAGCTTCGTCTCCGCGCTCGTCGGCATAGCGGTCGACGAGGGGCACATCACGAGCATCGCCGAGCCCATCAGCTCCTACGTGCCGTTGCAGCCCGGTTCCGCGTACGACGGTGTGTCCATCAGGGACGTGCTCCAGATGTCCTCCGGCGCCCGGTGGAACGAGGACTACAACGACCCGGCCTCCGACATCTTCCAGCTCACCGCCGCGACCATGGGCATCGGTGGCACGCTCGACGACTTCGTCGCCCGCATGGTGCGCGAGAACGAGCCCGGCACCGTCTGCCGCTACAACTCCGGCGAGACGCAGGTGCTCGGCGCCCTGGTGGGCCGGGCCACCGGTCGCCCGGTCGCCGACTACATGAGCGAGAAACTGTGCGAGCCGCTCGGCATGACGTCGGCGGGATACTGGCTGCTGGACCCGGCCGGAAGGGAACTCGCCTTCGGAGGGCTCAACCTGACCGCCCATGACTTCGCCAGACTCGGGGAACTGTACCGCAACGGGGGTGTGTGGCAGGGCCGGCAGATCGTGCCCGCACAGTGGGTGCGCGACTCCATCACCGCGACCGCCCCGCATCTCCGCCCCGGCCGTCCTCTGATCGGCCGCAACCATGTCAACCTCGGCTACGGCTACCAGTGGTGGCTCCCGGCGGGAGACCGTGGTGAGTTCAGCGCGATCGGCGTCTACAACCAGTTCGTCTACGTCGATCCGGTCAGCCGGACCACCACCGTGAAGCTCTCCGCCAACCGCCGGTACGGGACGTCCCCGGACGAAGCCACCAACCGTGAGGTGGAGACCATCGCATTCCTGCGCACGATCGCCCGGCACAGCCACTGACCTGTGATTGAACGCGGGGTGAGCCGCCCCGGTCAGCCGGCAGCATCATCACCGGGTTCGGCACCCGGCTCAGCACTGTGCACCGGGACTCCTCAGTCGGCTCCCATGGTCCCAGCACCGCGTCGATCAGTGCCCGGGTTCCGCACCCGACCAGCGCGGACAGCCGCATCACGAGAAAGCCGCAGACTCCGTTGCGGCCGACGGCCTGCCGCAGTACGAGCGGTCGGCCTCGCTGTCCGCGACCAGGATGCCCGTGCTGTCCCATCCCCACGGAGCGATGAATCGCAATTCCTCATGGGCGGCCGATCGATGGAAGCCACAAGCGGCAGAAGGTTGCAAGCCACACCCGACGCCCCTGGCTGGAGAACCATACGAAGAGCTCGCCCTGTCCCGCAGACGGCGCAGGGAAGTCCGAGCGGATTCCCAGGTGCCGGAAGAATGCACGTTGCTGGAACGGCAAGAGCAATTGACCGCTTCAGTAAGGGAGTTGCAGCCTGATCCGGGTCAAGGCAAAACGAATCCGAAAGGCTTCACAATGGCTACCCATGAAGGCGCCGTGCCCGCACCGGACTCCGGTGACCGTGCGCCGGTCAACAACCGCGTCCACCACGTGGCATCCGGCGAACTGGACGGTTACGCCGCCATCAGCGGAGGAAAGGTCGGCTCGAAGAAGCTCTGGATGGGCCTGGTGGAGAACCCGCCGCTGAGCTCGACGGACAACCACCATCACGGCGATTCGGAGGCCGGCATCTACGTGGTCAGCGGCCACCCCGTGTTCGTCTACCACGACGGCACACAGGAGGTACGGCTCGCCGCCGGACCGGGCGACTTCTTCCTCGTCCCCCCGTTCGTTCCGCACCGGGAGGAGAACCCCGACCCGAACGAGCCCGCGGTCGTCGTGATCGCCCGGACCACCCAGGAGCCGTTCAAGGCCTCCGTGCCCGAGCTGTACCAGCTCAAGGCGACGAGCACCCAGTCGAGCCGGTCGACGTCGTAGGGGCCGAATCGACGAGGTCAACCATGGTCGGCAATGACCTGGAACGCTGATCCGCCTCGCCTGTGGCGATCACGGGGCGGGCGGCGGTGCCGCGTAGTCTCACCGCCCCACTGCGGCCCGTCCGCGACGGGCCGCAGTGGGGTGTGGTCGGGGCCCTCGGGTTCAGTGCGGTGCGGTCTCGTCGGGCCGGCCGGCCTCGGGGACGGAGGCGTCGCGGCGGGTGAACCATGTGACCGCCCACAGGACCACACCGATCAGCAGCAGAACCCCGGCGATGCGGTACTGGTCGGCAGGGCGTCCGGAGGACCAGGGCAGGACCAGGTGGACGCAGGCGACCGCCCCCACCACGGGCATCAGTCGGCCGGCCCGGAAGTGCGGTGCCTCGACCCGGTCCCGGCGCAGTACGAGGACTGCCACGTGGACTCCGGCGAAGACCATGAGCAGCAGCAGCGATGTCGTCCCGCCCAGCAGCGCCACGACCGGGCTGTCGGGGTTCAGTGAGACGAAGGTGATGAGGCCGAAGGCGATGACGGTGGTGAACAGGATCGCGGCCTGCGGGGTGCGTCGTGTGGCATGCACCCGGGAGAGGAAGGGCGGAAGCACTCCTTGCTCGGCCATGCCGTACAGCAGACGGCTGGCCATCAGCATGTTGATCAGCGCGGAGTTGGCCACGGCGAACATGGAGATGAAGGGCAGCATGTCGGAGATGGGGAAGTCGGGCGCGGCTGTCTGCACCACCGTGGCCAACGGGGTCTCGCTGGAGGCGAGTCGGCCGACGGGAACCACGGCAACGGCGCAGACGGAGATCAGAACGTAGATCAGTCCGGTGATGCCCAGCCCGGTGAACATCATGCGGGGGAAGTTGCGCGCCGGGTCCTTCGTCTCCTCCGCCATGTTGACCGAGTCCTCGAAACCGATCATGGCGAAAAAGGCCAGTGACGTCGCCGTACTCACCGCCAGGAACACGTTCTTGTCGGACGCGGTCTCGAAGGCGACGACACGGGAGAAGTCCGCGTTCCCACCCGCGATGAAGTAGCCGCTGATCAGGACGACGAGGAGGAGGCCCGCCAGCTCCACGGCCGTCAGCAGTACGTTGGCCTTGAGGCTCTCGCTGACACCCCGCAGGTTGACGATCAGCACCAGGCCCATGAAGCCGAGGGCGATCAGCAGGATGAGGCCGTCGCCCGCGTCGAGCCCGAAGCCGGTGACCAGGTTGGCCGCAAAGGCCCGCGAGGCCGCCGAAGCCGAGGTGATGCCGGAGCACATCACGGCGAAGCACACCAGAAAGGTCAGGAAGTGCTTGCCGAAGGCCTTGTGCACGTAGAGGGCGGCACCGGCGGCCCGGGGGTACTTGGTGACCAGCTCCAGGTAGGAGAACGCGGTGATCAGCGCTACAGCGAACGCCACGACGAACGGCAGCCATGCCGCGCCCCCGACCTCTCCCGCGACCTGTCCGGTCAACGCGTAGATTCCGGTCCCGAGGATGTCGCCCACGATGAACAGCAACAACAACCTCGGACCCATCACCCGTTTCAGTCCGGGCCGGTTCGTCCCGGACGAGCTCGGTAAATCTGTCGCGGACATGGAGTACTCCTTGAGGTGGTGACGGTCGTGGATCCAGCTGTCTGCCGCCTTGCGCCCTGGTCGATCTACCCCGATGCGTGAGGCGGGCATTCAACTGCTCGGCGACCGACTGGGTCGGGGGCTCCGTCGTCGCAGGCAGTCAGCAGGGGGACGTCGGCTGCGGTGAAGGACCGTGCTCCGAGCGGAGCCGGTGGAGGAGTTCCGGAAGAACGCTGAACTGTCCCAGCGGACTGTCGGGCCGGTTGTTCATGCTTGTGGGCTCCCCTTTGGTCGGCGGTCGGTTTCACCCCGGACAACGCCTCCGCTCCGCCGAGGACACCCAAGGCGTTCCGGCTTGGGGAGGGGACGTACCGGGCGGCCGGCGTTTTCTCCGGTCTTCTCGATGGCGGTGGTGGGCGGTGCTTTGTCCGTTGCGCCTTTTGTTGCCCGCCCGGCGGGCCCGCACCACCCCGTCCGGCCCGACCGCAGTCACGGCCCGGGGCCGGGTGTCAGAGGCAACTCCTAAAGTCCTGCCCCATGAGCGACTTGACCAACAGAGCACTCTTTGCCGCCGTCACCCCCGCTCCCGACGCCGACCCCGTGCGGCGGGCCGCCGAGGTGCGTGCGCTGACAGCCGACGGCGCGGACCCGTCGGCACGTGACGAGGAAGGAGCCACCCCTCTCCACCGGGCGGTGAGGGCTCCGTACGAAGGCAACGGACCGCTGCCGTCCCCGGAGGTCGTCCGGGCGCTGCTGGAGTGCGGCGCTGACGTGCACGCGGTCGACGGGCACGGGGTGACGGCCGCCGGGTGGGCGGTTTCCGCCAACGACTCCGATCCGAAGGCCGTGGTGGACCGTTCGGTGGAGGTGCTGGAACTCCTTGTCGGGGCCGGGGCCCGCCTCGACGGGCGCTGCTCCCTCGCCACCGGGGGCTCGTTCGCCCACCACAGCTGTGCGGTGCCCCCGGTCCTCGCGTTCCTGCTCGACCACGGTGCCCCTCTCGAAGCGGTCGACGACCGCGGCAGGACACCGCTGCACGCCGCGGTCGACTGCGGCCGTCCCCGGCTGGTGGAACTGCTGCTGGAGCGGCACGCCGACACCGGTGCGGTCGACCGTCTCGGCCGGACCCCGCTGGGGGTCGCGCTGCGCCTGCCGCAGCTCAGTCAGGAGCAGCGCAGGACGCGGGCGGAAATCGTGGCCGCGCTGGAGGCGGCGGGCGCGCCCGTCCGGGTCGAGTACCCCGCGGTGGAAGGCGGGCCGCTGCCCATCGACATGACGGCCGCCCGCCGGGTCGCGGAGGAGATGCGCGCCGAGCTGTCCGAGGCCCGCCAAGCCGCCGGGGTGCCGGACGACAGCGGCCGGCTGACGGAGTTCACCCGGCCGGACTTCAACAGCTTCCAGGACCTCCTCACCGGGCTGTGCGACGGCATCGACTCCGACCACGTGCCGCTGATACCGGAGCTGTGCGCGCGGACACTCGGCGACGAGGCCCGTACGGACCGCACGCTGACGGGCGACCAGGAGATCCGTGAGCCGTTCTTCCACCACGGGAACCTGCTGGTGAAGGGGCACTTGGACGTGTCGGCCCCGTTCGTGGTCACCGGTTCGCTCACGGTCGAGGGCTGTCTGGCCGACTGCGGCCACTCCTCCGTCGTCGCCGTCGGCCGTGACGTCACGGCCCTCGGGGTGCACACCGACGGCGAGATGTCCGTCGGCGGCGACATCGAGGCCGAGGTCGTCTACGGCTACTACAACGACCAGACGCTCCAGGCGGGGACGATCCGCGCCCGTCTGGTCATCGAGGACGAGCACGAGACGATCGCCACGGTGGAGGCGGACACCCACTTCGACCTGGACGACTTCCAGCAGGGGTACGGCGAGGGCGTGCAGGAGGAACTGCGCGAGCTGCTGGTGGACGAGGTGTTCAGCAACGAGGAGGACGAGGAGGAGGAACAGCTGGACCAGACGCTCCTCTTCGCCCGGCTGCGCCAGAGGAGGCCGGTCTTCCGCGCGGACGCCGACGCGGCTGCGCACTGATCCCGCCGACACGCCCGCTCCCCTCAGGTGCCCGGGGCGGTCCAGGGCACCTGAGGGCCGGTCCCCCGGCCGCTCATGTCGGCGCACGGACCTGCCGATGACTTGATGGCCGCCGTCCCGCACGCACCGGTTCCCGGCCGGGCACGTCACGGCCGGACGGCGCAGACGTGGACACCGCGAAAGGGGAAGCCGGTATGAGCGCATCGCAGGAACCCGGGGAAGGTTCCGGCCGCCGGGCCGTCGTCATGGCGTTCGGGGCCGCACCGCTGGCCGCCGTACTCGCCGCGTGCGGCGGCCGGGAGGAATCGGGCGGCTCGGACGTGGTGAAGCCCTCCGACGGGGGGACGGACAGCGGGGTCGTCCTGGCCACAACGGCCGACATCCCCGAGAACGGCGGAAAGGTCTTCGCCGACCGGGGCGTCGTGGTGACCCGTCCGAAGGCCGATGAGTTCAAGGCGTTCTCGTCGAAGTGCACCCATCAGGGGTGCACCGTGTCGAGCGTGTCGGACGGCACCGTCAACTGCTCCTGTCACGGCAGCAGGTTCGACGCCGCGTCGGGCGCCGTGGTCCACGGGCCCGCCACCGAACCGCTGCCCGCCAAGAAGATCGCCGTCACGGACGGCTCGATCACGCTCCTGTCCTGAACCGGGGCCGGTCCGACCAGCACCCGAGCACGTCGTCGGTGGTCGTGACGGTGGCGACGAGGGCGAGCGTGTTGCGGATCATCGCGGGGGTGTACTCGGCCGGCACCCCCGCGATGGCGTCGGACGGCACCACGGCCGTGTAGCCGAGGTTCACCGCGTCGAACACGGCGTTGGGCACGGCGACGTTGGCGGAGACCCCGGTGACGACGAGGGTCCGGCAGCCGAGGTTGCGCAGCAGCGCGTCCGCCTCCGTCCCGGCGATGGGCGAGAGCCCGTGCAGCCTGCGCACGATCAGGTCCTCGGGGGTCACCTCGATGGGCGCGGCGACCCGTACCGCCGTGGTGCCGGGGTGCTGCTGCACGGGCAGCCGGCCGGCGGCCCGGAAGAGCCGGGCGTTGCTGTTGGAGCCCCGCCCGTCGGGGCGGCGTTCGGCCACCGCGTGCAGCACCTGCACCCCGGCTCCGTGGGCGGCCCCGACCAGCCGGGCGACCCGGTGGAGGACGCCGGAGGACCGGGCCTGGTCGGCCAGTTCGGGCAGGGCGCTCCGGGGGCCGACGACCCCCTCCTGGCATTCGACCGTCATGAGCGCGGTGGTGGCCGGGTCGAGCTGCGCGGCGAGTTGTTCCGTCGACGGCACGGCTGCCCCTTTCGGCGGCGGACGGGGCGCGCGAGGCTATCCGCCATTGCGTGAAGGGGGAAGAGGCCCCATGATTTCTGACACCTAGTCAGCTATGGGAGGGGCACCCATGACCACCGGTCAGCGGCGGGGACGCCGGATCATGATGACGGACGCCGAACGCGACGCCTACCTCACGCGACAGCGCACCTGCCGGGTCGCCACCGTGTCCGCGGACGGCAGTCCGCACGTCGGCGCCCTCTGGTTCGTCTGGGACGGCACCTCCCTCTGGCTGTACTCGATCACCCGCAGCCTGCGCTGGTCCCAGCTGTGCGGGGATCCGAGGGTCGCGGTGGTCGTGGACGACGGGGTGGAGTACACCCGGTTGCGCGGCATCGAACTGCGCGGCGAGGCCGTGCCCGTGGGCGAGGCGCCCCGCACCGGCGAGCCGTGTCCCGAACTGGACGTGCCGGAACGGCTGTTCGCGGATAAGTACTTCGCGAGGGACACCATGCCGCATGACGGCCGTCACGCCTGGCTGCGGCTGACACCGAGGACAATCACCTCCTGGGACTTCCACAAGCTCCCCGGACCGCCCACGGCCTGAACCACAAGGCGGCCGTCGCCGGGCGCACCGGTCCGGCCGGTGTGCCCGGTCCGTCCGGCGACGGCCGGTGGACCGGTGGAACCGTCGGCGGCCGCGGCGAAGAGCAGGTTGAGCGCGACCCCGATCAGGCCGAGCGCCACGGAGCAGAAGGCGTACACGGTCATCGCGAAGGCCACCAGCAGCAGCGCCCCGTGGAAGAGCGTGTGGTCGACGCCGACCTCGAGGCCGATCAGCAGGATGACGTCCGTACCGATGTCGGCGTCGGGCGACAGGGGCGAACCCACCCTCGACGCACGCCGCGCCGACATCCACGCCTCAGGCACATCCGCCGCTCAGAGCACGTCCACACCTCGGCCACATCCGCTGCTCAGGGCCCTTCCGCGGCTCACGGCACGTCCAGGGCCCGACCGGCCGCACGCAGGGCGGCCACCGCGGCCCTGATCGACGGGCGCCGGTCCGCGTCGGTGCGCCACACGGCGTGGACGTGCCTGCGCATCTTCTGCCGCACCGGCACGAGCCGTACCCCTTCGGGCACCGGGCCGCGGCCGAGTCTCGGTGCCACGCAGACGCCCATCCCGGCGGCGATCAGGGCGAGTTGGGTGTGGTGTTCGCCCGCCAGGTGCGCGATGCGCGGCTCGATGCCCTTGGAGCGGAGGGTGAACATCAGCCAGTCGTAGCAGAACTCGCCCTCGGGCCAGGACACCCAGTCGTCGTCGGCGAAGTCCTCCAGGTCCACCTCGGTCCGGTCCGCGAGCCGGTGATCGGCGGGCATCGCGATGTCCGGTGCGTCGTCCAGGAGTTCGGCCTTGGTCAGGCCGCCGGGCACGGGCAGTCGCTTGTTGCTCCAGTCCAGCACCACGGCGAGGTCCGTGTCCCCCCTGAGCACCGCGCGGATTCCGTCCTCGGGCTCCAGTTCCCGGGTGCGCACGCGCAGTTCGGGATGGTCCGCGCGCAACGTGCGGAGCGCTGCGGGGAAGAGCCCGCGCGCCGCCGTCGGGAAGGCCGAGAGCAGGATCTCGCCCACCACCTCGCCGCGCTGCGCCTCGATGTCGGACTGGGCCAGCTCGACCTGGGACAGGATCCGGGCCGCGTGGTCGGCGAGCAGTCGGCCGGCGTCGGTGAGCCGGACCCCGCGCCCGTTCTTGGCCAGGAGTTGCTGCCCCACCTCCCGCTCCAGCTTGGCCATCTGCTGGGAGACGGCCGAGGTGGTCACGTGCAGCCCCTCCGCGGCACCGCTGACCGAACCGTGCCGGGCGAAGGCGTCCAGGGTGCGCAGGCGCTCCAGATTCAACATGTAAGCAATGCTACGCAGACACCAGCACAAAATCTCGCTTGTCCTACGCGGTTGTGGCCTTCATCGTTGATCCCATGAGCGCCACCGCCGCACCGGGGACCACGCCTTCCGACGAGTCCCCCGTCCCCGTCCCAGCCCCCCTCCCGCCGACGAGCACCGCGCCGGGAACAGTCTCCTCGGCCGCGTATCCGGCCCCCGCCGCCCGCCGGGTGCTGGACTGGCGGATCCGTTTCGGGGCGCTCTCGCTCATCTGGGGCTTCAGCTTCCTGCTGATCAAGGTCGGCACCGAGGGGTACGCCCCGTTCCAGGTCACCCTCGGCCGTCTCGTGGCGGGCACGGCGGTCCTGGTGGCCGCGATGGCGGTACGGCGCGAACGGCTGCCGCGCGGCGCGCGCACCTGGGGCCATCTGACCGTGGCCGCGTTCTTCCTGAACGCGCTGCCGTTCTCGCTCTTCGCCTACGCCGAGCTGAGCATCCCGTCGACACTGGCGGGCATCTGCAACGCGACGTCCCCGCTGTGGGGCATGGCGCTGTCGCTCGTGGCGCTCTCCGAGGACCGCCCGACCCGTCGCCGCGTCGCCGGTCTCGGGCTCGGCTTCCTCGGGGTGCTGACCGTGCTCGGTGCCTGGCAGGGCTTCTCCGGGCTGGACTTCGGCGGTACGGCCATGGCCCTGCTGGCCTCGCTGAGCTACCCGGTCGGCTGGATCTACGTCCGCAGGACGCTGGCGGGAAGCGGTTCGTCGACGCTCGCGCTGACCGGGAGCCAGCTCTTCCTCGGCACGGTGCAGCTCGCCGTGGTGACCCCGCTGTTCACCTCGGCCCCCGACGGCTTTCCGCTTCTGCCGACCCTGGCGGTGTTCGCCCTCGGGGCACTCGGCACGGGCCTCGCGGTGCTGTTGCAGTACGGCCTGGTGGAGGAGGTCGGGCCGACGACCGCGCAGATGGTCACCTACTTCATTCCGGTCATCGCCACCGCGGCCGGGGTCGCCCTGCTCGGAGAACGGCTGAGCTGGAACACCCCGGTCGGCGCCCTCGTCGTGCTGGCGGGCGCCGCCCTCACCCAGAGCAGGGCACGCAGCCGGTGACGACACCCGGGGGCTCCGAAGGCTTCGGAGCCCCCGAAGGCTTCGAGGACCTCAAGGGCTTCAAGGGCCTCGGGACCCTCCCCGGCATCCGGCGTCATCCGTAGTTCAGCGGTTTCGCCGGGCCCGCCGCTGCCGCCACCGCGTCGGCCAGCGGCTCGATGTCGGCCATGGCGAGCGGCGAGACGGTGAGCCTGATCCCCTGGGGCGCGGCTATCCGGAACCGCGCCCCGGGCGCGACGGCCCAGCCGGAGTGCAGCAGTCTCGCCACGGCGCCCGTCTCGTCGCTGACCGGCACCCACACGTTCATCCCGCTGCGTCCGTGGGCCTCCACCCCCCGCTCCTCCAACGCCCGGATGAGGGCGTCCCGTCGCACGCCGTACGCCCGCGCCGCCCTGCCGGGGTCCACGGCCTCCGACGTCCACAGGTGCACCACGGCCCGTTGCAGCAGTCTGCTGACCCAGCCGGGCCCCAGCCGCTGCCGTCCCGCGACCCGGTCGACGGTCACCGGGTCGCCGGTCAGCACGGCGACCCGCAGGTCCGGGCCATACGCCTTGGCCACGGACCGCACGAACGCCCAGCGGTCCGTGGCCCCCGACAGCGGGTGCAGCGGCAGATCGACGATGCCGTGTCCGTGGTCGTCCTCGATCAGGAGGACCCCGCGGTGTCCGGCGAGGACGCCCCGCAGCTCGAAGGCCCGCCCGGCGCCGATCGCCGCACCGGTCGGGTTCTGGGCCCGGCCGGTGACCACGAGAGCACGGGCCCCCGCCTTCAGCGCCTGTTCGACGGCGTCGGGCAGCGGCCCCTCTTCGTCGAGCGCGACGGGTACGGGGCGCAGCCCCAGCGCGGGCACGAGGTCCAGCATGCTGCCCCAGCCCGGGTCCTCGACGGCCACCGCGTCACCGGGTCTGAGGTGCGCGACCAGGACCCGCTCGATCGCGTCCAGCGAGCCGGAGGCCGCGACCACGGATCCGGCCGGCACACCGTCGGCGTCCAGCGCGGCGCGGGCGAGCGCGGCGAACTCCGGGTCCACCGGGGCCTGCCCGTACAGGCCGGGCCGCCGGGCGTACTCCTGCGCGACCGCCGCGAAGGCGTCCCCCAGTGCGGGCAGCAGGGCCGGGTCGGGGTTCCCCTCGCCCAGATCCCGCACCCCGGGAGGCGCCTCGACCCGGAGCGACCCGCGCGCCGTGCTGGCAGGGCGTGGTCGCACCCTGCTGCCCCGGCGCCCGGCCGTCTCGATCACCCCGCGCTCGCGAAGCGTGCGGTACGCGGCGGCCACCGTGTTCGCGTTCACCCCCAGTCTCTCCGCCAACTCCCGCATCGGCGGCAGCACCTGGCCCGGCGCGAGCTCGCCCGACCCGACCCCGCGCTCCACGCTGGCGGCAATCTCCGATGCGCGCCGCCCGACAATCCGATACTCTCCTAGCACAAACAAGATTATGCACTAGTGCAATGGAGTATGCAATGCCGGACACCCCTTCCCCGCAGGCCACGACCCCGGACGCGGCCGGATACCCGCCGACCGGGCGGACCGTCCCGACCCGTTCCCGGGAGCGCGCGGCATACGACCGGGAGCTGGTCCACTCGATACTCGACGAGGCGTACGTCTGCCATCTGGGTTTCGTCCGCGACGGGGCGCCGGTCGTCCTGCCGACCCTTTACGGCCGGATCGGCGAGCGGCTCTACGTGCACGGCTCGACCGGCTCCCGTCCGCTGCGCGAGGCGGGCCGCACCGACCCCGGCCTGCCCGTCTGCCTGACGGTGACGCAGGTGGACGGCCTGGTGCTGGCCCGTTCCGCCTTCCACCACTCGATCAACTATCACTCCGTGGTGGTGCACGGCATCGCCCGCACCGTGACCGACCCGCAGGAGCGGCGGACCGCTCTCGACGCGATCGTCGACCACGTGGTGCCGGGCCGGTCGGCGGACTCGCGGCCCGCCGACGAGAAGGAACTGGCGGCGACGGCGGTGATCCGGCTGGACCTCCGGGAGGTGTCCGCCAAGATCCGCACCGGCGGCCCCAACGACGAGGCCCGCGACCTGGCGCTCCCCCACTGGGCGGGGGTCGTTCCGCTCGCCCGCGGCTACGGGGCGCCGCTCCCGTCGGACGACCTCGACCCCGCGATCGGCGTCCCGGACTACATCACGGCGCTCTGACCGGGCGACGAGCCGGCCCTACCTCGTGGCCCGACCGGCCGACAGCTCTCCCCCGGCGGCGCCCCGGCCGCCGTCCGCTCCCCCGGGGCCCGTCCCGCCCGGCCCCGAGGCGACGGGCCCCGAAGGGGCCTTCGGGGTTGCCGACTGGGCGATGAAGGCACCGATCAGGACCGTGGCGCCCCCGATGAGCTGGGGTGCGGACAGGTGCTCGCCGAGCATCACCCAGGCGAGCACGGTGGCGATGACCGCCTCCAGACAGGCGACCACCCCCGCCACGGCCGGCGAGAGCAGCCGCACCGAGATCACGCCGGTGACATAGGCGATCACGGTCGCCAGCAGCACGATCCAGACGAGCAGCAGCCAGGCGGGGACCTCCGTGCCGTTCATGCCCGCGTCACCGCCCAGGACCGTCCAGTCCATGCCCCAGGGCCGCGCGACCAGCGTGAGGACGATCGCACCGATCAGCAGCCCGTACGCGATGACGCCGACCGGGTGCGGCGGTTCGACGCCGTCCGCCCCGTCCCCGCTGCCCTGGTCCGACAGGACGAAGTAGCCGACCTGGCAGCAGGCGGCACCGAGCGCGAGCAGCAGCCCGACGGCGTCGAAGCTCAGCCCCGACCAGACCTCGACCACGCAGGCGAGCCCTCCGACGGCGAGGACCACACCAACTGCGGCCCGCCGGGTGACCGGCCTGCGCTGCACGAACCGGACCCAGCCGAGGACGAGCGCGGGCGCCAGGTACTCGACGAGAAGGGCGACGCCGACGGGGATGCGGGAGATCGCAGCGAAGTAGCAGGCCTGTACGCCCGCGACGGCGAGCAGCCCGAACCCCAGCAGCAGGACCGGCCGGCTGCGCACCAGGGCCCGGTGGCGCCAGGCCACGGGCAGCATGAGGACGGCGGCACCCGCCACGCGCAGCCACACCACATGGAGCGGATCGAGTCCGGCCTCGATCAGCGGCTTGGCCGCCACCCCTGAACCACCGAATGCGAAGGCCGAGGCCAGGGCGATTCCCAGGCCGGCGTTTCTCCCCTGAGACGCGTGCATCGGCACATCATGACAGCTGAGGTCAGGAGCGTCACCCCTGTGACCCCTGACTCACACTCCCCAGGGAATGAGCAATTCCGCCCCACCCGATTCCCCGACCACCCGAATCCCCACCGCCCGGCCCCGGCACGCCCGGTCATCCACGGCACGCACGGTCCCCCACGGCGCGCCCGGCCGCCCATGACCGACCCGGTCGACCCCGGTCAGCCGTCGGCCTCCCACGCCTCCCGGCCGACGACCCCCGGAATCCGGGCGGCGAGCCGTTCCGCGTCGACCCCGGCCCGTTCCAGCACCTCGACGGCCCGGCACTCGCGGTCCGCGGCGAGCGCCGCGAGCAGATCGAGCCCTCCGGGCCGTGCGTCACCGCGCAGCTCCGCCCGTTCCCGCGCCTCGGCCATCGCCGAGGCGGCCGAGGGCGACCAGCCCTCCGCCGCGACGTCCCACCCGAGGGATTCCGGGTCCGGGACGACCGGAACGGCACCGGAATCCTCCACCGACCCCTGCCAGCGGAGCCCGTACCCGATGCTGCGCTGGACGAGGTAGCCGAGCACTTTGGCCAGTTGCGGCCCCCCTTCGAAGGCCGACCGCACCTCGGGGTCCGATTCGATGAGAGAGTGCAGCAGATGAGCCGTGTCGATCTGTCGGTCACCGTCGCGAAGCGCACGCCTGCGGGCGCCCGTCACCACGACAGCCAGCTCCGCGGTGAGGCCGGCGTCGAGCCCGGCATGACCGAGGGCAGGCTGCTGAGGGATCCGCGATGTCCGGTTCTGCACGCCTCCCACCCCATCAGTTCCACGGCACCGGAACATCGCCGGAGGGGCTCATCCAGGCATCCCACGCAAGTTGGGTACACCAGAGCGGTTTCTCCTCCTTGCGGATGAGATCTCGCCATTTCTGGATCCGATCGGGAAAAACGGCGCGCGCCGTCTTGCCATGCGCTCCCCGGGCAACCGCGGCCGGCTTCCCGTACGCCCCCCACAGCCCCCACCCCATGCGACAGCCGGAAGGGAGACCACGGACGTGTCCTGGTTGGTCGCCCTGCCCGCTCTCGACGGGCGGGAGTACGTGTACCGGGTCCACGCGCCCGAGGACGCGCTGCGCGCCGACCTCTTCTGGGCCGCGTTCCACTGCCACGACGACGGCCCGCACCCGCGCGCCTGCGACCGGTTCGACGCCGCTCTGATCTGGCGGGCGGGGCCGAGGAAACTGAATGAACCGATCTGACAGTTCATCAGTATTGAATGTTCACGCCACTGCGACTACTTTCCGCGACACCGTTACCCGCCGAGAAGGGGTGGTCGCATGGCCGAAGTCAGTGCGGAAGCGCGCATCGGAGCACCGGCCGAGAAGGTGTGGGCCCAACTGACGGACTTCACCGCGTACGACCGGTGGAACGCCACCCACACCAGTTTCCCCAAGGGCGGCCCCGAGACGCTCGAACTCTCGGCCACCTACGAGGAAAACATGAAGCTCATGGGCTTCCCCGCCGAGGTGACGTGGACGGTGGCGGAGCTGGAGACCGCACGCCTGCTGGCCACCCGGGGCAAGGGGCCGATGGGGGTCACGCTCGCCATGCGCTACTCCCTGATCCCTGACGGGGACGCGACCACGGTCCGGATAGACGGCGAGTTCACCGGCGCCGCGGTGTCCCTGATGGCGGGCAAGCTCAAGGACTCGGCGACGGCCGCGCTCGTCGAGTCGCTGCGCAGGCTGGACGGCCTCGTCACCTGAGGGCGCCAGGACCACCCACAGGCACCACCCGTCCGCCGACGGAGAAGGGCCTCGCGGCCCGGCCGCGAGGCCCCGACACCGTACCCACGGGCTCACTGCTCGTCGGCAAGGATCAGATAGAGCTTCTTGCGCGCGTCGTTGATGACCGTGAGCGCCTTCTGGCGCTGATCGGCGGAGCCGGTCTTCCAGACCTGACCGAACGCCTCCATCAGACCGAAGCCGGCCTGCCGGATCTCGTTGAGGCTCTCCCAATCGACGCCGCGCCCGGCTTCCTCCCAGGGCGCCTCACCCCCCGACTCGGCCTCGGTACGGCCGGCATCGGTGAGCGTGAACAGCTTCTTGCCGCCCTCGCTCTCGCTGACGATGAGCCCCTCGTCCTCCAGCAGCTGGAGGGTCGGGTAGACCGAGCCGGGGCTGGGCTTCCAGGCCCCGCCGCTGCGCTCGCCGATCTCCTGGATCATCTCGTACCCGTGCATCGGGCGGTCCTTCAGCAGCGCCAGGATCGACGCGCGCACATCACCGCGCCGCGCCCTTCCCCTGCCACCGCCCCGGCCGTGCCCGCCACCGAAGGGGCCACCCCCGAAGGGCCCGCCACCGAACGGCGGCCCGAACTGCCCGAAGGCCGCCCGGTGCCCCTCGAAGTCGCTGAATCCACGGTGGGGACCACCGCGCCCATGCCCGTACTCATGCTCGTGTCCATGTGAACGCATCACTGACACTCCTCCTATCTTTGATCTGTCGCGATGCTTCGACGATATATCGGAACCAGTCGCATGACAATCCCTTCCGACCGCGCCCGCCCGTGTCCCGCCCCGGCGAACCGAGTCGACCGCGATCTGTCTCATCGACCCCAGTCGCCGCAGGCCAACCGGTCGTGACGGACGGGACGCCCGCATGGGCGGCGCCTTCACGATGCCGGTCCGCCCTGGTCAACGGGCTCGGGACGACTGGGTTCGATGAGAACGGACACCCGCTGGCGAAGTCGCCCGGGCCGACTTCGCCCCCTTCCTGTACAAGGCCTGACTGGTCATTCCGGAATGAGGTCGGAATGAGGCCGAGATGAGGCCCGTACTGCCTGGCCGAGCGGTTCGGATGGCTGTTTTCTGCCAGGAGGCGCTCCTTCGGCTCGTCAGTTGTCGGCTCATCAGTTTCTGTCGCGCATCGGATACGCCGGGCAGGATGACCGCCATGATCTACAAGCCGGATGGCGCCCCTGCGTTCCATGTCCTGTTGGCTGCACAACCGCGCCTGACTGCCCTGGCTCTGGCGCCCGATGGGATGCGCTTGATCGTGTCGGTGCAGTCGATCAACGAGGAGGACACCGGGCACACTGCGAGGTTGTGGGAGGTCGCCCCCTCCGGCAGGAGGGAGAGCCGCCTCGTGGCCGACTCCTCGGAGGACGACTCCGCTCCCGCCTTCGCCGCCGATGGGACGCTGTTGTTCCTCTCCGGCCGGGAGCACGCAGGCCCCGCCGGTGAAAGGCCTGACAGCCAGGGGACATCGCTGTGGGGGCTGTCCGAGCGCGGCGAGGCCAGGCAGATCGCCCATCACCCCGGGGGAATAGCCGCCTTCACCTCCGCAGCCAAGGCCGACACGGTCGCTTACACCGCTGACCCTCTGCCCAGCACAGCGGACAGCGAGACATACGCCGCGGCTCGCCGTGAGTGCGAGAAAGCCATGGTCGACGCCGTCTCGTACAAGGAAACTGCGGCTCCTGCGGGGGACACGGCTCTTGTACCCGACGAACCGCATACGTTCGTCCTGCGTTCCGACGGACACACGGTGATCGCCGGCAGTCAGGGCCTGGCAGGCACTGCCGACATGGCCCTCTCTCCAAACGGGGCACTGGTGGCCTTCACGCGGGCCGCGACCGACCGCGCCCCGGCCACCAACACCGTGGTCGTCGCCGACGCGACCACCGGCATGCAACGTCACGCCTTCTCCCGTCCTGGCCATCAGTACTACCGCCTGGCGTTCACGGCCGACGGCTCGGCACTGGTCTGTCAGCGTCAGCGTGAGGAGACCTACGACACCGAATGGCACATCACACTCGTCGCGTTCGACCTGAGCTCCTGCGAAGAGACGGATCTGCTGCCGGAGTTCGACAACTGGCCGGGACGACCGGTCCCCTCTCCGGTCCCCGAGGACTCGACCATGTGGTTCACCGGGGACGAGCGGGGACACTGCCCGGTCTTCCGCCGCGACGCGGACGGCACGATTACACGCCTGACCGCCTCCGGCGCCTATGCATCGCTCTGCGTGACACCCGACGGGACCACTCTCTACGCACTGCGCAGCGCGATCGACAGCCCGCCCCGGGTGGTTCGCCTGGATGCCGTCACACCCGATCAGCAACCGGTTTTCCTCGGTGCCCCCGGCGGCCTCCGCCCGCTTCCCGGTGCCTTGACCGAAGTGAACGCCCCGGCGGACGACGGCTTCCCGCTGCGCGGCTGGCTCGTCCTGCCCGAAGGCGCCTCGGCCGAGCGGCCGGCACCCCTGCTCGTCATTCCGCACGGTGGACCACAGGCATCCTGGAACGCCTGGACGTGGTCGTGGAATCCCTGGCCTTTCGCTGCCCGCGGCTACGCGGTGTTGCTGCCGGACCCGGCCCTGTCCACCGGTTACGGGCAACGGATGCAAGAACGCGGCCGGGGCCAGTACGGCGGTCAGCCCTACCGTGACGTCATCGCGCTGACGGACGCCGCGCTGGCACGCGATGACCTCGACGCCACCCGGACGGCCATCGCCGGCTGGTCCTACGGCGGCTACCTCGCCAACCGGGCCACCACCCTCACCCACCGCTTCAAAGCAGTCGTCTCGGCCGCTGGAATGTGGAATCTGAAGTCGTTTCAGGCCGGCACGGACCTGCGCGCCTACTTCCGCAAGATCTTCGGTGATCCTCGGACACGGCCGGAACGGTACGAAGCCAACTCTCCGCACTTCGACGCGGCGAGGATGAAGACACCGATGCTGATCGTGCACGGCGGCAAGGACCACCGCGTGCCGATGGACCAGGCACTGAGCCTGCACAGCGAGCTGCAGCGGCTCGGGGTGCCGGTCAGGCTCCTGCACTTTCCGACGGAGGGCCACACCATCGCGGCGCCGAACCATGTCCGACTCATGTACGAGACGGTGCTGAACTTCCTCGATCACCATGTTCTCGGACAGGACCCGAGCCCACAGTGAGCGGGCTGGTGCGGCTCGACTTCGCCGACCGGCCCGTGGCCACCATCGTGTGTGGCAGCAATGTCGACATGGATGTCTTTCCCCGCTGAGTCGATACTCCCGTCCGCCGGTCTTGACGGTTGCTGCTCCGGCAATGACCCCTGAAGCAAAGGGCGTTCGCCGATCGCGGGTGGAGGTCTGGCCCGAACACCGTGAGCGCGGCCTGGTCGAGCGCACGGGCCGGAGCCCCGGACCCCGTCGAGGACCGATGGCCGACACACCTCCTTCGTTTCGGGTACGGGCTCAAGCGGACGGTATGACCGGGGATCGCAGGCCGAGCCACTGCTCGGCGCCCCATGCCCAGAACCGTTCCACCTCGGTGAACCCCAGCTTCGCCGCGAGACGCATCGAGCCGGCGTTGGCGGTCCGGGTGGTGAGCACCACCGGCTCCCCGGGAAGGACGTCGTCGAGCCATTCGAGCGCCGCCGCACACGCCACTGACGACATGATCATGGAGCGAAAAGGAGCCGTTTGCACAGGAGTTGAAACCTGCGCTCCCGAACATGCCGACACCAAGAACGCCTCTCACGTCGGTGCTTCCAGTGAGCGTGCGCTTCCGCCCGGCCCGGAGTGCCACCCTTGCACCGCAACCACTCTGAGCAGGCATGGCCTTCCCCGGCGCTGGTGGCCGTCTGCAGTGTCCCGACGCTTTCCGGGCTCCAGGTGAGCCCGGATCAAGGACTTCTCAGACGCTCACAACGGTGCGTAACGCCTCGTACGGCTGCCGTCTCCTGTCGCCCTGGCCCGAGCGGTCCGCCACCGGAAGTTCCCAGTCCGGAGACGCCTGTCCGCTCCCGGCCGCGCCCCAATGCAAGACGGCACCCGTCAGAGGGGAATCGGTCGCGCAGGCCCGTCCCGTATGGAGGAGAATGCAGCATGGGAGGGGATTTGAATGCGTTCAAAAAAGCAGATGTCGGGGCAGGTGCCGGTGCAGCCGCAGACGCGGGTGAGGGCCAGGTTCGGCGCGGTATTGACGGCTTCGATGTCGGTGCTGTCCGTCGAGGCTGTGATCGGGACGATCGCGCTCCTCGTGTGGGAGCAGACCCAGGAGAGCCCGGGGCTTTCCTGCAACGCGTTGGGGATCATCTTCTTGATTGTGATAGCACCGTTCATGGCGGTGGCGGGAGCTGTCCTCGGCGCCCTGTTGTCGGCCGGCGTGGTGATGCCGCTCCTGGTCGTGGCCGGGTGGCTCGGTCGCCGGTTCTCGGGGCGCGAGGCATGGTGGTGGGTCCCGGCGCTGGCTGCCGCCGGCACTGCCCCGTTGCCCCTGGCCGCATCGGTGCTCGTGGAGGCCGGTCCTCTGGCAGGCCTCGGCGGATGGCTCGCGGTGACGGCGGCGCTGGCCGTCCCGGCGCTGGCCGTCCCGGCGCTGGTCGCCCGCAGGCTGCTGTTGCCGGACCGCCCGCGGCTCTCTGGCGGCGTGATGTTCGGGCGGGTGGCGCTGTACGGGACGCTCGCTGTCGTCACTGCCGGCACACTCGGCGTCATCGGCCTGTACGCCGGGATCGGATACGAACCTCCGCGACTGAGCACGGAACGGGTTGCCGGGACATGGTCCGACGGAAAGGGCGGCACACTCATCCTCACCGCGGATGGCAAGGCCACGGCGACCCGCGTCAAAACGTTCGACCTCGACGACTCCTTCGAACCCGTGGTGCACGAGTGCACCGGCACCGGAACCTGGGGATACGACCCAGGTGCCGGATCGTGGTCCCAAGAGGTCGATGTGTCCCTCGACAACTGCCCCATGAACGCCTGGGAGGTTTTTGGGAGCCCCGAGCATCCAAAGCTGTTCGTCTACATCGGCGACCCCGACAGCTGGGACCTCTACATCCTGCAACGCCGCGACTGAGCCGGGCCTGACGCCGAGCATTCACTCGTACTCGCCCGGCTGAACACATTGCTGCGTACGCCGACAGTCCCCGGTCAACAGCCCCGAGTAGAGCCCCTCGAGCACCGCTCGGCGAGTTGCGGGCGCGGACTGCCAGTGCCCGCCGAGTCCGGGGGTGGCCAAGTCGGTATGGAAACCGACCAGGCCCGTGCGGGCGTGGCGCACCAGATGCAGCAGCAAGATGTCGCTGTGGCCGAGGATCTGCTTGGGGTCGGCGGTGATCGCTTCGACGTCGATACAGCGATGCGACAACGACGAGGCCTCCGGGCCTCAGTGCACGCGGGCGAAGCAGTGCGGAAAGCAGTCGAGGCAGTGCGGAACCGGTTACCGGCGCAGTACCCCGGCATGTGCAACGGCCTGCTGCGCGTATACCGAGCGACCGCCCGGCAGGCCCTGGTTGCGGGCCCGCCTCCTCCGTCGTGAAAAACCATGTCCGATCCTTCGGAACAGGGTGATGGAGAATCCGTGTGGCAACAACACTTCAGTTCGCCGCACTGTTGCGGTTGATGGACGACCGGTCGGCCGCGTTCCGGGCCGCGGTCGCCTCCGCGCCCAACCTCGACGTGCGGGTACCGACCTGCCCCGAGTGGACGCTGTTCGATCTGGTGCAGCATCTGGGCGAGAGGCGCCGCTTCTGGGCCGACGTCGTCGCCGCTGGGCCCGCCGCTGCTCCCCCGGCCGGTTCCGCGGCGAAAGGCACCCCGGTCGCGCCGCGGGAACCCGAGGCCCTGTCGGCCTGGTTGGCCGAGTCGACGGAGCTGATGCTGGGCGCGCTGCGCGAGGCCGGTCCGGATCGCGGTTGCTGGACGTGGTGGGGTTTGTCGCAGTCGCCGCAGACCTGCGGTGCCGTCGCCCGGCACCAGCTCCAGGAAATCGCGGTGCACACCTACGACGCCCAGATCACCGTGGGCGCTCCGCAGCCGCTGCCGGACGAGGCGGCACTCGACGGTGTCGAGGATTTCCTGTTCACCTGTTGCGCGACGCCGAGTGCCTGGCCGCACAAGCCCGCCACCATCGACTTCCACGCCACCGAGGGCCGCTCCTGGCGCCTCTCGCTCTCCGCCGACGGCGCGCACTCCACCCGCCTCGCCACCCCCGGCACCGCTGCGGACGAGGGGCCGGACGCGGCCGACGTCTCCGCTCGGGGCACGGCCGGTGAGCTGGTCCTCTTCATATACGGCCGGATCCCGGCGGACTCCGTGGAGCTCGACGGCGACCGGCAGCTGTTCGGCCTGCTCCGCGACTGGGAGCCGGAGGAGTAGGACCTGACGACGCGCCGCCCCATACCGGGGGCCGGGGCCGGGGCCCGAACACCGGAGACCGGGTCCGGAGCACCAGGGAGCGCCAAGTTCCGTGCTATTCAGGGGAGATGACGACTTCCAGGCTATCGGGCAGGCCCTTCGACGCGGTGCTGTGCGACCTCGACAACGTGATCCGCTTCTACGACACGACGGAGCTGGCCCGCCTGGAGCGTGACGCGGGGGTGGCGCAGGGCACGACCATGCGGGTTGCCTATGCACCGGAGACGGACCTTCCGCTGCTTCTCGGCACGATCACCGAGCAGCAATGGGTGGAGTCCATCGTGGCCGGTCTCTCAAAACAGGTGGGGGAGGACCGGGCGCGCGAACTGGGCACCGCGCTCGCCCGGGCACCGTTCCGGGCCGACGAGGTCGTGGTGGCCATGCTCCGTCGGGTGCGGGCCCACGTTCCCCTGGTGCTGGTGACCAATGCGAGCGTGGCGCTGGAGGACGATCTGGTGTCGTTGGGGCTGGCCGACCTCGCGGACCACGTCGTCAGCAGCGCCCGGGTCAAGGTGGCCAAGCCGGACCGGAGGATCTACGAGATCGCGACCGAGCGAGCAGGGGTTGCCGCGGACCGGTGTCTCTTCGTGGACGACCGGCTCGAGAACGTCGAGGCCGCGGTCGGGCTCGGCATGACCGGTATGCACTACCGCGAACCCGCCGATCTCCACGAGCCGTTGAAGTTCCTGCTGAGCAGTTGACCGGCTGAACGACTGACCGGCTGATCCGCCGTTCTCGCCACTCCCGCCGCTCTCCTCGCTCCCCCGTTTTCGCCGTCAGGGCAGGGCGAGTGCCTCCTCGATCATGCCCCGGAGCTTCTCGTTCTGGAGAAACGCCCGATAGTCCCCGTACGGCGACAGCCGCCCGTCGCGTTCCCGCAGCGTCCGAAGGGCGGTACGGGACGCCGGGGTGACCGTACCGATCCGGACCAGGGCCCGCAGCGCCTCGTCGAAGGTTCCGTAACCGTCGTCGCCGTCGGCGACCGCCAGGACGAACTCCTCCAGGACCTGGACGCTCGGCTCCGGCTCGCCCGTGGCCGCCCACAACGCGCGCGCCGCCTGTATCCGGCGCCATCCGTCGGTGTTCTCCATGATGTGCCGCAGCCGGTCGGCGTACGGGGCGGCCCGCCGGCCGAGCACCGCCAGGAGGCTCGCCGCCTTGAGCCGTACGGTGTCGTCCGGGTCGGCCGACAGTCCGCCCGCCACCGGCAGCAGCGCGGACGCGGCGGACGGCCGGCGCACCAGCACCCGCCACGCCTCGTTCAGCACGGCCCGGCGCAGGACGGTGTCCCCGGTCCGGTCCGCCGCCCCGGCCAGCCGGACCACGAACGCGGCCGCGGCCTGCGGGACATGGTCGAACAGCCGCCCCGTCCCGCGGACCACGTCCTCGCGGGAGAAGGGGTCCTCGACCCCCTGCTCCCACCAGATCTCCGCGAACCGCGGCCGCACGCCGGGGTCGGTGAGGGCCTCCACCAGCACGTCGGCCCGCCGCACCGGCGCGTCCCGGTCCAGGCGCGCCCAGGCGTGCAGGGCCGCGACCTTCATGACGGGCTCGCCGCCGCGCAGCACGTCGGCCAGCGCCGCCCGCACCTCCCCGGCCGGCCCGGCGCAGCTCCCCACCCTCGTGTGCTCCGACGCGCCGTCCGGTGCCCGCTCCGCCGCCTCTCCCCCCGAAGGCAGTGGCGGTGGCTGCGACCGCGCCCAGTTCCAGCAGCACCGGCAGTCGTACCGACGGATCCGTCTCGGTCCGCCACCACTCCAGCAGCGGCTCGACACCGTCCACCAGGGAAAGGGCCGCCCGCCGCACCACGGGGTCCGGGTCCGCCCGCAGGGCCCGGGCCGCGTCCCGTTGACGCAGCCATGCCTCGGCCCATTGCCCGTCGGCCGGACGCGCCCCGGCCGTCGCCGCCCAGTGCAGGCGTTCCAGCAGTGCGACGAGCGTGCCCCGGGCGCCCATGCCCGGATCGGCGGCGAGCGCGACCACGAACGGCAGCGCGGCGGCCGCCGCCGGGATCGTCCGGCCGTCCTCCGTGACGAGACAGGAGAACAGCGGACAGCAGTCCTCCTCCGTCGCGGCCCCCGCCCGCCCGTACGAGGCGACGCAGCGTGCGCGGCACCTCCGCGACGGCGTGCTGTGGAAACGCCGACTCCAACCGGTCCCAGGGCACCGCGTCCAGTCGGTCCCACAGCGCCGCGTCCAGCGACACACCCGTCACCCCCACCTCACGATCCCGGCGGCCGCCGACCCCGTCCCGCGATATCCGCATACCGCTCGATCCCACCTCCCCCGGACCGGCGGCTCAACCAATTTTGGCCATCGGACCCCACCCGCCCGGTCGGCCCCACCGGCCCCGCCACCCGTCGGCCGGTTTTCGGGGCCAATGTCATGGGATTGGCCTTGGCCCGCGGCTCCGTTCCCCGCTTACGTTCACGTCATGAGGATTCGCACCGTCGACACGTTCACCGACCGTCCCTTCACCGGCAACCCCGCAGGAGTCATGGTCCTGGACGCCGACACCTTCGCCGACGACGGTCTGCTCCAGCGGATCGCCACGGAACTGAACCTTTCCGAGACCGCCTTCGTCCGTCCCCTGCCCCCGGGCGGTGGGGCCGACTGGGCGCTGCGCTGGTTCACCCCGGCCGCCGAGGTCGACATGTGCGGGCACGCCACGCTCGCCACCGCGCACGTCCTGCACACCACGGGGGCGGCGAGCGGCACGATGCGTTTCACGGCCCGGTGCGGAATCCTCACCGCGACCGCCGGACCGGACGGCGCGATCACGCTCGACTTCCCCACGGCCCCGCTGACGCCGGAGCCCGCCCCGGCCGGGCTGGCCGCCGTCCTGGGCGCACAGCCGCTCTCCGTCCACGACACGGGCCCGTACGTCGGCGACCTGCTGGTGGAGCTGTCCGACGAGGCGACCGTACGGGGACTGCGGCCCGACCTCGTCGCGCTGGCCGGTCTCTCCCGGCGGGGCGTCATCGCCACGGCCGCCGCGCAGGACCCCGCCCTCGGCCACGACTTCGTCTCCCGGGGCTTCTTCCCTCGCCTCGGGATCGACGAGGACCCCGTGACCGGCAGTGCCCACACCGCGCTGGCCCCCTTCTGGTCCGCGCGGCTCGGCCGGGACGAGTTGACCGGGCTCCAGGTCTCCGCCCGTTCCGGCCTGGTCCGCACCTCGCTGCGCGGCGGGCGGACCCTGCTGACCGGCAACGCCGTGACGGTCATCGACGGCGAACTGCTGACGGCGCCCTGAGCCCTGCCCCTGCGGCAAAAGCGCCGGGCCCGCACGGAGGGCTCCCGTACGGAAGGCTCCCTACGGACCCGGCGCGGTTTCCCGTCTCACGGCGTGGGCAGCCAGCCCACCTTCCCCGCCAGCAGGGCGTATCCGACGAACGCCCCGATGTCCAGCAGCGTGTGCGCCGCGACCAGCGGCCCGACCCGGCCCCAGCGCCGGTACAGCAGCACGAAGACGACGCCCATCACCATGTTGCCGATGAAGCCGCCGATGCCCTGGTAGAGGTGGTACGAGCCGCGCAGCACCGAACTCGCCGCCAGGGACGCCGTCGGTGTCCACCCCAACTGGTCCAGCCTGCGCAGCAGGTACCCGACGACGATCACTTCCTCGACGACGGAGTTCTGGAGCGCGGACAGGATCAGGACCGGGAACTTCCACCACACGTCGGGCAGGGACTCCGGCACCACCGTCAGGTTGAACCCGGCGGCCCGCGCCACCAGGTAGAAGGCGAGTCCGGCACTCCCGATGCCCGCCGCGATCACCGTGCCGCGCCCCAGGTCCGACCACGGCCGGGTGCGGTCGAAGCCGATGGCCCGCAGCCCGGATCCCTCTCTGATCAGCAGGTGCGCGACCAGCGCGACGGGCACCAGAGCGGTCGTGATGCCGAAGAGCTGCCAGGCGAGATCCAGCCATGGACGCCCCGGTGCGTACGATCCGTTGAGCGTCGCGGCCTGATCCTTCAACCCGCCTGGTTTCGTCAGTGAACCGACAAAACTGATCAGGGCAGAGACTCCGCTGGCACCCAGCGAGAGGGCCAGTACGAGCACTGTCTCGGACCGCAGAATCCGTCGCGGCACGGCCTCCCGGGGATAAGAATCAGCCATAAGCCCCGCCTCCACCTGTACACCTGCCTTGAGTTGTGCATTCACGTCCCGTCCCGCTCCCCGCCCGGTTAAGGTCTCGAATGCAGGTACGAAGATCATGCGCGACCGGCCGGGGGACGACCACCATGGGGATGGGGTGGTCCCCCTTTTCCTTGTTCATCCTCAAGGAGGGGCACCACCGACATGGGACGTCACAGCTTGCCCGACGACCGCGCGAGGGACGGAAGCGGGGACGGGTCACCGCCCCGCCGTCGTCGCACCGTCGTGATCGCGACCGCGCTCGTCCTCGCGGTGGCCGCGGGAACGGCGGTCGCCGCCCGGGGCGGTCTGCTGTCGTTCTCGGAATCCTGCGAGGACTCGGCCGTACGGCTGTCCATGGTGGCCTCGCCGGACATCGCCCCCTCCGTGCGCGCCCTCGCCGACCGGGCGCGCACGGACGAGGTGCGGTCCGACGGCCGCTGCCTGTACGTGACGGTGACCGCCCGGGACTCCCACAAGGTCGCCCAGGCCCTTTCCAGGGACACCGGCGCCCCGGACTACCAGATCTGGTTGCCCGACTCCGACCTCTGGCTCGACCGGGCCGAGGGCTCCGGCGACGGCGTCCCGCTGACACCGGGCGATTCCGCCGCCTCCTCTCCCGTGACCATGGCCATGGTGCCGTCCGCGGCCGAGCGGCTCGGCTGGCCGGGGAAGAAGTACTCCTGGGCCGAACTGACGGCCGCGACCATGGAGTCGGACGGGACGGGCCTGGGCTCGGCCGACCCGGCGCGCAGCGCCACCGCACTGCTCGCCCTCTCCAGCATCGGCACGTCCTCCGAGAAGCAGGACGGTGACGGCGACACCCGGGTCGCGGCGACCGCCAAACTGCTCGCCCAGCGCATGTCGGACAGTGACGGCCAGGTGCTGAAGACACTGGCGCGGAGCGACCCGCGCGCCGAGAAGGGCGATCGGGACCACAATCAGGCACTGCTGCTCTCCGAGCAGGCCGCGTTCGCCCACAACGCGGAGTCGGCCGACGCCGCGAAACTCGACCTCTTCTACCCCGAGGACGGCACCCCCCTCCTCAACTACCCGTACACCCTGGTCGACGAGAACAGGATGAGCACGGCCGAGGGCCGGGCGGCACTGCGGTTCATGACCCTGCTGAACGAGCCGGCCTCGCAGGCCTTCCTGGAGAAGCACGGCTTCCGGAAGGTCGACGGAACGGCCGGGGAATCGATGGTCGCCTCGGCGGGTGGCAAGAAGCCCCAGCCGTACGCCACCGCGGCAACCACCCAGCCGACCGCCGAGGAGCTCCAGCAGACGCTGGGCATGTGGACGATCACCGTCCAGAGCGCACGGCTCACCACGGTCGTCGACGCCTCGGGGTCGATGGCCACACTCGTGCCGGGACGCAACCAGTCCCGGATGGACGTGACCAAGGCGTCCCTGATCCAGGCCCTCGACCAGTTCACTCCGAACGACGAGATCGGGCTCTGGGAGTTCGCCACCACGCTCGACGGCGACAAGGACTACCGCAGGCTGATGCCGACCCACCGGCTCGGCGCCCCGGCGAAGGGCGGCGGCACCCACCGGGAGAAGCTCTCCGCCGCCTTCGCCTCGCTGCAGCCCGTGCCAGGCGGCGCGACCGGTCTGTACGACACCACGCTGGCCGCCTACAAGGACGCCCAGGCGACCTACGTGAAGGGCAAGTTCAACGCCGTGGTGATCCTCACCGACGGTTCGAACCAGGACGTCCGGTCCCTGTCCCGCAGCGCCCTGATCGCGGAGCTGAAGCGGATCGCCGATCCGGAGCGCCCGGTGCCGCTGCTCGCCATCGCGGTCGGCCCCGAGGCCGACCGCGAAGAGGTGCACGAGATGGCGAAGGTGACCGGCGGCGGGGGCTACCAGGTCACCGACCCGGCCGACATCCAGGCGGTGATCCTGCAGGCGATCATGACGGCCGGGCAGAACGGCCGCGTCGCCCAGGAGTAGCGCCACACGCGCCGGGCCCGGCGCGGCGGACGGCGCCCGCGGCCCGGGGCACGGCACGGGACCCCTCTCCCGCGCACCATCGGGCACCGCTCGCGCAGGGGACCGCCCGCAGGGGCACGCACGACGCATCGGCCCCACCAGACTCGTACAGCACATCCACCACACTCAGCCCGCACGACACATCCACCACACCAGGGCCGTACGACTCATCCACCGCGCAGGGCCCCCACGACGCATCCGTCTCACCAGGCCCGTACGACATGCCACACCAGGGCCGTACGACTCATCCGCCGCGCAGGGCCCCACACAACGCACCCGTCTCACCAGGCTTGTACTACACATCCATCTCACCAGGCCCACACGACGCATCCGTCACGGCCTGGGAGCGCCCGTCGGCCAGCTGTGCACCGGCTCCCCGCCGTGCATCAGTTCGGCGTACCGCCGGGTGGTCGCGGCCAGTGCCGCGTGCCGGCCGAGCCCGGCCTCCCGCGCCTCGTAGTAGGTGTCCACCTGCCAGGACGCCCCGTTCACCCGCCGTCTGCAGCGCTCCTCGATGATCCCGAGGTAGCGGTCGCGGTCCGCGGCCTCGATGTTCCAGGCGTCGAGCCCCGCCGCGGCCAGCGGCAGCAGTTCGTCCCGTACGAGCTTGACGGCGGGCACCCGGGCCAGTCCGCCCGTACGGCCGGGGCGCGGCCAGATCAGCTCCGCGTCGATGCCCCGGCGGCAGGCGGTCTCGAAGTTCTCCGCCGCCGCCTCGAACGGCATCCGGGTCCACACCGGGCGGGACTCCTCGGCCAGCGCCCGCACCAGCCCGTAGTACAGCGCCGCGTTGGCGATCATGTCGGTGACCGTGGGCCCGGCAGGCAGGACCCGGTTCTCCACCCGCAGGTGGGGCACGCCGTCGACCAGGCCGTACACGGGCCGGTTCCAGCGGTAGACGGTGCCGTTGTGGAGCACCAGCTCCTGCAGCCGCGGGACGCCACCGTCACCGAGGACCCTCAGCGGGTCCTCCTCGTCGCAGATCGGCAGCAGCGGCGGGAAGTAGCGCACGTTCTCCTCGAAGAGTTCGTACGCCGATCCGGTCCACCGTTCGCCGAACCAGGTCCGGGGCCGCACGCCCTGGTTCCGCAGTTCGGGCGGCCGGGTGTCGGTGACCTGCTGGAAGAGCGGCGGGCGCGATTCCCGCCAGAGCTCCCTGCCGAACAGGAAGGGCGCGTTGGCACCCAGTGCTATCTGCACCCCGGCGACGGCCTGGGCCGCGTTCCACACGGCCGCGAACCGCTCCGGGGTCACCTGCAGGTGGAGCTGGAACGAGGTGCAGGCGGCCTCGGGGGTGATCGAAGCGGAGGTGCAGGCCAGTCGCTCCACGCCCTGGATATCGAGTGAGAAAACCTCGCCCCGGGCGGCCACCATTTGATCGTTCAGCAGGGTGTAGCGGTCCGCGTCGGAGAGGTTCGCCGCCACGAGGTCCGTCTGACCCAGGGTGGGAAGAATACCGATCATCATGATCCCGGCATCGACCTCGCCCGCCTTCCGGTGGGCATATCCGAGACCGGCTCTGAGCTCTTCGGCCAGCTGGTCGAGAACTCGCCCCTCCAGGCGGTGCGGGACTATGTTCACTTCCAAATTGAACATCCCGAGTTCCATCTGGAAATCGCGGCTCGCGATGCGCGGGAGCACCTCCCCATTCAGCATCTTCGGCATCCCGTCGGAACCCGCGAGATTCAGCTCGATCTCCAGGCCCATGAGGTTGCGGGGGCGGTCGAACCTCCGCTCCGCCAGAAGCCTCCCCAGCCCCTCCAGGCACTGGTGGAGCTTCCTCCGGTACCTCTGCGGATCGGACAGGTCAAAGGCTCCGGACACGACCTTCTCCCCCATCGGAGCGTCCCTCCCTCAAGTGGGCGGCCCACGGCCCAGGCCACTCGCGTCACGATCGATAATGCCCAGACCAGGTGATCCATAACGCCTGTGCGAACGCCGCCGACCCAGTAGTCTGAGCCCTGCGGCCCGCGGCACATTCCATGGGCATGGAGCAGCACATGGTATCCGCTGAGGACGCAGTGAAAACGCCGACGTGATTCGGCCGACCGCGCCGGGGAGGAAACACCAGGCGGCGACTGCGCGGCGGACACGAAAACAGCAGATTCTCCGCATAATAAAGTCCTGATACCGCCTTGTCGGCAATAGCTGCGACGGCTAGTGGAATCACCGCGTGAACGCGTGTCGTATAAACTCCGCGGACGAGGCAGAGAGTTGACGCACCGGATCGGTCACCGGCCCCTCTGGCCCCGCACGCCGACAACGCCGTCTGCACCCGCCCAGCACCACCGTGTCTCCGAAGTGAGAGGCGACCCACCATGCCGCTGCATGTTCCCCCGGCTCCCGCGCCCGCTCTGCGCAGCGTCCTCGCGGCACTCGGTTCACCCAGCGCCGTCCGCGAGGCCCGCACACCCGCCCTCCGGTCCGCCCAGGGACCGCTGAGTCCCGAACTCCCGCTTCCCGTCCATGTGCTGGACCGGATCGGACCGGGCGGCCTGGCACCCGCCACCAGGCTCGCCGCGTGGCGTTTCCTGATCCGCGGCCCGGAGCAGGCCGTCGCCGCGGCGGACACCGTCCTCACCGCGGACGGCTGGGCCTTCTCGCACTTCTTCGAGGGGCCCTACATCGCCTCGACCGAACTAGCCCTGCGCCAGGCCGAGGCGGGGACGTCGTCCTACCAGCCGCGGCTGCTGTCCATCCCGGAGCTCTACATGCTGGCGCTGTGGCTGCACGGCGACGCCGAGGCCGACGCCGCCGGGGGCGCGCTGGCCCCCACCGATCTCCTGGTTCCGCTGGCCCCGGCCCCGCCGGGCATCGCGGCGCACCGCCCGCACCGGGTCGCCGACCTGCTCCGGGCGATGACCCTGCGCATCACGCCCGGTCCCGGCCCCCTGCTCGGATCGCCCGCCTGAGGACGGCCGCGCCGCCGCACCGGCACCCCGTGCCCCGCCCCGAGTGGCGGGGCACAGTGCTGCGGGGGCGCACTCCCGCCCGTCCGGACTAGCCCGCTCAGGCCACCCCGAACCACCCGAAGGGACAGCGCAGTTGCAGTGAACCGTCCTCCCGGGTGACGCGTCCTCCGAGTAAGAAGAAGTGCTGCTGCGAAATCCCTGCGGAAAGACGCCCGTGGGGCAACACTGGGACCGGACCGATCGAGACGGGGGCGGCCATGAACAGCTCAGCCAGTCGCAGGACACTCACCACCACGCAGCGAAAGAACCCAGCCATGTGCCAACACCAGCCACCCTGCCCCACCGCCGACTCAGCCGACCGGGAGGCCGCCCGCCTGACGGCCCACCACCCGGAACAGGGCTGGAGTCTGCTGTGCAACGGCGTCCTGCTCTTCGAAGACACCGGTGAGCTGCTTCCGGACGGGCAGATCATCGCCCCGCACCGCCCGCTGGAGGCCGGCCGGGTGGTGAAGGCCGCCTGACCGCGGCCGGTACGAACGGGGGCCGGCCCGGAGATTCCTCCGAACCGGCCCCGACGCGCGTCCGCGTCACTCCCCCGTGCCGATGACTCAGCTGTCGTACTCGTCCAGCGGCGGGCAGGAGCAGACGAGGTTGCGGTCACCGAAGGCACCGTCGATCCGGCGCACCGGCGGCCAGTACTTGTCGGCGGCCGAGACGCCCGCCGGGAAGACCGCGGTCTCCCGGCTGTAGCCGTGCTTCCACTCCCCGCCCAGCATCGCGGCGGTGTGCGGGGCGTTGCCCAGCGGATTGTCGTCCGCGCTCCACTCGCCCGAGGCCACCTTCTCGACCTCGCCGCGAATGGCGATCATCGTGTCGCAGAACCGGTCGAGCTCCGCGAGGTCCTCGCTCTCGGTCGGCTCGATCATCAGCGTCCCGGCGACCGGGAACGACATGGTCGGCGCGTGGAAGCCGTAGTCGATCAGGCGCTTGGCGATGTCGTCGACGCTGACGCCGGTGGCCTTGGAGATCGGCCGCAGGTCCACGATGCACTCGTGCGCGACCAGCCCGGCCGGGCCGTTGTACAGGATCGGGTAGTGCGCCTCCAGCCGCTTGGCGATGTAGTTGGCGGCCAGCACGGCGACCTGCGTCGCGCGCTTGAGGCCCTCCCCGCCCATCAGGCGGACGTACGCCCAGGAGATCGGGAGGATGCCGGCCGAGCCCCACGGAGCGGCGGAGATCGGTCCGACGCCGGTCTCGGGACCCGCCGTGGGCTGGAGCGGGTGGTTCGGCAGGTACGGGGCGAGGTGCGCGCGCACGCCGACCGGGCCGACACCGGGGCCGCCGCCACCGTGCGGGATGCAGAAGGTCTTGTGCAGGTTGAGGTGCGAGACGTCGCCGCCGAACCGGCCAGGACGGGCGAGACCGACCAGTGCGTTGAGGTTGGCGCCGTCGACGTACACCTGACCGCCGGCGTCGTGCACCTCGGCGCAGATGTCGGCGACGTGCTCCTCGAACACACCGTGCGTCGACGGGTACGTGATCATGAGCACGGCGAGCTCCTCGCGGTGCTTCTCGATCTTGGCGCGGAGGTCCTCGACGTCGACCTCGCCGTCGTCGGCGGTCTTGACCACGACGACCTTCATGCCCGCCATCACGGCGCTGGCGGCGTTGGTGCCGTGCGCGGAGGACGGGATGAGGCAGATGGTCCGCTGGTCGTCGCCGTTGGCCCGGTGGTACGCCCGTACGGCCAGGAGGCCGGCGAACTCGCCCTGCGAGCCCGCGTTCGGCTGGAGGGAGACCGCGTCGTACCCGGTGACCTCGGCGAGCCGCTCCTCCAGCTCACGGATGAGGGTGAGGAAGCCCTGCGCCTGCTCCGCCGGGGCGAAGGGGTGCAGCGCGCCGAACTCGGGCCAGGTGATCGACTCCATCTCGGTGGTCGCGTTCAGCTTCATGGTGCAGGAGCCGAGCGGGATCATGCCGCGGTCCAGCGCGTAGTCCCGGTCGGCGAGCCGGCGCAGGTAGCGGAGCATCGCCGTCTCGGAACGGTGCTGGTGGAAGACCGGGTGGGTGAGGATCTCGTCGGTGCGCAGCAGCCCCTCGGGCAGCGCGTCGGCGGCGGAGGCGTCCAGCGCCTCGATGTCCCCGTCGACGCCGAAGGCGGCCCAGACGGCGGCGATCCGCTCACGGGTGGTGGTCTCGTCGCAGGCGAGGGAGACCACGTCGGCGTCCACGAGCCGCAGGTTGATCCCGCGCTCGCGGGCGCCCTCGACGACCTCCGCGGCCCGGCCCGGGACACGCACCGTGAGGGTGTCGAAGTAGGAGCCGGTCATGACGTCGACACCGGCGGCGCGCAGGCCCTCGGCCAGGATCGTCGCGTAGCGGTGGGTGCGCCGGGCGATCGTGCGCAGCCCGTCCGGGCCGTGGTAGACGGCGTACATCCCGGCCATGACGGCGAGCAGCACCTGCGCGGTGCAGATGTTGCTGGTCGCCTTCTCGCGGCGGATGTGCTGCTCGCGGGTCTGCAGGGCCAGCCGGTAGGCCTTGTTGCCGTCCGCGTCGACGGAGACGCCGACGAGGCGGCCGGGCAGGCTGCGGGCGAACTTCTCGCGCACGGCCATGAACCCGGCGTGCGGTCCGCCGAAGCCCATCGGCACACCGAAGCGCTGAGTGGTGCCGACCGCGATGTCCGCGCCCAGGTCGCCCGGCGAGGTGAGCAGGGTCAGGGCCAGCAGGTCGGCGGCGACGGTGACGATCGCACCGAGCTCGTGGGCCTGCTCGACGACCGGCCGGATGTCCCGGACGGTTCCGGAGGCGCCCGGGTACTGCACCAGCACGCCGAAGACGCCGCGCTCGGCGATCTCCGCCGGGATGCCGTCGGACAGGTCGGCGACGACGACCTCGACACCGGTCGGCTCGGCCCGGGTCTCCATGACCGCGATGGTCTGCGGCAGGGCGTCGGCGTCGACCAGGAAGACGCCGTTCTTCACCTTGCCGACGCGCCGGGAGAGCGCCATGGCCTCGGCGGCCGCGGTGCCCTCGTCGAGCAGGGAGGCGCCGGAGGTGGGCAGTCCGGTCAGCTCGGCGACCATGGTCTGGAAGTTGAGGAGCGCCTCCAGGCGGCCCTGGGAGATCTCCGGCTGGTACGGCGTGTAGGCCGTGTACCAGGCGGGGTTCTCCATGACGTTGCGCAGGATCACCGGCGGGGTGAAGGTGCCGTAGTAGCCGAGCCCGATCATCGGGGCCAGCACCTGGTTGCGGTCCGCGAGGGAGCGCAGCTCGGCGAGGACCTCGGCCTCGGTTCGCGCGCCCGGCAGCCGGAGTGCCTCGGTGCTCTTGATGACGTCGGGCACCGCGGCCGCGGTGAGCTCGTCCAGCGAGCCGTACCCGACCTGGGCGAGCATCTTCGACTGCGCCTCGGCATCGGGGCCGATGTGCCGCTGCTCGAACGGAATGCCCTGCTCCAGCTGGGAGAGCGGGGTGCGACGGGGGGTCATGGTGGAGGCCTCCTGGTCTGTCACGACCTGCGAGGGGCACCTCGGCGCGGGTGCCCGGACGGCCTCCCCCTCTGTCATCTCAACCTGAGAGCTTCACCGGCATGCCCTACGGCCTGCCGGCTTTCACCGTCGGTGAGGAAGGGAACCGCTTCGGCACCCGGCCGCACGGAACCCGCCCTGCTTTCCAGAGTGACCTCGTCCGTGCGGTACGGGGGCCTGAGAGATTCCGGGGAGGATTTGCTCCTTCGGCGCCTTCGGATCAGTTCCGGAGGACTCTCCCGCACGGGGTCAGCGGCCGTCACCAGCCTACCAGCGGGGTTCTTCGCCGAACCCTCGAGTGGCCGACCCCCCGAATCTGCCCTTTTGTAGTGCTTGTGGAGTAGCCGCGACCAATGGGAGGGATCGTGCAGAGCGACATCGATCCGCGCAGCCTGATCGGCCGCAAGGCATTCGACCGCAGGGGCACCAAGATCGGAACCGTGGACGAGGTGTACCTCGACGACGCGACCGGTGTGCCCGAATGGGCGGCCGTACGTACCGGACTCTTCAGCCGGGACGCGTTCGTCCCGCTGGAACCCAGCGAATTCGTGGACGACACGCTCCGTGTCCCCTTCGACCGCGCGCTGATCAAGGACGCGCCCGACTTCGGTGTCGGCCGCCACCTCTCACCGGAACAGGAGCTCCAGCTCTACCGGCACTACGGTCTGGACTCCCCGCCCGAGGCGGTCGGCCCCGACCGGGACTTCGGCAGGCTGGCGGGCCAGGAGGAGTAGTCCGCCGGTTCGCGCACCAACGGCAGCGGATCGGCCGGCCGCAGCGCCGCGTCGTCGATCCGGAACGTGCGCACCCGGCCGGGCGCCGAGTCGGGCTCCTCGAACCGCACCGTCACCCGCCCGATGCCGCTGCCCTGCACCCAGCCGTGCCCGTAGGTGTCGTGGTGCACGTCGTGCCCGGCGTGCCAGTGCCGCGCGGCGGGGTCGTCGGGGGCGGCCGGGTGTTCCGGTCGCGGGCCGTCCGCCGGTCCGGTCCGGTCGTCCTTCGCCGTCGTCGCCTCCTCGGCCGGCTCCCCGGCCGAGGTCCGCCCCTCGGCGGTCCGCTCGCCCGCGGCCTGGGCGAAGAGGTCCTCCTGCGTGTAGTCGGCGAGCCCCGTGACGCCCACTCCGAGCAGCCGGACGCCCCCGGTGGTGTCCACGGCTTCCAGGAGCCGTGCGGCGGCCTCACGGACCACCGCGGGGTCGTCCGTGGGCCCGCGCAGCGTCTCGGACCGCGTGAGCGTCGAGAAGTCGTACCGGCGCACCTTGAGGACCACCGTCCGCCCGGACCGGCCCGCGCCCCGCAGCCGCTGGACGCACCGGTCGGCCAGCCGCTCCACCTCCGCCCTGACCCGCACCCGGTCGTGCAGGTCGACGTCGAAGGTGTCCTCGACCGACACCGACTTCGCGTCGCGCTCCGCGACCACGGGCCGGTCGTCGTGGCCGAACGCCATGTGGTGGAGCGAGCCGCCGTGCGCCTTGCCCAGCAGACGTACCAGCTCGGCCTCCCCCGCCGTGACCAGGTCGTCCACCGTCGTCATCCCGGCCCGGCGCAGATGGTCCGCCGTGGCGGGGCCGACCCCGGGCAGGATCCGCACCGGCATGGGCGCGAGCAGCTCCCGTTCCGTGCCCGGCTCGATGACCCGCAAGCCGTTCGGCTTCGCCTCCTCCGAGGCGATCTTGGCCAGCATCTTGGAACCGGCGAGCCCGACCGAGCCGGTGAGCCCGGTGACCGCCCTGATGGCGGTGCGCAGCTGCTCGCCGATCTCCCGCGCCGAAGCCGTGTCGTCGGCTCTCCCACCGGCCTCCAGATCGACGAACGCCTCGTCCAGGCTGAGGGGCTCCACCAGTGGGGAGAGCCGTGCGAGCAGCTCCATCACCTGGTTGCTGACCGTCCGGTACAGCTGGAAGCGGGGCACCAGATAGGCCGCGTTGGGTGCCAGTCGCCGCGCCTGCGCGGTCGGCATCGCCGAGTGGACCCCGAAGCGCCGCGCCTCGTACGAGGCGGTCGCCACGACTCCCCTGGGCCCCAGGCCTCCCACCACCACCGGTTTGCCGCGCAGGCTCGGCTTCGCCGCCTGCTCCACGGAGGCGTAGAAGGCATCCATGTCCAGATGCAGGATGGTGGGAGCGGTTCTCACATCAACCGATGCTGCACCACGGCACTGACAATCGCCGGGCCCGGGGCCGCGACGGGGTCAGCCGGCGCGGTTGCGCCGCCGTGCGAGCTCGTCGGTGGGGTTGTTGCCGATCAGCGTCTCGCCGGTGTCCACCCGCTCGCCGTGCAGCTGCGACAGGGCGACGTCGACGTCCTGCCACACCACGCCCACCGCGATGCCGAAGACGCCCTGACCGCCCCGGAGCAAGTCGACGACCTCGTCGGGCGACGAGCACTCGTAGACCGTGGCCCCGTCGCTCATCAGGGTCATCCGCTCCAGGTCCTGGAATCCGCGGGCCCGCAGGTGCTGCACCGTGGTGCGGATGTTCTGCAGGGCGACGCCCGTGTCCAGGAAACGCTTCACGATCTTCAGCAGGACGACGTCCCGGAAGCTGTAGAGCCGCTGCGTACCGGAGCCGTACGCCGGGCGCACGCTCGGTTCCACCAGCCCTGTGCGCGCCCAGTAGTCGAGCTGCCGGTAGGTGATGCCCGCGGCCGCACAGGCCGTGGGCCCCCGGTAGCCGATGTCGCCGACCAATGCCCCGCCGTCCCCCGCCACCGCGGCCGGTTGAACCGGCTGCACGATGGTGTGGTCGGCTGTACTCCCCTGCTGCGGATACGGCCCACCCGCCGCCGTACCGTCGCCGCTGCTTCTCACGCCGACCTCCGTCCTTGACCTGCCATCTCGAAGGTAGGCAGTCACTCGGGGTGCGTCAACGATCGCCACACTCGGCACGCCGAGTGATAATCACCCCGAGGGTGGTTTCCCATGTCTCGCGAGCGGGAAAGGCTTGCCGGATGCGCTGCTGGCGGCCCCGTGGACCGGTCACTGGCTGTTGGTGCCGAAATCCTCCGGAGAGATCTGATCGAGGAACTCGCGGAACTTCTCCACTTCGTCCTCCTGCTCGTCCGGGATGGCGATGCCCGCGTCGTCGAGCACACCGTCACTGCCGTAGATCGGCGTTCCGGTGCGCAGCGCGAGCGCTATGGCGTCGGACGGCCGCGCGCTCACCTCGACACCACTGGCGAACACCAGCTCCGCGTAGAAGACCCCTTCCCGCAGGTCCGTGATGCGGACCTCGGTGAGCTCCTGGCCGACGGCCTCGAGCACGTCCTTGAAGAGATCATGGGTCAGCGGCCTGGCCGGAGCCATGCCCTGCTGGGCGAAGGCGATCGCGGTCGCCTCACCAGGACCGATCCAAATGGGGAGGTACCGGTCGCCTCCCACTTCACGCAGGAGCACGATCGGTTGGTTGGAGGGCATTTCCACCCGGACACCCACAACGTCGAGCTCGTTCACACAGCAACCCTAGGACGTGCTCGGCAGGTTTGGGTAGTCGGGCACCCTCGCGATCAGTGCAGCCGGATTCCCAGAGCGGTCTGGACGAGGGCCGAATGAAGCCGCACGGACAGCTCCGCCAGCTCCTTCGCGGTGGCCTCCGCATGTGCTCTGGTCTGCGGATTCCGGTGCCGGCGCAGAGGCGCGACCACCTGCTCGATGAGCCCCGCCTCACGGTCCGCAGCCGCCCGCATGGCACGCAGGTGACGCGGTTCCAGACCGAACCTGCCCAGATCCGCCACAAGCTTGGCCACCGTGACCATCTCGGCGTCGTAACCGCCTTCGGCCGTCGGAGCGACCAGGCCGTACGACTCCCACTCGTCGAGGTCGCTCTCGCTGACCTCGGCGGCCGCGAGCAGCTCGGCGCGGCCGATCCGGGCCGCGGTGGGCCGTCCCGGTTCCGTCTCCCGGCCGCCGACGAGCTCCCGCACGCCGCCCGCGGCCGGCAGTGCGGACTGCTCGCCGCGGGCGAGGGCGTCGAGGTGCTCGCGGATGACCTTCAGCGGGAGGTAGTGGTCCCGCTGCATGCGCAGCACCTGGGCCAGGCGTTCCACATCGGCGCTGTGGAACTTGCGATAACCGGAAGGGGTCCGCTGCGGCTCGACGAGCCCTTCGGCCTCCAGGAAGCGGATCTTGGAGATCGTGACCTCGGGGAACTCGTCCCGCAGGCGCAGGAGCACCGTGCCGATGCTCATCGGGCGCTCGTCGGCGGTGGCGGCGCCGGTCACGGCACCGCCCGTCGGTGTTCTCAGCATGGACCTTCCTGGGGGTCCCCCCGACGGAGTCGGGGGGCGGGTCAGATGCCGCGCTGGCTCGCGTAGAAGACCAGCCGGTACTTGCCGATCTGCACTTCGTCGCCGTTGGACAGCGGCACGGAGTCGATGCGCTCACGGTTGACGTAGGTGCCGTTCAGGCTGCCCACGTCCCCGACCGTGAAGCTGCCGTCGGGGTTCCTGCGAAACTCCACGTGTCGACGCGACACCGTCACGTCGTCGAGGAAGATGTCGCTCTGCGGGTGGCGGCCGGCCGTGGTCAGCTCACCGTCCAGCAGGAAGCGGCTGCCCGAGTTCGGCCCGCGACGCACCACCAGGAGCGCCGAGCCGAGCGGAAGGGCGTCGACCGCGGCCTGTGCCTCGGGCGAGAGGGACGGCAGGGCCGTCTGCCCGGTGGTCTCCGACTCGTACGCCTCGAGGCCGGAGATGGAGATGGTCGAGGTCGTCTCCGAGGCACGCTCGGGAATCCCGCCCCTCAGCGGCGCACCGCAGTGGGAGCAGAAACGACTGTCCTCGGCATTGCGATGCCCGCACCTCGTACAGACCGGCATGGACGAGCCTTCCTGTCCGGGGGTGAACCCTCCACCCGTACTTGAGGTCGACGGTTCTCCGAAACCTATGCGGCCGGGACCGGCAGGGTCAACAGACGACGCGCCGGAAAATCCCGAATTGTCACTGCCCTGACCCGCCACCTCATCACGGAAGAGCGGGCGTTCCGTGCCCTGCTCATCCCCCTGGCCATGGCGCGGTGCGCGATGGCGGGCGGCCTCGTCGCGAGCGCTCTTGCCGAACAACTTCCCAAACAACTTCACGGGCGATTCCCCTTGACCGAAATAGACCCGCCCGTGGGGCAGGACGAACCCTGAATGAACACACCTGCCGACCCGGACATCTTCACAACGTCCGTATCCACTCGACAGTTTCCACCACGCGCCACCAATACGATGCGGCGACCCCCCGCAACCTCGTGCCCGTCTCCTCCGGCCCCTTCGCGCCGCGGACTCACGGTGACGACGACCGAGCGTAGTCAGGCTCCTTCGCCGGTCGCAAGGCGTCCACCACGATGTCGTCGACCCGGGCGACCTGCACGGTGGCCTGCTCCTTCTCCAGCGTCTGCACGACGCCACCCGGGATGTTCAGCGCCGGCTCCAGATCCTGGGGCTTGCCGATCACCTCGAACACGTACGGCGCGGTGATCTTGCGGCCGTCGACCTTGACGTCGCCCCCGTCACCGGAGAAGTACGTATTGGCCACCACGCGCACCCCGTTGACCTGGATGGCCTCGGCGCCCGCGGCGCGCAGCTCCTGGAGCGCGTCGAGCAGCATGTCCGCCTTGACCCCGTTCCCCGGGTCGTTGACGGTGAGCGTGATGCCGGGGCCGTGAGCCGCCACGGTGCCCGCGAGGACGCCGAGTTGCCGCTCCTTCTCCACGGTCTGCTTGCGCGCCTCCTCGGCCTGGTCGGAGCTGTTCTCCAGCTCCGTGCGCTGGGCGTCCAGCCGCTGCTTCTCGTCCTCGAGACGCTGCGTACGGTCGTCCAGCTCGTCGAGGATCCGGACCAGGTCCTCCTGGCGGGCTCCTCGCAGGGCGCTGTTGTCGCTGTTGGACCGCACCTGGATGGCGAGCCCGAGGCCGAGTCCGAACAACAGCAGCGCGACGACGAGTTGGGCCCGTGTCACCCGGGGCGGCCACAGTCCGGCGATCAGCCGCTGGCGCCCGGTGAGTTCCTTGGCGGGGCCGGCGGGCCGCTCGTCCGTGCTTTCCTTGCTCTCGCCGTCCCCGGGAAGTCCGCCCTCGGGAAGTTCTTCGTTGCTCATCGGCCTCAGGCCCTGAAGACGTGCCGACGGATGGCCGCGGCGTTGGAGAAGATCCGGATCCCGAGCACGACCACCACGCCGGTGGACAGCTGCGCGCCGACGCCCAGTTTGTCGCCCAGGAACACGATCAGGGCCGCCACCACGACGTTCGACAGGAACGACACGACGAACACCTTGTCGACGAAGATCCCGTCGAGCATGGCCCGCAGGCCACCGAAGACCGCGTCGAGGGCGGCCACGACGGCGATGGGCAGATAGGGCTCGACCACCGCCGGCACCTCGGGCCGGACCAACAGTCCGACCACGACTCCCACGACGAGGCCCAGTACGGCGATCACGATGTGCCCTTCCCTGTGTCTGCCGCACCACTGCCGGTGTCTGCGGCCCTGTAAGGCTCTGCTGTACGTACGATCAGGCTCGGCGCGACCGGAAGGCTCACCTTCTGCTGCACGGACAGGCTCGTCCGGATGTCGAAGGTGTCCTTGAGCGCCTGCAGGTACTGACCGTCGGCGCTCTCCCGGAACGCGTTGCCGAGCTGCTTGCCGTTGCCCACCGCCAGCACCGTGTAGGGCGGCACGAGCGGCCTGTTGTCGACCAGTATGGCGTCGCCCGCCGCCCGGATCGCGGACAGGGCCGTCAGGCGCTGGCCGTTGATCGCGATCGCCTCCGCGCCGGACTGCCACAGGCCGTTGACGACCCGCTGGAGGTCCCGGTCGCGCACCCGCCCGGTGTCGGCGAACCCACTGGTCTCCCTGGGCCCTCCGCCGCCCTGGGCGGTGTCCTCGGCGTCGTCGACGACGAGCTTCACACCGGGCCCCTGCACGGGGGTTGCCCCGGCGAGCAGCGCCACCCGTTCGCCCTGGTCCCCGCCGTGCTTCTCCAGCGCCTTGCGCTGGCGCCTGCCCACGTCGGCCCGGAGCTCGTCCACCTGGGACTCCAGGGTGTCGGCCGCCTCCGTCTCGTCGTCGATCCGGTCGATCAGTTCCTGGCGCTCCTTGGCGAGGACCGGCGCGGCGACTCGTGCCTCCGCGGCACCGAGCGTGACGACGAGGGCGGCGAGCACCAGACAGGCGGCGAGACCGAGCTTCGCCTTGAGCGTACGGGGCATGCCCGCGCTTCCGTCCGCCTTGCGACGAGCCGAGGCTTCGGCGTACCCGTCGTCCAGGCTGTGGTCCATCACATTGGTCAGCAGCGACATGGACGCGTCGGGGCGCGCGGGTGGGGAGGCTGTACTCCGATCGGGGGGCTGCTGCGACATGCCGCACATCGTCGCACGTCGTCGCCGCTACCGCCGAATGGCCCCACCGGTGTGCCCGAAGGCGTGGCCAAATGCCTCCGGACACACCGGGCGGACCCTTACTGACCTGCGCTCTCCACGACCGCCGTCCATTCGTCCAGCAGTGCCTGCGCGGAGGCGTCGTCCGGGCCCTCGGCCCACAGATGGGTGATCGCCTCGGCCCGGTCCGGCAGCACCATCACCCAGCGCCCGTCGGCCTCGACGACCCGTACACCGTCCGTCGTGTCGACGCTGCGGTCACCGGCCGCCTCCACGACCCGGCGCATGACCAGGCCCTTGACGGCCCACGGTGTGGCGAGGTCACGGCGCAGGACGTGGGCGTGGGGGATGCGGGCGTCGATCTGGCTGAGGGTGAGCTGGGTCCGGGCGACGAGCCCGAGGAGTCTCACGAACGCCGCGGATCCGTCGAAGACGCTGCTGAATTCGGGAACGATGAAGCCGCCGCGGCCGTCTCCACCGAAGATGGTTCCTTCCTCGCGTCCGACGCGCGTCAGGTCGTCGGGCGATGTCGTCGTCCATTCGACCTGCGTGCCGTGGTACGCCGCGACCTGCTCGGCCACACGGGTCGTGGTGACCGGCAGGGCCACCCGTCCGCTGCGCCGCTCGGCCGCCACGAGGTCGAGCAGCACGAGGAGGGCCCGGTCGTCCTCCACGATCCTGCCCCGCTCGTCGACCAGGGAGAGCCGCTCGCCGACCGGGTCGAACCGCACCCCGAACGAGGCCCGTGCCGAGGAGACGATCTCGCCCAGCCGTACCAGCCCGGAGCGCCGGGACTCGGCGCTCTCGGTGGGCCGGGACTCGTCGAGGCCGGGATTGATGGTCAGCGCGTCCACGCCGAGCCGTCCCAGCAGGCTGGGCAGTACGAGCCCGGCACTTCCGTTGGTCGCGTCGACGACCACCTTGAGCCCCGCGTCGGCGATCCCCGTGGTGTCCACGTTCCGCAGCAGGGCCCCGGTGTACGAGTCGAAGACGCTGGACGGGAAGTGCAGGTCCCCGATCTCCCCGGGGAAGGCGCGCCGGTACTCCTGGCGTGCGTAGACCCGGTCCAGCTTCCGTTGCCGCGCCTGGGAGAGGTCCGCTCCCCGCTCGTCGAAGAACATGATGTCGACCGAGTCCGGCACCCCGGGGGACGTGCGGATCATGATCCCGCCGGCGCTGCCCCGTGCGGTCTGCTGGCGGGCGACGGGCAGCGGTACGTTCTCCAGATCCCGGACGTCGATGGCACTGGCCTGGAGGGCCGAGATCACCGCCCGTTTCAGGGCGCGGGCGCCACGGGAGTGATCACGTGCGGTGGTGACCGTGGAGCCCTTCTTCAGCGTCGTGGCGTACGCTCCGGCGAGCCGGACCGCCAGCTCGGGCGTGATCTCCACGTTCAGGATCCCGGAGACTCCCCGGGTACCGAAGAGGTGTGCCTGTCCGCGCGACTCCCAGATGACCGACGTGTTGACGAAGGCGCCGGCCTCGATGGTCTTGAACGGGTAGACGCGGACATTGCCCTGGATGATCGACTCCTCGCCGATCAGGCATTCGTCCCCGATGACCGCGCCGTCCTCGATGCGGGTGGCCCGCATGACGTCGGTGTTCTTGCCGATGACGCAGCCGCGCAGGTTGCTCTGCTGGCCGATGTAGACGTTGTCGTGCACCACGGCCCGGTGCAGGAAAGCACCGCTCTTGACGACCACGTTCGATCCGATGACCGTGTGTTCGCGGACCTCCGCACCGGCTTCGACCTTTGCGTAGTCGCCGATGTAGAGCGGGCCGCGCAGCACCGCGTCGGGGTGTACTTCCGCGCCTTCCGCGACCCATACGCCCGGCGAGATCTCGAATCCGTCGATGTCGACATCGACCTTGCGTTCGAGGACGTCGGCCTGGGCCTTCACATAGCTCTCGTGGGTGCCGACGTCCTCCCAGTAGCCCTCGGCGACGTAGCCGTAGATGGGCTTGCCCTCCTTCATGAGCTGCGGGAAGACATCGCCCGACCAGTCCACCGACACATCGGCCTCGACGTAGTCGAACACCTCGGGTTCCATGACGTAGATGCCGGTGTTGACGGTGTCCGAGAAGACCTGGCCCCAGGTGGGCTTTTCCAGGAAACGCTCGACCTGCCCGCCCTCGTCCACGATGGTGATGCCGAATTCCAGGGGGTTGGGCACCCGGGTCAGGCACACCGTGACGAGGCCGCCCTTTTCCTTGTGGAAGGCGATGAGCTCGGTGAGGTCGAAATCGGTGAGCGCGTCACCGGAAATGACGAGGAAGGTGTCGTCCTTCAGCGCTTCCTCGGCGTTCTTCACGCTCCCGGCTGTGCCGAGCGGCTTCTCCTCGTTGGCGTAGCTGAGCTCCATCCCGAGCTCTTCGCCGTCCCCGAAGTAGTTCTTGACCAGCGAGGCGAGGAACTGGACCGTCACGACGGTCTCATTGAGTCCGTGCCGCTTCAGCAGCCGAAGCACATGCTCCATGATCGGCCGGTTGGCTACGGGCAGAAGCGGCTTGGGCATGCTCGAGGTCATGGGGCGAAGGCGAGTGCCTTCGCCACCAGCCATCACGACGGCCTTCATGTCGGAAACGTCCTCCTTGAAGAGACGACGGTCAGCCGACTTCGCCCGTCGGGGGCACCATTCGGTTCATCAGCGGCGGGCCGGCCACACTGCGCGGCACCGCGTCAACGAGCTCAATCGGCTACTGCATCCGCCTTGACGAGTCGGCGGACCTGAACCACATAGAGGATCCCTGCCCACCAATAGAGCGTTGTACCCCAACCTGCGAACGCCCATCCGAAAATGGCGGCCAGCGATGCAAGCCAACCACTTCCGTCGCTGAGCAGCAACAAGGGGAAGGCGTACATCAGGTTGAACGTGGCAGCCTTGCCCAGGAAGTTCACCTGGGGCGGCGGGTAACCGTGCCGACGCAGGATTCCGACCATCACGAGGAGCATCAGTTCACGGGCGAGAAGTGCCGCGGCGAGCCACAGCGGAAGGATCTCGCGCCAGGTCAGTCCGACAAGCGTGGAAAGGATGTAGAGGCGGTCCGCAGCGGGGTCCAGGAGCCGGCCGAGACTGCTGATCTGGTTCCACCGGCGAGCGAGCTTGCCGTCGAGATAGTCGCTGACGCCGCTGAGCATCAGCACCAGCAGCGCCCAGCCGTCGCTCTTGGGCCCCCCGAACTCGGGGCGGAGGATCAGCCACAGGAAGAGCGGAACCCCGGCAAGGCGAGCCATGCTGAGGATGTTGGGGATGGTGAGCACCCGGTCCGTCTGAACCCGAGTCTCCTGGACCTCCACCCGGGGGCCTCCTGTGAAGAACGTGCCAATGATGCCCCCTGACCCTACCTTCAGCCACGGCGGGGAGAGCCACAGGGGTGACGGAAACGCCCGCGAGCTGGGGGTGAACGCAGGAAGGCCCCGCACCATCAGGTGCGGGGCCTTCCCGGAAAAACTGTTCGGCGGCGTCCTACTCTCCCACAGGGTCCCCCCTGCAGTACCATCGGCGCTGAAAGGCTTAGCTTCCGGGTTCGGAATGTAACCGGGCGTTTCCCTAACGCAATGACCACCGAAACACTATGGAATTACTGAACCACCGGTGACAACACAGCCGTTCGTTATTCCAGAACAACACAGTGGACGCGAGCAACTGAGGACAAGCCCTCGGCCTATTAGTACCAGTCAGCTCCACCCGTCACCGGGCTTCCACATCTGGCCTATCAACCCAGTCGTCTGCTGGGAGCCTTAACCAATCAAGTTGGTGGGAATACTCATCTCGAAGCAGGCTTCCCGCTTAGATGCTTTCAGCGGTTATCCCTCCCGAACGTAGCCAACCAGCCATGCCCTTGGCAGGACAACTGGCACACCAGAGGTTCGTCCGTCCCGGTCCTCTCGTACTAGGGACAGCCCTTCTCAATATTCCTACGCGCACAGCGGATAGGGACCGAACTGTCTCACGACGTTCTAAACCCAGCTCGCGTACCGCTTTAATGGGCGAACAGCCCAACCCTTGGGACCGACTCCAGCCCCAGGATGCGACGAGCCGACATCGAGGTGCCAAACCATCCCGTCGATATGGACTCTTGGGGAAGATCAGCCTGTTATCCCCGGGGTACCTTTTATCCGTTGAGCGACAGCGCTTCCACAAGCCACTGCCGGATCACTAGTCCCGACTTTCGTCCCTGCTCGACCCGTCGGTCTCACAGTCAAGCTCCCTTGTGCACTTACACTCAACACCTGATTGCCAACCAGGCTGAGGGAACCTTTGGGCGCCTCCGTTACCCTTTAGGAGGCAACCGCCCCAGTTAAACTACCCATCAGACACTGTCCCTGATCCGGATCACGGACCCAGGTTAGACATCCAGCACGACCAGAGTGGTATTTCAACGACGACTCCACAACCACTGGCGTGGCCGCTTCACAGTCTCCCACCTATCCTACACAAGCCGAACCGAACACCAATATCAAACTGTAGTAAAGGTCCCGGGGTCTTTCCGTCCTGCTGCGCGAAACGAGCATCTTTACTCGTAGTGCAATTTCACCGGGCCTATGGTTGAGACAGTCGAGAAGTCGTTACGCCATTCGTGCAGGTCGGAACTTACCCGACAAGGAATTTCGCTACCTTAGGATGGTTATAGTTACCACCGCCGTTTACTGGCGCTTAAGTTCTCAGCTTCGCCGACCCGAAAGTCGGCTAACCGGTCCCCTTAACGTTCCAGCACCGGGCAGGCGTCAGTCCGTATACATCGCCTTACGGCTTCGCACGGACCTGTGTTTTTAGTAAACAGTCGCTTCTCGCTGGTCTCTGCGGCCACCCCCAGCTCACGGAGCAAGTCCGGTCACCGGGCGTGGCCCCCCTTCTCCCGAAGTTACGGGGGCATTTTGCCGAGTTCCTTAACCATAGTTCACCCGAACGCCTCGGTATTCTCTACCTGACCACCTGAGTCGGTTTAGGGTACGGGCCGCCATGAAACTCGCTAGAGGCTTTTCTCGACAGCATAGGATCATCCACTTCACCACAATCGGCTCGGCATCAGGTCTCAGACTTATGTGCACGACGGATTTGCCTACCGTGCGTCCTACACCCTTACCCCGGGACAACCACCGCCCGGGCTGGACTACCTTCCTGCGTCACCCCATCGCTTACCTACTACAAGTCTGGTTCGTCGGCTCCACCACTACCCTCAACTCCGAAGAGATCGGGCCGGCTTCACGGACTTAGCATCGCCTGATTCAGTACTGGGCGTTTCAAAGCGGGTACCGGAATATCAACCGGTTGTCCATCGACTACGCCTGTCGGCCTCGCCTTAGGTCCCGACTTACCCTGGGCAGATCAGCTTGACCCAGGAACCCTTAGTCAATCGGCGCACACGTTTCTCACGTGTGTATCGCTACTCATGCCTGCATTCTCACTCGTGAACCGTCCACAACTACCTTCCGGTGCTGCTTCACCCGGCACACGACGCTCCCCTACCCATCCCGGCGCCCGTTGGGGCTACATGCCGGAATGACACGACTTCGGCGGTACGCTTGAGCCCCGCTACATTGTCGGCGCGGAATCACTTGACCAGTGAGCTATTACGCACTCTTTCAAGGATGGCTGCTTCTAAGCCAACCTCCTGGTTGTCTCTGCGACTCCACATCCTTTCCCACTTAGCGTACGCTTAGGGGCCTTAGTCGATGCTCTGGGCTGTTTCCTCTCGACCATGGAGCTTATCCCCCACAGTCTCACTGCCGCGCTCTCACTTACCGGCATTCGGAGTTTGGCTAAGGTCAGTAACCCGGTAGGGCCCATCGCCTATCCAGTGCTCTACCTCCGGCAAGAAACACACGACGCTGCACCTAAATGCATTTCGGGGAGAACCAGCTATCACGGAGTTTGATTGGCCTTTCACCCCTAACCACAGGTCATCCCCCAGGTTTTCAACCCTGGTGGGTTCGGTCCTCCACGAAGTCTTACCTCCGCTTCAACCTGCCCATGGCTAGATCACTCCGCTTCGGGTCTTGAGCGTGCTACTGAACCGCCCTGTTCGGACTCGCTTTCGCTACGGCTTCCCCACACGGGTTAACCTCGCAACACACCGCAAACTCGCAGGCTCATTCTTCAAAAGGCACGCAGTCACGACGCACCGAGCAAGCTCGATGCGCGACGCTCCCACGGCTTGTAGGCACACGGTTTCAGGTACTATTTCACTCCGCTCCCGCGGTACTTTTCACCATTCCCTCACGGTACTATCCGCTATCGGTCACCAGGGAATATTTAGGCTTGACGGGTGGTCCCGCCAGATTCACACGGGATTTCTCGGGCCCCGTGCTACTTGGGTGTCTCTCAGGCAAGCCGCTGACATTTCGGCTACGGGGGTCTTACCCTCTGCGCCGGACCTTTCGCATGTCCTTCGCCTACATCAACGGTTTCTGACTCACCTCACGGCCGGCAGACCGTGAAAGAGAGATCCCACAACCCCGCATGCGCAACCCCTGCCGGGTATCACACGCATACGGTTTGGCCTCATCCGGTTTCGCTCGCCACTACTCCCGGAATCACGGTTGTTTTCTCTTCCTGAGGGTACTGAGATGTTTCACTTCCCCTCGTTCCCTCCACACTGCCTATGTGTTCAGCAGCGGGTGACAGCCCATGACGACTGCCGGGTTTCCCCATTCGGACACCCCCGGATCACAGCTCGGTTGACAGCTCCCCGGGGCCTATCGCGGCCTCCCACGTCCTTCATCGGTTCCTGGTGCCAAGGCATCCACCGTGCGCCCTTAAAAACTTGGCCACAGATGCTCGCGTCCACTGTGCAGTTCTCAAACAACGACCAGCCACCCGTCACACACCACCACAAGGCGATGCTGCACCGGGGCCGGCACTGAGGCGACCATGCGGCCGTACCCTCAGACACCCAACAACGTGCCCGCCACAGTCCCGCCGGAGTCCCTGTTCCACGCCGAAGCAGTACTGAGGAACCCCTGAAGAACCGTGCCGAATAGTCAACGTTCCACCCATGAGCAACCAGCACCGGACACTCGCCGGTGTACTGGCCCCTGACCGGACCGAAGCCCGGTGAGAAGTGCTCCTTAGAAAGGAGGTGATCCAGCCGCACCTTCCGGTACGGCTACCTTGTTACGACTTCGTCCCAATCGCCAGTCCCACCTTCGACAGCTCCCTCCCGCAAGGGGTTGGGCCACCGGCTTCGGGTGTTACCGACTTTCGTGACGTGACGGGCGGTGTGTACAAGGCCCGGGAACGTATTCACCGCAGCAATGCTGATCTGCGATTACTAGCAACTCCGACTTCATGGGGTCGAGTTGCAGACCCCAATCCGAACTGAGACCGGCTTTTTGAGATTCGCTCCGCCTCGCGGCATCGCAGCTCATTGTACCGGCCATTGTAGCACGTGTGCAGCCCAAGACATAAGGGGCATGATGACTTGACGTCGTCCCCACCTTCCTCCGAGTTGACCCCGGCAGTCTCCTGTGAGTCCCCATCACCCCGAAGGGCATGCTGGCAACACAGAACAAGGGTTGCGCTCGTTGCGGGACTTAACCCAACATCTCACGACACGAGCTGACGACAGCCATGCACCACCTGTACACCGACCACAAGGGGGGCACCATCTCTGGCGCTTTCCGGTGTATGTCAAGCCTTGGTAAGGTTCTTCGCGTTGCGTCGAATTAAGCCACATGCTCCGCTGCTTGTGCGGGCCCCCGTCAATTCCTTTGAGTTTTAGCCTTGCGGCCGTACTCCCCAGGCGGGGAACTTAATGCGTTAGCTGCGGCACCGACGACGTGGAATGTCGCCAACACCTAGTTCCCAACGTTTACGGCGTGGACTACCAGGGTATCTAATCCTGTTCGCTCCCCACGCTTTCGCTCCTCAGCGTCAGTAATGGCCCAGAGATCCGCCTTCGCCACCGGTGTTCCTCCTGATATCTGCGCATTTCACCGCTACACCAGGAATTCCGATCTCCCCTACCACACTCTAGCCTGCCCGTATCGACTGCAGACCCGGGGTTAAGCCCCGGGCTTTCACAACCGACGCGACAAGCCGCCTACGAGCTCTTTACGCCCAATAATTCCGGACAACGCTTGCGCCCTACGTATTACCGCGGCTGCTGGCACGTAGTTAGCCGGCGCTTCTTCTGCAGGTACCGTCACTTGCGCTTCTTCCCTGCTGAAAGAGGTTTACAACCCGAAGGCCGTCATCCCTCACGCGGCGTCGCTGCATCAGGCTTGCGCCCATTGTGCAATATTCCCCACTGCTGCCTCCCGTAGGAGTCTGGGCCGTGTCTCAGTCCCAGTGTGGCCGGTCGCCCTCTCAGGCCGGCTACCCGTCGTCGCCTTGGTGGGCCATCACCCCACCAACAAGCTGATAGGCCGCGGGCTCATCCTTCACCGCCGGAGCTTTCAACCCCGTCCCATGCGGGACGGAGTGATATCCGGTATTAGACCCCGTTTCCAGGGCTTGTCCCGGAGTGAAGGGCAGATTGCCCACGTGTTACTCACCCGTTCGCCACTAATCCACCGCCGAAACGGCTTCATCGTTCGACTTGCATGTGTTAAGCACGCCGCCAGCGTTCGTCCTGAGCCAGGATCAAACTCTCCGTGAATGTTTTCCCGTGATCGGGACAACACGACACGAGAGCGGGACCACCGGTCGGAATAGGACCGGTCGTCCACAGCGTCCTCGCTGTGCAATTGCCTGCCGGAACCGAAACGGCCCGGCAGGACTTTCAAAGGAACCTCAACCTGCCGTGGCAGGCCGGGGTATCAACATATCTGGCGTTGACTTTTGGCACGCTGTTGAGTTCTCAAGGAACGGACGCTTCCTTCGTACTCACCCTCTCGGGCTTTCCTCCGGGCTTTTCCCTCCGGTCTTGCGTCTCCGACTCTACCAGACCCTTCCGGACCCGATTCCCAGTCAGCGGGATTCGCCTTCCGGGATTCCCGCTTCCGCGTTCTTCCCTTTCCGGCGGTTCCGACTCTACCAGAACTCTTTTCCCGTTCCGTTCCCGGACCGGATTCCGAATTCCTGGCGACCGCCGGAGTGGTCTTTTGCCTTTCGGCGGATTCAGACTTTACCAGCTCTTTTTCCTCCCCTTGACCAACCCCTGCAGGCATGCAGGTGCCGAGTTCGAGTGGGATTCAGGGCTTGAAAGTCGCCGCCGACCCACGACTCAAAGTCGTGTTGTGGCCAGGCAGGGGTACGACAGTACAGGCCGCCGGGAGTCGAGGCAAATCGTTTCCGGCACCCCTCTAAGGCCGTGAACCACCATGACTCGGGCGGAACCGACACTTCTTATGACTTACGCTGCTGAACAGCATGCCGTCGCCCCCATCTGCGTCGGCGCAGATCGAGCTCCACCCCCTGGGAGGCCCCTATGACCACTGTGACGTCCCCTCTTACCGGACGTGCCATCGGGCTCGCCGCGGTACCGGACCCCGTCTTCTCCGGCGCGATGGTGGGCCCCGGTACCGCCATCGACCCCGTGCGCGAACCGTCCGAGGCGGTGTCGCCGGTCGACGGCGTGATCGTCTCCCTGCACCCGCACGCGTTCGTCGTCGTGGACGAGCACGGGCACGGGGTGCTCACGCACTTGGGCATCGACACCGTTCAACTCAATGGCGAGGGCTTCGAGCTGCTCGTGAACAAGGGGGACAACGTCACGCGGGGACAGGGCATCGTGCGCTGGGACCCCGCGGGCGTCGAGACGGCCGGCAAGTCGCCCGTGTGTCCGGTCGTGGCGCTGGAGGCCACCACCGAGTCCCTCTCCGACGTCCGTGAGGACGGCGACGTGAAGACCGGCGACACCTTGTTCGGTTGGCAGTGACGGAATCGGCGCGATGACGGCCGACTGGATATCCACCGCGGCAGCACGGGCCGCCGCACAACCGGGGACGGGTGAAATGGAGACAACGCTGCGAGGCGTCGGTGTGAGCCACGGAGTGGCGATCGGCGAAGTGCGTCACATGGGCACGGCGGTGCTCGAACCGCCGGCCAAGCAGATCCCCGCCGAGGAGGCCGAGCGCGAACAGGGGCGCGCCCGGCAGGCCGTGGAAGCGGTGGCGGCCGATCTGATGGCGCGCGGCAACCTGGCCGGCGGCGAGGCCCAGCACGTGCTGGAGGCCCAGGCCATGATGGCCCAGGACCCGGAGCTGATGGCCGATGTCGAGCGGCGCATCGCCGTCGGCAGCACCGCCGAGCGCGGCGTCTACGACGCCTTCGCCTCCTACCGGGCGCTGCTCGCCAACGCCGGGGAGTACCTGGCGGGCCGCGTCGCGGACCTCGACGACGTGCGCAACCGGATCGTGGCCCGTCTGCTCGGAGTGCCCATGCCCGGCGTGCCGGACAGCGACGAGCCCTACGTCCTCATCGCGCGGGACCTGGCGCCCGCCGACACGGCGTTGCTCGACCCGACGCTGGTGCTCGGTTTCGTGACCGAGGAGGGCGGGCCGACCAGTCACAGCGCGATTCTGGCGCGGGCGCTCGGGGTGCCCGCCGTGGTGGCGCTGCCCGGGGCCGGTGAGCTGACCGAGGGCACGGTCATCGCCGTGGACGGCAGCACGGGCGAGATCTTCGTCGACCCGAGCATGGAGAAGCGTGCCGAGATGGAGCAGACCGCCGCCGCGCGCAAGGCCGCGTTGTCGGCCTCCACCGGCCCCGGTGCGACCTCCGACGGCCACAAGGTCCCGCTGCTCGCCAATGTCGGCGGGCCCGGGGACGTACCCGCGGCGGTCGAGGCCGGGGCGGAGGGCGTGGGGCTGTTCCGCACGGAGTTCCTGTTCCTGGACGACAGCAAACAGGCGCCCTCCGAGGAGAAGCAGGTCGCCGCGTACCGGGCCGTGCTGGAGGCGTTCCCCGAGGGGCGGGTCGTCGTGCGGGTGCTGGACGCCGGTGCCGACAAGCCGCTGGACTTCCTGACGCCGGCCGACGAGCCGAACCCGGCGCTGGGCGTGCGCGGGCTGCGGAGCCTGCTGGACCACCCGGAAGTACTGCGTACGCAGCTGACCGCGCTGTCGAAGGCGGCCGAGGGGCTGCCCGTCCACCTCGAGGTCATGGCGCCCATGGTGGCGGACCGCGCGGACGCGAAGTCCTTCGCCGACGCCTGCCGCGAGGCCGGGCTGCGGGCGAAGTTCGGCGCGATGGTGGAGATTCCGTCCGCCGCGCTGCGGGCGCGTTCGATCCTGCAGGAGGTGGAGTTCCTCTCGCTGGGCACCAACGACCTGGCGCAGTACACCTTCGCCGCGGACCGGCAGGTGGGTGCGGTGTCCCGGCTGCAGGACCCGTGGCAGCCCGCGCTGCTCGACCTGGTGGCGCTCTCGGCGGAGGCCGCCAAGGCCGAGGGCAGGAGCTGTGGTGTCTGTGGTGAGGCCGCCTCCGATCCGCTGCTCGCCTGTGTCCTGACGGGGCTGGGTGTGACGTCGCTGTCGATGGGTGCCGCGTCCATCCCCTATGTCCGCGCCACGCTGGCGAAGTACACGCTCGCGCAGTGCGAGCGTGCCGCTTCCGCCGCGCGGGCTACGGATTCCGCCGAAGAGGCTCGGGTGGCGGCCCAGGCGGTGCTGTCGGGCGAGTAGCCGCTGCGGCGGTGCCATGTCGTGAAGGGGCTCCCTGCCGAGGGCGGGGAGCCCCTTTCGCTGTCGGTGCCGTCAGTGGTGCGGCTTCGGTTCGTCCGCGCCGAGGTCGAAGCCCGCGCAGTACTCCACGTGCGATTCCGGGGCGACCGGTTCACCGGTTTCGGCGTCGGTGCAGTAGGCGTCGAAGACCTGGCCGACGCTGAGCGGCAGCAGGCTGCCGTGCGACAGGCGCCAGCCGTGGACGCGGTCCTGGGCGCCGGGCCGGCTCGTACGGAGTACGACTCCGCCGGGTTTTTCGAGGGCGATGCCGACCGCGAGCACCGTGACGAACTCGGCCCCCTCGTCCGATTCGAGCCGGGCGGGGCCCGCGGCGTCGTCGCGCTCGATGTGCAGGACGGCGAGCAGGTGCTCGTTGTCGGCGGGGACGCTGCAGACCAGGTGGTGGGTGCCCGGACCGGCCGCCTCCAGCATGCGGAGCAGCAGGTGGGAGGCCCGGTCGAAGGCCTCGCGGCCGACGTCCTGGCCGCAGTCGGCGCATTCGCCGAGGTTCGCCAGGAGCATCGTGGAGTACTCCCAGGTGGCTCGGCGGACGGCTCGGCCGACCAGGACCGGGATCAGGGCGTCGAGGGGTTGTCCGGTGTAGGAGACGGTGGCTCCGGCTGCCGCGATCTCGGCGGTGAAGCGGCTGCGGCTGGCCGGGGTGTCGGGGGCGAGTCCCGACTCGGCGCAGAACTCCGCGTACTCCTCGGGGTCGAAGAGCGCCACCGTGGCGTGCACGCCCTGGGCGGACAGGGACTTCAGCAGGTGCTCGACCTGCTGAAGGTAGACCGTGTGGTCGTCGAAGTCGAAGGTGCGGTAGCGCCGCATCGCCGCGAAGTCCTGCTCGTCGGCCAGGAGGCCGATGGTGCTGGGTGCTTCGCGGCGCAGCGTGCGTCGCATGGATGCGCCGGACCTGCGGTCTCCGGCCGTACGGGTGTGCCTGCCGTTTCCGGTGCGCTTGCCCTTGTTGGTGTGTTTGCTGTTGTCGGTGTTCCCGGTGTGTGCCATGACTGTCCCCCAGTGCGCCGTAGAACATTGCTCACTCAGAGTAATCACGGGCACTGACAATGCAGACGGTCAGTGACGCTTGCGGGCGAGGTCCTCGTAGAAGTGGAGGAGCTCGATGTTGTCGACCGAGCCGGGGTTGACCGCCTTGGCCAGGGCCGTTCCCTGCAGGAGGCGTTTGACCGGAACCTCGATGCGCTTGCCGGTGAGGGTGTGCGGGATGCCGGGGACCTCGATGACCTCGTCGGGGACGTGGCGCGGCGAGAGGTTCTCCCGGATGGTCCGCTTGATGCTGTCGCGCAGCGCGTCGTCGAGCCGCGCGCCCTCGGCGAGGTGGACGAAGAGCGGCATCCAGTACCCGCCGTCGGCTTCTTCGAGGCCGATGACGAGGGACTCGCGGATCTCGGGGAGCCGTTCGACGGCCTCGTAGATGTCCGCGGAGCCCATCCGTACGCCCTGGCGGTTGAGGGTGGAGTCGGAACGGCCGTGGATGACGACCGAGCCGCGGTCGGTGATCGTGATCCAGTCCCCGTGGCGCCAGACGCCGGGGTACATGTCGAAGTAGCTGTCGTGGTAGCGGCTGCCGTCGGGGTCGTTCCAGAAGCGGATCGGCATGGAGGGCATGGGCGCGGTGACGACCAGTTCGCCGACCTCGCCGATGAGCGGTTCGCCCGCGGGGTCCCAGGACCTCAGGTCGGTGCCGAGGCAGGGGGCCTGGAGTTCGCCGATGTGGACGGGGAGGGTGGGGACCGCGCCGGCGAAGCAGCTGCAGACGTCCGTGCCGCCGCTGACGGAGGCGATCCACAGGTCGTCGTCCACCTCGTCGTGCAGCCAGCGGAAGCCGTCGGGCGGGAGGGGGGAACCGGTGGTGGCGACGCACTGGACGCGGGCGAGGTCGAAGTCACGGCCCGGGTGGATGCCTGCCTTGCGGCAGGCCATGACGTAGGCGGCCGAGGTGCCGAAGAGGGTCGCCCCGGTCTGCTCGGCGACCCGCCACTGGGCGCTGACGTCCGGGTGGCCCGGGCTTCCGTCGTAGAGCACGACCGTGGTTCCGGTGAGCAGGCCGGAGACGAGGAAGTTCCACATCATCCAGCCGGTGGAGGTGTACCAGAAGAAGCGGTCGTCGGGGCCGAGGTCGCAGTGCAGGCCGAGCTGCTTGAAGTGTTCGAGCAGGATGCCGCCCTGGGACTGGACGATCGCCTTGGGCAGCCCGGTGGTGCCGGAGGAGTAGAGCACCCACAGCGGGTGGTCGAACGGCACCTGCTCGAAGACGGGCTCGGTGTCCGCGGCGGTGAGGGCGGACCATTCGAGGGCGCCCTCGGGGGCGTCGGTGCCCAGCAGCGGGATGTGGACGACGGCGCGCAGGGTGGGCAGTTCGCGGCGCAGCTCGGCGACCGTGTCGGCGCGGTGGTGTTCCTTGCCCCCGTAGCGGTAGCCGTCGACGGTGAACAGGACGACGGGCTCGACCTGCTGGAAGCGGTCGAGGACGCTGCGGGCGCCGAAGTCGGGGGCGCAGGAGGTCCAGACACCGCCGACGGCCGCGGTGGCGAGGAAGGCGACGACGGCCTCGGGGATGTTGGGGAGGTAGCCGCTGACGCGGTCGCCGGGGGTGACGCCGAGGGCGCGCAGTTCGGCGGCGAGCGAGCCGACCCGGCGGCGGAATCCGGCCCAGGAGAGGGGGACCTGGGTGTGGGTCTCGTCGACGTGGAGCAGGGCGGGGGTGGTCGCGCGCAGGGGGTCCTCGGCGGTGCGCAGCGCGTGCTCGGCGTAGTTGAGGGTGGCGCCGGGGAACCACTGGGCGCCGGGCATGGTCCGGTCGCCGATGACGGTCTCGTACGGGGTGGAGAAGCGGATGTCGAACCACTCGGCGACGGCTTTCCAGAAGGTGTCGAGCTCGGTCACGGACCACTGGTGCAGAGCCGGGTAGCCGCCCTCGGCCGGTGCTCCGTGGTGCTCGGCCGCCCACCGCTGGAAACGGGTGACGGCGGCGGCCTCGATCCGGTCGGGGCCCGGCTGCCAGAGGGGGGCTTCGTGGGCTGCTGCGGTCATGGGGCGGCTCCCTGGACTGTTGCGCGTACGCGGGGTGGCGTGGGTGGCGCACACACGTGCCGGGGTGTGCGCGCGGCGGCCTTCACGGACGATGCCATGTGATCGTCTTTCGCACCAGGGTTCCCCGCTGCGGCCGGGGTGTGTACATGTCGTGGACCTCCGGGTGAATGGAAGTTGAACGGAGCCCGCGCCCGCCCAGCCGGGTGGCAGGGTGAGCCGCATGGATGGTCGTGACCTGGTGCGTTCGGTGAAATTGGTCGGTTCGGTGCGGGGGCTGCGCACGGTGCGCTCCTCCTGGCGGCGTCGCCGTGCGGACGCGCGGGCGTTGCCGGCCCGCGGTGCGGAGCGGGCGAGGGTGCCCGGGCCGGTGGTGGGGGCGGAGCCGGAGCCGGGCGGGGGCGTGGTGCGGTTCGCGCGTTCGGAGTTGCGGGTGCGGGTGGCGGTGGGCGGCGCGGTGTTCCTGGGCTGGGACGGGGCGGAGCCCGCGCCCTCGTACGCGCTGGCCGGGGCGGTGCCCGAGGTGGACCCGCGGGCCGAGCTGGAGCCGGACAAGGACGGTGGCTGGCAGGTGGTTTCGGAGCGGCTGACCGTCGCGGTGTCGCGGCACGGGGCCGTGGAGCTGCGTACTCCCGGCGGGGTGGTGCTCCGGCGCGAGGCGCCGCCGCGCTGGTGGGAGCCGGTGGCGGGCGGGGGCGCGCGGGGGCGTGCGGCGGGGGCGAGGTGGGTGCAGCGTTCCGTGGTGCCGGCGGACGCCCGGTTCTTCGGGCTGGGCGGCCGGGCGTCGGGGCCGCGGTTGCGGGACGGCGTGTACGGCCTGTGGAACACCGATCCGGGCGGGCGTTTCGGGCCGGGCGACGATCCGCTGTACCTGACGATGCCGGTGCAGTTCGTGGTCTCCGACGCGGGGACGCATCTGGTGTTCCACGACAACACCTGGTCGGGGCGGGTGACGCTGCGCGAGGGCGAGGAGGGCGCGGGGTCGGGTCATGACCGTCCGGGGACGTGCGAGGTGCGGATGGACGGGGGGCCGTTGCGCTGCTGGGTGATGGCGGGGACGCCGGCCCGGGTGCTGCAGGGCTGGACGGGGCTCACGGGTGCTCCGGCGCTGCCGCCGTCCTGGGCGCTGGGACCGCAGCACGCCCGGTGGGGGTTCGGGAGCGAGCAGGAGGTGCGGCGGATCGTCGCCGGGTACCGGGAGCGGGGTCTGCCCCTGTCCGCGCTGCATCTGGACATCGACCACTACGACGCGCACCGGGTGTTCACCGTCGACCACCGGCGCTTCCCCGACATGCCGGGGCTGGCGAAGGAGCTCCGGGAGGACGGGGTGCGGCTGGTGTCGATCGTCGACCCGGGGGTGCGGGCGGAGGAGGGCGACGCGGTGTTCGACTCGGGGGCGGCGGTCGGGGGCGGCGGGGCCTTCGTCCGGGACGCGCGGGGGCGGATGGTGCGCGGGGAGGTGTGGCCCGGTGAGTGCGTCTATCCGGACTTCACCGATCCGCTGGTGCGGGAGTGGTGGGGCGGCCTGTACGAGGAGCGGCTGGCGCAGGGGTTCTCGGGGGTGTGGCACGACATGAACGAGCCGGTGGCGTTCGCCGCCTTCGGGGATCCGACGCTGCCCCGGTCGGCGCGGCACTGTCTGGAGGGCCGCGGGGGTGACCACCGCGAGGCGCACAACGTGTACGGGCTGGCGATGGCGCGTGCCGGGTACGAGGGGCTGTGCCGGCTGCGGCCCGGGGAACGGCCGTTCCTGTTCTCGCGTTCGGGCTGGGCGGGGATGCAGCGGTACGGGGGCACCTGGTCCGGTGACGTGGGGACCGGCTGGCCGGGGCTGCGGGCTTCGCTGGCGCTGGTGCTGGGTCTGGGGTTGTGCGGGGTGCCGTACTCGGGGCCGGACGTGGGCGGTTTCGACGGGTCGCCGTCGCCGGAGCTGTATCTGCGGTGGTTCCAGCTGGGTGCGTACCTGCCGTTGTTCCGTACCCATGCCGCGATCGACGCGGGGCGGCGCGAGCCGTGGGAGTTCGGTTCGCAGGTGCTCGGGCACGCGAGGGCGGTGCTGGAGGAGCGGGAGCGGCTGCGCCCGTACTTCGTGACGCTGGCGCACCTGGCCCGGCTGACGGGTGCCCCGTACGTGCGGCCGCTGTGGTGGCGGGCGCCCGGGGACCGGGCGTTGCGGGAGTGCGAGGACGCGTTCCTGCTGGGTGACTGTCTGCTGGTGGCGCCGGTGCTGGAGCCGGGGGCGGACCGGCGGGCGGTGCGGTTGCCGCGGGGGCACTGGTACGACACGGCGACGGGCGAGGTGCACGAGGGGCCGGGGCAGGTGTTGCTCGACGCGCCGCTGTCCCGGGTGCCGGTGCTGGCGCGGGCGGGTTCGGTGCTGCCGGTGCGGGCCGCGGGCGGGGGTGTGGAGCTGGAGGTGTGGGCTCCGGTGGCGGGGCGCGCCGGGGGCGGCCTGGTGGTCCGGGACGCGGGGGACGGCTGGGAGCGGGCGGAGGTCGAGCGGTACACGTCGCGGTTGGTGGACGGGCGGGTGCTGGTGGAGCGGGAGGGCGAGGGTGCGGAGGTGCCGGTGGACCTGCCGGTGCGGGTGCGGGGGTTGTAGGGCGTCCGGGGCGGAGGGTCGGCGGGGAGGCGGGCGGGCCGCGGGTCAGCGGTAGCCGCCGTCGAACCAGGTGCGGGCGGCCCGGGTGTGCAGGGGGAAGGCGAGTTCGGCGGGTGTGCGCAGCACCTGGAATCCGGCGGTCTCGTCGGTGGGTACGGAGGGTGGGAGGGCGTTCGCGGGACGGGGCGGGAGGAGGCCGAGGAGGAGCAGGTGGCCGGTCGGGGAGCTGAGCGCGTCGGCGAGGCGGACGTCCTGCTCGGCGGCCTCGATCCCGGTCTCCTCGCGCAGTTCCCGGACGACGGCGTGCTTCCAGTCCTCGTCGTGGTCGATGAAGCCGCCGGGGAGGGCGAGGCCGCCGGGGTGGGGCGGGATGGTGCGGGTGATGACGACGAGTCCGGTGCCCTCGGGGTCGGTGACGGGGAGCAGGGCCACGGCGACCGGCAGCGGGTTGCGGTAGGCGGTGCTGCCGCAGGCGGCGCAGGTGCGGGGCCAGTCGGCGACCGCGGCGTACGGTGCTCCGCAGCTGCCGCAGTGGGAGTGGTCGACCGGTGGGTGGGGATTGTTCATGGGTGCGGACACGCACGGACTGTATCCGATCTCCGGGCGGGCTCCCCCGCACTCCTGGATTATGTGCTCATGACAGGTCTCGCTTTCGCTTCCCGTGTCCTGACGACCGCTGCCGCCACCCTGCTCGCCGTCGTCGCCGCCGTTCCCGTGGCCGGGGCGGCGCCCGAGCCGAAGGCGCCCGAGGAGTTCGTCGCGCTGCGTTCGGTGGATCCGACGATCATCCAGGAGATGCGCTACCCCACCGCGCACAATTTCATGGGCGTTCCGGTGGACGGCTACCGCCAGCCGCTCTGCATCCTGACCCGGCCCGCCGCCCGCGCCCTGCACCGCGCGCAGGTCCGGCTGCTGCGCCGGGGCTACTCGCTGAAGGTGTACGACTGCTATCGGCCGCAGCGGGCGGTCGATCACTTCGTGCGCTGGGCGAAGGACCTCGACGACCAGGCGATGAAGCGCGAGTTCTATCCCCGGGTCGACAAGACGCGGCTGTTCGCGGACGGTTACATCGCGGAGAAGTCCGGGCACAGCCGGGGCAGCACGGTGGACCTGACGCTGGTGAGGCTGCCCTCCGCGCCGACCCCGCCGTACCTGCCCGGCCAGGAGCAGGTGCCCTGTCACGCGCCCGCGGCCGACCGTTTCCCGGACAACTCCGTGGACATGGGCACGGGGTTCGACTGCTTCGACACGCTCTCCCACACCGATGACCCGCGCATCGGGGGGAAGCAGCGCGCCCACCGGAAGTTCCTGAAGAAGACCCTCGCCGAGGTCGGCTTCGTCAACCTGGCCGAGGAGTGGTGGCACTACACCTTCGAGCCCGAGACGTTCCCGGACACCTACTTCGACTTCCCGGTGGCCAGGAGGTCCGTGGCGGGGCACTGAGATCCCCCGGGCGGCCCTCTTCCGGGGCCGCGGCAGGGAAGGGGCGGCCGGCACCACCCCCGCGGATTCCGGCCGCCCGCTTCTTCCACTTCGACGCGAACCGGCCGTTTCCGGTTGCGGTTCGAGCCATTACCGTGCCCGTATGTCACAGCAGACGTTCGATTCCTACGAAGAGTTCTGGCCCTATTACGTGGCGATGCACTCCCGCGCGGCGACCCGCTGGGTCCATCTGACGGGCACGCTGACGGGGCTCGCCGTCAGCGCCTACGGCCTGGCGCGGGGGCGTCGGAGATATCTGGCCGCGTTGCCGCTGATCGGTTACGGAACGGCCTGGCCCGCGCATTTCCTGATCGAGAAGAACAACCCGGCCACCTTCGGGCATCCGGCCTGGTCGTTGCGCGGCGACGTGCAGATGATCCGGATGATGCTGGCGGGGCGCGACCGGGAGCTGGCGGAGATCGCGGCCAAGTGGCTCGCCGACCGCCGCTGACGGCGGCACGGTCGGCGGTTCGCGCGACCGGCCCGTCCGGCGGGTGCGGACCGCCCGTCACGGCGCCGGTCGGCACGTGGCCCGGACCCCGGTCGGCGGGGGTTCCGGGCCACCCGCCGTGATCCGGACGCGGGACGTCACGTCGTGACGGGTTCGCGGACGCGTTCCGCGCGGGCCAGGGCGTGTTCGACCACCGTGGCCAGGACCTCCCGCACGGAGGAGCGGTCGCGCGCGTCGCACATGAGCACGGGCACCTCGGGGTCCAGGTCCAGTGCGGCCTGCACCGTCCCGGCGGGGAACCGGTCGGCCCCCTCGAAGCAGTTCACCGCGACGGCGAACGGGATGGCGCGGCGTTCGAAGTAGTCGACCGCTGCGAAGCAGTCCTCCAGGCGCCGGGTGTCCGCGAGCACGACCGCGCCCAGGGCGCCCTGCGCCAGTTCGTCCCACAGGAACCAGAAGCGGTCCTGTCCCGGTGTGCCGAAGAGGTAGAGCACCAGGTCCTCGCGGAGGGTGATGCGGCCGAAGTCCATGGCCACCGTGGTGGTGGTCTTCGCCTCCACCCCGGCCAGGTCGTCCACCGGACGGCCCGCCTCGCTCAGCCTCTCCTCCGTGCGCAGCGGCCTGATCTCGCTGACCGCGCCGACCAGGGTCGTCTTGCCCACCCCGAAGCCGCCCGCCACCAGGATTTTCAGGGTAACGGGCTCCACGGGCCGCTTCTTGCGGCTAGAGCGCCCGAAGGCCATTGATCACCTCGCGAAGAATGTTCACGTCCGGCAGCTCGGCCGGCGGAACGGGACGGGTCACATGCACCAGTTCGTCCTCGACGAGGTCGCCGACCAGCACCCGGACCACCCCTACGGGGAGGTCCAGGCCGGCCGCGAGCTCGGCGATCGACTGGGGCACGCCGGAACAGAGCTCGATGATCTCCACGTGTTCCGGGGAGAGCGTCTGGTCCCTGCCCGGATCGTCGGCCTCCGGTTCGGGGACGACGATCGCGATCAGGTCGAGCCGGTGACGGGAGGCGCTGCTGGTACGGCCCCGGGTCATCGCGTACGGACGGACCACCGGCCCCGCTTCGGCGTCGTACCAGTGCGAAGCCCGCGGGTCGGTGGGCGTTGCCGGAGATCTGGAGGATTCGGCGCTCACCGTCCACTCACCCCCCGGCGGCCGAACCGGGCGTCCGGGGGGCGTTGGTCAGGTGGGCACCGACCCGCTTGACCATCAGCGTCATCTCGTACGCCACCTGACCGACGTCGGAGTCTGCGTCGGCCAGCACCGCGAGACAGCTCCCGTCCCCGGCCGCGGTGACGAAGAGGAACGCCTCGTCGAGTTCGACGACGGTCTGGCGGACCCTGCCCGCCTCGAAGTGCCGCCCGACCCCCTTGGCGAGGCTGTGGAACCCGGAGGCGACGGCCGCCAGGTGCTCGCTGTCCTCGCGGGTCAGGTCCTTCGACGTGCCGGTGGCGAGGCCGTCGCTGGAGAGCACCAGCGCCTTGTGGATGCTGGAGACCCGCTCGACGAGTTCGTCGAGGAGCCAGTTGAGCTGGCCGGAGCCCTGGCGTGCGGCATCGGTCGCAGCGACGTTCGGTGCGGTCATGGACCGTCCCCTCCCGGAGTGGTTCCTTGTGCTGTGTCACCGGGACCGGACACGTCCTCGGCGTTCTGCCGGCGTCCGCGCTGCCAGCCGCGTTGGAGCGAAGCCATACGGCTGCGCACCTCGTCCGCGTCGCGGTCGAAGTCCTGGGCCGGGTCCGTCCGGGCCGGTTCCGCGGCGCGGAGGCCCGAGTCCTCGCGCAGCTGCGGGGCGAGGCTGGCCTGCCGGATGCGGCGGGGCAGCCCTCCCACGGTCTCGCGGGTGCTCGGGGCCCCGGCGGGAGCGGACCCTGCGGGGGTGGCGGGCTCGGTGGGTTTCCGGAAGCCGGTGGGCTGCCGGGGTTCGGTGGCGGCACCGGGGTGCCACGGGGCGGCGGCCGGCGGCGTGCTGCCCCGGTCCGGCGATGCGGCACCCGGTCCGGGGCGCGCGGTGTCGAGGGACCGGGGCCCGGAGGTCTCGGCGGGGCCGCGCCCGGCGGGCGCGGAGCGGGCCCGCCCCGCCTCGTCGACCCGGCGGCCGTTGTCGGCGACCAGGGTCGGCGGCTTGCGGCGGGGCAGGGGCACCGGTCTGCCGGGGTGCGCGTCGGCCGCGGTCCCGGCCGGCCGGTCCGCGGCCTGCTGGTGCTGGTCGCGGCCGCCGTCGCGGCGCGGCTCGCGGGCCCGGAAGATGCCGCCGCGCTCGCTCTCGATGTCGTCGAGGTCGGAGGCGCCGCCCAGCAGGGGGTCGAGCAGCGGGTCGAGGGCCGGGTCGTCGTCGAAATCCAGTGCCCCGACGGGGCCTTCGAGCTCCACGGGGCCGTCCAGGAGGGCCGGGTCCACGAGGCCGGTCGGCACCGGGGCGAGGGTGGAGGGCCGGCCGGCCCGGCGGTCCGGTGCGCCGTCGCCGCCCGTGGCCTCGCCGGTCTTCCGTCCGGCCGCGCCGATCGCCCGCTCGGCCCGGCGGTCCAGGCGGAAGCCGGTGCCGTGGGTGTCCGGGGCGTCGGTGAGCAGCGCCGCCGGGATGAAGACGACCGCGGTCGTGCCCCCGTAGGGGGAGGGCTGCAGCGAGACCCGGACGTTCTGGCGCTGCGCGAGGCGGCTGACCACGAACAGGCCGAGCCGGTCGGTGTCGGAGAGTTCGAACTCGGGGGTCTCGGCGAGCCGCAGATTGGCGTCCAGGAGGACTTCGGGGGGCATGCCCAGGCCGCGGTCGTGGATCTCCAGCGTGAAGCCGTTGGCGACGCGTTCGCCATGCACCTGGACCGCGGTGTGCGGGGGCGAGAACACGGTCGCGTTCTCCAGGAGTTCGGCGATCAGGTGGGTGAGGTCGGCGACCGCGGGGCCGCCCACGCCGATGCGCGGCAGTCGGCGGACCTCGATCCGTTCGTAGTCCTCGACCTCGGCGACCGCCGCCCGTACCACGTCCATCAGCTGGATCGGCTTGCGCCACTGGCGGGAGGGCGCGGCGCCGGAGAGGATCACCAGGCCCTCGGCGTGGCGCCGCATGCGGGTGGTCAGGTGGTCGAGGCGGAAGAGGTCCGCGAGTTCGTCGGTGTTCTCGGTCCGGCGCTCCATCGTGTCCAGGAGCGTCAGCTGACGGTGCAGCAGCACCTGGTTGCGGCGGGCGAGGTTGACGAACACCTCGGACACGCCGCGCCGCATGTCGGCCTGCTTGACCGCGGCCTCGACGGCCGCCCGTTGCAGGGTGTTGAGGGCCTGGCCGACCTGGCCGATCTCGTCGCGCTCGTACTGGAGGTGCGGGGCCTCCGTCTCCACGTCGACCTGCTCCCCCGCGGCCAGGCGGCGCATCACGCTGGGCAGGCGCACGCCGGAGACCTCGTGGGCGTCCTTGCGGAGCCTGGAGAGGTCGCGGATGAGTTCGCGGCCGATGCGCACGGAGACGAACAGCGAGGCGACCAGGGCGAGGAATCCGAGGACGCCCGCGATGCCGGCCTTGATCAGGACGCCGTACCCGGCGGGTTTGCCGCGCTCCTGGAAACGGTGGCTCATCTCGGTGGAGTCGTTGGCCAGCCGTTCCAGGACCGGTGCGGCCGCCTCCTGCCAGCGCTCGGTGTCGACGGCCCGCGGGTCCTGGGTGGGGCCGTCCTGGACGAGGGTCCTTTCCGCGGTCCTGAGCGGTTCGCTGTCCGGGCTCGCCCAGTACTGCTCGATGCGCCGGCGCTCCCGGGCGGGAAGCATCTCGGCGTTGATCTCGTAGAGCAGTTCGCGATTGGCCACGAGGTCGGAGACCTGGCGCAGTTCGGCGGCGGTGAGCCGGCCCGCGATGAGCGACGAGGCGATCAGGGCGTCCTCGCGGGAGAGCATCTCGCGGGCGCGGGAGAGTCCGACCAGGGCCCGGACCTGCTTGTCCATCGACACGTTCTCCATCGTGCGGAGACCGGTCAGAAAGCGGTAGCAGGGATCTATGAGCCGTCCGTAGAACTCCATCGCCCTGGAGCGGTCGATGGTGCGCTCGTCGACCGATTCGCGCAGTGCGCCGAGTTCCTCCACGGTGCCCAGGATGGAGTCGAGCTGGGAGTCGTCCTCGGAACTGAGCGCCTCACGAATGTCTTTCTGGCGGGCGCCGTCCTTGAGGCCCGTCAGGACGCGGTCGGTGGCCGTCCGTTGACGTTGCAGGAGGGGGAGGGCGTCGGAGGCCCTGGGGTCGGCGAGGAAGACGAGGGTCTGACGGCGCTCGTCCTGAATGGCCCGGACCGTGTCCTCCAGCGGATGGCCGACCTTCTCCACGATGGTGCTCGCACTCATCAGCTGTCCGGCCTCGCGCCCCGTCAGATAGGTGGCGAATCCCCAGAGCCCGGTGAGGGAGACGAGCGGCACCAGCAGCAGCGCCACGATCTTCCTGCGGATGGACTTTCCGCGAAAGCGCATGGACTCCCCCAGCTCGACCCCGTGTGCCGGGGGTCGTGTTCCGTCAGCAAACGGCGCGAGCCTACTACCGACACGGAGACAACTCGAAGAGACGTCCGGACGATTTTCAGCCGCACTCCTCGTTATTGATCATGGGTTGTCCTGGCATTCCGGGCAATGAAATTCACGAAAGCGGCAGAAGAGACCCGCCAATGCTTCACCATGTTCGACAGGGCAGTTGGCTGGAATTATTCGCTCCATGACGGATCGGGGGAATCTTCACGACCGGCCACTCGTCCGTCTGTACGGGACATCTGTACGAGGTGGGGACAGCCCGGGGAGAAACGGTGTACGTGAGGCGGGATCATGGTGGGGGTTGCGATCCCGGTCCGCCGGAGGAAACCGGTGGGGGCAGGACGGTCCGGCTCTCCCGCGTAGGGACGGCACATGCCGGGCAGCAACCCTGAAGTCGGACAGTGGTGGGGAGTTGAGAGTCCTTGGAAACGGAAGAGCGTCGGGGTGCGGTGCTGTCGGCACCGGCCGCGGCGGCACGCCCGGCGGCGGCGAACGGGGCGAGAATCCCGCGCCAGCAGTTGTGGGTGGAGGAGCCCGCGGGACGGCGCCGGATGCCGGACCCGGTCCGCACGTCCGCCGTGCGCGCGGTTCTCATCATGTCGCTGACGATCATTCAGGCGATGGTGGCGTTCCTGTGCACGCTGACCGGGTCCTGGCTGGCGTTCCCGATGGTGCTGAGCAGTGTGGGCAGCACGGTGGTCGCGACCTGGTCGGTGCTGGACGTCTGGATCACCCGGCAGGTGTGGAACCAGCGCAACGGCGTGGTGTCCGCGCCGAGCAGTTCGGCACGGCAGTTGCGCCGCGAGCGGCGCAGGGCACGACGGGCGGCCCGGGCCGCGGAGCGGGAAGAGGCGCGGATACGCCGCCGGGGCTCGGGAAACCTCTCACAGGCCTGAGCCCCTGGGGCCCGCCCACCCGGGCGGGGCCGGGGTCTCCCTTCCGGATCGCGCCGGCCTCAGCGGACCCGGCGCGATCCGGAAGGGAAGTCCCGGTGCGGGAACGGGAGTTACCGCCCGGCCGGGAATTCCCGGCCCCGCCCTCCGGGCAGAGGACGCTACTTCCGGGACACGCCCCGGGCCTCCTGCTCCGCGGGGGCCCCGTCGGTGGCGGGCGGTGTCGTGGCGCGCTTGAACATGCGGGTGGCGGTGATCTCGCCGTGCACCGTCTCGCCGCCCGGGTCCTGCTGCGGCAGGCCGGGACGCAGATGCTCCTCCACGCTGATGTACTTCAGCCCGGCCCGCAGGTCCGCGTCGTTGCGCAACCGGATGACCAGCGGGAATTCCGCGAGTGCCGTGGTGTCGAACAGCCCGGTCGTGTAGAGGAGCTGCACGCCCAGGGCGTCGGACACCGCGCGCTGGAGCTCCAGCAGATAGGTGGCGTTGGCGCGGCCGATGGGGTTGTCCAGGAAGAGGGTGCCCGCGTGCCGGTGCTGGTGGCGGTCCCGGCCCCGGTCGTTGCTGCGCAGCGCGGCCATGGTGCAGTACAGGGCGATGGCGGCGGTGAGCAGCTGACCGCCGGAGAAGACGTCGCCCATCTGTCCGACCGGGACGCGCTCGGCGCGGAGCACCGCGTCCGGCTTGAGGATCTCCACGGCGATGCCCCTGGGCTCCAGCGCCGCCTGCACCCCGCGCAGCAGGAGGGACATGCCGTCCCTGCGCAGGTCGGAGTTCTTCCTCAGCGCGGCGCGGGTGGCCTCGTCGATGACCTCGCCGAGGCGTTCGGTGAGCGTCGCCTGGTCGGGTTCCTCGAAGCGGATGCGGAGGAATTCCTGACCGGACCACTCCCCCAGTCCTTCCGGGAGCCGGGAGAGCCGCTGGGCGGAGCGCAGGGTGGTGAGCGCGGACTCCACGAGACCGCGCAGCCGGTCGACGATGGAGTCGCGGTTGCGTTCCAGCTGGGCCAGTTCGTCGGTGAGCACGCGGAGCCGGGGCGCGAAGGCGGCGGCCCACTTCTCGGCGTGCTCGGGCAGCGCGGCGGCCGGCAGCTCGCGGATCTGCTGGCGCGCGGGGGTGCGGACCTGTTCGTAGCGGGTGGAGTTGGCGTGCCGTACGAGGATGTCGCTCGCTTCCCGTACGGCGCTCTCGGCGGCGGAGAGGTCGGTGGCGCAGCCGCGCAGTGAGCGGCGGGCCTCGGCCGCGGACTGCCGGGCCTCGTCGAGGCTGCCGGGGTACGGCTCGGGGGCCTCGGGGTCGTCGTCCGCGCCGTGGTCCCTGAGCAGGTCCCGCAGGAGGGCGGCCGTCTCGTCGAAGCCGCTCGCCGAGTCCTCCGCGGTGCGGTGGGCGTGCAGCAGTTCGGCGTGGGCGGCGCGGGCGGTGTCCAGCGCGGCGGTGGCGGAGGCCAGTTCGGCCGTGGCGGTGCGCAGGAGGGCCTGGGCCTGCTCGGCGTCAGCGGGGACCAGTTCGTCGGGGAGTTCGGTGTGGTGGGGCTCGCCGTCGGCCGGGGCCAGGCGCTCGGCCTCGCCGCGCAGCCGGCCCAGTTGCTCGCTCGCCGTGGAGGCCCGGGTCTCCAGGAGCTGCACCAGGGACTCCGCACGGGCCGCGGCGGCCTGCCGGGAGGGCCCGTCGGCGCCGTCGGTTCCTTCGAGGAGCTGGGCGGCCCGGGTGCGGACCTTGTTGGTGAGCCGGTCCAGTTCGGCGAGGGCGGCGCTCTCGTCGCTCTCCGCGCGGGCCTGTTCGGCGCGCAGGTCCGCACCGACGCCCACCTTCTCGTACAGCTGGGAGGCGGCCCGGTACGCCTCGCGCAGGGCGGGGAGCGCGAGCCGCGGGGCGTCGCCGTCGGTCTCCGGGAGCTGCTCGGGGGCGCCCGCGATCTCGGCGCGTTCGGCACGCAGGGCCCGGGCCGTGCGCCGGGCGTCGTCGGCGGCGCGCTGCGCGGCCCTGCGGTCCTCGTCGGCGGCGCGGGCCCGCTCCAGGCAGACGGTGGCCCGGGCCTCGGACTCGGCCGCCTCGTCGGTCAGTTCGCGGAGCTTCGCCTGCCAGCCGGCGCGTTCGCGGAGCCGGTACGCCAGGCCCGCGAGGGCGTCGGCGGCCCGGCGGGCGCGCTGGGCCGCCTCCTGGCGCTCGTCGCGGACGCGGGCGGTGTCCGCGGCCGCCTCGTCGGCCTCGGCGCGCACCGTACGGGCTTCCGCGAGTTCGGCCTCGGCCGTCTCCGCGACGGTGCGGGCGGTGCGGGCGGCCTCGGCGAGTTCGGCGAGCATGCCGGGCGGGCAGTCGGCGCGCCAGGAGCTGATACGGGCGGCGAGGGAGCGGTCCGCGGTGAGCCGGGCGGCGAGGGAACGGATGTCCTCGTCGCGGGCCGCGGCCCGGGTCCTGAGGGCCTGTCGTTCCTCGTCGGCCGCGTGCTCGTCGTGCATCGCCGGGTTCGGCGGGACGAGGAACACGCCCTCGGTGTGCGGACCCGCGGCCGGGACGGGGGCGAGCAGCGCCGCGGCGGTGCCGACGGCGACCGCGGAGCGCGGCAGCAGGGCGGCGCCGTCGAGGACCTCGCGGGCGCGGGCGTGCGAGTCGGGGTCGGTGATGACCACGCCGTCGACCAGTTCGGGGCGGGTGGCGAGGACCGCGGCGTGGTCGGCGGGGTCCACCGCCTGGGCGAGGTACCGCCAGCCGGGCAGGGCGGGGATGCCGTGCTCGCCGAGGTACTCGACGGTGGCCAGGACGTCGGGCCCGGGGGGCAGCAGGCCGCCGTCGCCGAGGGCACCGAGGATCCGCGCGTCGTCGGCGGCCACGGTGCGCAGTTCGAAGAGGCGTCGCTCGGCGGAGCCGATGCCCTGGTCGAGCAGTTCCCTCAGTTCGTCGGCGCTGCGGTCGAACTCCTGGACCGTGAGCGGCCGTTCGCGCACGCCGGGCTGCTGCCCGGTGCCGGTGGACGGGTGGTCGCCGCGGGCGGACCGGTCGTCCTGCTCTTCCCCGGCGGGGTGCGGGCCCGGGCCGGCCGGGCCGGTGTCCGTGCCGGTGGTGTCCGTGCCGTGCGGTGCGGGAAGGCCCAGCAGGTCGGCCAGCCGGTGGTCGGCGGCGATCGACTCGGCGGCCCTGAACTCGGCCTCGTACGACTGTTCCGCGGCCTGTGCGGCGTCGGCGGCGCGGGCCGCGGCGAGTTCGGCGCGGCTCTCGGCGGTCGCGGCCTCCCTGGCCCGGTCCGCGGCCGAGCGGGCGGCCTCCCTGGCGGTGTCCCAGGCGGCGACGGCGGCCTGCTCGGCGTCGCTCGCGGCGAGGGCGGCGCGCGCCGGGTCGGCGTCCGGCGCGGTGTCGTCGAGCCAGCCGGCCCGTACCGCCTGGGCCGTCTCCTGTTCGACCTCGGCGAGGCGCTGGCGCAGGTGCCCGGCCTCGCTGCGGGCGCGCTGGGCCTCGGTGGCGGCGGTGGTGGCGTCCCGGTGGGCGGTCTCGCCCGCGCGCTGCAGGGCGTCGGAGCGCTCCTCCTCCTCGTTGGCCAGGTTCTCCCCGGCCTCCGCGGCGATGTGCAGGGCCTGCACCAGGTCGGCGGCGGCCTCGGCGCGGGCGGCGAGCGCGGGCGCGGCGTCCCGTTCGGCCTCCCGGATGGCGGCGGCCACCCGGGCGGAGCGGTCGCCGGCCGCACGGTGCCGCAGCACGGCCTCGGCAGCCTGCCAGGCGGAGTGCAGGGTGCGGGCTTCGACCAGTTCGCGGCGCTGGGCGGCGGCGCCCTTCTCCGCCGCGGCCAGGGCCAGGGAGGCGTGCCGGTAGGCCAGTTCGGCGGCGACCAGGGCGCTGCGGCCGCGGGTTTCCTCGGCCGCGGTGACGGTGTGGGCGGCGCCCGTCACCTGCTGGGCGAGTTCGGTGCTGCGGCCGCGTTCCTGGCCGGCGCGGACGGAGAGCCTGCGGGCGAGCGTACGGGTGCGGCGCTCGGCGGCGGCGTGGATGTCCCGGGCGCGGGAGCGGGTGGCCGTGGCCTCCACGATCCGTCCGAGCAGATCGACCGAGCCCGCCGTGAAGTCGCGTTCGGCGGTCAGCTCGGCCCGGCGGCCCAGTTTGTTGCCGAAGCCGCCGACCAGGTCCGCGAGGCCGTCCGTGTCCCGGGTGTCGGTGACGGCCCGCAGCAGCAGGTCGGTGAAGTCGGAGTCCTTCTTGACCGCGAAGAGGCCCGCCGCCTCGCCCTCGTCGGCGTTCATCTCGCGCTGGTAGCGGAAGAGTTCGGGGTCGAGTCCGAGGTCCCCGAGGTGTTCGTTCCACCGGTCGTGGATCTCTTCCCAGTGCACGTCGAGGTGCTGGTAGAACTTGCCCGCCTCGGTCAGGGCGTCGCGGAAGCCCTTCATCGTGCGCCGTCTGCCCCGCGCGCCGGAGGCGCCTTCGGCGGAGGGGCGTACGGAGGTGGCCTCGGCGACCGGCAGGGAGTCCAGGCTGAGTCCGGGTCCGGGCCGGAAGGAGTACCAGGCCTCGGCGAATTTCCTCGGGTCGTTGGAGACCTGCCGGCCGCGCCATTCGCTGACCTTGCCGACGACCACGCACTCGCCGGTGAGGGTGTGCTGCCACTCCAGGGCGACGTGTCCGCAGTCGTCGGCGAGGAGGAACTTGCGCAGCACGCCGGAGCTGGCCCCGCCGAGGGTGTTGCGGTGGCCGGGCAGCATCACCGAGAAGATCAGCTTCAGCAGCACCGACTTGCCGCCGCCGTTCTCCAGGAAGAGCACACCGGCGGGTGCCGGGCGGCGCGGCGGGCCGACCGGCTCCTCCTCGAAGAACTCCGCCTGGGTCGGCGCGGGGTTGGGCACGGGTTCGCCCACTCCGCGCAGGTCCAGCACGGTGTCGGCGTAGCGCGCACCGGCAGGCCCGATGGAGTAGAGGCGGACCCGGGACAGCTCGTACATGGCGGCGGACTCTCGTCGTTCGGACGGTGAAGGCGGTGGAGTGGTGAAGACGGTGGGGCGGTGAAGACGGTGGGGCGGTGAAGACGGTGGGGCGGTGGAGGCCGTGAAGGCGTGGGGCTGCGAAAGGGCGGTGGGGGCCGGTCAGGCGTGGAAGGGCAGACCGGCGTCGGCGACCAGCTCCAGGTCGTCGGGGTCGGGCGGCGGGAGCAGCGTCGCCGTGCCGTCGGTGACCGGGACGACGCCGAGCTCCAGCAGTTCGGCCATGGCGGCGCCGCCGGCCATGTCGCGCACCTGGAGCTGGTAGCGGGCGGTGGTGCGGAAGGCGCCGCCGGCGTCGTCGCCGGTGCGCTGGAGGAAACCGGAGTCGGTGAGGAAGGCCACGGCCTTCCCGACGATGCCGGTGGTGGAACCGGCCAGTCGGCGGGCGTCCTTCGTCGCGCCGGTGGCGCTGCGCCGGGCGTAGATCCGCCATGCCGCTTCGAGGCCGGGGGCGTCGGTGGCCGGGTCGGTGTTGTCCCCGTGCTCCTCGGCGCGCTCCTCCAGCCGACGACACGCCTGGCGTACGAAGGAGTCGACGCCGTTGACCGTGATGCGGCCGATGTAGGCGTCGTCGGCGAGGTCCTCGGGGCGGGGGAAGGCCATCGCGGCGACGGCGAGGTGCGCGAGGCCGTGCAGGAAGCGGTCGGCGGAATCGGAGGAGGCGCGGCGGGCGTAGTCGCCCATGCGGACGGCGAAGACGGAGTCCTCCCCCGCCGTCACGGCCATGCCCGCGCGGGTGGACACCTCCAGCACGACCAGGCCCAGCCCGGTCGCCACCGCGTCGGCGAGCCGGGCGAAGGCGGGCTCCTCCCGGTAGCGGCGGAGCAGTTCGGCGTACTCGGCGTCGCGGGCGGGCAGCAGTTTGGGCTGGAGGCCGAAGGCGACGAGCCGGGCCGCGTCGGCCGCGTCGGCCGGGGTGACGGACGCGGTGGTGGTGCCCGCCGGGTCGGCGGGCGGCGCGCTCTCGGTGGCGTACGCGGCGGTCGGCTCGCCCCACGCGTCGGCGTGCTGTGCGCGGTGGTCGCTCACGACGGTCGCTCCTTGCTGCGGAAACTCTTCGGTACGGGGCGGACGGCACGGGCTCCCGCCGTGGACGTCCGCCGGGGCGGTACGGGGCGGATGGCGTACATGCCGACGGGGCAGGGGCGCACCCGGCCGGCCGGTGCCGTCCGGGCGAGCGGGTGGCGGGCCGGGCGCGCCGCGCCGGTCATGACGCCTCCGAGCGGTCCGCGGCCATCCCGGCCGCGTCCAGCAGGGCCGTGCCCACGATCAGGTCGGCGCCGCCGAACTCCGGGTCGTCGAGCTGCGTCCCGTCGTCCACGGAGAACAGCAGGCGCTGCTCCCCCTGCCGGTAGGCGGTGCCGACCGGCGGGCTCGCGGCGTGCACCGCGAGCAGGGCGACCAGGTAGGGCAGTTCCGGATCGCGGCGACGGGCCTCGGCGAGGAGTCCGGAGAGTCTCCTCGGCGCGTCGTGCTCCAGGTCGAGGAGGTCCATGGCGCTCGCGAGCTGCTCCTCGCTGAACCGGCTGTCGTCCGGGGTGGCGATCAGATCGGGTTCGGGCATCTCGGCGCCCAGGTGCTCCCGCTCCAGGGGCGGGGTGAGCAGCAGGTCGACGAGGTCGCCCATCCGTACCGAGGAGGGGGTGCGCAGCCCGGTGCCGCGGGCGAAGAACGCGTCGGTGACACGGATGGCCTGTTCCACGGGGAGCGGCAGCAGCGGGGCGACGAGCTGGCCGTAGAGGTCGAGGCCGGTGCGGGCGGCGGGGGTGGCGAATGCCTGCCGGTCCTGTTCGGCGCGGAAGAGCGGGCCGGCCTCCAGCAGGCGGGACTGGAGCTGGGTGTGGCGGCGGATGCAGTCCTTGACGATGTCGACGAGTTCGGCGGCGCGCCTCTTGTGCTCGGGTTCCTCGGCCTCGTCACGGGCCTTGCGGATGTTGGTGAGGATCGCGTTCTCGTGGCGGTAGCGGTCGGCCACGTGGTCCAGCGCCTCGGCGATCATGTCGGGCACCGCGTTGAGCCAGTCGACCGCGCGGACGTTGCGCCGGGTGGCCTCCAGCGTCTTGCGGAGCGTCTCCGCGTACTGGACGGTGCGGTAGCGGGCCTGTTCGGCGGCGAGTTGCGCGTCCGCGAGGCGGCCCCGGCTGATGAGAACCTCCAGCTTGACCTCGGCGGCGATCTGGGCGCTGGTGACGTCCGTGTCGAGGGCGCCGACCAGGACGTTGACGGCCTCGTCGGTGGTGCGGAGGTAGACCGCGCCGCCGTGCCCCGGGACCTCCTCGATCAGTTTGAAGTCGTAGTCCCGGCGGGTGTAGAGGCCGTCGGAGCCGAAGGTGCCGTACACGGCGCGGAACCCGCGGTCCACGCTGCCGACGTTGATCAGGTTCTCCAGCACCCAGCGGGCCACCCGCTCGTGCTCGGCGGCCGGGCGGGCCGGGGCCTGGGCGGCGACGCGGGGAAGCAGCCTGGTCACTACCTGGTCGTGGTCGGCGCCGGTGTCGAAGTCCATGTTGAGCGTCACGAGGTCGATCGCGGCGAGCGCCACCTCGGCCATCGCGTAGACCGTGTACTCCCCGGCCAGATTCGCCTTGCGCACGTCGAGGTCGTGCAGCGGCGCCGTGCAGGCGAGCGCGCGCAGCCGCCGCGCGAGCCCCTCGTCGGCGGCCGGGCCCGGGGCGGGTCGCGGCCCCGCGCTGAGCTGGGGCGCAGCGTTGTCCGTGTAGGCAGGCGAAGTCACGGTGCACAGATTAGGTCCTCACACCGACACCGGTCGAAACGGCGCAGAAGCGACCCCCGCCCGGGGCCTGTCCGGGGCCCGGCCGGAGCCTTCGCCCGGCGGCCCGGCCGGCGCCGTCACGGCCGTTCGTCGGCGGGCGCGGGGGCGGGGGTGTCGCGGTCGGGTTCCGGGGTGCCGTATCCCCCGCCGCCGGGGGTACGGAGCACCAGTACGTCGCCCGGTTCCAGGTCGGCCGTGTCGCAGCCGCGCAGCGGGGTGGGCGGGCGGCCGTCCGGGTGCTCGACGTGCTGGTCGCCCAGGGCGCCGGGTCCACCGCCCGCCATGCCGTAGGGGCGGATCCTGCGGTGGCCGGAGAGCAGGGCCACGGTGACGGGTTCCAGGAAGCGGATCCGCCGCTCCACGCCGCAGCCGCCGTGCCATCGGCCGACGCCCCCGCTGCCCTCCCGCACCCGGAAGTCCTCCAGCAGCACGGGGTGGCGCCATTCGAGGACCTCGGGGTCGGTGAGGCGGGAGTTGGTCATGTGGGTCTGCACGGCGTCGGCCCCGTCGAAGCCCTCGCCCGCGCCCGAGCCGCTCGCCACGGTCTCGTAGTACTGGACCCGTTCGTTGCCGAAGGTGAGGTTGTTCATGGTGCCCGAGCCCTCGGCCTGGATGCCGAGGGCGGCGTACAGGGCGCCGGTGACGGCCTGGGACGTCTCCACGTTCCCCGCGACGGTGGCCGCGGGGTGGACGGGTGCCAGCATGGAGCCTTCGGGGATCCTCACTTCCAGGGGCTCGAGGCAGCCGCTGTTGAGCGGGATGTCGTCGTCGACCAGGGTCCGGAAGACGTACAGCACGGCCGCCATGACCACGGACTTCGGCGCGTTGAAGTTGTCCGGCCGCTGCGGGGACGTACCGGTGAAGTCGATGACCGCGCCGCGGGCGGCCCGGTCCACGGTGGGGGAGACCTCGATGACCGCGCCGCTGTCGGTCTCGTAGCGGTAGGCGCCGTCGTGCAGTCCGGCGACGATCCGGCGGACGGACTCCTCGGCGTTGTCCTGCACGTGGCCCATGTACGCGGCGACGGTCTCGCGTCCGAACTGGTCGACCATGCGCCGGAGTTCGGCGATGCCCTTCTCGTTGGCGGCGATCTGGGCGCGCAGGTCGGCGATGTTGGTGTCGGGGTCGCGGGAGGGATGGGCGGCGGTGGTGAGCAGTTCGCGCGTCTCGGCCTCGCGGAACCTGCCGTCCCGTACCAGCAGCCAGTTGTCGAACAGCACGCCCTCCTCGTGGACGGTGCGGCTGAAGGCGGGCATGGAGCCGGGGGTGATGCCGCCGATCTCGGCGTGGTGTCCGCGCGAGGCCACGAGGAAGACCGGTTTTCCGCCGCCGTCCCGGTCGTCGAAGACCGGTGTCACGACGGTGACGTCGGGCAGATGGGTGCCGCCGTGGTACGGGTCGTTGACCGCGTACACGTCCCCTGGCCGGATCGAGCCGGTGTTGCGGCGCAGCACCTCCTTGATGGACTCCCCCATCGAGCCGAGGTGGACCGGGATGTGCGGGGCGTTGGCGATCAGGTTGCCGTCCGCGTCGAAGAGCGCGCAGGAGAAGTCCAGCCGTTCCTTGATGTTGACGGAGTGGGCCGTGTTCTCCAGACGCACACCCATCTGTTCGGCGATCGACATGAAGAGGTTGTTGAAGACCTCCAGCATGACGGGGTCGACCCGGGTGCCGACGGCCGTGCGCTCCGGTCGCGGGATCGCCCGGGTGAGCAGCAGGTGGCCGGTGTCGGTGAGCGAGGCCCGCCAGCCCGGGGCGACGACGGTGGTGGCGTCCGGCTCGGTGATCACGGCGGGGCCGGTCACGGTGTCCCGGGGGCACAGTTCCTCGCGGCGGTGGAGGGGGGTGTCGTGCCAGTGTCCGTCGGCGAACATCCGCACGGTGTCGTGCGGTCGCGGTGGTGCGCCGTCCCGGCGGGGCCGGCCGGCCGGCCTCGGCCGGTGCCTGCCCGCCGTCCCGATCGCCTCGACCGAGACCGCCTCGACGACCAGGGGCTTGTCCATGGTGAACGAGTAGCGGGCGCGGTGCTCGGCGGTGAACGCCTCGGCCATGGCGGGGGCGGTGTCCAGGTCGACCGGCAGACTCGCGTCCGTACCGGCGTAGCGCAGAAGCACCCGGGCGCGGGTGCTGATCGCGCTGTCGGGGATGGCGTCGGCGCGCAGTTCGGCGCGGGTGCGGGCGGCCAGTTCGGCGCAGAGCTCGCCCACCTCCTCGCAGGTCGTCGCGTTCAGTTCCGCCTCCACGGACCGTTCGCGCATGGCGGTGGCGTCGGCGAGGCCGATGCCGTACGCGGAGAGCACACCGGCGAGCGGGGGCACCAGGACTGTGTCGATGCCCAGGGAGTCGGCGACGGCGCAGACGTGCTGGCCGCCTGCGCCGCCGAAGCCGGTGAGGGCGTAGCGGGTGATGTCGTGTCCGCGCTGCACGGAGATCCTCTTGACCGCGTTCGCCATGTTGAGCACGGCGATCTCCAGGAATCCGGCGGCGACCCCGGCGGCCGTGGGGCGGGTCCCCGTGGCGTGTGCGATCTCGTCGGCGAGCGCGTCGAAGCGTTCGCGCACCAGGTCGGCGTCGAGCGGCAGGTCGCCGTCCGGTCCGAAGACGGCCGGGAAGTACGCGGGCTGGATGCGGCCGAGCATCACGTTGGCGTCGGTGACGGTCAGCGGTCCGCCGCGGCGGTAGCAGGCCGGGCCGGGGATCGCGCCCGCCGAGTCGGGGCCGACCCGGTAGCGCCGGCCGTCGAAGTGCAGGACGGAGCCGCCGCCGGCCGCGACGGTGTGGATGCTCATCATGGGGGCGCGCATCCGGACACCGGCCACCTGGGTGCCCAGTTCGCGTTCGAACGCGCCCGCATAGTGCGACACGTCGGTGGACGTGCCGCCCATGTCGAAGCCGATGACGCGGTCGAAGCCGGCCTGTCCGGAGGTGCGGGCCATGCCGACCACGCCGCCGGCGGGCCCGGAGAGCACCGCGTCCTTCCCCCGGAAGTGGGCGGCCTCGCGCAGCCCGCCGTTGGACTGCATGAACATCAGCCGGATGCCGTCGAGCTCCTCGGCGATCCCCTCGACGTACCGGCGCAGGATCGGCGACAGGTAGGCATCGACGACGGTGGTGTCGCCGCGCGGTACGAGTTTGATCAGCGGGCTCACCTCGTGCGAGCAGCTGATCCGGGTGAAGCCCGCGGCACGGGCCGCGGCGGCCACGGCGCGTTCGTGCGCGGGGTGGCGGTAGCCGTGCATCAGGACCACGGCGGCGGCGCGCAGTCCGTCGGCCCGTGCGGCCGCCAGGGGTGCGGTCAGGGCGTCCGGGTCCAGCGGGGTCACGACCCGGCCCCGGGCGTCGGTCCGCTCGGGCACCTCGATCACCCGTTCGTAGAGGGCCTCGGGCAGCACGATGCGGCGGTCGAAGAGCTTCGGCCGGTTCTGGTACGCGATGCGCAGGGCGTCGCGGAAGCCCCGCGTGATGAGCAGGACGGTCGGTTCGCCGCGCCGTTCCAGCAGGGCGTTGGTGGCCACCGTCGTGCCGATCCGCACCGTGTCCACCAGGTCGGCGGGGACCGGTTCGCCGGGGCCGAGGCCCAGCAGCGCCCTGATCCCGGCCACGCCGGCGTCGCGGTAGCGGCCCGGGTCGTGGGAGAGAAGTTTGCGGGTGACCAGCCGTCCGTCCGGGTCCCGGCCCACGACATCGGTGAACGTGCCGCCGCGGTCGACCCAGAACTCCCAGCGTCCGCTCATCCCTCCATGGTGGCCCGCGGGGCGGGCCGGGGGCCGGACGGCGCGGCGGGGCCGGGGCGTGATCGGCCCGTACGGCGGGCGGCGGGCCGTAGGACGCCGGGGCGGTTCGGCGAGGTGCCCGCCCAGGAGTCGGCCCAGTACGACGGCGTGTACGTCCGACTGCCAGCCCGGTTCGGCGAAGTGCCCGCCCAGGAGTCGGCCCAGTACGACAGCGTGTACGTCCGGACGCCGGGGCCGCGCCCCGCGCGGTCAGACCGCGGGGGCGTCGGGTCCGATCCGGCTGCGGACCGCCGTCTGCACCTCGGCCTCCTCGGCCGGGTCCGCGGCGAGACGGCGCAGGCGTTCGGCGACCTTGATGTCGCCGGTCTCCGCGTGCAGCGCGGCGAGCTCCCGGGTGGTCTCCTCGCAGTCCCACAGGCATTCGACGGCGAATCCGGTGGCGAAGGAGGGATCGGTGGCGGCCAGTGCGCGGGCCGTCCGGCCGCGCAGGTGCGACGAGGACGTCTCCCGGTAGACGTGCCGCAGCACGGGGGCGGCGCAGGCGATGCCGAGCCGGCCCGCGCCGTCGACGAGGGTCCACAGCCGCGGGGTGTCCGGTCCCTCGCCCCGTACGGCCTCGCGGAGCGCGCCGAGGACCAGGGGGGTGTCCTGGGCGCCGCCCCGGCAGGCGAGCACCCCGGCGGCGGAGGCGCCGAGCGCGTCGGGCCGCCGGGCCCAGCGCCGGGCCCGGTCCACGGCCGCCTCGCCGCACATCCGCTCGAAGGCGGCGACGGACGCCTCGGCGACGGTGTGCGAGGGGCTGGCCGCCCCGGTCTCGATCAGATCGAGCACGGCCGGGTCCCTGGCCTCCGCCAGGTAATGCAGGGCGGCGCAACGGGCGCCGTCGGGGCCGCTGCGGGCGGCCTCGAGGATGGCGACCCGGTCCTCGGGGCCCGCGACGGCGTTGAGGCAGCGGGCGGCAGGCACGTGCAGGGCGCTGCCGCGCTCGTGTCCCTGCTGGGCCCAGTCGAAGACGGCCTGGACGCTCCAGCCGGGGCGGGGGCCGCCCGGTCGCATCTGGCGCTGCCAGCGGTCGAACGAGCCTCGTTCCGATGCGGCCCTGACCCGGCCGCCGACCGCTTCGCGCGGGTCGTCCGCCCAGAGCCGCCAGGGGCGGGGCTCGTAGGCGTCCCGAACGGTGGCGGCCAGTTCGGCGGCGCCCTCCTCGGTGTCCGGGAACCTGCCGAGGACGGGTACGGCGAGGGCGCGCAGTCCCGCGTCGTCGTCGCGCAGGGCGAGCTCGTCCAGGGCCCAGGCCCAGTTGGCACCGGTCGCGGCGTACCGCCGCAGCAGGGCCAGGGCGTCCTCCCGGCCGTACGAGGCGAGGTGGCCGAGCACGGAGAGGGCCAGGCCGGTGCGCGAGTCGTCGGTGTCGAGGTGGTCGTCGGGACCGCACAGGTGCCGTTCGATCTCCTCGATGCCGCCGTCGAGGTCGAGGTACAGGCGTGCGTAGTAGAGGGAGCGGTTCTCCACCTGCCAGTCGTGACGCGGGTCGCTCAGGACGCAGTGGTTGAGAGCCGCCAGGGCCTCGGGGCGCGGTGCGGCGAGCGCGTGGAGCGTGCCGTCGCCGCGGCCTCTCTGCAGCAGGCCGAGCAGGGTGCCGCTCGGCGCTATGAACGGATCGAACATGGAAAGAGCCTCACATCAAGCTGTCGACGCAACCGGGACTGTGCAGTTCCAAGTGCCGGGTGGGCACTACGCCGCGCAGCGACATGATCGGCCGACCGCCGTCTTCTGCTTGGTGTAGACCATCTTCCTCTGCCTCTCGTCGGTGGCCCGAACCAGGGCCCGCGACGTCATGATGACCCAGCCATTTCGCCACCGCGACCACATTTACGACGTACCCGGTCAGCGGGAGCCGAAGAGTTCCAGCAGGTCGGCCTTGCCGAACATGCGGGCCGTGTCCAGGGCGGAGGGCGTTCCGGCGGCCGGGTCGGCCCCCGCCGCGAGGAGTGCTTCGATCACCGCGTCCTCGCCCTTGAAGACCGCGCCGGCGAGCGGCGTCTGGCCCCGGTCGTTGGCCCGGTCCGGGTCGGCCCCGCGGGCGACGAGGGCCGTGACCGCGGCGGCGTGCCCGTGGTAGGCGGCGAGCATCAGCAGCGAGTCCCCGCGGTCGTTGGTGAGGTTGGCGGGCACGCCGGCGTCGACGTACGCGGCGAGCGTCTCCGTCTCACCGCGGCGAGCGAGGTCGAAGACCTTCGTCGCCAGCTCGATCACCTCGGGATCGGGGGTTTCGCTCATCAGAGGGGCCGCCTTCCGTTTTCCGGTCCCGACTTGCCGCCGAACCGCCTGGACGCACGCCGTGAAGGCCGTACGAATGAACCGACAGGGTACTGCCCGCCCGGCCGGACGGACCGGCCCACCCGGAACGGGGAATCGAACGCGGCACCCCCCGCCACGCATTCCGCTTCACCGAAACCATCCTGCGGCCATTCAAGTGAAAATAACGACTTTTCACCCGAATGCAGCTTTTACCGCATGGATACTTCCGGTGAACCTGGAAGGACTCATGGTGACCGTCCCCCCAACCAGGAGAACCTCTCATGATCCTGTCCATGTCAGGCGTCGTCATTCTCGGCATCATCGTCTTCCTGTTCTTCAGGAAGGACGGCCTCAAGGCCTCGCACGCCCTCGTCACCGCCCTGTTCGGCTTCTACCTGGCGGGCACCGCCATCGCCCCGAGCATCACCGCGGGCGGCGCGAGCCTGGCCGGCCTCCTGGGCGGGATCAAGTTCTGACCCTCCTCGACCGCTCCCACCCCTTCAGGAGACAGACGTGGCCCGGCGACCACTTCCCCGCATTCTGAGCAGCGGCAGCGCCTCGATCACTCGCAGTCGCGAGTTCGCGCGCACGGCCGCCGACAACGCCACCGACGTCCTCCATCCGCTGTTCACGGTCATCCGTGGTCTGCGGCTGCTGGCCGGCACCGGACGGCAGAGATGGGCCGCGACGCCCAAGGACCGGCGGGGTCCCACGCTGTTCCTCGTCGCGGCCTGCGTCCTGGCGTTCGCGCTCATGCCGTACGGGGGGCTGATCGCCCTGGTCACGGTGATGGGCGCCGCCGCCTGGGCGGGGCGGGAGCGGACCCCCGTGAAGACCGGCCCCGACAAGGCGGAGACCACCCGGCTCCGGTCCCTGTACGAGGCGCTCGTGCCGTACTTCTCCGTGCCCGACGACCCCGAGCCGCTGTTCGCCCACGGCGGCGACTGGGCGAAGGTCCTCGACGCGTACCGGTTCGACGACAACGGACGGCTGACCCGCCTCCAGGTGACGTACCCCGCCCACTTCACCGACAGCGAGGCCGCCTCCCGGGCCCGGATCGAGCAGCTGCTGCACACCAAGTCCGGTCGCGGCCGCGAGTACCGCTTCGTCTGGGACGAGGAGGCGAACCGGCTCGTCATGGAGGTCCTCGCCCCCCTGCCCACCTCGATCTGCGCCCAGCGGTTCGTGACCGCGCCCGGCGAGACCGTGCTGGGCTTCACCGACGACGACGCGGTGCAGCGCACGGTCCCCGTGCAGGACGGCGACACGATGCGCGACGCGCCTCCGGTCGTCTGGCGGACGGGCGCCCGCTCCACCGAGCCGCACCTGCTGGTCGTCGGACAGCCCGGCAGCGGCACCACGACCCTGATGCGCTCCATCGCCCTCCAGGCGCTCCAGCACGGCGACGTCCTGATCGTCGAGGGCGGCGGAACGGGCGAGTACGCCTTCCTGGCCGGACGCGACGGCGTGCTGGCCCTGGAGTGCAGCCCGGCCGGCGCGTCGGCGACCCTGGAGTGGGCGGCCCACGAGACGGAGCGGCGGCTGCTCGCCGCGAACCGGGCCCGGCAGGCCGGCCACCCCGCCCCCGAAGACGTCAGGCGCCCGCTGTGGCTCCTGCTGGACCGGCCCGGCGTGCTCGGCCACCTGGCCGCCGCCGAGAAGAGGGCCGATCCGTGGGAGCTGCTCCAGGTGCCGCTGCGGCACGGCAGGGCCGCCAACGTCACCGTGGTGCTGGCCGACCAGTTCGACGGACTGGACTCCCTCGGCGGGACCGTCCTGGCCCACACCCGGGCCCGGGTGGTGCTCGGCCACTGCTCCCCCGAGCAGATCGGGACGGTGCTCGGCGCCGAACCCCCCACCACCCCGCCCGCCGGGGTCCCGGCCGGCCGCGGCTACGCCCGGCTCGGCACCGGTCCGGTGCTCCGGCTCCAGGTGCCCGCCACACCCGACCCCTACGACGAGGCGACCGGCGAGGCACAGCGGCAGTCGGTGCTCTGCCTGCTCCCGGAGCGGCAGGACCGGGCCGGGGAGTCCGCGCCGGACGCGCCGGCCGGGGCGGACGCGGCGAACGCCGGGCCGGGCGTCCCGGAAGGCGTCCCGGAACCGGTGCTGCCGCGCACCATGACCGCCGCCGTTGCCGCCGAGGCGGTCGACTGACCGGGCCGGGCGGGGCCGGTCGCCGGACCGGCCCCGCCCGCGCCCCGTCCCGGCCCACCCGGCCCGGTCAGGCGACGAACGTCCGCGGCGTCTCGACCCCCGCGCCCGCGCCCGACCCCACCAGCTGCGCGGCCGCCGCGAGCCGGACCGCCGCTTCGTCCGCCACCGGCCCGGTGACCGTGAACGGCAGCCGCACGTACCCCTCGAAGGCGCCGTCGACCCCGAAGCGGGGGCCGGAGGGTACCCGGATGCCGACCCGTTCGCCGGCCACCGCGAGCCGGGAACCGGAGAGGCCGCCGGTGCGCACCCAGAGCGTGAGACCGCCGCTCGGCACGGAGAACTCCCAGTCGGGCAGTTCCCGGCGGACCGCGGCGACGAGCGAGTCCCGGTTCTCCCGCGCCTGTTCGCGCCTCAGCCGGACGGCCTCCTCCCAGCCGCCGGTGCGCATCAGCCAGTTGACCGCGAGCTGTTCCAGGACGGGCGTCCCCATGTCGGCGTAGGCGCGGGCGGCGACCAGGCTGCGGATCACGTCCGGGGCGGCGCGCACCCAGCCGATCCGCATGCCCGCCCAGAACGCCTTGCTCGCCGACCCGACGGTGAGCACGGTGGAGCCCGCCGGATCGAAGGCGCAGACCCTGCGCGGCATCCGCACGTCGTCGTCGAGGCGGAGCTCGTTCATCGTCTCGTCGACGACCAGGACCGTGCCCGCGGAGCGGGCGGCGTCCACCAGGTCCCGCCGCCGGTCCTCGTCGGCGAGCGCGCCGGTCGGGTTGTGGAAGTCGGCGACGACGTAGGCGAGCCGCGGCGCCGCGTCCCGCAGCACCTGCCGCCACCGGTTCATGTCCCAGCCGCCGAGCCCCTCCTCCATCGCCACCGGCACCAGCCGGGCGCCCGTCTCCCGCATCAGCTGCAGGATGTTGGCGTAGCTCGGGGACTCCACCGCGATCCGCTCGCCGCGGCCCGCGAAGAGGTGACAGATCGCGTCGATCGCGCCCATCGCCCCGGTGGTGACCATGATCTGTTCGGGCATGGTCGGGACGCCGTGCCTGGTGTACCGGTCGGCGATCATCTGCCGCAGGGCGGGCAGCCCGGCCGGGTAGTCGCCGTGGGTGTGGGCGTACGGCGCGAGCTCCTCGATGGCGCCCTGCACGGCCCGGGTCAGCCAGGGTTCGGGCGCGGGCAGCGAGGCGCAGCCCAGGTCGATCATCGAACCGAGCGACTCCGGGGGCAGCGGCTCCAGACCGCGCGCGGGCAGCGGATTGCCCGCGGGCACGGCGGTCCAGCTGCCGGCCCCCCGCCGGGACTCCAGGAATCCCTCGCTCCGCAGCGCCTCGTAGGCGGCGGCGACGGTGGTGCGGCTGACGGACAGCGCGAGCGCCAGTTCGCGCTCGGCGGGCAGCCGGGCGGCGACCGGCACCCGGCCCTCCAGGACCAGGAGACGGATGCCGTCGGCCAGTGCACGATAGGCGGGCGGGCGGCGGGTGCCCGGCCCGGCGGGCCGGGACTGCTGCGCCTGGAGCTGCCGGGCGAGCTGAGCCGCCCCCACCGCCGAGGTCCACTGAGCCATGGAAATCAGTCCACCTTCCTCGGATTGGCCATAGTTGGCGGCCAATCCCCTGCCACAGAGTGACATGCGGCAGTCCACATCCACCACACCAGGGGGCATCCTTGTCCGTCACCGCAGCCCCTCGCGGGGCCCTCCTCACCCGTCGGCTGATCCAGCTGTACGTCGGGCTCGCGCTGTACGGGGCCAGTTCCGCGCTCCTGGTACGGGCCGACCTGGGCCTGGAGCCCTGGGGCGTGCTGCACCAGGGGCTGGCCGAACGCACCGGGCTGTCCATCGGGGTCGTCTCGATCGTCGTCGGCGCCGTCGTCCTGCTGCTGTGGATCCCGCTCCGGCAGCGGCCCGGGCTGGGCACCGTCTCCAACGTCTTCGCCGTCGGCGTGGCCATGGACGGCACGCTCGCGCTCGTGCCCGAGCCGGACGGTCTCGTGGTGCGGAGCGCCGTGCTGGTCGCGGGGGTCGTCGTCAACGGGATCGCGACGGGCCTGTACATCGCGGCGCGCTTCGGCCCGGGGCCGCGCGACGGGCTCATGACCGGGCTGCACCGGCGCACCGGCCGTTCCGTCCGGCTCGTGCGCACCCTGCTGGAGGTGGCGGTCGTGGTGACCGGCTTCCTGCTCGGCGGTTCCGTCGGCGTGGGCACGGTTCTGTACGCCCTGGCCATCGGCCCGCTCGCCCAGCTCTTCCTGCGTCTGTTCGCGGTCGGCGGGGCACCGGCCGGGGAACGCGCCGGGGCATCCGTCGCGTCCGCGCCGGACCCCGGAGACGGGGCCGTCACCGACCGGACACCGGGGCAGGCCATACTTCCGCAGTGACTTCCGTACGCCACCCCTATCTGGACCACCCCGCGACGATCCCCTTCGCCCACCGGGGCGGTGCGGCGGACGGGATCGAGAACACCGCGGCCGCGTTCCGCCGGGCCGCCGACGCCGGGTACCGGTACTTCGAGACCGATGTGCACACCACGTCGGACGGCCGTCTGGTGGCCTTCCACGACGCCACCCTGGACCGGGTGACGGACGCCCGCGGCCGGATCGCCGAGCTGCCCTGGAGCGAGGTGGGCCGGGCCCGGGTGGCGGGCCGGGAGCCGCTGCCGCTCTTCGAGGAGCTGCTGGAGGAGTTTCCCGAGGCCCGGTGGAACGTGGACATCAAGGCCGGATCCGCCCTGGAACCGCTGATCGGGCTGATCCGCCGGACCGGCGCCTGGGACCGGGTGTGCGTCGGCTCGTTCTCGGAGTCCAGGGTCGCCAGGGCCCACCGGCTGGCGGGCCCCCGGCTGGCCACCTCCTACGGCGTCCGCGGCGTGCTGGGGCTGCGACTGCGCTCGTACGGCATACCGGCGGCGCTGCGGGCGGGGGCGGTGTGCGCCCAGGTGCCGGAGAGCCAGAACGGGGTCCGGGTGGTCGACCGCCGCTTCGTGCGCGAGGCGCACGCGCGCGGGCTCCAGGTGCACGTGTGGACCGTGAACGAACCGGAGCGGATGGCGGCGCTCCTCGACCTCGGTGTGGATGGCATCATGACCGATCACATCGAGACGCTGCGCGCGGTGTTGGGCGAGCGGGGAGCCTGGGCCTGATGCCGCCGCGCGGGGTCTCCACGGGGAGAGATGAGGGGGTTGCGGCTTGAACGCCGAGACCGCGGACACCGCGGAGCCGACCGGACCGACCGAGGAGTCCGACGGCGCCGCGAGCCGCAGACGCGAACAACGCGGCTGGTACTTCTACGACTTCGCCTGCTCGGTCTACTCGACGAGCGTGCTGACGGTGTTCATCGGGCCCTATCTCACCTCGATCGCCAAGGCCGCCGCCGACGCCGACGGCTTCGTGCACCCGTTCGGCATCCCGGTGCGCGCCGGTTCGCTGTTCCCCTACGCGATCTCCGTGTCCGTCGTGATCGCGGTGATCCTGATGCCGCTCGCGGGGGCCGCGGCGGACCGCACGGGCCGGAAGAAGCCGCTGCTCGCAACCGCCGCCTACGTGGGGGCCGCCGCGACCACCGGCATGTTCTTCCTGGACGGCCACCGTTATCTGCTCGGCGCCTTCCTGCTGATCGTGGCGAACGCGTCGGTCTCGGTGTCGATGGTGCTCTACAACGCCTATCTGCCGCAGATCGCCGAGCCCGACGAACGGGACGCGGTCTCCTCGCGGGGCTGGGCCTTCGGATACACCTCGGGCGCGTTCGTCCTCGTCCTGAACCTGGTGCTGTATACGGCCCACGACTCGTTCGGCCTCTCCGAGTCCGACGCGGTGCGGATCTGTCTGGCCTCGGCCGGTGTCTGGTGGGGCGCCTTCACGATCGTGCCCCTGCGCAGACTGCGCGACCGGAAGGCGGCGCCGGGCGGCGAGGGGGCGGTCGGCTCGGGGTGGCGGCAGCTTCTGGCCACCCTGCGCGACATGCGCCGCCATCCGCTGACGCTCTCCTTCCTGCTGGCGTACCTCGTCTACAACGACGGGGTGCAGACGGTGATCTCCCAGGCGTCGGTGTACGGCTCGGAGGAGCTGGGCCTCGACCAGACGACGCTGATCACAGCGGTGCTGCTGGTGCAGGTGCTCGCGGTGGCCGGAGCGCTGGGGATGGGCCGGCTGGCCCGGACGTACGGTGCGAAGCGCACGATCCTCGGCTCGCTCGTGGTCTGGACGCTGATCCTGCTCGCCGGTTATTTCCTGCCGGCCGGCGAGCCCGCCTTCTTCTACGCGCTGGCCGCGGCGATCGGTCTGGTGCTCGGCGGCAGCCAGGCGCTGTCGCGCTCGCTGTTCTCCCATCTGGTGCCGCGCGGCAAGGAGGCCGAGTACTTCTCCGCGTACGAGATGAGCGACCGCGGCCTGAGCTGGCTGGGACCGCTGGTGTTCGGGCTCGCGTACCAGCTGACCGGCAGTTATCGGGACGCGATCCTCTCGCTGGTGGTCTTCTTCGCGCTCGGTTCCGTCCTGCTCGCGAGGGTGCCGGTCCGGCGTGCCGTGGCGGCCGCGGGCAATCCCGTGCCGGAACGGATTTAGACGTCGAAGTGAAAGGCCGGTAGTGTACGCCTTTGGCCTGCCCGGAGGACCGTTACTGCGAGTGGGAGAAGCCGAACCGTTGGGTGACAACTACCGCCAGATGTGACAAACCGGGCATTGGTGGGTACCCCACCCCTGAAAAAGCAGCGGCACGACGGGCGACGCAGACCGGCAACGGGAATCTTTGCCGCCGACCGGACGTTGACCGGATGACGACGACAGCGACACCTGTCCTGTGGGCGACAAGCCCGGGAGGCACGATTCATGAGTGAGCGAGCTCTCCGCGGTACGCGCCTCGTGGTTACCAGCTACGAGACGGACCGCGGCATCGATCTGGCCCCGCGCCAGGCGGTGGAGTACGCATGCCAGAACGGACATCGTTTTGAGATGCCGTTCTCGGTAGAGGCGGAAATTCCGCCGGAGTGGGAGTGCAAGGCGTGCGGCGCCATGGCACTCCTGGTGGACGGGGATGGCCCCGAGGAGAAGAAGGGCAAGCCCGCGCGTACGCACTGGGACATGCTCATGGAGCGGCGCACCCGCGAGGAGCTGGAGGAAGTGCTGGCCGAGAGGCTGGCGGTCCTGCGTTCCGGAGCCATGAACATCGCCGTGCATCCGCGGGACAGCAGGAAGTCCGCCTGACCGCACGGGCAACAGCACCACAGAGCCGCGGGCCGCGACACCGATGTGTGTCGCGGCCCGCGGCTCTGTCGCGTCCCTCCGCGCCCGGGTCCGCCGGGTCTCCGCCCGGCCGGGCGGAGACCCGGCGGACCCGGGCGGGTGCGGTCAGGGGGTCAGCGGCGGGCGGGGGCTCCCGTCGGGCCGCGCGTCGGACGGCGCCTCGTCCTGGTGGATGACCTCACCCTGGATGACCTTTCCGTCCGGCCGGTGAATACGGGCCTGCTGGAAGGCGTCGGAGAAGCTGCCTGGGCTCGCGGCGCTCATCCGCCGCTCCAGCGAGCGTTCCGCGTACCGGCCCAGCCGCGTGCGGACCGGCGGCACCAGCAGCAGGAGCCCCACCGCGTCCGAGATCATTCCCGGCACCATCAGCAGCAGCCCGCCGAGCATCAGGAAGCCGTTGCCCTCGCTCCCCGAGGAGGGGGGCGGCTCGGCTTCGGCGCCGGGCCGGCCCGGCATCCGCTGGAGGGTCTCGGTGAGGTTGCGGAAGGCCCGGCGGCCGGCCCGCTTCACCACGGCGGCCCCGAACACGATCCCCGCCACCAGGAGCAGCAGCACGGTGATCCCGCCCGCCGCGTCGGCCAGGACGATGAACAGCCAGATCTCCAGCACCGCCCAGGCGGCGACGGCGAGCGGGACGAGGGTACGGGCGCGAGAGCGCCGGGGGGCGGTCGGAGGCGGTGTGCCGGTCGTCATGGTCCCCAGTGTGCCTGTACGGCGGTGCGGGCGGCACAAGGGGGTGATCACTCATGGGCGGCGGACCGGCGGCCGCCGCCGCGGGCCCGGCTCAGATCGCCTTGCGGCCCAGGGCCCGGTTGGTGCGGGAGGCGACCCCCCAGGCGGTGACCCGCCAGAGCGCCTCGACCAGGATGTCGCGGCTCATCTTGGAGTCGCCGATCTCCCGGTCGACGAAGGTGATCGGGACCTCGACGACGTGGTAGCCGGCCTCGACGGCCCGGCGGGCCAGGTCGACCTGGAAGCAGTAGCCCTGCGAGGCGACCTGGTCGAGGCCCAGGCCGTCCAGGGTCTCCGCCCGGAAGGCCCGGAAGCCGCCGGTGACGTCCCGGGTCCGCAGCCCGAGCAGGAGCCGGGAGTACGTGCTGCCGCCGCGGGAGATCATCTCGCGGGACTTGGGCCAGTTGACCACCCGGCCGCCCGGCACCCAGCGGGAGCCGAGCACCAGGTCGGCGCCCTTGAGCGCGGTGAGCAGCCTGGGCAGTTCCTCGGGCTGGTGGGAGCCGTCGGCGTCCATCTCCACGAGCACCCCGTACCCGTGCTCGGTGCCCCAGCGGAAGCCCGCGAGATAGGCCGCGCCGAGCCCCTCCTTGCCCTTGCGGTGCAGCACCTGGACCTGGCTGTCCTCGGCGGCCAGTTCGTCGGCGACCTTGCCGGTGCCGTCGGGGCTGTTGTCGTCGGCGACCAGGATGTCGGCCTCCGGCACAGCGGCTCGCACCCGGCTGACGATCGGCTTGATGTTCTCGGCCTCGTTGTAGGTCGGAATGATCACCAGGATCCTGCCGAGCGGGCCGTACCGCCGCTGACCGCCGTCGTTCACTTACTGCCCCTTAAGTCCGTACGCAGATGCACACCATATCCAGCGGGCGGGCGCCGATCGCCGACCCGGTCGCAGGTAGCCGGGTGGCGTCGGGGACAGAAGGAGGGAAGTGAGGACAGAAACCCTGTCGCGGCTGCGGAGGGGAACTGCGGGTGGGGGCCCAGCGCCCTTCGGGCCGACCTGGGACCCGCTGGCTGCGGATCGACCTAGAGCCGTTGTCTACTGAACGTCCGGGCCCCACCCGGGTCGCACCGCCGTCCGGCTGAAACCTTCCCTCGCCCCGAGGCGCGGACGCTGAACCTGGCTGTCAGTGGCGCTGTGCCGGTGCGGCACAGCCCCCCGTGACCCAGCGGCATTCGACGACTGCGTGGAGGTTCGACCGGTCGGACGTCCTTGGTGGACTTTGCCGAACCTACCGGCCGGTGGGCGCTTTCTGTCAATAGCCGTCTGACCTGCGACCTTTATGGAACTTGCCTGGTCAGTAGCGAAGATCCGCAGGTCGCGGCGGAACGGACCCCGCCGCGGCCCGCGGTACGGAATGTCCGTACGTCACTCGTTCGGCCGCTCGTGGACGGTCCGCCCTCCGACCACGGTCCGCAGGCAGACCGGCAGTTCGGCGCCGGGGCTGAGATCCGGCAGGCCGGGCGTCCCCGAGCGCGGGTCGGTCGACCAGCGGGCGACCCGGTCGTCCGGGGCCTGGACCACCAGGTCGGCGGTGCGCCAGACCGCGTAGTCGGCCGGGGCGCCGGGCACCAGGGTTCCCGCGTCGTCACGGCCGACGGCCCGCCAGCCGCCCCTGGTGTGGGCGGTGAAACCGGCCCGGACGGAGATCCGGTGCTCGGGCGTGCGGTGGAAGGCCGCGGCCCGGACGGTGCCCCACGGGTCGAGCGGGGTCACCGGGCTGTCCGAGCCGAAGGCCAGGGGCACCCCGGCCCGCAGCAGCGCCGCGTACGGGTTCAGGGTCCTGGCCCGTTCGACCCCGAGGCGTCGCGCGTACATGCCCTCCTCGCCGCCCCAGGCCGCGTCGAAGGCGGGCTGGACGGACGCGGTCAGGCCCAGTTCCGCGAACGCGGCGACGGTCTCGGGGGTGAGCATCTCGGCGTGTTCGACGCGGTGCCGGGCGGCCCTGATCCGGGCGAGGCCGAGCGTCTCGGCGGCGGTCCGGACGCCCTCCACCACGGCGGAGACCGCCGCGTCCCCGATGGCGTGGAAGCCGGCCTGCAGCCCCGCCCCGGTGCACGCCGTGACATGGGCGGCGATCTGCGCCGCGTCCAGGTGGGCGGTGCCCGTGTGTCCGGCCGGACCGTCGGCGTACGGCTCGTGCAGGCAGGCGGTGTGCGAGCCGAGCGAGCCGTCCACGAACAGGTCGCCGGCCGCCCCGATCGCGCCGAGCTCCCTGATCCGGCGGGCGTCCTTCTCGTCGGCGACCCGCTCGGCCCAGTAGCCGAGGACCCGCGGCCCGGCCTGCTCGCCGGCGAGCTTCAGCAGGCCGGCGAAGTCCTCCTCGTCGGAGATGTCCGGGCCGCCGCACTCGTGGAGGGTGCCGATGCCGAGCGAGGCGGCGTGGCGCAGGGCGGCGCGCTGGGCCCCGGCCCGCTGGAGCGGCGAGACGGCGCCGTGGGCGGCGGCGCGGACCGCGTGGTGGGCGGCGTCGGTCAGCGGTGCGTCGGGGTGGTACCCGACCAACCCGGTGACGCCGGGGACGAGGTCGAGCAGGGCGGTGGTGACGACGGCGGAGTGCACGTCGATCCGGGGCAGGTAGACGGGGCGCCCGTCGGCCGCCGCGTCGAGTTCGCCCCGCGACGGCGGGCGCTGCTCCGGCCAGCGCGTGGCGTCCCAGCCGTGGCCGAGGACGACCCGGTCCCCGGGGTGCCCGGCCACGTACGCGCGCAACAGGCCGAGCGCCTCGTCGAGGCTCCGGGCGCCGGAGAGGTCGAGGCCGGTGAGGGCCAGACCGGTCGACGTGGTGTGCACGTGCGCGTCGGTGAACGCGGGGGTGACCAGCGCGCCGTCGAGGTCGATCACCTCGTCGACGCCGCTCGCGAAGGCGTCGGCGGCCCCTTCCGAGCCCACCCAGGCGACATGGCCTCGTTCGACCACCATGGCGGTGGCGAAGGGATCGGCGGGGCTGTGGACGTCTCCACCGCGCAGCAGCACGGTGCGGTGTTCGCTCTGGGGGGCGGTGCTCTCGCTCATGGGACCAGTCTCGCGCCTGCCCGGAGCCGCGCGGCCCGCGCCCCCTCGGAAGTCACCGCCCGGCCCCCTGGGGGCCGTGGTCCGGCTCCCTCAGATCCGCGGCGGCCTGGCCTCGTAGGGCGTGGACAGGACGACGGTGGTCCGGGTGGAGACACCGGCCAGCGAACGGATCCTGGTGAGCAGGTGCTCCAGCTCCAGCGGCGTGGCGACGCGCACCTTGAGGATGTAGTTCTCGTCGCCCGCGACGCTGTGGCACGCCTCCAGCTCCGGGACGCCCGCGAGCCGCTCCGCGATGTCGTCCGGCGCGCTCGGGTCGAAGGGTTTCACCGAGATGAACGCGGTGAGCGGCAGGCCCACGGCCTCGGGGTCGACGACCGCGGCGTACCCCCGGATCACCCCGCGCTGCTCCAGCCTGCGGACACGCTGATGAACGGCCGACGTGGACAGGCCCGTGGCCTTGCCCAGGTCGGTGTAGCTCATCCGCCCGTCCTTGACGAGCAACTCCACGATCTGTCGGTCCAGCTCCTCCATACGGATCAACCTATTGCCCCGGGTCCCTCCAGGGACAGCGGACGTGCGCGCGAAGGGGCACCTGCGGCGGGCATGTGACGAATGCCACAGGTTTACGGATGGGTAGCCACCCACCTCGCGGTTACGGCCGATGCGCGACGGGAAGTGCTTGGTGTGGCCGAGGCGACGTCGCCCAGTCGGCCCACCCGAGGGGGGAATTTCCCATGCAGAGCCTGAAGCTCACCGGCCGCACCGAGCCGGAGCCTGTCGATCCCGTCGAGGACATCGCTCCCGACGCGTACGACACGTTCGAGATGTACCGGGTGATCTGCCCGGACTGCTCGCAGCCGATCGCGCTGCCGGCGGGCGAGGACGTGCTGCCCGAGCACGCGCTGTGCCCGACGCCGTGGAATCCGTTCGTACTGACCGTCTGCGCCGGTACCGGCCGGCCGGCGTCGCTGTCGCGGCCCGCCGACGAGTCGCTCGACACCCAGGAGCAGGAGACGGGCCTGCTGTTGACGCTCCCTCAGGGGCTCGACTGGCGGATGCAGCCGTTCTCCCACGCCGGAGGCCCCGGCTCGCGTCCGCTGCGGGTGCCGCGGATGCGCCGCAGCGCCGCCTGACGGCGACTCCCGCGCCCGAAGCGGGGCGGCCCGGCCACGTCCGGGCCCGTCCGGCACGATCCGCACCGCACCACGACGGCCCGACCGGCGTGGTGCCCGCGCACCGCGGCCGGACCGCCCGGGAGACCGGCACGCACCGCCCCGGCAAGGAGCCCCGGCCGGGCGGGAAGCCCGCCGTCACCTCGCCGCACCGACTGCCTGATCATCGCTTCCGCAGCCCGGTCCACCGCCGGTTCCCCGGCCCGTGTCCCCCGCTCCGCATCGCGCCCGGGGCCGCACCTCGCCGATCCGCCCCTCCGCCGGGCCCTGCTGCGCCACCGGAGGGCACGGACCGGACCCTGCCGGGCCGTCACGACCAGGAGGGGAACCGGATCATGACGACGCACGTGCGGCCGGACCGGCCGTCGCGGGTCAGCGCGTCTCGGGACCCGCGAGGTGGCGGGCGATGACCATGCGCTGGATCTGGTTGGTGCCCTCGACGATCTGGAGCACCTTGGCCTCGCGCATCAGCCGCTCGACCGGGAAGTCGAGGGTGTAGCCGTACCCGCCGAGCACCTGGACGGCGTCGACGGTGACCCGCATGGCCGTGTCCGTGCAGAACAGCTTGGCCATGGCCGCCTGGCGCGAGAAGGGCTTGCCCTCGTCGCGCAGCCGCGCCGCCTCCAGGTAGAGCGCCCGGCCCGCCTCGATCTGGGTGGCCATGTCGGCGAGCATGAAGCGCAGCCCCTGGAAGTCCGCGATGGGGCGGCCGAACTGCTGCCGCCCCGCGGCGTAGCCGAGCGCCTCGTCCAGGGCCGCCTGGGCAACGCCGATCGCACAGGCGGCGATGCCCAGGCGCCCGGAGTCGAGGGCGGACAGGGCGATCGCGAAGCCCTGGCCCTCCTCGCCGATCCGGCGTGCGTCGGAGACCCGTACGCCGTCGAAGTTCAGCTGGGCGGTGGGCGAGCCCTTCATGCCCATCTTCTTCTCGGGGGCGGCCGCGCTCAGCCCCTCGGCGTCGCCGGGGACCAGGAAGGCGGTGATGCCGCGGGCGCCCTCGACCCCGGTGCGGGCCAGGACGGTGTAGAAGTCGGCGATGCCGCCGTGGGTGATCCACGCCTTGGTGCCGGTGAGGACCCAGTCGTCACCGTCCCGGACGGCCTTCGTGCGCAGCGAGGCGGCGTCGGAGCCCGAGGCGGGCTCGGAGAGGCAGTAGGCGCCCAGCAGGCCCCCTCCCAGCATCGCCGGGAGGTGTTCGGCCTGCTGCTCCTTCGTGCCGTATCCGGCGACCGCGTGGCAGGCGAGGGAGTGGACGCTGACGCCGAGGCCGACGGTGAGCCGGGCCGCGGCGAGCTCCTCGAGGACCTGGAGGTACACCTCGTACGGCTGGTCGCCGCCGCCGTGGGCGGAGTCGTAGGGCAGTCCGAGCAGGCCGGACTCGGAGAGCAGGGAGAAGACCTCTCGCGGGAACCGGCCCGCTTCTTCCTCCTCCGCGGCCCGGGGCGCGATCTCCCGCTGGGCGATGTCGCGGACGAGCGCGACGAGTTGCCTGGATTCCTCGGTGGGCAGACGGCGTTCCACCGCGTGCAAGGCACGGTCGGACATGACGGCGCTCTCCTCCCTGTCGGGCGTTGCGACGGTCGCGCGCGAGGGGTGTGGGCGGCGCCGCCGGGGGTTTCCGGGTGGGCCCGGACAAGCACTGCTGCCCAACCGGTGCCGGCCCTCCCGGATTACGAGAGTTGCTGGCCAGCGGCTGTGGCGGGTCGAGTATGCCCGATCGGACGATATCCGTCACGGGGCGGCCGGGCCACTCGACGGCGGGCGGGACGATGAGCCGAATTGGTCCGAACCATTGACCCAACTGGTCTAGTCCTTCTACGGTTCCAGGCAGACCGACCTTTCCGCGTTCATGCCAAATCCATGCGGTGGCCGGCCGTACACCCCACATGTACGTTCCCTCCCCCCACGAGGAGCCAAGATGTTCGGATCGCATCGCCCCCGCGCCCGCTTCCGGGCGCTCACCGCAGCCGCCTGTACCGCCGCCCTCGGGGCCGCCCTGCTGGGCGTCGCGGGCACCGCGTCGGCCGGCACGGTTCCGGCCGCTCCGCGGGCGGCGGCCCCTGCGGCCGCCGACGCCGCCCCCACGGCGGCCGGCGACAAGGTGGTCGGGTACTTCGCCAACTGGGGCGTGTACCAGCGCAATTACCATGTCAAGAACATCGATACCTCGGGTTCCGCCGACAAGCTCACGCACATCAACTACGCCTTCGGCAACGTCCAGGGCGGCAAGTGCACGATCGGTGACTCGTACGCCGACTACGAGAAGGCCTACACCGCCGACCAGTCGGTCGACGGCGTGGCCGACACCTGGGACCAGGAACTGCGCGGCAACTTCAACCAGTTGCGCAAGCTCAAGAAGAAGCACCCGGACCTGAAGGTCATCTGGTCGTTCGGCGGCTGGACCTGGTCCGGCGGCTTCGGCGAGGCGTCGAAGAACCCGGCCGCGTTCGCCGAGTCCTGCTACAACCTGGTGGAGGACCCGCGCTGGGCCGATGTCTTCGACGGCATCGACATCGACTGGGAGTACCCCAACGCCTGCGGTCTGACCTGTGACACCAGCGGTCCGGACGCGCTGAAGGGCCTCGCCTCGGCCCTGCGCACCAAGTTCGGCAAGGACTACCTGGTGACCGCCGCCATCACCGCCGACGCCTCCGATGGCGGCAAGATCGACGCCGCCGACTACGCCGGCGCCGCCCAGTCCCTGGACTGGTACAACGTGATGACGTACGACTTCTTCGGCGCCTGGGACGCGAAGGGGCCGACGGCCCCGCACTCCCCGCTGACCTCCTACGAGGGCATCCCGAAGGAGGGCTTCGACAGCGAGTCGGCCATCGCCAAGCTGAAGGCCAAGGGGGTGCCCGCGTCCAAGCTGCTGCTCGGTCTCGGCTTCTACGGCCGCGGCTGGACCGGTGTGACCCAGTCCGCCCCGGGCGGCACCGCCACCGGCCCCGCCGCCGCCACCTACGAGGCGGGCATCGAGGACTACAAGGTCCTCAAGAACACCTGCCCCAGCACGGGCACGGTCGCCGGCACCGCCTACGCCCACTGCGGCACCAACTGGTGGAGCTACGACACCCCGGCCACCATCACGTCCAAGACGACCTGGGCGAAGGATCAGGGCCTGGGCGGCTCCTTCTTCTGGGAGCTCAGCGGTGACACCGCCGACGGCGAGCTGATCAAGGCGATCAAGTAGTCACGGGAACCGCGGGCGGGGCGGCGGGCCGGTCGGCCTTCCGTCCCGCCCCGTCCGTTCCGGGACGAGACGGGATGGGACGAGACGGGGCAAGACGGGCGGGATCGGCGCCCCGCCCCGTTCCCCGCATGAGCCCGCTCCTCATCCGAGCCCGTTGCTCACATGAGGCCGGCCCGGGTGACGAACATGGCGACCACCACGACGAGTGTCCAACCCAGCACGGTCTCCAGGATCTTCGGGCCGTCCTGGGGGCCGCCGGTGCGTGCGCGGAGGCGGGCGGCGAAGTGGGTGGTGACGGTTTCGGCAGCAGTCGCGGTCATGGCATCTCGCTCGGTTCGGCCGGCATGTGGTGTCCCCCGAGGACCCGACCACAGTGCCAGGACGACCGGCTCCCGGGTAGAGACGTGCGTCACTGCCCCGGCGCGGCGCCCGCCCCCGGTCCGCACGCCGAGGACGTCCGGAGCCCGACCGCGCCCCGGCAGCGGGGCTCCGGGGCGCGAGGACCGCGGGCGGGTCCTGTGCCGAAGACCACACGGCCGCGCACGGCGTTCACGCGGTACGGGACCGCCAGGCATCGACCACCCGATGCCTGCCGGTCCCGTACCTCGATGGGGTTCTTCGCGCACCCGTGCGCGGTGGTCACGCGCCGACCGATTCGCCGTCCTTCCGCGGTGCGGCGTCCCGGCCGGGGGCCGGTTCGTTCTTCTCGCCCCGCATCAGGGCCAGGGTGAGCAGTCCGCCCGCCGCCGCGATCCCCGCTGCCGCGGTGAAGGCCGAGGCGAACCCGTCGGTGAGGGCGGGCAGATCGCCGAGCCTGCCCGCGCCCCGGGACGTCGCCAGTGCGGTGAGGGCGGCGAGGCCGAGGGCCGAACCCACCTGGTAGGTGGTGTTGACGATGCCGGAGGCGAGGCCCGCCTGCTCCTGGGGCGCTCCCGACATGGCGGTCATCATCGCCGGGATGTAGGCGAGGGACATGCCGAGCGCCGCGACCAGCGAGGCGGGCAGGACGTCGACCAGGAAGGTGCCGGTCGGCTCGACGGCGGACAGCCACACCAGCCCGGCGGCCAGGACGAACAGCCCGCCCGCGACGAGCGGCTTGGCTCCGAACCGGGCGAGGAGCCGGGCGGTGATCGTCGTCATGAAGATCATCAGCAGGACCGTCATGGGCAGGAGCGCCGCACCACTGGCGAAGGCGCCGTATCCGAGCACCTGCTGCAGGTAGAGGTTGAGGAAGTACCACATCGGGATCCAGGCGGCGCCGAGCAGGGCCATGGCCAGGTTGGACGCCCCGAGCCGCGGGGTCCGCCAGATGCCGAGCGGCATGAGCGGACTGCGGACGGAGCGCTGGATCACCAGGAAGAGCGTCAGCAGCACCACCGCCCCGCCGAGTTCGAGCAGGGTCGAGGTCGCACCCCAGCCGATCTCGGGTGCGCGCACGACGGCGAGGACCGCGAGGGCGAGTCCCGCGGTCACCGCGATCGCGCCCAGGACGTCGACCGAGCCCCTGCGTCCCTGGACGGCGGGCAGCAGACCGATGGCCGCGAGGGTCACGGCGCCGATGGGGACGTAGATGATGAAGACCCACGGCCAGCTGGCCCATTCCGTGAAGACGCCGCCGAGGAACACACCGGCCGTACCGCCCGCGGGGGCCGCCGCGCCGTAGAAGGCGAGCGCCTTGCCGAGCTCCTTCGGGTTGTGGCCGAAGAGCATCATCAGCAGCGTCATCGAGGCGGGCGCGATGAGGGCACCGCCCACGCCCTGCACGGCGCGCCCCACGATCTCGGTGGTGGCGTCACCGGCGGCCGCGGCCACCACGGAACCCGCGACGAGGATCACCCAGCCGCCCGCGAACACCTTCCGGGCCCCGAGCAGATCGGAGAGGCGGCCGCCGAGCAGAAGGAGCCCGCCGAAGGCGATGACGTACGCGTTGAAGACCCATTGCAGGTCCCCCTGGGTGAAGCCGAGATCGCGCTGCATCTCGGGAAGCGCGACCCCGATGATCGAAGTGTCCATGATGACCATGAACTGGGCGGTGGCCAGCACGGCCAGTGCCCACCACCGCCGAGGGTTGATAGCCGACATCACTTGCTCCCTGATCGGACTTTGATACCCCCAGGGGGTATTCCGTCGACCGGAAACCTAACATACCCCTGCGGGGTATGAAAGAGAGGGGGTGCGCCCACCCCCGGCACAGGCCGGACGGGGCGGATGAATGCACAGGAAAGGGGCGGCTGCCGGTCGGCTCCGGGAGATCCGGCCGGAATCACGGGTCGCGCCGAGCGGCGCGCCTCCCGGTCGACGGGGCCGGTGCCGGTGCCGGAAAACACCGGCGCACGACAGCCCCACGACGGGCACGGGCGGAGAGGCACAGACGGGCACGGGCGGAGGGGCACAGCGGCATCCCCCTTCCCGCGCCCACTGTGCGTTCGCCGCCGGGGCACCGGACGCGCACCCTTATGAGGAGACCGCCCCCGCCGTCAGGTTCCTCCCATGGTGTCCACCCCGAGCCCGCCCAAGCCCCACAGTTCCTCGGCGCATGCCGCCGGACGAGACGGCTGCACCGCCGGGGCGCCCTGCTGGGCGAGTCTCGCCACGCCCGACACCGAGGCCGCTCAGCGCTTCTACGGGGCCGTGCTGGGGTGGACCTTCCGGCGCACCTCGCTGGGCGAGGACTTCCGGATGGCGTTGTCGGGAGGCGTGCCCACCGCGAGCCTGGGGTGCACGGCGCCGGCGTTGCAGGTGGCCCTCGACTGGACGCCCTACTTCTCCGTCCCGGATGCCGACGCGACGGCGGCCCGCATCATGGAGCGCAGCGGCACCATCGCGGTGGGCCCGGTCCACCTCCCCCTGGGGCGCGGGGTCCTCGCGGCCGACCGGGAGGGCAACCGCTTCGGCATCTGGGAGGGGCCGCTGATCGCCGACTGGGAGACGTGGCGCACCCATCGTCCATGGCGGCTGGAGCTGCACGCGGGCGACGTGTTCGAGGCCGCCATCTTCTACGGCGAGGTGCTGGAGTGGGCCTGCGGCCGGCCCGGCTGCTGCGAGGTCCGGTACGAGAAGGGCGGCGTCACGCTCCGGGACGTCGGCAGCACGGCGGCCAGGATCGTACCGGCGGGCTCGCCGCTGAGCGGTGAACGGGCGCGTCGGGGGTGGCACCTCTACTTCCCGGTGCCGGACGCCGAATCGGCGGCGGTCGCCGCGTGCCGGTACGGCGGCGGGGTCGTCGGCCGGTCGGCGGAGAAGAACCGCCGCACGGTCCTGCTGCACGACCTGCACGGTGCGGTCTTCGGGGCCGATTCCCCGGGCAGAACGGTGGCAGCCCCCCGCGGGCCCGCCCCTCCCCCGGCCCTCGGGTGACGGGACGCCCCGTCCAAGCCCGCCGTACGGACGTCAGCGGGCCGAACGGCAGTGGGGTCCTGTGACACCAGCGGGCTCGGGCCGCAGTGGGTCCGAGCGCGTCACCGGGGCCGGAGGTCAGTGGGGCCGGGCCTCAATCGGGCCGGACCTCAATGGGGTCTGGGGGGTCTGGGGCTTTCGCCCGCCGGCTCCTCCAGGTATTCGGGGCAGTCGGGATTGCCGCAGGGGCCCGCGGCCCGCACGGGTACGAAGACTCCGAGGGTCTTGTGCCGCCTGGTGATCGTGATGGGCAGGGGCTGCTTGCAGACCGGGCACACAAGCGTCCCCTGGGGACCGGTCTCATGCTCGGTTTTGCTCATTCTTTAACCATATGTCGTGCGCCCCCGGACCGTACGGACGAACTCCGGGCGCCTGCGGCCTACAACCAAGCCCGTTCCTCACGAGTCTTGATCGTCGGCAGGCACGCCCTGCCGCAGAGGACCGAGATCGAAGGAACGAATTGAACCGACCCAGAGGCACAACGGTCGCCACCGCCGGCGCCGTCGTACTCGCCACCGCGGGGGGCCTGCTCAGTGTGGCCGCCCCCGCCGCCTCCGCCGCCGTGACCTGCGCGTCGCCCGTCTTCAAGCGGACGTTCTACGCGAACACCACGTTCTCCGGGACCCCCAAGGGCACGGACTGCGACTCGGTGATCGACCAGAACTGGGGAACCCGTGCCCCCGGCGTCAAGGGCATGCCCGCCAACAACTTCGGCGTCCGCTGGTCCATGACCCGCGACTTCGGCTCGGGCGGCCCCTTCACGTTCACCGCCTCCTCCCGTGACGGCATCCGCGTCTACCTCGACGGCGTCCGCAAGGTCAACGTGTGGAAGAACGTCTCCACCACCGTCTCCAAGACCGTCCAAATGACCATGCCGTCGGGCAGGCACAGTCTCCGCGTCGACTTCGTGAACTGGACCGGCGCCGCCAACGTCAAGTTCTCCTACGCCCCCCGCACCTCGGCGACCGTCGACAAGGTCAAGCCGCTCGTGCCGACCGGGACCACCGTCGCCTACAGCCCGACGGCCCTGTCCACGAAGATCAGCTGGGCCAGGAACAAGGAGATGGACCTCGCCGGGTACCGCGTCTACCGGCGGCTGAAGGGCACCTCCTACCCCACGAAGCCGCTCGCGACGACGACGTCCACCTCGTACACCGACACGACCGTCCCGAAGGACGGCAACGTCTACTACTACGAGGTCCGCGCCCACGACAAGGCCGGCAACGTGTCCTCGGGCACGGCCGACCTGGCCGTCACCACCGTGGACCGCACCGCTCCCACCGCCCCGAAGGGCGTCGAGGACAACTGGTCCATGGATTTCCCGACCGAGATCACCCTCTACTGGGACAGCAACACGGAGCCGGACCTCGCCGGGTACCGCGTCTACCGCTCGACGTCCAACCCGGTCGCCCTCACCCCCGAGAACCGCCTCACCGGCGACAAGCTGTCGCCCGGCGGGTACACCGGACCGCTGCCGCCGACCGGCGACGTCTACTACTACGTCGTCACCGCCGTCGACGCCCATGGACTGGAGTCCCCGGCCTCGGGCACGGCGATGTACTACACCCGTGACCGGACGGGCCCCGTGGACACCGCCCTCAACGCGCGGGCCGTCGAGAGCGAGGCGGGCGTCACCCTGGACTGGGACGCCTCCGAGCGGACCAGCGACGACTTCGCGGGCTACTCGGTCTTCCGGAAGACCGTGCGGGGCACCACCGTCGGCGCGAGCGTGGAGGTCGGCAAGGGCGTGCGGGGCACCACCTTCACCGACGCCGCCCCGCCGCCCGGCTTCACGTACCGCTACCGGGTGGTGGCCGTCGACCACGCCGGGAACGGGGGCGTCCCCTCCCAGGAGCTCACCCTCGACGTCGCCGGCAACACGACCGCGCCGGCCGCGGTCGCCGGCCTGACCGCCACCCCGAAGGAGAACGGCGTCACGCTCTCCTGGGAGGCGAACGACGAGCCCGGCTCCGACCACTACCGCGTGCTGCGCGGCACCCTCGTCGACGGCCGGTGGTCCTACACCCCGGTGCAGGACCCCTGGACCCTGAAGCCGCGGGAGATCACGGCGACGACGTTCCACGACGCCGTGCCCGCCGACGGTCAGCAGGTGCGCTACGCCGTCGTCGCCGTCGACCAGTACGGCAACCGGCTCACCCCGGAGACCGGCGCGTCCGTCGCCGAGATCACCGAGCTGGACCTCCGTCCGACCGCCCCGCCCGCGTCCGGCGCGCCGCTCGGCCACCTCGCCGCCGACGCCTCCGGCTGGATCTCCTGGTTCCTGTCCAGCGACAGGAACGAGAACGGCAGCCCGGTCTCCGGCTTCGCCATCCACCGCTGGAACCCGCGGACCGCGACGTTCGAACGGATCGGCACCGAGCCCGAGGACAACGCCGGCAGCGGCGACTGGACGGACCTCGACCAGCCGGCCGCCACCACGGTGTACTACCGCGTCACGGTCCTCTACGCGGACGGCACCGAGTCCGGCGCGAGCGAGACGGTCACCGTGACCGACTGATCGCCCCGGCGCCGGGGTTCCTTGGGGCCTCGGACCCGCCCCGATCCCGGTCCGGTCCGGCCGGCCCCTACAAGGTCGGCCGGACCGGAATCGGACAAGAAGCGTCGGCGTCCGTACGAGCCCCTCGGAAAAGCGCCGAGGAACGGGGCGCCCCGGAGAGACGCGATCGGGACCGCTCGTCCGTTCGTCCATGAACAAGCGGGGACTGCACCGGGCTCGTGGGCTCCGGGGCGGTACGGCGTACGGGTCGCCGTCCGGCCGCATCGGTGGGGGCGCTCCCTCCGGCCCGGGCCCGCCCTCACCGGGAGCCCGCCGCGAGGGCCGCGTCCACCTCGCGGAGGAATGGTTCCAGGTCTCTCGGAGTGCGTGAGGTGACGAGCCGCCAGCCGTGCCGGTCGTCCGTGACGACCGGCTCATCGGTCCATTCCCCGCCCGCGTTACGGATGTCCGTCTTCAGCGAGGGGTAGGACGTCAGCCTCTTCTCCGCCACCACCCCCGCTTCGACCAGCGCCCACGGCCCGTGGCAGATGGCCGCGACGGGCCGCCCGGACGACACGAAGGCGCGGACGATGCGCAGGGCGTCGTCCTGTTGGCGCAGGGCGTCGGCGTTCAGGGTTCCTCCGGGGATCAGCAGCAGGTCGTAGGCGGCCGGATCCACGTCGGCGAGCGTGAGTCCCGGCCGGACCGTTCTCCCCGGATTCCTGTCGCCCACCAGCGTCCGGACGTCGTCCGTCGACACCGCGGCGACCGATACCTGAACGTCCCGGCCGCACAGGTGCTCCTGAGGCACCAGAAGCTCGTCCTGCTCGACGCCGTGGTTCGTGACGATCGCCAGCACCTTCCGCGTGCTCCTGTCGTCGGCAGTCATGCGTGGTCCCTTCGACGGAGGTGTCCCGGCCCCTCAGCGGGTGATCCGTCCCGCTGTTCAGGCCCCGTCCTGCCCACTCACGCCCCGTTGTCCTCCGCTCGGACCCGGACGGTGCGCAGCGTGGGGTCGGGGAGGTTCATTGAAGTAGGCGTCGCGGGCAGACGTGCCTGGGTCGGCCTCGGCTCGCCGGGGTCGGGAAACTCGACATGCCGCCCGGAAGGCAGCGTTTCCGCCCGGTCGGCGAGGCAAGGGCGTCCAGGACGGCCGCCTCACTGTGGTCCATGGACACATAGACACCTTTCTGGGCACGGGCGGGTTCACCGCTTACGTGCCCAGTGCAGGTTGTCGGCTCGGCGGGGCATTACTCGTCGGTGCCCCGCTTTCCAGGGGCGAAGCGCGCCGCCCGAAGGCGCTACCAATAATGTCTGCGTCCCGCGACGGCATGCCCCATCCCGCCCAGGATCCACAGGATCAGGCCGATCACGGCCAGGATGATCCCGATCGTCCACAGGATGGAAATACCGGTGACGAAACCGATGACGAGCAGTATGACTCCCAGAATGATCACAACACGCTCCGATCTCGTGTGTGTTCTTCCTTCACTCTGTCCCCCCTGAGCCGTTGCGGCAACTGCCCGGGCTCTCAAGCCGGCTCGCCCCGGGTGACCACCGGCGTCCGGGACGCCGAAGTGCGGCGTGGCGAGGGCGGGGGAATCGTGGGACAGGCAATGACAGCGGCGCCACCGTGCCGGGGCGTTGACTTCCGTGTCGCGGCTCCCGGGAGAACGGCAGCGGCCGACGGCGATGCCGCACCGGCCGTCCCACCCTTCGCAGGCCCGCCCTTCGCAGTCCCACGCGGCGCCTTTCTCATCCATGATCACGCAGGCGGGTCCGTCACCGTCTCCGGCAGTCGGCCTCGACAAAGAGGTACGGCTCCAGCCACCCTGCCCTCCCCTCCCCCCACGAACCGACTCCGCCGAGGAAGGACCGCGCCATGAACGCAGCCCAGCAGCCGCAGAACCCCGCGCGAGGCGCCGACGAGCAGGAGATCCCGCAGCAGACCCAGCAGTATCCCGGGTGGACGGAACCGATGGACCCGCGCCCCGACCACGGTGAGGACACGTACCGGGGCAGCGGCCTGCTCACCGACCGCACAGCGGTCCTGACGGGTGGGGACTCCGGAATCGGCCGGGCCGTGGCACTGGCCTTCGCCCGTGAGGGCGCCGACGTCGTGTTCACTCATCTGGAGAACGAGCGGGGGGAGGCCCGGGCGACGGTGGACCTGGTCGAGGGAGCGGGACGACGTGCCGTGCCGGTGGTCTGCGACATCCGTGAGGAAGCCTCGTGCCGCACCCTCATCGATACGGCCGTGTCGGAGTTCGGCCGTATCGATGTCCTGATCAACAACGCCGCGTACCAGATGGCACAGCCGGAGGGCATCGAAGGCATCTCCACCGACCAGTTCGACCGTGTGGTGCGGACCAACCTCTACGGAATGTTCTGGCTGTGCAAGATGGCGCTGCCCCACATCCCCGCCGGTGGCTCGGTCATCAACACGGCCTCGGTCCAGGGCTATCAGCCGAGTCCGCACCTCCTGGACTACGCGATGACGAAGGGCGCGATCGTGACCTTCACCCAGGGGCTCGCCCAGGAGCTGGCCTCCGAAGGCATTCGCGTCAACGCCGTGGCCCCCGGCCCGGTGTGGACCCCGCTCATCCCTGCCACCCTGCCCGACACCCACGAGTTCGGGAAGCAGACCCCGCTCGGTCGTGTCGCGCAACCCGCCGAGATCGCCCCGGCCTACGTCTTCCTCGCATCGTCGAGAGCCTCCTTCGTCACGGGCGAGGTCATGAACGTGACGGGCGGAACCCCCCTCCCCTGACGGGCGGGACGCCCTTTTCTGGTCGCATCGCGTCCACGGGCGGCCGGCTCCGGCTTCCTCCTCGTGCGCACGCCGCCGTCGCACCCCCGGGTACCGCACTCCGCACTCCTCGTGTTCTTCCCCCTCCCCGCCCGTGAACGTTCCTGCCACAGGAGGCGGAACGGCCCGGTCGCTGTTTGGCTGGATGGAGGGGCTCACAGCTGTGGGGGCGGACGATCCGCTACCCGTCCGGGCCCCTGGGGGCGGCGTCACCGTACGGGGATCGGGCTTTCGGGAAGGGTGGAAACACCATGACCGCACATGCGGGACTGCACGTGGTGGTGACGGGAGCCACCGGCAATGTGGGAACCAGCGTCGTCGAGGCCCTCGCCGGGGATCCGGACGTGGCGGACGTCGTCGGCCTGGCCCGCCGACGTCCGGAGGTCTCCGTCCCCGGGGTGCGGTGGATGGCCGTGGACCTCTCCGGCGAGGACAGTCCGGCGGTGCTGGACGAACTCTTCGCCGACGCGGACGCCGTCGTCCACCTGGCCTGGCGGTTCCAGCCCACGCACGATCCGGTGGTGACCTGGCGGAGCAACGTGCTGGGATCCATCCGGGTCTTCGAGGCCACGGCCCGGGCGGGCGTCCGGACCCTGGTGCACGCCTCGTCCGTGGGTGCGTACTCCCCCGGCCCGAAGGCCGAGCGCGGGGTGGACGAGACGTGGCCGACGCACGGGTGGCCGGATGCCGCCTACTGCCGGGAGAAGTCCTACCTGGAGCGGGTGCTGGACTCCTTCGAACTGCGTCATCCGGACGTCCGGGTGGTGCGGATGCGCCCCGGCTTCCTGTTCAAGGAACAGTCCGCCAGCCAGCAGCGCCGCATCTTCGCGGGCCGCTACATGCCCGGCGTCCTGCTGCGCCCGGATCTGCTCCCGTTCGTGCCGGACCTGCCGGGGCTGCGGCTCCAGGTGCTGCACACCGATGACGCGGCGCAGGCCTACCGGGCGGCCGTGCTCACCGATGTACGCGGCCCGTTCAACCTGGCGGCGGAGCCGGTGCTCGGCCCTCGGGAGCTCGCGGAACTGCTCGGCACCCGGGCGGTGCGCGTCCCGCCGTCCATGGTGCGGACGGTCCTGTCGGCGGCGTGGCACACCCGCGCCGTGCCGGCTTCCCCGCATCTGTTCGACGCGGTGCTCCGTCTCCCGGTCCTCGACTGCTCCCGGGCCCACGACCTGCTGGAGTGGCAGCCGACCCGGTCCGCCCAGGAGGCGCTGTCGGCGTTCCTGCGCGGCGTACGGAGCGGGGCGGGGCTGGACACTCCGCCCCTGGTCGGCCGGAAGTGGGGGTGAACGCGGCACGGCGGTGAACCTCGCGTGGCCGGGACGGACCGCCGGGAGGGAACAGCCGGGCGGACCACCGAGAGGGGAACAGCCATGGAGAACCGGCCCTTCTCCCGGTCACCGGTTCCGGAACCCGGCCCCTGGGCGGTGGCTCCGGCCGACGGCCCGTCCGGCCGTCGTACGGCGCCGCAGATGCGGTCGGCCCCGTGCACGAGGAGCATCGGAAGCAGATGTGGTCGCCCCGCCCAGTGGGTCCCGCCCGGCCCCCGGCACGGCCCCGGAGCGGCCGGAGGGAAGTGCGATGCCCGTGAGCCCCAGCGCGCCACCACTGCCCCGCCGCAGGGGAACGTTGTCGGCAGCGGTCTCCGACGCACTGCTGGACCGCGCCGCGCTGCCCGACCCCGCGGCGGCGGGTCCGGCCGATCCGTACGGTGACGATCTGCAACTGGCCCTGTACACCTGTTACGAACTCCACTACCGGGGCTTCGAGGGCGTCGATGCGGGACGGGAGTGGGACACCGCTCTTCTCTCGGTGCGGGCTTCGCTGGAGGACCGCTTCCTCACCGCTCTGCGGCGCGACGTGCCCGTGCCGGAACCGCTGGACGGTCTGCTTGCCGATCTGCTGGTCCAGCCCGTCGATTCCGACGGCGTCCCTCAGTTCCTCGCGAAGCGAGGCACATTGGAGAACCTGCGTGAATACGCACGACAGCGCTCCCTCTACCACCTGAAGGAGGCCGATCCGCACGCCTGGGTGCTGCCGCGGCTCAGCGGGCGGGCCAAGGCCGCGATGGCCGCCGTGGAGTTCGACGAGTTCGGCGGCGGCAGAGCGGAGCGCGTACACGCCCGGCTGTTCGCGGATCTCATGTCGGACCTGGGTCTGAACACCGGATACGGGCACTATCTGGACAGCGGGTACGCGGAAATGCTCGCCCTCGTCAACGCCATGTCGCTGTTCGGGCTGCACCGGACGATGCGCGGCGCCCTGGTGGGGCACTTCGCCGCCGTCGAGATCACCTCCTCGCCGGCCTCCCGGCACCTCGCCCGCGCGATGGCCCGTACCGGCGCCGGCCCGGCCGCGCAGCACTTCTACGACGAGCACGTCGAAGCCGACGCCGTGCACGAACAAGTGGTACGGAACGAAGTGATCGGGGGGCTTCTCGACGAAGAGCCCGGACTGGAGCCGGACATCGCGTTCGGGATCGCCGTCACCTCGTTCCTCGAGGACCGTCTCGGTCGGCGGTTCCTCGCGGCATGGGGAGCGTGACGGATGTGCCGCGAGGGAATCAGTACGACGGGAGAAGACCACGTGGCTGGTGAAACCGACGGGACGCGCCCGTTCTCGCAACCGTTCCTGGTCACGCTTCCGGGGGTATACGCGCCGCAGAGCGACACACGGTTGTTGTTGGCGGCGCTCGAACGGGAACGCGTCGGCCCCGGGACCGCCGTGCTGGACGTCGGAACGGGCAGCGGTGCGCTGGCCGTGCGGGCCGCTCAGCTGGGCTGCGAGGTGACGGCCGTGGACGTCGCGCTCCGAGCGGTCATCACCGCACGCCTCAACGCGATGCTGCACCGCCGCCGCATCACGGTGCGCCGCAGCGATCTGATGTCCGCCGTCAGAACCCGCTCGTACGACCTCATCCTGTGCAACCCGCCCTACGTCCCGGCACCGGACATCCCGCGGCACGGCGCCTCCCGTGCCTGGAACGCGGGCAGCGACGGCCGGGCGGTCGTCGACCGCCTCTGCACGACGGTGCCGTCGATGCTGCGGCGGGGCGGCGGGGTTCTCCTCCTGGTGCACTCCGGGCTCTGCGACCCCGACGCCACCCTGAACCGGCTCAGACGCGCGGGGCTGGACGCGGCCGTCAGCAGCCGGGTCCGCATCCCCTTCGGCCCCGTGCTGCTCTCCCGTCTCCGCTGGCTGCGCGAGCACCGGCTGATACGCACCGACGACACGAACGAGGAGCTGGTGGTCATCCGTGCCGAACGCCCCTGACGCACCGTGCCGCATCACCCTGACGGAAGACGGTCCCCTCCTCGTGGAAGGGCCGGTGGAAGTCACCATGCCGGACGGTTCCGTGCACACCTCCGACCGCTTCGTCGTCGCGATCTGCACGTGCCGGCGCAGCGGCGCCCTCCCCTGGTGCGACACCAGCCACCGCACGCGAACGCGGACGTGATCGCCGCCGGGCCCCGCGCCGGAGCTTCCCGGCACCGGGCGGTGGGGGGTGCCCCGCCGGCTCGGGCGGCGTCCGGTCGTACCGCGCCGTTCGCGGCGCCGGGTTCATTCGGGGAGGCCGACGAGGGTTTCGGCCTCCCCGGGGTCGAAGGGGGTGGGGCCGTGCCATTCCAGGAGGAGGACGGTGGCGTCGTCGCGCAGGGTGCCGTGGTGCCGGTCGAGGATGCTGCGGACGAGGCGGCGGAGTGTTTCGGGGACGGACAGGTTGTCGGCGTGGTGGCGCAGGAGGAAGTCGAGGAATCCGTCGAGGCCGAATTCACGACCGTCGGAGTCGCGCGCTTCGGTGATGCCGTCGGTGTGGAGGACGAGGCGGTCACCGGGTTGCAGGCGTTCCCGGCACAGCGTGGCGGGCAGCCCGAGGGCGGTGCCCAGGGGAGGGGCGGGCGGACAGTTCAGCTGTGTGGTCCAGCGGCCGCCGCGGATCACGACCGGCGGGTGGTGACCGTGGCTGATCCAGGTCAGCAGGCCCGTCCTGGTGTCGAGGGTGGCCAGGACGGCGGTGACGTACGAGCGGTCGAGGTGGTCCAGGAGGGTGCGTTCGATGCCCTCCCCGGTCTCGATCAGCCCGGCGCCGCGCCGACGGTGGCTGCGGCAGGCGGCCACCGCGAGGTTGGCGGTGAGGCCGGCGGCGGTGTCGTGGCCCATGGCGTCGAAGATCGCGAGATGTACGAGTCCGTCGGTGGTGGCGTAGTCGTAGGCGTCCCCGGCGTTCTCGTAGGCCGGTTCCATGGCCGCGCCGATCACCACATGGCTGTCGGCGTACGCGCGCGGAGGCATGAGCTGCCACTGCATCTCCGCCGCCACGTTCATCGGCCGGGTGCGGACGAGAGCGGCGTGGGAGTCGCTGTGCACGGACTTCGTGACGATGATCAGCGCGATCAGGGACGCCAGGCACTCGATGTCCCGCCGGGTGTGGGCGTCGTCGGACGCGGCGGTGACGCGCATCATCCCCAGGCGCTCGGTGCCGTCCAGGAGGGGCACCCACCACTGGCGCTCACCGGGCCTTTCCTGCCCGGGCCGGGGAACGAGGAGGACCTCGCCGTGCTGGAAGCCCCGCCCGGCCAGGGTGGAGTCCACGCTCAGTTCGGGCGGCCCGGTCCCGGCCGGGCCGGCGGTGCCGGGTCCGGAGCCGGTGAGCAGCCGGAGTACGTCCTGCCGCACGTCGCACAGGTAGATCAGGATGTCGTGCAGTCCGGCTGCCGCCGCGTACGTCGTCACGCAAACGGGCAGCTGGTCCAGGGTCATCAGGTGACTGCTGTCGAGCAGGCCCGTGATCATCTTGTAGGTGGCCTGGTGCCGCTGCGCCATCGCAAAGCCCTCCTGCCCCCAGGATCCACTCCGCCCGCTCTGCCCGCATCGGCACACTCTTGACTGGACCCTTGTCAAGTTTATTGCGGCGAGTTATATAGGTGGTAGCGCCGCAGTCACCCCTGAACCGGCAGGAAAGGGGCGGACGGGATGCTCATGCGAATCGGCCCCCTTTCGCGCGACGGACCGGCCGACACGGCCGGTGTCCGGCACCGCGACGAGGCCCGCCCCGCCCCCTCGGCCCGCCGTTCCGGTCGCTCCGGGTGGCCGGGAGCCGGGGGAGTCACGCATTCGGAACACACGTCCGAAGGGAGCGAGTGATGACACGGGCGGTAGGCATCGACCTGGGTACGACCAACTCCGTGGTCGCCGTCCTCGAGGGCGGCGAGCCGACCGTCATCACCAACGCGGAGGGCTTGCGGACCACACCGTCAGTGGTCGGCTTCTCGAAGCAGAAGGGTGAGGTGCTGGTCGGTGAAGTCGCCAAGCGCCAGGCCGTGACCAACATCGAGCGCACCGCACGGTCGGTGAAGCGGCACATGGGCGAGGCCGGGTGGCACTTCCCCGAATCCGGGGACATCGACGGCAAGCGGTACGCGGCCCAGGAAATCTCCGCGCGGGTCCTGCAGAAGTTGAAGCGGGACGCCGAGGCATACCTCGGCGAGGAGGTGACGGACGCGGTCATCACCGTTCCGGCGTACTTCAACGACTCCCAGCGCCAGGCCACCAAGGAGGCCGGCGAGATCGCCGGGCTGAAGGTGCTGCGGATCATCAACGAGCCGACAGCGGCGGCGCTCGCGTACGGCCTGGACAAGGAGAACGACCAGACGATCCTGGTGTTCGACCTGGGTGGCGGCACCTTCGACGTCTCCCTGCTGGAGATCGGCGAGGGCGTGGTGGAGGTGAAGTCCACCAACGGTGACACGCACCTGGGCGGTGACGACTGGGACCAGCGGATCGTCGACCATCTGACCGCGCAGTTCAAGAACGCGTACGGCATCGACCTGTCCAAGGACAAGATGGCCACGCAGCGGCTGCGCGAGGCGGCGGAGAAGGCGAAGATCGAGCTGTCCGCGGCGACGGAGACGACGATCAGCCTGCCGTACATCACCGCGTCTTCCGAGGGCGCGCTGCATCTGGACGAGAAGCTGACGCGCGCCCACTTCCAGCAGCTCACCCAGGACCTGCTGGAGCGGTGCAAGGGCCCGTTCCACAGCGCGATCGAGGATGCGGGGATCTCCGTCTCGGAGATCAATCACGTGATCATGGTGGGCGGCTCCACGCGCATGCCCGCAGTGACCGATCTGATCAGGGAGTTGACGGGGAAGGACCCGCACAAGGGCGTGAACCCGGACGAGGTCGTCGCCATCGGCGCCTCGCTCCAGGCCGGTGTCCTCAAGGGCGAGGTCAAGGACGTCCTGCTGCTCGACGTCACCCCGCTGTCCCTCGGCATCGAGACCAAGGGCGGCATCATGACCAAGCTCATCGAGCGCAACACCACGATCCCGACCAAGCGGTCCGAGATCTTCACGACGGCCGAGGACAACCAGCCGTCCGTGCAGATCCAGGTCTACCAGGGCGAGCGCGAGATCGCGGCGTACAACAAGAAGCTCGGCATGTTCGAGCTGACCGGTCTGCCGCCGGCCCCGCGCGGCGTCCCGCAGATCGAGGTCGCCTTCGACATCGACGCCAACGGCATCATGCACGTGACCGCGAAGGACCTGGGCACGGGCAAGGAGCAGAAGATGACCGTCACCGGCGGCTCCGCCCTGCCGAAGGACGACATCGACCGCATGATGCGCGATGCCGAGGCACACGCCGAGGAGGACCGTCGCCGCCGCGAGGCCGCCGAGACCCGCAACCAGGCCGAGCAGCTCGTCTACCAGACCGAGAAGCTCCTGTCCGACAACGCGGACAAGATCCCCGGCGACGTGAGGACGGAGGTGGAGACCGCGCTCACCGAGCTGAAGGAGAAGCTCAAGGGTGAGGACGCCACCGCGATCCGTACCGCCATGGAGAAGGCGGCCACAGCCGCGCAGAAGATCGGCAGCGCCCTCTACGCCCAGGCACCGGGTGCCGGAAGCGGCGCCGACTCCGCGTCCCGGTCCGGGCAGGAGAGCGGTGAGGAGGAGGTCGTCGATGCCGAGATCGTCGACGACGAGAGGACGGAGGGGGACGAGCGATGAACCGGCCGGACGAGTCCCGATCGTCGCGGCAGCGCCGCCGGCAGCCGCCCTCTGCCGTGATCCGGGACCACCTTTCCTGATCCAGGACAACACCAGCGCATCGGGCCCGCACGAGGCCCTCACCGAGCCGGGTGAGGGCAAGAGCGAGGGCGGTCGCCGACCGTCGACAGCACCCGCATCCCGCCGGACCGGCGCCGCTCTTCCGCTGCTTCACGGCCGGGTGGCGGTTTGCCCTGAAAACCCGAATCATTCAAGTACGTGACGTATTGTTCAGCTCCGGTTACCGAACCATGTCATCGAAGGCGGTCAAGCAATGGGGAGCGCAGAGGCTCCGCGGTCGGACGGCGGTGCCGGGCAGTACGGAGCACGCGTCATGCGGCTGCCGACGGACACGGCTGCCGCCACCGCGGAGCCTCTTGTCTCGCCCGTGAACTCGCACAACGAGTGGGACCCGCTGGAGGAAGTCATCGTCGGACGCCTCGACGGCGTGACGATTCCCTCCGACCACCCCGTCGTGTCCTGCAACCTCCCGCCCTGGGCGGCGCGGTTGCACCGGCGGGTCGGAGGGTTTCGGTATCCGCGCGTACTGACCGAGCGGGCACAGCAGGAGCTCGATCAGTTCGTCGCCCTCCTGGAGTCCCTCGGCATCACGGTCAGACGTCCGGACGCGACCGACCACCGGCGGCGGTTCCGAACCCCCGACTGGTCGTCGCGCGGCTTCGGCAACACCTGTCCCCGCGACAGCATGCTCGTGATCGGCGACGAGATCATCGAGACCCCGATGGCCTGGCCGTGCCGGCACTTCGAGACCCACACGTACCGTTCCCTCCTCAAGGACTACTTCCGTCGCGGCGCGCGCTGGACGGCGGCACCCAGGCCGCAGCTCACCGGCGACCTGTTCAAGGAAGGCTTCCGCACCCCCGGTACCGGCGAACCCATGCGCTACCTCCTCACCGAGTTCGAACCGGTATTCGATGCGGCGGACTTCGTGCGCGCGGGGCACGACCTGTTCGTGACCCGGAGCAACGTCACCAACGGCATGGGGATCCAATGGCTGCGCCGCCATCTCGGGCCCGCGTACCGCATCCACGAGATCGAGAGCCGCTGCCGCGCACCCATGCACATCGACACGACGTTCCTCCCGCTCGCGCCCGGGAAGGTGCTGGTCAATCCCGAGTATGTCGACACCGACCGGCTGCCCGACGTCCTGCGGTCCTGGGACATCCTGATCGCCCCCGAGCCCGACCCGATCGACGAGCGGCTGCTGAGGCTCACCTCGATGTGCGGCAAGTGGCTCAGCATGAACGTTCTCATGATCGACGAGAAGCGGGTGATCGCGGAGCGGCACCACACCGGCATGCTGCGCGCGCTCGAAGGCTGGGGATTCGAACCGATCCCGTGCGACCTGCTGCATTACGCACCGTTCGGCGGCTCGTTCCACTGCGCAACGCTCGATGTCCGGCGGCGCGGGGGGCTCGAATCCTATTTCGACTGAGGTCACGTCCGGCAGGTGAGCGGGTGGAACGGGGAACCCCCGGCCCGAGGGCGGCCTCACCCCCGTCGGCCGCGCCGCCGAGGACGCCCGGTGCCAGGCGCCAGATGCCATCCCGGCGTTCCTGGGCGGTGGTCCGCTCCCGGCCGCGGTCCGGCGGCCGGGCCGAGGGGTTCAGGCGTGATCCACGAGCTGGGACCGGGACAGACCTTTCTCACGCGCGCAGTGTGCGCAGCAGAAGAACTGTCCGTCGGCCTGCATGCCGTGGCCGAGGATGCGGCACTGGCAGTTGACGCAGATCGGGGCGATCTTCTGGGCGGCGCACTCGATGCTGTCGAAGACGTGGACCGCCCCTCCTGCGGCTCGCACCTCGAACGCCAGCTCGTAGTCGTTGTGACACACCTCGCACACGGCCATGGTGATCAGTCCTTGCTGTCGGAATCGATGAGGTGGGGCGCCTGCACGTTCACTCGCCCGGGCAGGCGCGGCGCCCCGGACGTTAGCGAAGGACCGGGCCGATCCTCCGGCAGCGCGCGGACCGCGAGCGACCGTTCCGCCGGAATCACTCCTACAGAGTCCTCACCGACGACGGTGATGCCGGATCGGCGCATACCTGGCCGGCCCCGTGCCCGCCCTCCGTGCCTCCGCACCGAAGAACTCACGTCCTCATGAGGTGTCTTCCCGGACGAGAGCGTCGAGCCGGCGCCGGGCCGGACCCAGGGAGCGTCTGCAGCGGCTCAGCCCCTTCCAGGGGTCGCCGTGGTCGGCCAGCCGGTCCGGGAGGGTGCGCAGGGTCCAGTGCTGCGGGCCGATCCGTTGGTCGTCGAGTTCGTCCCAGTCGAGCGGGGTGGCCACGGGGGCGTGGGGGCGGGCCCGGACCGCGTAGGGGGCCACCGAGGTCTGGGCGTAGGCGTTGCGCTGGATGTCCAGGTACAGCCGGCCGCGGCGCTTGTTCTTGCGCGCCTCGGTCGTCAGCCTGTCCGGGTACCGGCCGGCGAGAAGTGCGGCCACCTGGCGGGCGAAGGCGCGGGTGGTGTCGAAGTCGGTGTGCCGGTCCAGGAGCAGGACGAGGTGCAGGCCCCGCGAGCCCGTCGTCATCACGGCGGGCCGGAGCCCCAGTTCTTCGGTGAGGAGATGCCCGAGCTTCCTGGCGGTCCAGCGCACGATCTCGAATCCGTCACCCGGCGGATCCAGGTCGAAGACGAGCCGGTCCGGACAGTCGAGGTCGTCGATGCGGCTGAGCCATGGATGCGGAGTGATGCATGCCTGGTTGGCGAGGTAGGCCAGAGTGGCGGCGTCGTCGCACACGACCATGGAGAGGGTCCCGTCCTCCTTGGCGACCTCTTGGCGGTGGATCCAGTCCGGGAAGTAGTCGGGGACGTCCTTGTGGAAGAACGACTTCCCGCCGTACCCGTCCGGGTGACGTTCCATGGCCAGGGGTCGTCCGCGCAGATGGGGCAGCATGGGGCGGGAGACGGTGCGGTAGAAGTCGATGAGTTCGGCCTTGGTGATGCCGTCGTCGGGGAAGAGTTCCTTGTCCGGATTCGTTATCGCGACGGTACGGCCCCCGACGCGCATGCTGTCCTTCGTACTCACCGCTTCTCCTTCCTCACTGCTTTGCCTTCGGCCGCTCGCGCACCACCTGCTCGGCGGGCTTGTCGGTGCGCAGGCCGACGTACCGGGGATGGCGCAGCTTGCCGTCATCGGTCCACTCGGTGAAGACGATCTCGGCGACGAGCTCGGGCCGCACCCAGTGCACGCCGCGTTCGCGGACCGTGCCACCGGTGAACGGCTGCCGCTCGCACTCCAGCGCGTCCAGGCGCTCACGCAGCCCGGCCAGGGTCCTGCGGTCGTATCCGGTGCCGACCTTGCCCGCGTAGCGAAGCCGGTCGCCCTCGTAGTATCCGACGAGCAGTGCGCCGAAGCCGGTACGGCTGCCCGCCGGTTCGGTGAAGCCACCGATCACCAGCTCCTGCCCCTGCCCGCACTTGAACTTCAGCCAGTCCGCCGACCGCCTCGGCACGTACCGGCTGTCCGCCCGCTTGGCGACCAGTCCTTCCCAGCCCCACCCGCAGGCCTGGCGCAGATACGCCTCCCCGGTGGCGTTGCGGTGGTTCGTGAACCGCAGTGGGGCACGGAAGGCGAGGGTGTGACGCAGCAGCGCCTTGCGGGTGCGCAGTGGCAGGGAGGTGAGATCGTGGCCGTCCAGATGCAGCAGGTCGAAGGCGTAGTAGGTGACCGCGACCGCGCTGCGCCGGGCCTTGTCGGCATCGTGGATGCCCATGCGCTGTTGCAGTCGGGCGAAACTGGTGCGGGTGCCGGTGAAGGCGACCATCTCGCCGTCGACGACGAAGTCGTCGCAGCCTTGACCGGCGAGGGCCCCTGCGACCTCGGGGTAGGTGTCCGTGAGGTCCTCTCCGCTGCGGGAGGCCAATCGTGCCCCGTCGCCGTCACGGAATCCCAGGCACCGCTCTCCGTCCAGCTTGCGCTCGAAGAGCCATCCGGGATCGGAGAAGTAGTCCTTGGTCAGGGTCGCGAGCATGGGCCGTACGGTGCGCGGCTGGGCGGCGGCGCGCAGTGCTGTGCGTGCTTGTTCGGACAGACCGTCCTGCCAGCCGGCTGCGATCATTGGCCTCGGGCCCTTCCTGTCGTGCAGCGCGCCGCAGCCCGGCGGCCGGGAGGACGGCAAGGCCGGTGTGGGCCGTGTGGGGCAGGTCGGCCCCCGCCGTCGCCGGGGTCCGGGCCCGGGACGGCCGGTCCCGGCGGGCGGGGTGACGCAGTCGTGTGGTCAGCCTTCGATCTCGATGTGCCGAGGCCTGGTCCCCTGCGCCTTCGGGATGGTGACGGTCAGGACGCCCTCGCTGAGGTTCGCACGGACCTCGTCGGCCTTCACGTTGGTGGGCAGGGTCGCCCGGTACTCGAACCGCCCGGTGGGGCGTCCGCGGTGGCGGATCACGCCCTCACGCCCGCATTCCTTCATCTCTCCCGAGATGCACAGCTCGTTCTCGGACATCTCGACGTCGATGTCCTCGCGGCGGATGCCCGGCACCTCGCATTCGACCACGTATGACTCGTCGGTCTCGTGCAGGTCCGCCAGGGGAGCCCAGGCCATTGCCCCGGCCAGGGGCGACCTGGCCGCACTGGAACCCAGGTACTCGCTCATCCGCTCGAACAGTTCCTCCATGTCGGACGCCATCGGCTCCCGCCAGGGGAATCCACGCTCCATCAGGCTGCCGTGCCGGTGCCGTATGGGTAGCGTCATCGCGCTTCGCCTCCGCGCCTGATCGCAAAATCACCTGTTTCTTCCATGCTGATCCCCCTCGGCCCTGGCAGCGACTCGGGAGTGGCTCCCCCGTGCCGGTCCGCCCAGTCGGCCGGTCGGTCACCGTACGTGAAGGCCGGAGACCAGCTGCAAGCGATTGACCGGCCATCAGGTGTCAGGCGTCCTCAGCGACATCCTCCACCGTGCGGCCGGACCGCACCGACGCCGGCTGGGAACTCACAGGATTGCGACGGGCATCAGCCCCCGCATCGGAAACCTTCACCAGGATCCACCGCTCCTGCCCTCGCTGCCCCGTACGCGTCAGCGCGTAGCCGCCGTGGAGCTTCTCCCCCTCCAGCCACACCTTGATGTGCCCTTCGTCCACCCCCTTGGTCAGGGGAACCTTCTTGCCGTCGCGCTCGGTCAGGTTCCGGTACGTCCCCGTGTCCCAGACGATGACCGGCCCGGCGCCGTACTCGCCCTCCGGGATGACGCCTTCGAAGTCCAGGTAGCCCACGGGGTGGTCCTCGGTGCGCACGGCCAGGCGCTTCTCGCGCGGGTTGGTGGAGAGCCCCTTCGGTACGGCCCAGGACTTCAGCACGCCACCCGCCTCGAGCCGGAAGTCGTAGTGCAGGGAGGACGCGGCATGCTTCTGCACGACGAAGTGCCGCCTGCCCGCTCTGCGCGGGCTGCCGCCCATCGGCTCGGGCGTCCGGCCGGTATGCCGTTTGGAACGGTACTTCTCCAGTGAGTTCTCGGCCTTGCCGGGCATCGTCCATGACTCCTCTCGCACAGGAGTGGGCCAGAAGTGCCGCCGCTCGTCCCCGGTGAGGGCGATGGCGGCCACCGGTTCGGCTCCCACGTCCGCGCAACGCACCGTCCGTGCAACGCGCCGTCCGCGTAACGCACCACCCCCGTACCCGACATGCGTTCAGGCCGAAGCCGCGGAACGCACCTCCTCGGCCACCCGTTCGTCGAGGGCCGCTCGGACCAGTCCTGCGGCCAGTCGTGGCAGATCGGCGGCTTCCACGAGGGAGGCCAGTGTCCCGGGAGACGTGGACAGCCCGAGCCGCTCCGCCCCGTCCAGGGCCTTGCGGTCCAGGTAGGGGGAGAACTCCGGCCACAGCCCCTGGACCTCCCGCAGGAAGATGTTCACCCCGGTGGGACCGATGCCGGGGAACTCCCGCAGCAGCTTCTCGGGGTCCGTGCCCTCGCGCAGGCGGCGCAGGTCACCCTGGTAGCGCCCCAGCAACAGCTCTGCTCCGTCGCCGAGTTGGGTGGAGGTCCGCTCGTCGTAGCGGCGGTAGCCGCCCTCGCCGAGCGCGTCGACGCGCTGCTGCCAGGTGGCCTCCGCCATGCGTCGGGCATCGCGCATCCCGGCGGCGAACAACGCGCGGGCCGCCGCCACGGCGGTGTCCGCCCGGATCCGGGCGGACAGCAGCAACGAGAGGACCAGGAGCTGGTACAGCGGCGCAGGGGTGTTCCGCAGCCTGATGCCTGCCTGCGCGGCGTAGGTCCGGCCATGTCGATCGAGCAACGTCCGAACCACTGCCTCGTTCTTCTTGCCCATGACGCACCTGCTCCCACTGCCCCACCGGTTTCAGCTTCGCCCCGTGGCGTACGGCGTGCAAACCCTGCTGCCCGCCACTGACATTGCGACCGCCGGCCGCTTCGGCCCGGTGGGTGACCGCCGGCACCGACCCCTGGACCGGCGGGCCACCGGCATGGTGCGGCCCCACGACTGGCGGGGCGCGCCCGGCCTCGTCTCTCCGCTACGGTCGGTGGATCGCCCATGTCTTCGGTGTCTCGGACACCTTGACCGCGGTGAGTTCGGGCAGCTCGTCACGCCACTTTCCGAAGATCCGTTTCGCGAGATTCTCGGCAGAGGGGGTGATCCCCCATCGCCTCATTGAGGTGCCGGTGATCGAGGGTGTCGTCCATCCACTTCTTGAACACATCGAGATCGCGGTAGTCCCGCACGAACCCCGGAGGGGTCAGCTCGTGGTCCTGGGCCGGGAGTTCGAGGACGAGGATGTAGTTGTGACCGTGCATGCGGGCGCAGGGATGCCGACCCGGCAGTTCGTCGAGCACGTGGCTCGCGGAGAAGGGGAACTCCTTCGTGAGGGTGAACACGGCGACTTCCTCAACGCTTCGGATCAGCGAATTTGACGGAAGACGGTCTGCACAGGTTTCCGGACAGGCTGTCTTTCCGTGCTCAAGTCCGCACCAGTGGAGGAACCATGGCACCGGCACTCGCACCTGTCCCGCCCCCGCCCATTGCGCATCCCGGGCCAAGAGTGCCGTCCTGTCCGGCGAACCTCCGAACGGAACCGGCGATCGGTCCGAGTGGGCCGGGCGACGAGAGCAGCCGCTCGATGTGAAGGCGGGTGAGGGGCCGACATGAACGACATGACCGCCCGCCTCACCCACCGTTTGCGTGGTCCACTTGTGGCCCTGTGGCTGCCCCGGTCAGGCGCGCATCGCCGCGTACGCTCCGAGCCAGCCTGCCGCCAGCCGGTCGGCGCGGGTGAAAGCGGCGGCGCCGCAGCGCCCCGCCGACGGGTCGGCCGGGTCGGCGGGCGGCAGGAGCAGGGCGGTCTCCTCGCCGTCGGCGAGGTGCAGCACGGTGGTCGCACCGTTCCACAGGCGGATCACCGCTCCGGGCGGGGCCCATGCCCGGACCGTGTCGTTCTGGAGGGTGAGGCGGACGCCGGTGGCGCGCTCCGCGAGGAGGGCGCGGTAGCGGTCCGGGGGGAGGGCGCAGTCGCCCGGCGGGGTCGTGCCGTTCCAGTCGGGCGCCTCGATGTCACGGGCCCGGGCCGCGTGCCACATCCGGGGGACGAGGTCGGGCGCGAGCGGGGCCGTGGCCATGCGCTCGCACATCCAGAGCAGGCGTCCGGCTCCTCGGTGGGGGCCCAGGGTGCGCCATCGGATGCGCAGTGCGAGGTCGCCGGCGACGACGGCGACCCAGGGGTGGACGGTGCCGAGGGGGCCCTGCGCGCCGAGCCAGGCCAGATAGCGCTGGGCCTCCTCCAGGATGCCGGTCATGGAGGCCATGGGGATGCCGAGGACGTAGGCGGGCCGGCCGCGGAAGAGGTGCGGGCGGGTCGCCGCGAGCAGCAGGACCGCGCGGGCCAGGTCTCCGGCCTGTGGCCGCTGCTCGTCGTCGCCCGGCGCCAATTCCTCCGTCGAGCCCAGTCCCCAGGGGTCTTCCGGCTCGCCGTCCGCGCCCTCGGTCTCACGCAGGACCCGGCGAAGCGCCGTCTTCGCCCGCTCGGTGAACGGCGCCTGTTCGAGCACGGGAAGGCAGGTGCTCAGCAGGGTCGCGAGCAACTGCTCGGCGGCGAGCGGTTCTTCAGGCACCGGGGCCTGCCGCAGTGCCGTCGCCACCTCGTCGGCGATCACGGCATCCACCATGAAACGGCTGGTCAGCTTGCCCAGCGGACTGGGCTCCAGGCGGCCCTCGTCGGCAGCAGGTCGCAGACAGCCCACCTTGCCGAGGAACTGCGCCGCCTCGTGCAGCGGTTCGACGCTGTCGTGTCCCTGGTACGCGGCGAATGTTCCGGCCCACCAGCGCTCCGCCTCGTCGAGGGTGGACAGCCGCTCCTGCACGGCCTCGGCGAGGAGGTGGTCGGCCAGGTGCTCGTCGAGCCGTGAGCGTACGGTGTAGCCGGCGGCCAGCCGGGCCTGCCAGTGGGCCCGTTCGGCCGGGTCGGTGAGCAGGAACGCCCAGCCCTCGCGCTCTCCGGCGCCGATGCGTCCGGCGCGGCCGAACATCTGCTGGACCATCGACACCTCGACGCGGTCCAGGCCCAGGGTGGTGTCGCGGACGACCACCGCGCGGGCGGGGAGGTTGACGCCGGCCGCGACCGTGGAGGTGGCGACCAGGATCTCCGCCTCGCGGGCGCGGAAGGCCTGCTCGGCCTCCCGCTTGTACGGCCAGTCCCGGTAGTGCAGCCGTACACCGGCCTTGGTGCACAGGCGCTCCACCTCTTCGGCGTCGTCGGCGTCCACGCCGGCGGTGGGCACGCCCCGGTCGGCGGCCAGTGCGAGCGCCGTGGACCGCACCCCGCGCTTGCTGCCGCAGAAGACGAGGACGCTGCCGCCGTCCCCGGTGACCTGCCGGGCGATGCGCACGGCGGCCTCCGTGCGGACGGCGGCCCGCTTCGCCCAGTCCGCCTCGTCGGCCAGGGGCAGCAGGGGCAGTTGCCAGGTGAGCCGCGTGGGCCGCCAGGTGGTACGGACCAGGCGGGCGCCCAGCCACCGGGCGACCTCGTCCGCGTTGGCGACCGTCGCGGACAGGCCGACGATCCGGGTGGCCCCGCCGTCCTCCCGTACGCGGGCGAGCAGCGCCTCCAGGACGGCGCCGCGTGTCGGGTCGCCGAGCAGGTGGATCTCGTCGACGACCAGGCAGCCGACCTCCGCGAGTGCCTCCCGCAGCGAGCCCGCACGGCAGATCGCCTCGAACTTCTCGGTGGTGGCCACCCACACGTCGGCCGACCGGATCAGCTCCGTGTCCACCGCGGCCTCACCGGTCAGTCGCACCACCCGCAGCCCGCGGCTGCGCCACAGCTGGAGCTCGCGGTCGAGTTCGTCGGTGAGCGAGCGCTGCGGCACCAGCCAGGCCGCCTTGCGTCCGCGCGCATGCGCCTCCAGCGCCGCCACCATCCCGATGGGGGTCTTTCCCGCCCCCGTCGGCGCCACCACGACCAGGTGCCCGGTCTCCTCCAGCACCACCGGAACGGCGGCGGCCTGCACCGGGTTGAACGACGGGTGCGGCAGCAGCCCGGCCCACTCGGCCGGCACCAGCTCGTCCACGGGCACGTACGCGTCGCCGTCGCCGTCCGGCAGTTCCTCCAGCGCGTCCCACTGGGCGGCGAAGGCGTCCCGGGCCGCCACCGCCCAGGGCCCGGCGGCGGGTGCCGCACCGTCCGGGCCGACCGTGACCAGGTCCGTACGGCCGCCGGTGTCGTTGACCGTGCCGACCTCCCCGCCCTCCTCCCAGTACCGGCTGACGCGGCAGGGAATGTCCCGCTCCTTCAACCAGGTTCGCAGCGCCTCGTACTCCGGGCCGTCGGGAAGGATCACCCGCACGTCCTCGGCCGCCGTGAGCGTCGCGTCGGCCGGGCGCCACTCGGGATCGGCGACCTTGTACCACGCCAAGGCGCGCTGCTCGGTCCCGTCGGGCACGGCCAGATCCTCCGGCCACCCCGGACCGCGGTCCGCATGCGTCCCCGGACGCGGCTGGGCCGGCACCCTGACGATCGCCGTCACGGTGAGCCCCGGCCCGTCCGGGCAGGGCCCGGGCGGCACGGACGCCGGGCGGGGCCGGGTGGTCCGCCCGGCCTGGTGGGGCACGGCCTCGATCAGCTGGTCGTACCGTTTCACGCCGAGATCCGCCAGGGTGAAGGCGGTGGGACAGGCGGGGCAGACGAGCGCCGTGTACCGGTACGTGCGGCCCTGGGACTCGTACGGCCTGCGCAGGGCGTGCAGTTCGCCGTCGCACGCGGGGCAGCGGCGGTCGACGGTCTCCTCATGGCTCCACCCCGGCTCGGCGAACCGCGCCGGGAACTCTCCGCCCAGCGTGACTCCCCACCGCTCCCGTGCCAGGTCGGTGACGGACTTCGTCCTGCCGGAATCGTCACTGTGCATGATCCAACTGTGGCATCCCTTGATCACCACCCGTGAGCCGATCGCCAGATTCCCCCCCGATCAAGCCCCCGGCACGACTCGCCCCCTCCCTCGTTCGGGGCCGTCTCCGGCCCGTCCCTTGACGAGGAACTCGGCGCCGAGCCGCCGAATCGCCCGCCCGGAACGGCCGGGAGCGCTGCCGTCGGGTGGGCGGGGCGACCTCGGCGCCTCACGGGCTCACACCAGGTCGAACGACCTCAGGACGCGGCGCTGGGCCGGTGTCGGCCGGGCGGGCCAGTAGACGTAGCAGACCCCGCCCGTACCGCTTCTGACCTTGCCGTTCGCGTCGTAGCGCTTGGTGCGGAGCCAGATGTTCTCCCATTCCCGGCGCCGGTAGACCCGGCGCACGGCCTCGTTGTCCGGCGAGGCCGGGTCGTTGGCGATCACGTCGCCGTCCGCGGTGAAGCCGATCACGGTCATCAGGTGGCCGGACGTGCCGTACCCCGCCCCGGTCAGTTCCTCCTTGAGGAAGGACTGGGACGTGATGACCGGGATGCCCGCGCGGATCAGCGTCTCCACGTCCGTGAGCGAGGTCAGCCGGGTCACCGCCGCGCGCATGTCGTCGTACGTCGCGGCGTACGCGGCGTTGAACGGCCAGTTGCCGCAGCCCTCGTACTGGTAGTCGTAGGTGAACCGGGCGGCGTGGCAGACCTGCGGGTCGGCCAGTTCCGGCCTGACCCAGGCGAGGTCCTCGGCGGTGGGCCTGCGCCCCCAGTACTCGATGATCATCTGGGACGAGGTGGGGCTGCACCAGGCCTCGCCGCCGTTGTCGTACTCGGGGTACTCGCCCGCGTGGACGTTCTGCGAGTAGCGCGGCACCAGCAGCTCCCGGACCAGGCCGGGGGTGCTGGCCGGCACGGTGAAGCGGTCCGGGACGTCGGAGGCCATCGCCCCGAGCCGCCGGACGACGGGGGTGAGGCGGCTGCCCGGCGTGCGGTGGAGGGTGAGGCGCAGCCGGTACGCGGTCAGCCGCAGCCCGCTCGTCGCGTCGTCCACCGAGAGGGTGTCGGTCCAGACGGAGCTCTTGCCGTCGGTCTGGTCGTCGACGGACGTGCGGCGGATGTCCCCGTCGCCCGCGGCCCAGCGGCCCATCACGTACCAGGGGGTCCGCGTGGCGTCCGAGTAGTGGCCCTGCAGTTCGACCTGGATCCAGGTGCCCGCCGGGGTCTCGGCGTTCCAGGAGGCGATCACCTCGGTCGCCGGGACGGCGGACCGGTGGACCGGGGAGGTCCAGGTGGCGTACTCCCAGGAGGCGGTCGTGCCGGTGTGCGGGTCGGTGTAGTCGGTGCTTCCCTCGGCCCTGCCGATCACCAGACCGGGCCGGAGGCCGGACACGACGCGCGTCCCGGCGCCGCGGCCGGCGCGCCAGTCGGCGCAGGTGTGCCAGAAGTGGTTGTCCACGGTGGAGGCCGCCGAGGAGGTACGGGACGGGGTCGTGGAGCGCGCGGCGGCGGACGACACCGAGCCGGCGGTGGCCGCCACCGCGAGCGCGGCGGTCAGCACGGTCCTGCGTGAGGTCGGTCTGTTCATGGGCGAGACCCCCGGTCGTGGTCGTAGTCGTAGGCGGAATGGGGCTGCGGATGCACGACAGTGCGCCAACTATCTCGGGTCGCGGCCGGATTCGGCCAGTGATTCGACCGGCGTCGGCAAAGCAATATTGGTCTGGTCCACTGGCGTGACCTGCGCCTGTTCCGGAACGGCTCGTAGGCTGGTGCGCATGAACGCCCTCTCGCTCCTCGCCACGCGGCTGCCCGCCCTGGCGCCGTCCTGCGGCCCGGTGCGGCTGGTCGCCGTCGACGGCCACGCGGGGTCGGGGAAGAGCACCTTCGCCGCCCGACTGGCCGCCGCGCTCGGCGACGCCCCCGTCCTGCACCTGGACGACCTGGCCGCCCACGACTCCTTCTTCACCTGGACGGACCGGATGCGGGAACAGGTGACCGGGCCGCTGGAGCGCGGCGAATGCGCGCGCTACGCGCCGTACGACTGGACCGCGCGGCGGTTCGGGACGCCGCGCGTCCTGGAGCCGGCGCCGGTGGTCGTCGTCGAGGGGGTCGGGGCCGGGCGGCGGGCGCTGCGGCCGCATCTGGCGCGGCTCCTGTGGATGGACCTCGACGCCGCGGCGTCCTGGCGGCGCGGCCGCCACCGGGACGGCCCGGCGCTCTCGGACTTCTGGGACGAGTGGACGGCGGCCGAGACGGAGCACTTCTCGGCCGATCCTTCACGTCCTCACGCGGACACCCTGGTACGGCAGTTGCCCGTGGGATACGAGTTGCTGGAGGGACCTCGAACAGCAGCAGGAGCGAACCATTCCGTCACTTAGGGTGAGTGCACCGCATCCTCGTATCGAATGGTGAGAAAACCCCCCGGAAGTACCCCAACTCCGCTTGACCCGAGGGCGGTACAGGTCTTACGTTCTCAATGTGCGGCTTTTCGAAGCCCCCATGGACACGAAGCCCCCGGTTGTTCCCCCGTGATCGGGGGCTTCGTTCTGCTCCCGCACCTCTCCCCCGCCCCGGACCGACCCGTTCCGATCACCCTGGGTCACGGGCTTCCTTCCGCCTGCTGCGCCCTTAATCGCGCACTCCCTGCGCAGGTACGATGCCTCTCGGTGCGGTCAATTCCCGTCCGTGGCACATCGATTCGGCGCGCCCCGGCGAGCCGGTCGGGCGGCGGGACATCCCGGGGGCACGGTTTGTGGGGGGCCAGATGGACATCGGCACGCAGGGCGCTCAGGCCCCGGCCGACCTCGCCTGGCTGCGCGGCGTGGACGCCTACACCATGGGCGCCTATCCGCAGGCCGAGGAGGAATTCAGAACCGCGGTACGCCTCGACCCGGGCATGGCGGACGGCTGGCTCGGCCTCCACGCGCTGCGGGTCGACACGACGACGGCGCTGCTGCGCATGCACCGCCACCGCGAGCGCTTCGGCGAGCAGCGCACCCGGCACCGGCGCACGCTCAACTCCTGGTACTGGCTGGGCTGGTGGGTGCAACCGGTACTGGAGAGCCCGCGCGACCTGCTGCTCGCGCACGCCTCGCACTGGCTGGACGGCCGCCACGTCCCCGAGCTGGACCGGGCGCTCGCGGGCCTGCCGCCGGTGGACACCGACCCGCAGGTGCGCTTCCTGCACGCCTGCCGCTCGTACCTGGTCAAGGACTGGGAACAGCTCGTCCGCAACACCGATCAGCTGACGGACGATCCGCTGCTCGGCATCGAGGCGGGGCTGTTCGGCGGAATGGCCCGGGTGCGGCTGGAGATGTACGGGCAGGCCGAGCCGCTGCTCGCCACCGCCCTGATGCGCTGCCGCAGCGAGCAGCCCCAGCGCAAGGAGCTGCGCTACTGGCTGGCCCGCGCGTACGAGGGCACCGGCCGCAGCGCCGCCGCCCTGCCGCTCTACCGGGCGGTGCACCGGGTCGACCCGGCGTTCATGGACACCTCGGCGCGGCTGGCCGCGATCGCGGACTACGACGGTCTCGAGGGGGCCGAGGAGGTCTCCGGTCTGGCCGCCGTGTCCCTGGTGGGCACGGACAGCACCGTGTCGGGGACGGACGGCCCCGGGTCGGAGGCCCCGCCGGACGCCGATCCGCCGCCCGGCGCCGATCTGCTGGACGGCCGGGAGCTGCGGCCCGGCGGCGAGCCGTCGGGGCTCACGGGCCTCGGGGTGCCGCCGCCCGACGGGGCGCGGCGCAAGAGCGCGGTGCCCGGCCGGTCGCCGTCGCCCTTCCCGGCGGGGCCCAGCGATCCGGTGCTGCTCGCCGAGGCGCTGGCCGAGCTGGAGCGGATGGTGGGCCTGGAGCCGGTCAAGCGCCAGGTCAAGGCGTTGTCCGCGCAGCTGAACATGGCGCGGCTGCGGGCCGGGCAGGGGCTTCCCGTCCAGCCGCCGAAGCGCCACTTCGTCTTCTCGGGTCCTTCCGGCACCGGCAAGACCACGGTGGCGCGCATCCTGGGCCGGGTCTTCTACGCGCTGGGGCTGCTCGGCGGCGACCATCTGGTCGAGGCCCAACGGGCCGATATGGTGGGCGAGTTCCTCGGCCAGACCGCGGTCAAGGCCAATGAGCTGATCGACTCGGCGCTCGGTGGGGTGCTCTTCGTGGACGAGGCGTACAGCCTCTCCAACAGCGGCTACAGCAAGGGCGACGCGTACGGCGACGAGGCCCTCCAGGTCCTCCTCAAGCGGGCGGAGGACAACCGGGACCACCTGGTCGTCATCCTCGCCGGCTATCCGGAGGGCATGGACCGGCTGCTGGCCACCAACCCCGGGCTCTCCTCGCGCTTCACCACCCGGGTGGACTTCCCGAGCTACCGGCCGCCGGAGCTCACCTCGATCGGCGAGGTGCTGGCGGCGGAGAACGGCGACGTGTGGGACGAGGAGTCGCTCGACGAGCTGCGTTCCATCAGCGGCCACGTCGTCGAGCAGGGCTGGATCGACGAGCTGGGCAACGGACGGTTCCTGCGCACCCTGTACGAGAAGAGCTGCGCCTACCGGGACCTGCGGCTCTCCGGGTACACCGCCGTGCCGAGCCGGGACGACCTGGCCACGCTGCGGCTGCCGGACCTGATGCAGGCGTACGGCGAGGTGCTGTCCGGCCGGGGGCCGGTGGACCGGGGACAACAGGAGCCGCCGGCCCCGTGAGGGCGGCGGCTCCTGCTGTCCCTGCTCCGGGAACTCCTAGCGGGCCGACGTGGCGAGTTCGCCGGTGCCGGACGTCGTCCCCGCCGTCCGGCGGGGCACCGAGACCCGGTGGGCCGGGTCGCGCACCTCGCCGACGAGCATCTCCAGGACGTCCTCCATGGCGACCAGGCCGAGGATCCGGCCCGACCCGTCGGCGACCTGGGCCAGGTGGGTGGCCGCCCTGCGCATCACGGTCAGGGCGTCGTCCAGGGGCAGTTCGGCCCGCACCGTCGCCATCGGGCGCCACACCTGCTGGGGGACGGCCCGTTCGCCGTCCTCCAGGTCCAGGACGTCCTTGACGTGCAGATAGCCCATGAAGGGGCCGCCGCCCTCCGCGCACACCGGGAAGCGCGAGTAGCCGGTGCGCACGGTCAGCTCCTCGATCCGGCGCGGGGTGACGGACGGGTCCACCGTCACCAGGGAGGCCCGCTTGAGCAGCACGTCGGTGACGGGTCTGCTGCCCAGTTCCAGCGCGTCCTCCAGCCGCTCCTGGGCCTCCGGCTCCAGCAGCCCGGCCTGGCCGGAGTCCTCGACGAGGCGGTTGAGCTGCTCGCTGGTGAAGACGGCCTCCACCTCGTCCTTGGGCTCCACGCCGAACAGCCGGAGCACCAGCCGGGCGCAGGCGCCCAGCGCGGAGGTGACCGGCCGGCACAGGCGGGCGAAGCCCACCAGGCCGGGGCTGAGCCAGAGCGCGGTCCGCTCCGGCGCCGCCATCGCGAGGTTCTTCGGGACCATCTCGCCGATGACGAGGTGGAGGAAGATCACGAGGGCGAGCGCCAGGACGTAGCCGAGCGGGTGGATGAGCCCCTCGGGCAGGTGGACCGCGTGGAAGACCGGCTCCAGCAGACGGGCGACGGTCGGTTCGGCGACGGCGCCGAGGGTCAGCGAGCAGACGGTGATGCCGAACTGGGCGGCGGCCATCATCTGCGGCAGGTTCTCCAGGCCGTACAGCACCTTGTGGGCACGGCCCGACCCGGCCGCCGCGAGGGGTTCGACCTGGCTGCGCCGTACGGACACGAGGGCGAACTCCGCACCGACGAAGAAGCCGTTCGCCAGCACGAGGAACCCCGCGAGGAGCAACTGGACCACGCTCATCGCACGGCCTCCAGGACCTCGTGGGTCACCGGTGCCCCGGTGACGGGGACGGTGACCGGGGCGGCCGTGGTGCGCACGAAGCGGACCCGCTCGGCGCGGTAGTGGCCGACCTGGCGGACGGAGAGCCGCCAGCCGGGCAGTTCGGCCCGGTCGCCGGGGGCCGGGATGCGGCCCAGCAGATCGGCGACGAGCCCGGCCACGGTCTCGTACGGGCCGTCGGGGACGTCGAGCCCTATCCGGCGCAGGCTCAGGACGCGGCAGCTGCCCTCGACGTCCCAGGCCGGGCGGCCTTCCTCGGGGGCGGCGGGGACCAGTTCGGGCCGGTCGGCGCCCTCGGCGTCGTGCTCGTCGCGGACCTCTCCGACGAGTTCCTCGATGATGTCCTCCAGGGTGACGACGCCGGCGGTGCCGCCGTACTCGTCGACCACGACGGCGATCGGCTGCTCGTTGCGCAGCCGCTGGAGCAGCTGCTCGACGGGGAGGGTCTCGGGGACCAGCAGCGGCAGCACGGCGATCCGGCCCGCCGGGGTGCGCAGCCGGTCGGCGGCGGGCACGGCGAGCGCGTCCTTGAGGTGGACCATGCCGACGACCTCGTCGATGCGCTCCCGGTAGACCGGGAAGCGGGAGAGGCCGGTGGCGCGGGTGAGGTTGAGGACGTCCGCCGCGGTCGCCGAGGACTGCAGGGCGCTGACCTTCACCCGGGGGGTCATGACGTGCTGGGCGGTGAGCCCGGCGAGCGACAGGGTCCGTACGAAGAGGTCCGCGGTGTCCTGTTCGAGAGTGCCGGCCTCGGCCGAGTGCCGGGCCAGGGAGACCAGCTCACCGGGGGTGCGGGCGGAGGCCAGTTCCTCGGTGGGTTCCACGCCCAGCAGCCGCACCAGCCGGTTGGCCACGGTGTTCAGCAGGCTGATCACCGGCCGGAACACGGCGGAGAAACGGTGCTGGGGGCCGGCGACGAACCGGGCGACCTGGAGCGGCCGGGAGACCGCCCAGTTCTTGGGCACGAGTTCGCCGATCACCATCTGGACGGCGGAGGCCACCAGCATCCCGATGACCACGCTGATGCCGGGGACGGCACCGTCGGGCAGTCCGGTCGCGGTGAGGGGGCCGTCCAGCAACTGGGCGAGTGCCGGTTCGGCGAGCATGCCGACGACCAGTGAGGTGATGGTGATGCCCAGCTGGGTGCCGGAGAGCTGGAAGGAGAGTTCGCGCAGGGCTTCGACGACGGTACGGGCCCGCCGGTCGCCCTCGGCGGCGGCGCGCTCGGCGTCCGGCCGCTCCACGGTGACGAGGCCGAACTCGGCCGCCACGAAGAATCCGTTGGCGAGGATGAGAAGGAATGCCGCGCTCAGCAGCAGCAAGGGGGTGGTCATGCCGCCGCCTCCGGGGAGGGGGCGGCGCAGGTACTACCGGACGATCCGTCCATTGCTGGAAGGAGTCACTCCTCGGGTCGAAGGAAAGCCCCGCCGGTCCTGAGGACCTTCCGGTGCGGGGCGGGGGCGCACAGGGGCGCCGCCGTCCTCCAGAGTAATCAAGAAGAGCCCGCGCGGGGCAGGGGGCTCAGCCGATGTCCTTGCCGGTGCCGCGGCTCTCGGCGAGGGCCCGCAGCGCGCGGGCGTCCCGGATGGCCTGCTGTTTGGCGATGCCCGGCTGGATGCCGAGGGCGGGCATGCTCGTCCCGTCGCTGAGGTCGAGGAAGACCCAGGGGTCGCCGGCGCGCAGGTTGACGCGGAGGATCTCCGCCCAGGACAGCCGGCGCGTCCGGGTGAGGTTGACCACCGTCACCCCGTCCTCGTCCGCGACCACCTTCGGGCGGCTGAGCAGGGCGAGCACGCCGAGGAACAGCAGCGCGGTGAAGACGAAGCTGATCCGTTCGCCCCCGCTCAGCCGTTCCAGTGTCAGGGCGACGGCGGTGATCACGAGGAACATCACCGCCCCCACGGTCAGCAGGACCACCCGGGTCAGGGTCGGCCGGAACGTGACCGGGAGGGTGGGGAGTTCGGGCCGGGGCGCAGGGGCGGACATGATGTTCTTCCGTCTTCCGGGGGCTGTTCGGCTGTCTTCCGGGGACGCCGGGCCGTCAGAGGCGGCAGGCGTGGATGGCGGTGGTGAGGATGGCGCGGGCGCCGAGGTCGTACAGGTCGTCCATGATCCGCTGTGCCTCCCGGGCGGCGACCATGGAACGGACGGCGACCCAGCCCTCGTGGTGCAGCGGGGAGATGGTCGGCGACTCCAGGCCCGGGGTGAGGGCGACCGCGCGCTCGAGGTGCTCGACGCGGCAGTCGTAGTCCATCATCACGTAGGAGCGGGCGACCAGGACGCCCTGGAGGCGGCGGAGGAACTGCTGGACCTTGGGGTCGTCCTCCGGGGCGCCGGCCCGGCGGATGACGACGGCCTCCGACCTCATGATCGGCTCGCCGACGACTTCGAGGCCGGCGTTGCGCAGGCTGGTGCCGGTCTCCACGACATCGGCGATGACCTGGGCGACACCGAGTTCGATGGCGGTCTCGACCGCGCCGTCGAGGTGGACGACGGAGGCGTTGATGCCGGCGTCGGCGAGGTGCTTGGCGACGATGCCCTCGTAGGAGGTGGCGATCGTCTTGCCGTCGAAGTCCTGCGGGCCCTGGGCCGTGCCGGGCCTGGTGGCGTAGCGGAAGGTGGAGCGGGCGAAGCCGAGCTGGAGGATCTCCTCGGCGTCGGCCCCGGAGTCGAGCAGCAGGTCGCGGCCGGTGATGCCGATGTCGAGGCGGCCGGAGCTGACGTAGATCGCGATGTCGCGGGGGCGCAGGTAGAAGAACTCGACCTCGTTCTCGGGGTCGACGAGGACGAGTTCCTTGGACTCCTTGCGCTGCTGGTACCCGGCCTCATGGAGCATCGCCATCGCAGGCCCGGAGAGTGAACCCTTGTTGGGGACGGCGATGCGCAGCATGAGGTCGGCTTCCTTTGCGGGGAGGGGTGCGGGATGCGGAAGGGGCGGGTGGTGCGGGGTTCTGCTCAGAGGTGGGCGTAGACGTCGTCGAGCGAGATCCCGCGGGCGACCATCATCACCTGGACGTGGTACAGAAGCTGGGAGATTTCCTCGGCGGCGGCGTCCTTGCTCTCGTGCTCGGCGGCCATCCAGACTTCGGCGGCCTCCTCGACGACCTTCTTGCCGATGGCATGGACGCCCTTGCCCACCAGTTCGGCGGTGCGGGAGGTGGAGGGGTCGCCGTTGGCGGCCTTGAGCTGCAGCTCGGCGAAGAGCTCTTCGAAGGTTTTGTTCGCCATGATGGTTCTTAGCCTACGGGGTCGGCGCGCCCCGCTCAGCGCCAGGGCTCGCTGACGGTGCGCAGCGTGGCGGCGGTGGCGACGGCCGCGGTGACCGCTTCGTGGCCCTTGTCCTCGTGGGAGCCCTCGAGGCCGGCCCGGTCGAGCGCCTGCTCCTCGGTGTCGCAGGTGAGCACCCCGAAGCCGACGGGCACCCCGGTGTCGACGGCGACCTGGGTGAGGCCGTTGGTGACGCCCTGGGATACGTACTCGAAGTGGGGGGTGCCGCCGCGGATGATGACGCCGAGGGCGACGACCGCGTCGTAGCCGCGGCCCGCGAGGACCTTGGCGACGACCGGGAGCTCGAAACTGCCGGGGACCCGGAGCAGGGTCGGCTCGTCGATGCCGAGCTCGTGCAGGGCGCGCAGCGCGCCGTCGACGAGTCCGTCCATGACCTTCTCGTGCCACTGCGCGGCGACGACCGCCACGCGCAGGTCACCGCAGTTGCGTACGGACAGTTCGGGTGCGCCCTTGCCGCTCATGTCTCTCCTTCGTTCGTTTCCGTGATCGTCACTGGTTGCCGCAGGTCGACACCGTGGCGGTGTCGAGCCAGGGCAGGTCGTGCCCCATGCGGTCGCGCTTGGTGCGCAGGTAGCGCAGATTGTGCTCGCCCGCCTGGACGGGCATCGGCTCGCGGCCGGTGACGGCCAGTCCGTGTCGCAGGATCGCGGCCGTCTTGTCGGGGTTGTTGGTCATCAGCCGGAGGCTGCGGACGCCGAGGTCCTTGAGGATCTGGGCGCCGGCCGCGTAGTCGCGGGCGTCGGCGGGCAGGCCGAGTTCCAGGTTGGCGTCGAGGGTGTCGCTGCCGCGTTCCTGGAGTTCGTAGGCGCGCAGTTTGGACAGCAGGCCGATGCCCCGGCCCTCGTGGCCGCGCAGGTAGACGACGACGCCGCGGCCCTCCTCGGTGATCCGGCGCATGGAGGCGTGCAGCTGGGGGCCGCAGTCGCAGCGCTGGGACTGGAAGATGTCGCCGGTCAGGCACTCGGAGTGGACCCGGACCAGGATGTCGTCGCCGTCGCCGAGGTCGCCGTGGACGAGTGCGACGTGCTCGACGCCGTCGGTCGCGGAGCGGTAGCCGTAGGCGGTGAACGGGCCGAAGCCGGTCGGCAGCCGCACCTCGGCCTCGCGGCGCACGGTCGGTTCCGAACTGCGGCGGTAGGCGATCAGGTCCTCGATGGAGATGATCGTGAGGCCGTGCTTGCGGGCGAACGGGATCAGCTGCGGCAGTCGCAGCATCACGCCGTCCTCGCCGGCGATCTCGACGATGGCGCCGGCGGGCCGCAGTCCGGCGAGCCGGGCGAGGTCGACGGCGGCCTCGGTGTGGCCGTTGCGCACCAGTACGCCGCCGGAGCGGGCGCGGAGCGGGAAGACGTGGCCGGGCCGTACGAAGTCGGCGGGTCCGGCCTCGCCGCCCGCCAGCAGCCGGAGGGTGGTGGCCCGGTCGGCGGCGGAGATGCCGGTGGTCACGCCGTGTGCCGCCGAGGCGTCGACGGAGACGGTGAACGCGGTCCGCATCGACTCGGTGTTGTGGCCGACCATCTGCGGGAGCTCGAGCCGTTCCAGCTCGTCGTTCTCCATGGGGGCACAGATCAGGCCGCGGCACTCGCTCATCATGAACGCGACGATCTCGGGGGTGGCCTTCTCGGCGGCGATGACGAGGTCGCCCTCGTTCTCCCGGTCCTCGTCGTCGACGACCACGACGGGCCGGCCGGCGGCGATGTCACGGATCGCCTGTTCGACGGGGTCGAGCGAGAGGTCCTCCAGCTCCCTCCCGCGGTCCGGGTGCAGCCAGGTGGGCTGGGCAGTCATGCCGTGGCTCCTTCCAGAGCGGGTGTACGCGAACGCAGCCACCAGTCGCGCATGCCCCACAGGACGAGGGCGCCGTACACGACGTAGATGAGGCCGGAGAAGGCGAGGCCGCTGTGGAAGTTCAGCGGTACGCCGACCAGGTCGACCAGCAGCCAGGCGAACCAGAACTCGACCATGCCGCGGGCCTGGGCGAGCATCGCGACGAGGGTGCCCGCGAAGATGTACGCGTCCGCCCACGGGCTCCAGGACAGCGAGGGGAACGCGGTGAACAGGCCGCCGACCGCGAGGGTGCCGAGCACGGCGCCGCCCAGCAGGTAGCCGCGCTCGCGCCAGGTGGCGAACCGTACGGCGATGGAGCCGTCCTGGGCCTGCTGCCTGCCCCGGGTCCACTGCTGCCAGCCCCAGACGGCCACGGCGATGACGACGACCTGCTTGCCGACGCTGCCCGCCTGCTGCACGGAGGCGTTGGCCGCGACGAGGACGACGCCGGACAGGAGCTGGGCGGGCCAGGTCCAGACCGAGCGGAGCCAGCCCAGGGTCAGGGCGAGCAGACCGATGGTGTTGCCGATCATGTCGGACCAGATGATGTGCTGCCCGAGGACGGTGAACGCCTCCGAGTTCAGCCAGTTCAGGGCGGTCACCGCACCGGCTCCTCGGGCTCCTGCGCGGTGTGGCCGAGCAGCCGCTCGACGTACTTCGCGATGACGTCCACCTCCAGGTTGACCGGGTCGCCGGGCTCCTTGATGCCGAGCGTGGTCAGGGCGAGGGTGGTGGGGATGAGGCTGATGGTGAAGTAGTCGGGTCCGGCGTCCACCACGGTGAGGCTGACGCCGTCGACGGTGATCGATCCCTTCTCGACCACGTAGCGGCTCAGGTGCGCGGGGAGGGAGACCTTCACGATCTCCCAGTTCTCGGAGATCCGGCGCTCGACGATGCGGCCGGTGCCGTCGACGTGGCCCTGGACGATGTGTCCGCCGAGCCGGCCGCCGACCGCCATGGGGCGCTCCAGGTTGACCCGGGAGCCCGTGTCCAGGGCGCCGAGGCTGGACCGGTTCAGGGTCTCGGCCATCACGTCGGCGGTGAACTCGCCGTCGCCGAGGTCGACGACGGTGAGGCAGACGCCGTTGACGGCGATGGAGTCGCCGTGCTTGGCGCCCTCGGTGACCACGGGGCCGCGCAGGCGGAAGCGGGAGGCGTCGTCGAGCTTCTCGACGGCGGTGACCTCACCCAGTTCTTCGACAATTCCGGTGAACAACTCAGTTTTCCTTCCGGTCGGTGCCGGGGACGGCGGTGATGCGCAGATCGGGGCCGATGCGGACGGTCTCGGTCACATCGAGGCGCAACGCCTCTGCGAGGGTGGAGATTCCGGCGTCGGCGAGGGCCGTGGGCCCGGCGCCGAGGAGCACGGGGGCGAGGTAGCCGACGACCTTGTCGACCGTTCCCGCGGCGACGAAGGCCCCGGCCAGGGTCGGGCCGCCTTCGAGGAGTACGGAGCGGATGCCGCGCCCGTGCAGGGCGTCGAGCAGGGCGGGGATGTCGAGGCCGGGGCCGGTGGCGGCGCGCGGCAGCCGCAGGACGGCCCCTTCGGGGAGGTGGCGGGCGTCGGCGTCGTCGGCGACGGCGATCAGGGTGGGCGCGCCGTCGTCGAGGACGCGGGCGCCGGGGCGTACGGCGGTGGCGGTGGTGTCCACGACCACCCGCAGGGGCTGCACGGCGCCGTCGACGCCCCGGACTCCGAGCTGCGGGTCGTCGGTGCGGGCGGTGCCGGAGCCGACCACGACGGCGTCGGCCTCGGCGCGCAGCCGGTGGACGTCGGCGCGGGAATCGGCGGAGGTGATCCAGCGGCTGGTGGCGTCGGCGGCCGCGATCCGGCCGTCGAGGCTCGCCGCGTACTTCCACAGGACGTACGGGCGGCCGAGCCGCACCGAGGTCAGCCAGGCGGCGTTGCCCGCTTCGGCCTCGGCGGCGAGGAGCCCCCCTTCGACCTCGACCCCGGCCGCGCGCAGGGTGTCCGCACCGCCGGTGGCCTGCGGGTTCGGGTCGCCGACCGCGTAGACGACCCGGGCGACGCCGGCCTCGGCCAGCGCCTGGGCGCAGGGGCCGGTGCGGCCGGTGTGGTTGCAGGGTTCGAGGGTGACGTAGGCGGTGCCGCCGCGGGCCCGGTCGCCCGCGGCGCGCAGGGCGTGGATCTCGGCGTGCGGGCCGCCGGCCCGCTGGTGGAAGCCCTCGCCCGCCAGGTGGCCCGCGGCGTCGAGGACGACACAGCCGACGACGGGGTTGGGGCTGGTGGAGCCGAGGCCGCGGGCGGCGAGCTCGATCGCTCGGCGCATGGCGGTGATGTCGGCTGCGGTGTCCACCGGGTCCTCCTGCCTCTTCGGGCACGGACTCCGGGGCTGTCGATGACGACAGAAGAGCGGGAACGCGACAGGGGAACGCCGAATGCCGGAAGAACGGACGGATCGGTCGCCCGAAACCATCCGCCGACGGCGGCGTACCCGTGAAACGGCCCGCCGCGCACTGCCTCCCATCCGGACTTTAACCGTCGGTCCAGGAATTTCACCTGGTCAACCGGCCGCTGGATGCGGACGGGTCGCGGACTTTAACCGCCGGCTCGGAATTTCACCGACCCCGGAGTGCGCTGCTACTGGTACAGGATCAGTGTGCCACGCCCGCCGCTGAGCCATGCGGGTGAGTGGCTGTGGACTGTCTCACAGGGGGCGCACGGCGGGGCGCAAACGGACAGCAACCCCCTAAAGGTCCAGACCTATTGACTCATTGGTCTAGTCCTCTTAATCTCTGCGTCACCTCCGAGGAGCCGTCCCGCGGTGTGCGCACACCCGGGACACCGACACGAGCCACCCCCCTCGTCAGTTGTGTTTCCGCCGAACCTCCCCGAGAGGAACCGAACGTGCTGTCCCCCACCCGTGCGAGAGCCACCCTGCTCGCGGCCGGCGCCACCGCCGCCGCGCTGCTGCTGGGTTCGCTCGCCGCCACCCCGTCGGCCGCCGCCGACCAGGAGTCCTGTCGTCCGGACGGGCTCTACCAGACCCCCGGCGTACAGGTCCCCTACTGCTCCGTCTACGACACCGAGGGCCGCGAGAAGATGGGCGCCGACCATCAGCGGCGGGTCATCGGGTACTTCACCAACTGGCGTACCGGGAAGGACGGCAAGCCCGCCTACCTCGTCCCCGACATCCCCTGGGACAAGGTCACCCACCTGAACTACGCCTTCGCCCACGTCGACGGCGACAACAAGCTCTCCGTGGGCGCCGACGGCCCGGACAACGCCTCGACGGGCATGACCTGGCCGGGTGTCGCCGGTGCCGAGATGGACCCCGAACTCCCCTACAAGGGCCATTTCAACCTGCTCACCAAGTTCAAGAAGAAGCACCCGAACGTGAAGACCATGGTGTCGGTGGGCGGCTGGGCCGAGACCGGCGGCTACTTCGGCGCCGACGGCGAGCGGGTGGACTCCGGCGGCTTCTACTCGATGGCGACCAACGCCGACGGCTCGGTCAACCAGGCCGGCATCGACACCTTCGCGGACTCGGCCGTCGACTTCGTCAGGAAGTACGGCTTCAGCGGCGTCGACATCGACTACGAGTACCCGACGACCATGAAGGACGCGGGCAACCCGCTGGACTGGACCCTGTCCAACGCCCGCCGGGCCGGCCTGGTCAAGGGCTACGCCGCGCTGATGAAGACCCTGCGCGAGAAGCTCGACCGCGCGTCCGCCATCGACGGCACCCACTACCTGCTGAGCGTGGCCGCCCCCTCGTCGGGCTATCTGCTGCGCGGCATGGAGACCTTCCAGGTCCAGAAGTACCTGGACTACGTCAACATCATGTCGTACGACCTGCACGGCGCGTGGAACGAGTACGTCGGTCCGAACGCCGCGCTGTACGACGACGGCAAGGACGCCGAACTCGCCCAGGCGAGCGTCTACTCGACCTCCCAGTACGGCGGCACCGGCTACCTCAACACCGACTGGGCGTACCACTACTTCCGCGGTTCGATGCCGTCCGGCCGGATCAACATCGGCCTGCCGTACTACACCCGCGGGTTCAAGAACGTGCAGGGCGGCACGGACGGACTGTGGGGCAGGGCCGCCACCACCGACTGCCCGGCCGGCGCGGGGCTGACCAAGTGCGGTGACGGCGCCGTCGGCATCGACAACCTCTGGCACGACCTGGACGACGCGGGCAAGGAGTCGCCCGCCGGTTCCAACCCCATGTGGCACGCGAAGAACCTGGAGAAGGGGGTCGTCGGCGACTACGTCACCGACTACGGCTTCCCCGCCGACACCGAGCTGACCGGCACCTACGCCCGCAAGTACGACTCGACGCTGGTCGCGCCCTGGCTGTGGAACGCCGAGAAGAAGGTCTTCCTGTCCACCGAGGACGAGCAGTCGGTCGCCGCGAAGGCGGACTACGTCGTCGACAAGGGCATCGGCGGCACCATGATCTGGGAACTCGCGGGCGACTACGGCTGGAACGCCGCCAAGGGCCAGTACGAGCCGGGCTCCACGCTCACCTCGACGATGTACGAGAAGTTCAAGTCGGCCGCCCCGTACGGCGCGAAGCGCTCCACCATCGACCTGCCCGCCGAGGCGATCGACATCGACGTGTCCTTCGAGCAGTTCCCGCTCGGTGACTCCAACTACCCGATCAGCCCCAAGCTGAAGATCACCAACAACACGAAGGCGACGCTGCCCGGCGGCACCGAGTTCCAGTTCGACTACGCGACCTCGGCCCCCGCCAACGCCAAGGACCAGTCCGGCTTCGGCACCACGATCGTGCGCAGCGACCACACCGCGGCCAACAACATCGGCGGGCTGAAGGGCGACTACCACCGCGTCTCGCTGAAGCTGCCCGGCTGGCAGAGCCTGGCGCCCGGCGCCTCGGTGCAGGTGGACTTCGTGTACTACCTGCCCACCTCCACCCCGTCGAACTGGACGGTGACCTTCGGCGGGAAGTCGTACGCCCTCGTCGCCGACCTGGCGCGCGGCACCACCCAGGTCGAGCCCGGCACCGGCACGACGCCGTCGCCCGACCCGTCGACCCCCGGCGGCGAATGCACCGCCCCCGACTGGAGCGCGGGTTCCGAGTACGGCGCCGGCACGACGGTCAGCCACGACTCGCACCAGTGGAAGGCCCGGTGGTGGACGAAGGGCGAGACGCCCGGCTCCACCGGCGAATGGGGCGTCTGGCAGGACCTCGGGGCCTGCTGACGCCCTCCCCGAACCGCCCGACGGTGACCGGATCGCCCCCGGTCGCCGTCGGGCCCGCCCGCGTTGCAGGGCGGTTTGCTTCGCGGGTGGCCCGTTCCCGGCAGGGGTCGCCGGTGCGCCGGATTTGGTAGGGGCGGGCGGGAAAAGGGGCCGGGATTCCCCGCCGGGTGGTTCAACCGGGCGGTTCAGCCGACTCGTTCAGTCCGCCGGTTCAACCAGGTGGTTCAGTCGGTCGGTTCAACCGGGTGGTTCAGTCGGCCGGTTCAGCCGACTCGTTCAACCGGGCGGTTCAGCCGCCGGTTCAGCCGGTCGGGGTGAACAGTTCGTCCTGCGCCGCCTCCCGGGCGGCGAGCAGCGCGCCCCTCAGGACCGCGCCGCCGCCCAGCCGGCCGGCCCTGACCTCGGTGCGCAGCGGGGACATCGTGGCCAGCCGCTCCTCGACCCGGGCCGCGAGCGCGTCGCCGCCCGCGTGGCCGACCTCGCCCGCGAGCAGCACACAGCCGGGGTCGAGGACCGCGGCGACGGCGGCGGCACCCAGCGCGAGGCGTTCGGCCAGGACGTCCAGGAACGCCTCGTGCCTGCCCTCCCCCGCCAGGGCGGCCCGCACGGCCGAGGCCGCGCCCGGTTCCTTCTCGCCCCCGGCCGGGCCCGGGGGCACGACGATGCCGTGGGCGGCGGCCAGTTCGCAGACCGGGGCGGAGCCGACCAGCGAGTGGAAGCCGCCGTCGCAGTTGAGCGCCGAGGGGACGCCCACCACGCCGGGCAGCGGCAGGAAGCCGATCTCGCCCGCGCCGCCGGAGGCCCCGCGGCGGAGCGCGCCGTCCAGCATGACGGCGGCGCCGATGCCGTGGCCGAGCCAGAAGAGCACGAAGGTGTCACGGTCGCGGGCCGCGCCGCTGCGGTGCTCGGCCACGGCGGCGAGATTGGTCTCGTTCTCGACCAGCACGGTCGCGGGCAGCCGCTCCTGGAGCACCCGCACCAGTCGCCGGTGCCAGGCCGGCAGGCCGGTGGTGTCGCGCAGGTCGCCGGTGACCGGGTCGATCAGTCCGGGTGCACCGATGCCGACGCTGTGCAGGGGGGCGGGGCCGGCCTCGCGCGCGATGCGCTCCAGCAGGGCGGCGGCCTGTTCCGCGGCGGTGTCGGTGTCCATGCCGCCCTCCACCGGCAGGGTGGCCTCGGCGAGCGTGTTGCCCAGCAGGTCGGCGACGACCATGGCGACGCCGCCGGTGCGCACGTCGAGGGCGGCGAGGTGGGCGCGGTCGGCGACGATCCCGTACAACCGGGCGTTGGGGCCGCGCCGCTCGGCGCCGGACTCTCCGACCACCTCGACCAGTCCGGCCTCCCTGAGCCGTTCGACGAGGTCGGCGACGGTCGGCCGGGACAGGCCGGTCAGGTTCTTCAGCTGGGTGGCCGTCAGCGGGCCCTCCTGCTGGAGCAGTCGCAGGGCGAGCCGGTCGTTGATGGCTCGGGCGGTGCTCGGTGATGCGGGCATGCCGGGATCCTTCCAGATCTCCGCCGGACCGGACGCACGGGCGGGCTATTTATCAGGCAGGGTTCCTGATAGTTTACGACCCGCACTGTCGACAACGCGCGCCGGACCACCGACGGCGGAAGAATCCCAGGGGAGGGCACGGCGGCATGACAACGGATTCCACCGAGACGGTCTTCGGTACGGAGCAGGTGAGGCGGGCCAGGTTCGCCATCGCCGCGGTCTTCACCGTCCACGGCGCGGTGACCGGCAGCTTCGCCACCCGGGTTCCCTGGATCCAGGACCACGCCGGGGTCAGCGCCGGACAGCTCGGCCTGGCCCTGGCCTTCCCGGCGATCGGCGCCTCGCTCGCGATGCCGCTGGCCGGCGCGGTGAGCCACCGCTTCGGCGCCCGGACCGCGCTGCGCGGGCTGCTCGCCCTCTGGACGCTGGCGCTGGTCCTGCCCGCGCTGGCGCCCGGTCTGCTGACGCTGTGCGCGGCCCTCTTCGTCTACGGGGCGACGGCCGGCATGTCGGACGTGGCGATGAACGCCCTCGGCGTCGAGGTGGAGACCCGCCTCGACAAGTCGATCATGTCGGGGCTGCACGGGATGTGGAGCGTGGGCGCCCTGATCGGCTCGGCGGCGGGCACCCTGGCCGCGCACCTGGGCACCGACGCCCGGCTGCACCACGCCCTGGCCGCCCTGGTGCTCACCGCGCTCGGCCTGCTGGCCTGCCGGGGCGTGCTCGACCTGCGCGGCGAGCCGGACGAGGAGCCGCCGCCGCGCTTCAGCCTGCCGCCGAAGTCGGCGCTGATCATCGGCGCGGTGGGCTTCTGCGCGGTGTTCGCCGAGGGGGCCAGCCTGGACTGGTCGGCGGTCTACCTCCGGGACGTGATGGACACCTCCGCCGGACTCGCCGCGGCCTCCACCACGGCGTTCGCGCTGACCATGGCGGTCGCCCGGATCGCCGGCGACAAGGTCGTCGACCGCTTCGGCGCGGTGCGCACCGTGCGGGTCGGCGGGGTCCTCGCGACGGCGGGCGGCGTGCTCGTGGTCACCGCGCCGAGCACGGTGCTCGCCCTGTGCGGCTTCGGGCTCCTCGGCCTCGGGGTCGCCGTGGTCGTCCCGCTCGCCTTCGCGGCGGCGGGGCGCAGCGGCCCGAACCCGAGCCAGGCGATCGCGGGCGTCGCCACGATCACGTACACCTCCGGGCTCATCGCCCCCTCCGCGATCGGCTCGCTGGCCGAGGCGACCTCGCTGGTCGTCTCCTTCGGCCTGGTGACGGTGCTGGCGTTCGGCCTGGTGCTGGGGGCCGGGGTGCTGCGGGCGGGCGACCGCCGGCCCACGCCGTCCCCGGACGCGGGCGCGACGAAGGCGGCACCGACCGAGCCGCGCCCGTGAGTCGGAGGCCGGAGCTCTGAGCCGGAGACCGGGCCGCTGAGCCGGAGGGCGAGCCCCTGAGCCGGGGCCGGGCCGCGCCCCGGGCGAGGGGCCGTATCGGCCGGGCAGGGGCCGGCAGGCTCCCTACCTGCGGCCCGGCCGAGAGGACCCCACGATCCGGCATTACCATGGCGCTGATCATTTCGGCGGAAGCGCCACGCCCATCGGGGCGGTGGGCTCCGTATCTACCCCCAGGGAGCGACCATGGACCTCGGCGTGCGCTGGACCCTGCACGGCGACGGGAAGACCCCCGCGCCGGGGGCCGTGGTCCGTCCGGACGAACGGCTCTCCTGGCCCCGTACGTTCGGCCTCGGCGCCCAGCACGTGGTCGCGATGTTCGGCGCGTCGTTCGTCGCGCCGGTGCTGATGGGTCTGGACCCCAACCTGGCGATCATGATGTCGGGTGTCGCGACGGCCGTCTTCCTGCTGGCCACCCGCGGCCGGGTGCCCAGCTACCTCGGCTGCTCGCTCTCCTTCGTCGGGGTCGCGGCGACGATCCGGGCGAGCGGCGGCAGCAGCGCCGTGGTCACCGGCGCGGTGTTCGTCGTCGGTGTGGTGCTCCTCCTCGCCGGTCTCGCGGTGCAGCGGTTCGGTGCCCGGATCATCCACGCGGCCATGCCGCCGGTGGTCACCGGCGCGGTCGTCATGCTGATCGGCTTCAACCTGGCGCCGGTGACCGCCTCGACGTACTGGCCGCAGGACCAGTGGACGGCGCTGCTGGTGATGCTGTTCACCGGTTTGGCCGTAGTGTGCCTGCGCGGATTCTTCTCGCGCATCGCGATCTTCCTGGGCCTGGTCTTCGGGTACGTGCTCTCCTGGGTCCTCGACCAGGTCTTCGGCAAGATCCACTCCCCGGCGGGCGGTGCCGAGGCCGTGGACCACTGGCGGCTCGACCTGTCGGGCGTCGCGAAGGCCGACTGGATCGGGCTGCCGTCCTTCCACGCGCCGAGCTTCGAGTGGTCGGCGATCCTGGTCGCGCTGCCGGTGGTCATCGCGCTGATCGCCGAGAACGCCGGGCACGTGAAGGCCGTGGGCGAGATGACCGGCTCCTCGCTGGACGACAAGCTGGGCACCGCGATCGCCGCCGACGGCGCCGCGTCGATGCTGTCGACCGCGGTGGGCGGCCCGCCGAACACCACCTACTCGGAGAACATCGGCGTCATGGCCGCGACCCGGGTCTACTCCACCGCCGCGTACTGGGCCGCCGCCTGCTTCGCCCTGCTCTTCGGCCTCTGCCCCAAGTTCGGCGCGGTCGTCGCCGCGGTCCCCGGCGGGGTGCTCGGCGGCATCACCGTCATCCTCTACGGCATGATCGGCCTCCTCGGCGCCCAGATCTGGCTGCACGCCAAGGTGGACCTGCGCAATCCGCTGAATCTGGTCCCGGCCGCCGCGGGCATCATCATCGGCGTCGGCGGCGTCGGCCTGAAGATCACCGACAACTTCGAGCTGAGCGGGATCGCCCTGGGCACCATCGTGGTGATCACCGGCTACCACGTGCTGCGGGCCTTCGCCCCGGCGCACCTCAAGACCCAGGAGCCCCTGCTGGACGCGGGAACCTCGGCGTACGACGAAGAGGACCCGACGGACAAGCGGTGACGGCCGGGCCGGACCGGCGATGACGCGGCGACGGCCGCGGCGGGACGATGTGTCCGCCGCGGCCGTCGCCGCGTTCCCGCGTCCCGTCGCCGGGCCTCTTTCCCTCGGCCGTCGCTCAGAAGCAGTCGCCGTACCAGTGCACCGCGCCGGGCGCCGTGACCGCGGCCCGGACGGATTCCGCGGTGGCGTGCAGCGGGCGTGCCATGCCCACCCGCTCCGTCACCCGCCGGGCGTCCCTCAGCAGGGCCGGCAGCGCGGCCCGGACCCCGGGTTCGTCGGGGAGCCGGACCCGGGCCCGCTCCAGCCCCGCCGCCCGACCCCGTTCGCCGACCGCTGCGAGCAGTTCCCCCAGGGACCCGGGTGTCCCCGCGAACTCCCGCACCTCGACGTACTCCCCCACGTGCTGGGCCACGATCCAGCCGGCGAGCGCCCCCGACGCGGGGTCCTCGGCCACGAGCCACCGCTCGGCCGGGCCGTACCAGGCGGGCACGCGCACCGCCCAGTCCTCGGCGCTCCGCAGCGAACTGAGCGGCCGGTCCGCGTTGTACGCACGGTGCAGCGCGGCCACCCCCGCGGTGTCCCGCTCGGTGGCCGGCCGAATGCGGAAGGTTGTCCCCGCGGCGGACGGCGGTGCGAGCGTCCCGCCGGTGAGCGTCCCCTCGGTGTACGCGCTGTCGAACTCCTGCCAGCCCGAGCCCCGGTAGACGCCGGGGGTGCCGGTGAACAGCAGCGACCAGGCGCACCCCTCGGCCCGCATGGTGCGCTCCGCCTCCACCAGCAGCCGCCGCACCAGCCCCCGCCCGCGGGCCTCGGGGCGGGTGGCGACGCTGCCGATGCCGCCGACCCGCCGCGGGGCGCCGTCCGCGTCGCGGATCGTCCTCGGCACGTAGACGACGACCGCGTCGATCCCGTCGCCCGCGGTGTTCTGCGCGACGAAGGTGTGCCGGTGGCGGTCCGGGTCGAGGGCGTGCAGGGCGGTGACCTGCGGGGCGTCGAAGCACAGCCGCCACAGCCCGGCCAGCTCCGGGTCGTCGGCCGGGGTGGCGGTCCGGATGACGGCGGTCACAGGATCAGGTTCCCGTCCGTGCGCACCGACGGGCCGTTCGCGGGCATCGCGGTGCGCTTCGTGCCGTCCTCCACGCACCCGGTGTGCAGGGCCGAGGCCAGGGCGCCCGGGGCGAGGTGGAGCGTGCCGCCGGTGAAACGGCTGCCGCTCGCCGCGTAGTGGTTGGTGCCGTCGGCTATGCGGATGTGGGCGGTGTCCGCTCCGGAGGCGACGCCGGCGATCCCGTTGATGTCCCAGGTGACCTTCCCGGAGCCGGCGGCCCGGCCGAGCAGTGCCTTGGCCTTGTTGCCGCCGGTGAGACGGACCCCGCCGGTGAGGGTGATCCGCTGGTCGCGCACGGCGCTGAGTTCGATGCCGGTGTTGTCGTAGTGCCCGCCGTCGATCCGCAGGTCGGCCGAGCCGACCGAGAGCGGCGCGGCGTTCTCGGCGCCGATGACGGTGCAGTCGGTGAGGTGGACGGGCCCCGCGCCGCGCAGGATCGCGCCGTCGACGCCCTTGAACGTGCAGCGCACGAAGTGGACGGGGGCGGTGACCGGGGTCTGCACGAGGACGGCGCCGGCGGGCGGCTCGAAGGAGCAGTCGCTGATGGTGGTGGGGCGGCCGGAGCGGGCGGAGCGCTGGGCGACGGCGAAGGTCTTCGCGGTGCAGCCGCGCACCTGGGCCCCGTCGGCGTTGACGGTGAGGGTGCCCGCCTGGTCGAAGGTGGGGCGGGCGATCACCGTGACGTCCTCCAGGGTCAGGTCGGTGATCTTGGTGTTGGCGGTGAACCAGGAGCAGACGTGCCGTCGTACGGTGATCCGCTTGGCGGAGATGCCCCACTGCGCACCGGAGTTGGCGATGTCCATCAGCCCGGAGTTGCCGTCGAAGAGCAGGTCGTGCTCGTACTGGCCGTGGGTGGTGAAGGGGTTGCCGCCCGCGTCGTCGCCGTCGCCGTGGCAGTTGACGACGGTGCAGTAGGCGGAGGCGGTGAGGTCGTTGAGGTGGCGCACGTTGCTGGTCGTGCAGTCCGCGACCCGCCCGTACAGGCAGTAGATCTGCTGGGTGAGGTAGCCCGCGCCGCCGTACTCGACGGTGGGCGGGTTCTTCAGGGAGCAGTCCTCGGTGCGGAAGCGGGTGCACCAGCGGCGCATGATGACCGGCCAGAAGGAGCCGGTGGCGTGGATGCCGGAGACGTCGCAGCCCACCGCGTACTCATAGGAGACCGGGTGGGAGCCGGTGTACTCGTCGCGGCCGGCGCCCTCGAAGACCATGTTGCGGACGTGGGCGTCGCGGACCGGTTCGACGCGGGTCCAGGTGAGGGTGCGTCCGGCGGCGAGTTCCCAGCCGTTGAGGTAGCCGATCCGGATGTGCGTGGCGTCGACGATCTCGGTGATCTCGACGAGCTTCTGCAGTTCGCGCTCGTCGCGCCCGCCGCCCTCGACCGGGGCGACCTGGACGGCCCACCACTGGCCGACCTCGAACGCCTTGGCGTCGGGGACCGGGAAGGTGTCGGTCAGCTCGATGACCTTGGCGGGGAGCGCGTGCTCGACGGTGGTGTCGGTGAGGGTGCCGCGGAAGGAGAGGACGGCGCCGAAGGGGTTGTCGTGGGTGTTCTTCTCGATGCCTTCGGTGCGTATGCGGTTGCCGCCGAAGTCGAGTTCGATGTGGGAGCGGTCGAAGAGGTGGCGTTTGGTGAACAGGAGGTCGGTGTGGGCTTCGATGCGGTGGACGCTCTTGTCGGCGATCATGGCGTCGAGTGCGGCGTCGGCGGGGGTCTTGGCGTCGAAGTGGCCGAAGGTGCGGAAGTCGAGGGTGCCGGTGTGGAGCTGGTGCCAGCGTCCGGTCTTCGCGTTCCTGGGTGCGATGACGGTGCCGTTGTTGTGGGCGGCGGTGGACGTGGGGTCCCAGCGCAGGGCCATGCCGCCGCCGTCGCCGGGGCGGGTGTGGCCGGCCAGGAGGATCTGGGTGCCGGCGGCGAGCGGTTTGGTGTTCAGCTCGCGCAGTTCGGCGACGGTGTCCAGGCGCAGTACGTCGCCTGCCCGGGCGGGCGCGGCCTGCGCGGTGCCGGAGGCCGCGGCCGTACCGGCGATGACCAGACCGGCCAGACCCGAAGCCCGCAGCACGGCACGACGGGACGAAACGGAGGAGGAATCTGAGGACGAGGCATGGACGGACATGGCGGAGGCGCTCCTCGCGTTGTCGATGCGTGTGTCGATACGTGCTCGATGCATGCTCGGTACGGGCTCGATGCGTGCTCGGTGGGGCCGGCCGCCGGTCGGCCGCGGTCAGATCGTGTTGCGGTAGGGCGGCATGAAGCGCATGCGCGGCATCTGGTCGGCCAGCACTCCCCCGTCGACGACGATGCGGGCCCCGGTGAGGTACGCCCCGGCGTCCGAGGCGAGCAGCAGCAGGGCGCCCACGCATTCGTCGGGCCGGGCGTACCTGCCGAGCGGGATGCGCTCGCGGTACGCGGACTCGAAGGCCTCCCGGTCGAAGGGGAACTCGCCGTCGATGGGGGTCTCGACCATGCCGGGGGCGAGGGTGTTGGCGGTGATGCCGTGCGGGGCGAGTTCGACCGCCAGGGTCTCGGTGAGGAGCTGGGCGGCCGCCTTGGAGGCGTTGTAGTGGGCCAGCCCGGCCTCGGCCACCAGGGCGTTCTTCGAGGTGATGGTGATGATGCGGCCCGGCACGGAGTCCGCCGTCATGTGCTCGGCGACGCGCTGGCTGAGGAAGAAGACGGCGTCGACGTTGACCCGCATGATGTGCGACCAGCTGGCGGGGGTGATCTCGTTGAAGCGTTCCAGCGCGGCCGTGCCCGCGTTGTTGACCAGGATGTGCAGCGGTCCGGCCTCGGCGCGCACGGTGTCGACGAAGTCCGGCAGCGCGTCGATGTCCGCGAGGTCCTGTCCGTAGGTGCGGCAGCGCCGGCCGAGCGCCTCCACGGCCGCCGCGGTCGCGTCGATGCCCTCGGCACCGGGCAGGTCGACGAGCACCAGGTCGGCGCCGGCCTCCGCGAGGCCGGTGGCGAAGGCCCGGCCGAGGCCCCGGGCGGCACCGGTCACGACCGCGGTGCGGCCGGTCAGGTCGAAGCGCTCGGTTCCGCGCGGCGGGAGGGCTGCGGTCATGGCGGGGTTCCTCCAGGCGGAGAGGTACGGGGGGAGGGTTCCGGTCCGGTCTCCGGACGGGCCCGGGAAAAGGAGTTCCGGTCGCCGGGGAGGTCCGGGCCGCCGCGCCGGGACACTTGGGGTCGCGCGGCGGCCCGGCTGTCGGCCGCGCCCGGGAGCAGGGGGATTGACCCGGCGCCGTGCCGACAGGTTCGGGGGACGGGGGATCAGCCGTCCAGGCCCAGCAGTTCCAGCGACGGCCGGTGGATGATCTCCTCCACCTTGTCCACGTCGAGCGGCGGCAGCCCGGGTATGCCGGGGACGCGGGCGATCTCCCGCAGCCCCTTCACCGAGTCGTCGACCGTCGTGAACGGGTAGTCGCTGCCGAACATCAGCTTGTCGAAGACCCCGTAGTCCTGGACCAGCCGCAGGCTGTGCCAGAGCTGGAAGGGCCGGTAGTGCAGGGCGCTGATGTCCGCGTACACGTGCGGGTGCTTGCGGATGACCGCGATGCACTCGCCCTCGAAGGGGTGGCCGAGGTGGGCGAGGACCATCCGCAGTTCGGGGTGGCGGATGGCGACCGCGTCCAGGTGGCGGGGCATCGCCCACTCCAGCGGCGCGCTCGACACGAAGGTCGTGCCGGTGTGCACCAGGAGCGGGAGGCCGTGCCGTTCGGCGTACGCGTACAGCTCGTCGTACTCCTCCGCGGCCGGGTCGAAGCCCGCGTACATCGGCATCAGTTTGATGCCGCGCAGGCCCAGTTCCTGGTGGCCGTACCGGAGTTCGTCCTGCCAGCCGGGCTGGGTGGGGTCGAGCGAGAGGTAGCCGATGAGCCGGTCGGGGTGCGCCGCGACGTACGAGGCGACGGCGGTGTCGTCGACCCAGAGGCCGCTGCGCCGTGCCTTGCCCCCGACGACGATCGTGCGGGTGCCCTCGGGGGCGGTGGCGGCGTACTCCTCCCACTTCACCGTGAGGTCGACCTCGCCCGCGTGGGCGCGGGCGGAGTCCGACTCGAACGGTTCGGTGAAGTCGTGGCTGTGCCGGAAGAGGTGGGAGTGGACGTCGACGATCATGTCCGGTTCCGCTTCTCCCAGCCGTCCGCGAACATGTTCCAGAAGCGGTGGCTGGGCGGGTGTTCCTCGAAGACCTCGTCGACGAGTTCGACACCGAGGCCGGGTGCGGTCGGCAGGCCGATGCGGCCGTCGACGACCGGCAGGGTGCCCTTGAGGGCGTCGAAGACGTAGTCCTCCAGGAGGCCGTCGAAGGTCTCCAGGATCTTGAAGTTGGGGATGCCGAGCGTCGCGTGCACCGAGACGGTGGTGCAGAGCGGCGAGTTGGAGTTGTGCGGGGCCACGAGCATGCCGTGGGTGTCGGCAATCGCGGCGAGCTTCCTGACCTCGGTGAAGCCGCCGGCCATGGAGAGGTCGGGCTGGATGATGTCGACCGCGTTGGTGGCGAAGAGCTGCTTGTACTCGTAGCGGTTGTGGAAGTGCTCGCCGCCGGAGATCGGGAACGCGGCGCGCTGGCGCAGTTCCGCGTAGCGCTCGATGTGGGTCCAGGGCATCGGCTCCTCGAACCAGCCGATGTCGAACGGCTCCAGCTCGCGCACCAGCCGGGCCGCGGTCGGCATCGCGAACCGGGCGTGCCCCTCGATGAAGAGGTCCACGTCCGGCCCGATGGCCTCGCGGACGGCGGCCACGAGGTCGACGGAGCGGCGCAGTTCGGCGCGCTCCAGCTCGTGCAGTCCGGGGCCGAAAGGGTCGAACTTGAGAGCGGTGAAGCCCTTGGCGACGGTCTCGCGGGCCTTGGCCGCGAAGGTCTCGGGCTCGCGTTCGCCGGTGTACCAGCCGTTGGCGTACACACGTACGTCGTCCCGGCAGGCGCCGCCGGTCAGCCGGTAGGCGGGGACGCCGAGCGCCTTGCCCATCAGGTCGTACATCGCCTGGTCGAGGCCGGACAGGGCGATGCCGCCCATGTCGCCGCCGCGCAGGAAGTCGCCCTGGTAGACGCGGAGCCAGAGCTCCTCGACGTCGAAGGGGTCGGCGCCGATGAGGTGGCGTCGCGCGATCGCCTCGGTCAGGTCGCAGACCTCGCCGACGCGGTAGGGGTGGGTGATCTCGCCGATGCCGGACAGGCCCTCGTCGGTGTGGACCCGGACGTAGCCGAAGTCGCGCCAGGAGGTGCCGAGCATCAGGGTCTCGACCCGGGAGATCCGGCCCGCGGGGCCTGCGGGGCGGGTGCGGTTGACTGTGAGCATCAGCGGGTCGCTCCGCCCATGGTGGAGGTGTTCTCCAGGTCGCGGGCGCCGCCGTCGGCGAGCACGGCCTTGACCGCGGCCTCGGTGCCCTCGACGAGGCGGTCCACGTCGGCGTCGGTGTGGGCGTAGCTGATGTGGCTGCGCTTGAGGTTGAGCGGCAGCTCGAACAGGCCGTGCTCCAGGAGCTTGCGGCGGTAGCCGACGAACAGCGAGGCGTCGTTGTTCAGCAGGTCCGCGTAGGTGCGGGGGGCCTCGCCCGGCATGAAGTAGCTGACGAAGACGGAGCCGTAGCCGGTGACGACGGCGGGGACGCCGAGGCGCTCGTACAGGGCGGTCAGCTCGGTGCGGGCCCGCTCGCCGAGCCGGAAGACGTGCTCGTGGACGGGTTCCTCGCGCAGCTTGCGCAGGGTGGCGAGGGCCGCGGCGACGACGGACGGGTGGCCGTTGTACGTGCCGGCGAAGAAGGCGGGGGCGCCGGGGCGGGTGGAGAAGAGGTCCATCAGGTCGGCACGGCCGCCGATCGCGCCGACGGGGGCGCCGTTGGCGATGGCCTTGCCGAGGGTGGTGAGGTCGGGGGTGACGCCGGAGATCTTCTGCCAGCCGCCGATGTCGTGCCGGAAGCCGGTGATGACCTCGTCGAAGATCAGGACGCTGCCGGCCTTCGTGGTCTCCTCGCGCAGCGTGGTGAGGAACTCCTGGTACGGCAGGAGCGCTCCGACGTTGTGCGGGACGGGTTCGACGATGACGGCGGCGATGTCGGAGCCGTGCTCGGCGAAGGCGCGGCGGACGGCCTCGCTGTCGTTGAACGGCAGGACGAGGGTGGCTTCGAGGACCTCGGGCAGGATGCCGGTCGAGATCGGGTCGTGGCCGCCGACCTTCTCGGGCGCGGAGATGACATTGAGGCTGACCGCGTCGTGCCAGCCGTGGTAGCAGCCCTGGAACTTGACGACCAGGCGGCGGCCGGTGGCGGCGCGCGAGACGCGCAGCGCGTGGAACGTGGCCTCGCTGCCGGTGCTGGTGAGCAGCACCTTCTCGATCGACGGGATCAGCTCGGCGAGCTGTTCGGCGAGGAGGATCTCGCCCTCGGTGACGCCGACGCCCATGTGACCGAGGGTGGCGCCGGCCTCGGCGGTGGCGCGGGCCACGTCGGGGTCGTTGTGTCCGAGCAGCGGCGGGCCGAAGGCCGAATGGAAGTCGGTGTACTCGCGTCCGTCGGCGGTGCGGAACCGCGCCCCGTCGGTCCCGGTGACGACCAGGTCGGTCAGTCCGGGAACGCTGCGCTGCCCGCTGTTCACTCCGCCGGGCACGACCAGGCGGGCGCGTTCGGCGAGTCGGGCTCCGGATCCGTTCTCCACCGGGCCTGAACTCATATCGCTTGCTCCTTGCGTCGAGAGTCGTCGGTTTTCGCAGGCCCTGCCCGGCCCGTGAGTCCCTGGCGCCATCCGCCCGGCAGTCGCCGCAGGAAGAGGGTGATCCGTGATGTTCGGGGTGATGCGTTTTATTGCTTCGAACGCTGTTCTGTAGAGCAGAACAGTGCCTGGATATTACGTGCGGCGCCTGGGGTGGTCAACCCCTCCGGGGGCATCGGAAGGGCCTTTTCCGCGCTTTCTTCACAGGGAAACCGCCGCACACCCCCTCGGGAGGCACTAGGCTGTTCTGCTATGACGAACAGTGCTGCCCCAGAAGAACCGAAGTACTGGGTCAAGAGCGTGGCCAGGGCAGCGGACATCCTCGAGGCGCTCGCCGCCCCCTCCCAGGGGAACGGTCTGAGCGTCACGGAGGTCGGCCAGGCCTGCTCCATCTCCAAGAGCGCCGCCTTCGGCATGCTCCAGACCCTGCGCGCCTACGGCCTCGTCTCGGACGACGGCGAGGGCATGAACCGCCGCTACCGGCTCGGCATGAACCTGGCCAGGCTCGGCGACCGGGCCCGCGCCCAGGTCTCGCTGCGCGGGGTGGCCCACCCCGTCCTGACCGAGCTGACCCGCACCACCGGCATGGCCTCCCGGCTCGCCGTGCCCGAGGACGGCCACGCGGTCGTGGTCGACCAGGTCGAACTCGACCAGCGGGTCCGGCTGGACCTGCGGATGGGCCAGCGCGAGCTGCCGCACTGCACCGGCCTGGGCAAGGCGCTGCTGTCGGCCGTGCCGCAGAGCGAGGCGGCCTCGGTCGTCGAGCGGTTCGGGCTGCCCCGGCGCACCTCCCGCACGATCACCGACCCGGCGACCTTCCTCTCGCACCTGCGCGACATCGCCCGGGTCGGCTACGCCCTGGACGACGAGGAGGACGCCGAGGGGATCATCTGCATCGGCGCCCCGGTCTTCGACGACCGTGCGGTGTGCGCCGGGGCCGTCTCGATCACCGGCCTCAAGCTCGGCCTGCCGGCCTGGCGCTACCAGGAACTGGGCGGCCAGGTGCGGGACGCGGCCCGCCGGATCAGCCTCTCGCTCGGCTGGGTCGAGGAGCCGGGACAGGCCATATCCGACAGCGCCACACCGCATTCCGACGAATTCAGCTCTTGACCAAACGACGCAACCAGTCGTAGGTTCCCTGCCAACCCCGGTGACACTCCCACGTCACCGGCGATTTACCCCATCCGGTCCGCTTCCGACGCCTGCCCACCGCGCCGCGAACACTCCATGACCGGACCCTTTTCAGCCATCCGCCTCAGGGCAGTCCCCGCAGGAACGCTCCCTCACTCGTCGCACTTCTCGGAAGGCGAAGTCCGCATGAGCGTTCCGCCCCCCTCCTCCTCCGTTTCGTCCCGTCGTGCCGTGTTGCGGGCTTCGGGTCTGGCCGGTCTGGTCATCGCCGGTACGGCCGCGGCCTCCGGCACCGCGCAGGCCGCGCCCGCCCGGGCAGGCGACGTGCTGCGCCTGGACACCGTCGCCGAACTGCGCGAGCTGAAAACCGGACCGCTCGCCGCCGGCACCCAGATCCTCCTGGCCGGCCACACCCGCCCCGGCGACGGCGGCGGCATGGCCCTGCGCTGGGACCCCACGTCCACCGCCGCCCACAACAACGGCACCGTCATCGCACCCAGGAACGCGAAGACCGGACGCTGGCACCAGCTCCACACCGGCACCCTCGACTTCCGCACCTTCGGCCACTTCGACGCCAAGACCCCCGCCGACGCCGCACTCGACGCCATGATCGCCGACAAGAGCGTCCACCGCATCGAAGCCCACACCGACCTCCTGTTCACCAAACGCCACCTCTTCGACCGCTCCCACATCGAACTCGACTTCGGCGGCAACCGCATACGCACCGAAGGCATCGAGAAGAACACCCACGACAACCCCTTCGGCGCCGTCCTCTCCTTCCGCGGCACCCTCACCGACACCACCGTCAAGCACACCCTGGGTGCGGCGATGCCGGACCTGTCGGACCTGTTCGAGGTCGGTGACTCGTCGAAGTTCTCCGTGGGCCAGTGGTGGGCCGTGGAGGTCAACGCCCTGGCGGGCAAGTACGAGAAGGAGATCCAGCGGCTCGTCCAGGTCACCGATGTCGTCGACGCAACGCACATCCGGGTGAACTACAAGATCGGCTGGGACCTGGCCGCCGGACGCACCCTCACCTGGACCCGCGTCGAGCCCGTCGACCGCGCCCACGTCCGCAACATGGTCTTCGAGGGCTGGGGCGAGGACGAGATGTCCGGCTCGCACCCGGTCGCGTACGAGTACGCGGTGCGCTGCGACGTCTCCGGGATCGAGGCCGTCGGCACCTTCTGGCCGGTCGTGATGCGCCGCTGGTGCACGTACTACCGCACCGAGCAGTGCTCACTGACCAACCCGAAGTCGGTCACGTACGGCGGCGCGGGCTACCTCACCCAGCAGATCTACTGCCTGTACGGGCACGTGGAGGACTGTCACACCTCCAACGCCCGCCACCTCAACGACTTCACGGCCTCGGCCTACTGCTACGTCACCAACTGCCACGGCGACGGCGACGACGAGGGCCCGTTCGTGACGCACGGCCAGTTCGAGCACGACCTCGTCTACACCGGCAACTCCGGGCTGATGACCTTCGCCAACTCCGGCGCCGCCTGGGGCGGCCGGGCCAAGCGGATCACCGTCCGCCGGCACGCCTGCTCCTGGTTCGTGGCCCGGGTCAAGATCACCGATCTGACCCTGGAGGACGTCCTCGTCATCGGCAAGAAGTCCCTGTCCGGCTCCGGCATGCTCTGGGTCAACGCCGACGGCGTGCAGATGCGCGGCTGCACGGCCACGGGACCGCTGATCGTCTCCCGGGCCTCGGACCTGTCCGCCCGCCCCAATGTGATCGCCGACTCCTCGTTCGCGTTCGCGGCCGGCGCGGAGATCACCCAGGCCAACGTGACCGCCCCGCTCGCCCTCCGGCGCAACGTCCTGAAGGGCGTCGACGGAGCGGTGTTCAACGGCACCGGGCCGCTCGTCCTGGACCAGTGCACGCTCACCGGCTCGAAGGACACCGCCCCCGTCTCGCTCAAGCACACCGACATCACCGTGCTGGGCGGCGAACTCCGCGACACCGGGCTCAAGCTGGCCTCCGACAAGGACCAGCGGCTGCGCGTCGACGGAACGCGGCTGAACGGCACCAACAAGGACGGCGCCCTGCTGTCGCGCACCGGTGCCGGACGGACCGTCGACTGGCAGCTCTCCGGCCTCGACTCGACCGCACCCAAGGGCACCGCCCACGTACTGGTCACCGAGGGCCCCAACCGCTACCGGGCCACCGGCTCCACCTTCACCGGCGGCCGGCTCGAACTGCGGCCCGCGGCGTTCACCGGCAGCAGCCACCTGCTGCACACCGGCTGCGTCGAGGACGGCACCGAGCGCACCGCGCTGCCGGACGAGGGCGAGCGCGTCTCCCACAGCGCGGCCACGCTGCGCATCTGACCACCCCATCGAGCACCAGGGATTCCCGTGTCCACGCATACCCCGATCACCGGCCGGCCCGTACGGGTCGCACTCGTCGGCGCCGGCAACCGCGGTCTGACGTACGCCGAGTGGATCAAGGCGCACCCCGAGCGCGCCGAGCTCGTCGCCGTCGCCGACCCGCGCCCCGCGGCGCGGGCCGCCGCCGGCGCTCCCGTCGAGTTCGACGACTGGCGCCCGCTGGTCGAGAACCGCATCGCCGACGCCGTCGTCGTCGCCACCCAGGACCGCTTCCACGTGGAGCCGGTGCTGGCCCTGGCCGAGGCCGGCTACGCGATCCTCGCCGAGAAGCCCCTCGCCCCGACCGAGGAGGAGACCCGGCGGATCGTCGAGGGCGTGGAGCGCTCCGGAGTCCTGTTCGCGGTGTGCCACGTCATGCGGTACACCCCGTACACCGACCTGGTGAAGGAGGTCGTGGACTCCGGCGTGCTCGGCCAGCTGGTCTCCCTCGACCATCTGGAGCCGGTCGGCTGGTGGCACTACGCGCACAGCTACGTGCGCGGGCCGTGGCGCAGCGAGAAGGACTCCTCCCCGATGCTGCTCGCCAAGTCCTGCCACGACCTGGACTGGATCACGTACGTCATGGGCGGCCGGATCGAGCAGGTCTCCAGCTTCGGCGGACTGAAGCACTTCCGGCCGGAGAACGCACCGGCCGGGTCCGCCGGGCGCTGCCTCGACTGCGCGGTCGAGGACGGCTGCCCGTACAGCGCGCTGAAGCTGTACATGCCGACACTGCGCGAGAAGGGCGCGGTCTGGCCGGTCACCCACGTCACCGAGGCGACCGACGAGGCCGGTCTCGTGCAGGCGCTGCGCGAGGGCCCGTACGGCGTCTGCGCGTACCGGAGCGACAACGACGTGGTCGACCACCAGGTCCTCGCCATGCAGCTGACGGGCGGGGTGACCGCGACCTTCCAGATGGTGGCGTTCACCGAGCAGACCCACCGGCAGACCCGGATCTTCGGCTCGCACGGCTGGCTGATCGGCGACGGCGAACGGGTCACGGTGCAGGACTTCCGGACCGGTGAGTCCACCGTCCACGAACTCGGCGCGTCCGGTTCGAACGCGGCCGACGGGCACGGCGGCGGGGACGCCGGGCTCGTCGACGCGTTCGTCACCGCCGTCGCCACCGGTGACGCCGGGGCGGTCCGCTCCGGTCCCGCCACCTCGCTCGGCAGCCATCTGGCGGCGTTCGCCGCCGAACGTGCCCGGCACACCGGCACCGTCCAGACGGTTCCGGCCCGGTGACTCCCCCTCTTCCCCGCCCCACCCTCACGTCCTCGGAGGACCAGCTCATGTCCCGTCTCCTCACCCGCCGTTCCAGAGTCCGCGCCGTCGCCGCCCCCGCGCTGGCCACCGCGCTCGCCGTCGGTGTGCTGGCCGGCTGTTCCGGCAGCGGCAGCGACGACAACACCGTCACCATGTGGACCTACCCGGTCATCTTCGACGAGGCCAAGAACAAGGCGTACTGGGACGGCCTGGTGAAGGCGTTCGAGAAGGAGCACGCGGGCGTCAAGGTGAAGGTGGAGACCTTCCCGTGGGCCAACCGCGACACCGCGCTGGCCACCGCGATCGCCTCCGGCAAGGGCCCGGACGCGGTCTACCTGATCCCCGACCAGCTGCCGAAGTACGCCAGGAGCATCGTTCCGGCCGACGATTACATGCCGTCCGAGGCCAAGTCGGACTACACCGACTTCGCCCTGAAGTCCGTGATGTACGACGGCAAGGCGCTCGGCACTCCCGTCCTGACCAGCGCCAACCCGCTGATCTGTGACAAGCGGGTGTTCGAGGCGATCGGGGAGAAGGGCTACCCGACGAGCTGGGCGGAGCTGGAGGCGCTGGCGCCGAAGCTGAAGAAGAAGGGCTACTACGCCACCAGTTACAGCGGTGACACCCAGCAGACGCTGAACATGACCTTCTACCCGCTGCTGTGGCAGGCCGGCGGGGACGTCTTCTCCGAGGACGGCAAGCAGGTCACCTTCAACGACGCGGCCGGTGTGAAGGCGCTGACGTACCTGAAGAAGCTCGTCGACGGCGGCTACACCGACAAGGACCTGGTCACCACCACGCCGAAGCTGGAGCAGACCCCGACCGCCAAGGGGAAGGTGGCCTGCACCTGGCAGAACACCCCGGCGGACGTCGAGCCGTTCTGGGGCAAGGAGAACATCGTCGTCCAGCCGCCGCTGAAGGACGTCAAGTCGGTCGGCTACGGCACCGTCGGCGCGCTGTCCATGCTCAAGGGCGCCGACAAGAAGAACACCGGCGACTGGCTGAACTTCGTCGCCGAGTCGAAGAACGCGGCCGGCCTCCAGAAGGGCGCGGGCTACTTCCCGGCCCGCAAGTCCGGCGGCGACCTCTACCCCGGCGACGCGCTGCAGACCGCGGTCGGCGCCACGCTGCCGAGCATGACCGTGGGCCCGCTCCAGGACAAGGCCCGTGAGGTCCAGGGCGTGCTCGCGCCGGAGATCCAGGCGGCACTGCTGGGCAAGAAGAGCCCGCAGGAGGCGCTGGACGCCGCGCAGAAGGCCGCGCAGGCAATGCTCGGCCGCTGACCGGGCGCGGTGCCCGGGTCCGGCCGCACCCCGACCCGGGCACCGTTCCCTCCCCGGGGGCCCCAGGGCCTCTCGTTTGGATCACGCCGGTTCAAACGAAAGACCCTGGTCCCCGATCCCCCGCAATTCCCCCGTACCGCAAGGAGATCGCCGTGGCAGTGGTCGCGGAACCCACCCGCCGGGGCCGTCGCAGCGGGCCGCAGGCGCGCCGCGAGGCCCGGATCGGCCTGCTCTTCGTCCTGCCGTGTTTTCTGCTGTTCCTGGCGTTCCGGTTCGGTCCGGGTATCGCCGGGGTGCTGATGAGCTTCACCGACTACACGCTCACGGGCGGGGGGAGTTTCGTCGGGCTGGACAACTTCACCCGTCTGTGGGACGACCCGCTGTTCTGGCAGGCGCTGAGGGTCACGGTGCTCTACACCGTGCTCGCGGTGCCGGGCACGCTGATCGCCTCGGTGTCGCTGGCGCTGATCACCCGCCGCGCGTTCCGGGGGGCCAGGTTCTTCCGGTCGGTGTTCTTCCTGCCGGTGGTCACCTCGCTGGTGCTGGCCGCCACCGTGTTCGTCTGGATCTTCTCCACCGGTGGGCCGTGGTCGACCGTGATGGGCTGGTTCGGGCTGCCGGAGGGTTCCTGGCTGTCCGACGACGTGCTGGTGCTGCCCGCGCTCGCGCTGGTCGGGGTCTGGTCGCGCTTCGGGTACGGGATGCTGATCCTGCTGGCCCGGATGCAGGACATCCCGCGGGAGCTGGAGGAGGCGGCGCTGACCGACGGCGCCGGTGCCTGGCAGCGGTTCCGGCACATCGTGCTGCCGCAGCTCAAGCCCGCCCTGTTCTTCCTCGCCGTGATCGAGACGACGGCCTCCTTCCAGGTCTTCGACGCCGTCTACACGATGACCGGCGGCGGCCCCGCCAACGCCAGCTACACGCTCGTCTTCCAGCTCTACGACGCGGGCTTCAAGTACTTCGACCTGGGTTACGCCTCCGCCATCGGCGTCGCGCTCTTCGCGCTGACCGTGGTGGTCGCGGTGATCCAGCGGCTCGTGATCGGGAAGGACCAGTGACCATGACCCCCACCCCCACCCCCGTTTCCGGCCGGGCCGAGACCCCGCCCCCGCCCGGCACCACAACCCCGCCCGCGGCGAAGACCCCCGCTTTTGACCGGGCCGAGCGGCGGGCCGAACGCAGGCTGCGCAAGCTCTCCGAGCGGGACACCGTCCCGTACGGGATGCGTCCCACCCGGGCCGGCCGGATCGGGCGCGCCGTGCTGCTGGGTGTGGCGGCGCTCGTGACGGTTTTCCCGTTCTACGCGATGGTCGTGCTGTCGCTGAAGCCGTCCGCGGCGGTCGAGTTCCCCGGCAGTCTGCTGCCGTGGCCGCTGGCCGGCGAGGCCTACGACACCGTCATGAACGCCCAGGACGTGCCGCGCTGGCTGGTCAACACGCTGGTCTACTCGGTCGTCTCGGTGGTCGGGGTGCTGCTGCTGGCCTCGCTGGCCGGGTACGCCTTCGCCAAGAAGCGCTTCCCGGGCCGGGAGGCGATGTTCTGGTCGTTCCTGTCGATGGTGATGGTCCCGTACCACGTCACGATGATCCCGACGTTCGCGATGATCGCGAAGCTGGGCGGCGTGGACACCTACTGGGGCCTGATCGTGCCGACCCTGGCCAACGCCCAGGCGGTCTTCCTGATGCGGCAGTTCATCCAGGGCCTGCCCGACGAACTGTTCGAGGCGGCCCGCCTCGACGGCTGCAGCGAATGGCAGGTCTTCCACCGCATCGTGCTGCCCCTGCTGAAGCCGATCCTGGCCACCCTGGGCGTCTTCGTCTTCCTGTGGCACTGGAACGACTTCCTGTGGCCGCTGGTCATCGGCCAGTCCACCGACATGCGCACCCTCACCGTCGGCATCGCCTCGCTCCAGCAGCAGAACGTGCCCCTCAACGTGGTGCTCTCCGGCTCCGTCATCGCGTTCGTGCCCATCTTCGCCGCCTACCTGGTGGGCCAGCGCTACTTCACCGAGGGCGTCACCGCGTCCGGAATCAAGGGATAAACACACATGTTCACCGATGAGGCCGCGCTCGAAGAGCGGCTCGCCACCCCCACCCCCGCCCTGACCGCCGACCTCGGCCGCCTGGAGGGCGACCTGCTCATCCTCGGCGCCGGCGGCAAGATGGGCCCCAGCCTGTGCCGGCTGGCCCGCCGGGCGCTGGACGCCGCCGGCCGCCCCGATGTGACCGTGTACGCGGTCTCCCGCTGGTCCGACAAGTCCGCCGCCGACGAACTGGAGGCCGCCGGCATCTCCACCGTCGCCTTCGACCTCATGGACCCGGCCGCCGACCTGGCCGAGCTGCCGGACGCCGGGAACGTCGTCTTCATGGTCGGCGCCAAATTCGGCTCCGCCGGGGCCCCTTCACACGCCTGGGCGGTGAACGCCGCCCTGCCCGACCGGGTGGCGCGCCGCTGGCCCACGGCGCGGATCGCCGCGTTCTCCACCGGCAACGTGTACCCGCTGGTGCCGGTCTCCTCCGGCGGCTGCACCGAGAGCGACCCCGTCGGCCCGGTCGGCGAGTACGCCATGTCCTGCCTGGGCCGCGAACGCATCTTCGACCACGCGGCCCTCACCCGCGGCACCAGGGTCGCCAACATCCGCCTCAACTACGCCGTCGACCTGCGCTACGGCGTCCTCGCCGACATCGCCCACCGCGTCCACACCGGCCAGAGCGTCGACGTGACGACCGGTCACGCCAACGTGGTCTGGCAGGGATACGCCAACGAAGTCGCCCTGCGCACCCTGCTGCACGCCACCGACGGCGAGGCCTTCACCCTCAACCTCACCGGCCCCGAAACCGCCCCGGTGCGCCGCCTCGCCCACTGGTTCGGCGAGGAATTCGGCAAGGAGCCGGTCGTCGCCGGCGAGGAAGCGCCCACCGCGCTGCTCTCCGACGCCAGCCGCTGCCACGCCCTGTTCGGCTACCCGGACGTCTCCCTGCGCACCCTCGTCGAATGGCAGGCCGACTGGCTGCGCCGCGGGCTGCCGCTGTCCGGCAAGCCCACCAAGTTCCAGGTCCGCGACGGAAGGTTCTGATCCCCGTGTCCACTCCCTCCCTCCTGTCCGGAACCCCCTCCGGCGCCCCTTCCGTCTCTTCCGGTGCCCTGGACGTGCTCGCCCGCGGTGCGGTGATCCCCGCGCACCCGCTCGCCCTGCACGACGACGGCTCCTTCGACGAGCGCCGCCAGCGCGCACTGACCCGCTACTACCTCGCCTCGGGCGCGGGCGGCGTCGCCGTCGCCGTGCACACCACCCAGTTCGAGATCCGCGAACCGGAAGTCGGCCTCTTCCGGCCGGTCCTGGAACTGGCGGCCGAGACCATCGACACCGAGGCCGGCCGCCCCTTCATCAAGATCGCCGGGGCCTGCGGCTACACCGCCCAGGCCGTCGCCGAGGCCGAGACCGCAGCCGAACTCGGCTACGACGCCGTGCTGCTGAGCCCCGCCGTGCCCGGCGCGGACGAGAAGGGCCTGCTGGACCGGGCCCGCGCCGTCGGCGAAGTGCTGCCGGTGATCGGCTTCTACCTCCAGGAAGCCGTCGGCGGCCGCTACCTCTCGCCGCACTTCTGGTCCTCGTTCACCGACCTCCCCAACACCGCCGCCGTCAAGATCGCCCCCTTCGACCGCTACCGCACCGCCGACGTCATCCGCGCCGTGACCGCCGCCGACCGCGCCGACCAGGTGGCCCTGTACACCGGCAACGACGACGACATCATCGGCGACCTCCTCACCCCCTACGGCACCACACCCGACGGACCCCGCTGGTTCGCCGGCGGCCTCCTCGGCCAGTGGGCCGTATGGACCAGCTCCGCCGTCACCCTCCTCGACGACATCCGCCACGCACGCACCGGAAACCACGACGCCATGGTGCGCTGCCTGGCCCGCCGCCCCGAACTCACCGACGCCAACAGCGCCGTCTTCGACGTACGCGGCGCATTCCGCGGCTGCATCGCCGGCGTCCACGAAGTACTGCGCCGCCAGGGCCTGCTGGCGAACACCCGCTGCCTCGATCCGAAGGAGGTCCTGTCTCCCGGACAGGCCGAGGAGATCACCCGGGTCGCCACGGCCTACCCCTGGCTCACCGACGACGCCTTCGTCACGGAGCACCTCGATGCCTGGCTCTCCTGACCCGGGGACGGCCCGCCTGCCGCGGGCCGTCGTCGCCGTCCCCCCGCACCTGCGCGAGCAGTTCTTCACCCCCCAGGTGTGGCAGGAGCTGGAACGGGCCGCGGAGCTGACCGTCCTCGACCACCACACCGACCGGGCGGCGGTGACGGCGGCGCTGCCCGGCGCCCGAGCCCTGATCACCTCCTGGGGAACACCCCGCCTCAGCGAGGAACTCCTCGACGCCGCCGACCGGCTGGAACTGGTCGCCCACACCGGCTCGGCGGTCGCCCCGTACGTCACCGAGGAAGTCTTCCGGCGCGGCATCCTCGTCACCCAGGCCGGCGACGCGATGGCCCGCCCGGTCGCCGAAGTCGCCCTCGCCTTCACCCTCACCCTGCTCCACCGCATCCACCGCTTCGACCACGCCCTGCACAACGGAGCCGACTGGAACGAAGCCGGCCAGGCCCCGCCACGCCACGAGATCCACGGCAGCCCCATCGGGGTCATCGGCGCCTCCCGCACCGGGCGCGCGTACATCGCCCTGGCGAGGGCACTGGGGGCACGGGTGGGCGTGAGCGACCCGTACCTCTCCGAGGCGGACGCGCGGGAGCTCGGCGTGGAGCGCGTACCGCTCGACATGCTGCTGTCACGCAGCCGGATCGTCGCCGTGCACGCCCCGGTCACCGAGGAGACCCACCGGATGATCGGTGCCGCGCAGCTGACGCTGATGCCGGACGGGGCCGGTCTGGTGAACACCGCGAGGTCGTGGCTGGTCGACGAGGACGCACTGCTCGCCGAGCTGGCCACGGGCCGGCTGGACGCGGCGATCGACGTCTTCGACACCGAACCACTGCCAACGGACCACCCGTTCCGCTCCCTGCCGAACGTGCTGCTCACCCCGCACCAGGCGGCGGGCACCACCGAATGCCGGCAGCAGCTCGGCGCGAGCGCCGTCGACGAGGTGCTGCGCCTGTTCTCCGGGCGACCGCCGCTGCACGCCGTCACGGTCGACGCCCTCGCCCGTCTGCACTGAACCTCCCTGACACTCCACCCCCTTGAGAAAGTTCCTCCCATGCGACTGATGCGCATCGGCGAGCCGGGCCACGAGCGCCCGGTCCTCGTCCGTCCCGAAGGCCGTCACCACGACCTGTCCGGCGTCACCGACGACATCGACGGCGCGTTCCTCGCCGCGCTCGCGGACGACCCGGGCCTGATCCCCGCCGAGCCCGTGCTCCCCGAGATCGACATCACGGGCCTGCGGGTCGGCGCCCCGGTGGCCCGGCCCTCCGCGCTGCTGTGCATCGGCCAGAACTACGCGGCCCACGCCGCGGAGTCGGGTGCCGAACCGCCCGAGCAGCCGATCCTCTTCTACAAGTCGCCGAACACGGTCGTCGGCCCGTACGACGACGTGCTCATCCCGCGCGGCTCGAAGAAGACGGACTGGGAGGTGGAGCTGGCCGTCGTCATCGGCCGCCGCGCCTCCTACCTGGACTCCCCCGCCGACGCCGCCGCGCACATCGCGGGCTACGCCGTCAGCAACGACGTCTCCGAACGCGCCTTCCAGCTGGAGGAGTCGGGCGGTCAGTGGTCCAAGGGCAAGAGCTGTGCCACGTTCAACCCGCTGGGCCCGGTGCTGGTGACGGCCGACGAGGTCGGCGACCCGCAGGACCTGCGGCTGCGCAGCCACGTCAACGGCGAGCCGCGGCAGGACTCCAGCACCGCGGACATGATCTTCAGCGTGGCGCATCTGGTGCACCACCTGTCGCAGTACCTGGTGCTGGAGCCCGGTGACGTCATCAACACCGGTACCCCGCAGGGCGTGGCGCTGTCCGGCCGCTTCCCCTACCTGGGTCCGGGCGACGTGATGGAGGTCGAGATCTCGGGCCTCGGGCGGCAGCGCAGCGTCTGCCGGCCCGCGTAGCACCGGAGGGACCGGGTGAAGGACGGGCGCACGGAGGGGTGGGGCCCTCCCGTGCGCCCGCCGGTCCCAGGGGCGCCCGGTGGGCTCTCGGAGGCCGCCGGGCGTTCTGTTCTCCCGGAGACTCAGTTCTCCGGGAGTTCGACCGGGGCGATGTCGTCGAAGACGTCGCCGGGGCCGGGGTTCGTCGGGTCCGTCTCGCCGCCGAACTGGTGCATCACGCCCCACACGGCGTTGAGCGCGGTCTGCACGGCGCCCTCGGCCCATCCGGCCGTCCAGGAGATGTCGTCGCCCGCGAGGAACAGCCCGCGCCGGTCGGCGGGCAGCCGGTCCTGCATGAAGTGGGTGAACAGCCGCCGCTGGTAGCGGTAGTGGCCGGGCAGGTTGGCCTTGAACGCCCCCATGAAGTAGGGCTCGTTCTCCCAGGAGACCGTCACCGGGTTGCCGATGATGTGCTTCCTGATGTCCACGTGCGGGTAGATCTCGCCGAGCGACTTGAGCATGACGTCCATGCGCTCGGCCGGGGAGAGCGGCAGCCACTTCAGGCTGTCGTCGCACCAGGTGTACGAGAGGCAGATGACGGCGGGCCGGTCGGGGCCGTCGTCCAGGAGGTACGTCCCCCGGGTCATCCGGTCGGTGAGCGTCATCGACATGGCGTCCCGGCCGGTCGACTCGTCCTTGTCCAGCCAGAACGGCCGGTCGACCGGGACGAACAGCTTGGACGACTCCATGTAGTGGGTGCGCTCCATCGCCGTCCAGTGGTCGATCGGGAAGAGCGTGTCGTCGCAGTCGACCTTCGAGAGCAGCAGCCAGGACTGCCCGGTGAAGATCGCGGCCGGGTAGGTGCGGATGTCGCCGGTGGCGTCGGTGACGGTGATCCGGTTGCCGGCGGTGCGGTTCATCCGGGTCACGGCCGGGCGCGGCTCGCCGCCGTGCAGCGAGGACAGCGAGGTGCCGAGCGGCCAGTGGACGATCTTCTGCGGCTCGCGGTCCCACAGCCGCAGCGGGAGCTGCTGGCTGCCGCCGACGATGCCCCGGTGGTGGTCGTCCGCCTCGGTGTAGACGACGCGCAGGATCTCCAGGATGGAGTTGGGGAAGTCGGTGTCCCAGCCGCCGGTGCCGAAGCCGACCTGGCCGAAGATCTCCCGGTGCCGGAAGGACTTGAAGGCGTCGGAGTCGCAGAGGAAGCCGTAGAAGGTCTGGTTGTCGAGCTTCTCGACGAGCCTCGCCCAGATCTCCCGGATGCGCGGCACGTCGCGCTCGCGCATCGCGCGGTTCATGTCGGAGAAGTCGGCGCCCTCCTCCAGGCAGCGGTTCCAGGCGTCCATCACGTCGCGGTAGACCTGCGGAAGGTCGTCGATGGTCCGCGCGTAGTGGGACTCGCCCTTGAGGTCGACGACGGTCGACGGGGTGGCCGGGGAGAGCGGGTTGGGGAACGGCTTCGTCTCCAGGCCGACCAGGTCGATGTAGTGCTGGAGGGCGGTGGAGGACGGCGGGAAGCGCATCGCGCCCATCTCGGCGGTGAGGTCCGGGTCGCAGCCGTCGAACCCGACGGTGCGCAGCCGGCCGCCGATCCGGTCCGCCTCGTAGACGACGGGCTTGAGCCCCATCTTCATCAGCTCGTACGCGGCGACGATGCCGGACAGTCCGCCGCCGATGACGGCCACCTCGGTGCCGTGCTCGGTCGCCGGGATCTGCCCGATCCCGGCCGGGTGTGCCAGGAAGTCGTCGTACGCGTAGGGGAAGTCCGGCCCGAACATCGTGATCGGCTCGGCGGTGGCGTCGGTGTGCTGGACGGCGTTGGGCACCGTGGACGTCATGGGGTACGGACTCCTTGCGCGGTGGTGAAAGAAGGTGGAACGGGGGTGCGGGCTCGGGTCAGGGAGCCGTACGGGCCGGGGCGAGGGAGCCGTACAGACCGGGGCGGCGGTCGCGCAGATACGGGTTGGCGGCGCGCGAGGCGCTCAGGAAGCGGGGGTCCACCTCGCCGATGACCAGTTCCTCGCCGCGTCCGGCGCGGGTGCGGGCGGTGCCGTCGGGGCCGGCCAGGCAGCTCAGTCCGACGAACTCGAACTCGCCCTCCTGCCCCGTCCGGTTGGCGTACGCCACGTACATCTGGTTCTCGAAGGCGCGGACCGGCACGAGGGACTCGGCGACGAACGAGAAGGGGTGCATCAGCGCGGTGGGCACCAGGAGCAGGTCGGTGCCCGCGAGGGCGTGCGCGCGGACGTTCTCCGGGAACTCGACGTCGTAGCAGATCACGATGCCGATGCGTACGCCGTCCAGGTCGGCCTGGACCACGGTCTGCTCGCCCGGGGTGAACCACTTCTGCTCGAAGTCGCCGAACAGGTGCGTCTTGCGGTAGCCGGCCAGTACCGCCCCGTCCGGGCCGACGAGCTGCGCGGCGTTGAAGATCCGCTCGCCCGCGCGTTCCGGGTAGCCGTGGAGGACGGCGAGTCCGTGCCGGGCGGCGATCTCGCCGACGGCCCGGAGGGACGGCCCGTCGGCCGGCTCGGCCAGCCGGGCGACGTCGGCCCCGATCGCGTAGCCGGTCAGGAAGAGTTCGGGGCAGACCAGCAGCCGGGCACCGGCCTCGGCCGCCCGCCGCGCGGCGTCGTCGAGCACCTCGAGGTTCTCGTCCACGCGCCCGGGGCGTCCGGAGCTCTGGAGCAGGGCGGTGCGCAACGACGGCATGGCTGACCTCGGGCGGTGCGGGCGGGGCGGGGACGTATCGACGGTACGGTCCGCCGCTCGGGCCGGACAAGACGTGACCGTTGCGCGTGCACCGTCGATCCATTGCGTGGGCACCGCCTGTTCCGGCGATTCATTGCGCGGGACGTCTTCGCAGGTCACACGCGTGATCCAGGTCTCACCCGGACCCCTTGTCCGTAGCCCCGCGCCGGTCGGGGGCGAGGCTGCGGGGCCGCTACTCGGGCACGCCCGACGAGTACCGTCGCAGCAGCGGCGACAGCACCAGGACGGACTTGGTCCGCTCCACGTAGGGCTCGCCCGCGATCCGCTCCAGCACCTGCTCGAAGTGGCGCATGTCCGCGGCGAAGACCTGCACGATCGCGTCGGCGTCGCCGGTCACCGTGGAGGCCGACGCGATCTCCGGGTACCGGGCGAGGCCCTGCTTGATCGCCTCCGGCGAGGTGTTGCGGCTGCAGTAGATCTCGATGAACCCCTCGGTCTCCCAGCCCAGCGCCGCCGGGTCCACCCGGACCGTGAAGCCGGTGATGGCGCCCTCGGCGCGCAGCCGGTCCACCCGGCGTTTCACGGCGGGCGCGGACAGGCCGATCATGGCTCCGATGTCCGCGTAGGAGCGCCGGGCGTCTTCGGCGAGGGCGTGGACGATGCGTTCGTCGAGGTCGTTCAGGCGCACGGCGGGCGGTTCACTTCTCTGCGATGGCCGGTTTCGGTGGGCGGCACGGGCCGCCACCGAAGTAGACCACGGCCCCGCACGGTCCGGCGCGCCCACCATGGCGGCGGCCGTGCCGCCCGGTCCCGGAAGGCCGGGACCGGGCGGCACGGCCGCGGAGAAGTCGGAGCGGTGGAAGGCTCAGAACGGGAACCGCGAGCGGCCGTGCTGCACCGAGATCCACTTCTGGGTGGTGAAGGCCTCGACCATCGAGTCGCCGTTGAGCCGGCCGAGGCCCGAGCTCTTCTCGCCGCCGAACGGGACGATGGGCTCGTCGTGGACCGTGCCGTCGTTGATGTGGATCATGCCGGTGCGGATGCGCTGCCCGACCCGTACGCCGCGTTCGATGTTGCCGGTGTGCACCGCACCGCTCAGCCCGTACGGGGTGTCGTTGGCGATCCGGACCGCCTCGTCCTCGCCGTCGAACGGCACGAGGAGCGCGACCGGGCCGAAGATCTCCTGGGACAGGACGGGGGAATCGGCGGCCAGCCCGGTCAGCACGGACGGGCTCACCAGGTTGCCCTCGGCCCGGCCGTGCAGCAGTGCCGTGGCACCGGCCTCCACGGTCTGGTCCACGAGCGAGGAGACGGCCTCGGCCTGCGAGGAGTTGATCAGCGGGCCGATGACGGTCTCGGGGTCGGCCGGGTCGCCGACCTTGAGGGAGGCGACCTTCGCGACGAACTTCTCGGTGAACTCCTTCTCCACCGCCCGGTCGACCAGGATGCGGTTGGCGGCCATGCAGACCTGCCCCTGGTGCACGTACCGGCTGAAGACGGCCGCGTCCACGGCGTAGTCCAGGTCGGCGTCGTCGAGGACGATCAGCGCGCTGTTGCCGCCGAGTTCGAGCACGGCGCGCTTGAGGTTCGCCGCGCACACCGTGGCGACGTGCCGCCCCACCTTGTCCGAGCCGGTGAAGGAGATGACCTGGGGCACGGGGTGCTCCAGCAGCGCGTCACCGATCTCGGCGATGTCGGTGACCACGACGTTCAGCAGACCGGCGGGCAGCCCCGCCTCCTCGAACACCTTCGCCACCAGCGTGCCGCCGCAGACCGGGGTGTTCTGGTGCGGCTTGAGCACCACGGCGTTGCCGAGCGCCAGGGCGGGGGCGACGGACTTCAGCGACAGCAGGAACGGGAAGTTGAAGGGGCTGATGACCCCGACGACCCCGACGGGCATCCGGTAGACCCGGTTCTCCTTGCCCTCGGTCGGCGAGGGCAGGATCTGGCCCGAGGGCCGCAGCGCGAGCTGGATCGACTCCCGCAGGAACTCCTTGGCCAGGTGCAGCTCGAAGGCCGCCTTCACCCGGGTGCCGCCCAGCTCCGCGACGATCGCGTCGCCGATCTCGGCCTCGCGCTCCTCGACGATGCGCAGGGCCCGCTCCAGGACCATGCGGCGACTGTACGGGTTGGTGTCGCCCCAGGCCTGCTGGGCGGCCTCCGCCGCGCGGTACGCCTGGTCCACCTCGCCGGCCGTGGCGACCGTGATCTCGGCGAGCTTCTCCCCGTTGTACGGGTTGAAGTCGATGATGTCCCAGGATCCCTTGCCCGGCCTCCATTCTCCGTCGATGTACTGCTGGGCCAGGTCGGTGAAGAAGGACATGAGATCCCTTACCACAGAGGAACAGGAAGCTGATCACGGTTCATGTTACTTACATTCCAACGGGGTTGATGCGCACAGTCGTGCCATGGATTGTCAGGAACCGGACATCCTCGGCCCCTGCCGGACTCCCCCGGACGCACCGGTGCCCCTCCGGGCTCGAACGGCCCGGAGGGGCACCGGTTCCGGGGATCCCGCGGGACCCGCGGGATCAGTTCCAGCTGGCGTGCAGCGGCTTGCCCTCGGCGTATCCGGCGGCGCTCTGCACTCCGACCACCGCCTTCTCGGCGAACTCCGCCAGGGAGGCCGCTCCGGCGTAGGTGCAGGAGGAGCGGACGCCCGCGATGATCGAGTCGATCAGGTCCTCGACGCCGGGCCTGGCCGGGTCTAGGAACATCCGCGAGGTGGAGATGCCCTCCTCGAAGAGCGCCTTGCGGGCCCGGTCGTACGCGGACTCCTCCGAGGTGCGGTTCTTCACGGCGCGCGCGGACGCCATCCCGAAGGACTCCTTGTAGAGGCGGCCGTCGGCGGACTGCTGGAGGTCGCCGGGCGACTCGTACGTACCGGCGAACCAGGAGCCGATCATCACGTTGGAGGCACCGGCGGCGAGCGCCATCGCGACATCGCGCGGGTGGCGCACCCCGCCGTCCGCCCAGACGTGCTTGCCGTGCCTGCGGGCCTCGGCGGCGCACTCCAGCACGGCGGAGAACTGCGGGCGGCCCACTCCGGTCATCATCCGGGTGGTGCACATGGCGCCGGGGCCGACACCGACCTTGACGATGTCCGCGCCGGCCTCGACGAGGTCGCGCACGCCCTCGGCGGCGACGACGTTGCCCGCGACGACCGGCACCTTCGGGCCGAGCGCGCGCACCGCACGGACCGCGCCGATCATGGACTCCTGGTGGCCGTGGGCGGTGTCCACGACGAGCGTGTCGACCCCGGCGGCGAGGAGCTGCCCGGCCTTGCCCTCGACGTCGCCGTTGATGCCGACGGCGGCGGCGATCCGCAGCCGGCCCCCGGCGTCGATGGCGGGGGTGTACAGGGTGGCGCGCAGGGCGGCCTTGCGGGTGAGGATGCCGGCGAGCCGGCCGTCCGCGTCGACCGCGGGGGCGAGCTTGCGGTTGGCGCCGTCGAGCCGGTTGAACGCGTCGCGCGGATCGATGTCCGCCTCGAGCAGCACCAGGTCCTTGGACATGACCTCGGAGAGCTGGGTGAAGCGGTCGACGCCGTTCAGGTCGTGCTCCGTGACGACGCCGACGGGCCGGTGCTCCCCGTCGACGACGACGCCCGCGCCGTGCGCGCGCTTGTGGAGCAGGGACAGGGCGTCGGCGACCGTCTGGCCCGGGGTCAGTACGATCGGTGTGTCGAGCACCAGGTGGCGCGTTTTCACCCAGGAGATGACGTCGGTGACGACCTCGATCGGGATGTCCTGCGGGATGACGACGAGGCCACCCCGGCGGGCGACGGTTTCGGCCATCCGGCGGCCCGCGATGGCCGTCATGTTCGCGACGACGAGCGGAATGGTGGTGCCGGTGCCGTCGGGCGAGGAGAGGTCGACACCCTGGCGGGAACCGACCGCGGAACGGCCCGGAACCATGAAGACATCGTCGTACGTGAGGTCGTAGGGGACCGAGGGAGAATCCGTGTAGCGACCGGTGCCGGGCTCAAGAAAACGCATAAGACTCATTTTTTCATACGAAATCGAACAGGTCGCCCCCAGCAAGACACAACAAATGACCCCCGCGTTCGTGCGTTCCTCCGAAAGGAATCGGCGGAACCCGGACAAGCGGAACCCGTCTTGCCGGGCGACTCCGCCCGAAGCGCTTTCGAAGCATTCGCGATCATCTTCCCTGGACCTGGTGACAAGGGCTCGGGTAGCTTCAAATCCGCAGGTCCCGTGGGTCACGACTACGCCCCGGAGGAACAGTCGGAAGGGTCACAACTTCCGCCACCCGTACGACCGGAGAGGATCACGACCCCCCGTGGAGAGCGAACTGCCGGACATCTACTGCCCGTTCCCCCAGCGGACCAACCCGCACGTCGGACACACCCGGATCCACCTCGCCGAATGGATCCGCAACACCGGTCTGGTGCACCGGGATTCAGCCAGAGAGCGCTTCGAGCAGGCGGACTTCGGGGCGTTCGTCGGCATGGTCTACCCGACCGCCGACAGCAAGAATCTGGACCTCGTCGCCGACTGGTTCGTGTGGCTGTTCCTCGTCGACGACCAGCTCGACGACGGCCATCTCGGCCGCAGCCCGGAGCGGGTGCGGGACGTGGTCGACGTGATGCGTTCCGTGGTCGAGAGCCCCGGTCCGGTCGTCCTGCCGGACGAGGAACTGCCCGCGGCCGTGATCGCCCTGGCCGACCTGTGGGAACGCACGACGCCCGGCACGGCCGCGCACTGGCGCACCCGGTTCGCCTGGCACGTGACCACCTACCTCACGACGGCCACCACCTGGGAGGCCGGCAACCGGGCCGCGGGCGTGGTGCCGTCCGAGGAGACGTACATCGCCAAGCGGCGCCACACCGGGGCGATACACGTCTGCATGGACCTGATAGAGATCGTGGCCGGCATCGAGGCCCCCGAGTCGATACACAACGACTCCCGGTTCATCACGGCCCTGGAAGCCTCGTGCAACGTCGTGTGCTGGGCCAACGACGTGTACTCCTATGAGAAGGAGCAGGTGCTCGGGGAGATCCACAACCTGGTCCACCTGGTCCGGCACCACCGCGGCCACGGCAAGCGGCAGGCGATCGAACACGTCTGCGCGGAGATCGAGACGGAGACCCGGCGATTCCTCGCCGCGGAGGCCGAGCTGCTGGAGGCCTACCCCCAGCTGTCGTGGATGCTCTCGCCGTACCTGGACGGGATGCGGAGCTGGATGCGCGGCAATCTGGACTGGTCGCGGCAGACCCCCCGCTACAACCCGGCCGACGTGGGGCAGTACGAGGAGCCCGAGGAGTACCTGGAGGCGACGGTCCTGGGCGTGGCCCCGGACTGAGACCGCCGCGGAGCTCGCAGGAGGCCCCCGCCCGGCACGTCGGGTCCGGCGGGGGCCTCCTCCGTGTCCTCGTCCCCGGTCAGTCGCCGTCCGGGTCGGCCCGCTCCAGTGCCGGACGCTGCGGCGCGGGCGACTCCGTCAGCAGGTGGTCGGCCGCCGCCGTGTCCGTCACCAGGCTGGTGACCAGCCCGGACCTCAGCACCGCGCCGATCGCCGCGGCCTTGCGCTGGCCGCCCGCGATCGCCACCACCTCGGGAATCCGGCGCAGCCGGTCCGCCTGGACCGTGATGCACCGCTCCCCCAGGTCCCGGCCGACCCGCCGCCCCTCGGCGTCGAAGAGGTGCGCGGACATCTCCGCTGCGACGCCGAGCGAGGCGTAGTGCGCCCGCTCCTCGTCCGAGAGCATGTCGTGGACGGTCGAGATGCCCGGCTCCCAGGAACCGATGGAGACCGCGGCGACGGTCACCTTGTCGAAGTACTCGAAGGCACGGGCGATACCGGTCTGGTGCCGCAGCGCGGCGGCCGTGGCCGGGTCGGGCAGCAGCATCGGGGCGTAGATGGGGTGGGCCTCACCGCCCGACACCTGCGCCGCCCGCCGGACCGCCTCGACCGAACCGCGCTCGGCCGTCCCCGCGTCGTACACCCCGGTGAGCTGCACGACCGTGCACGGCGGCAGCCGGTCGAGCGCCGCCGCCATGTGGATGGTCGACCGGCCCCAGGCCAGGCCGAGCACATCGCCCTCGTTCACCAGTTCGCCGAGGAGATCGGCCGCGACCTCGCCCAGGTTCTCCGGGTCGGGTGCGTCGTCCTGCTCCTCCGCGGGGGATTCGACGACGACCGCGTGGCGCAGCCCGTAGCGGGCCCGGAGCGCGTCGGAGCGCTCGGCGTCCAGCTCGGCGGGAACGCGGATCTCGATCCGTACGAGGTCGCGCTCAAGAGCCGTCTCCAGGACCCGGGCCACCTTGAAACGGCTGACGCCGAACTCCTCGGCGATCTGGATCTTCGACTTTCCCTCGAGGTAGAAGCGGCGGGCCATGGCCGCCGCCTGCACCAGCTCCGCGGGCCCCATCCGCAGGGCGGACCGACCCGCCGACATTGCAGACACCGCGATCTCCTCACTGCTGTTCACACTCTCGATACGCCGTTCATCCTGTCAGATCCGGCGCCCCCTGATCGGCCCCGTCGGACCGAGTTCATCTGCCCTTGGCCGGGCCGACCCACGAACGGAAACCCGGGCGGTCCGGATCTCAGTGACCGCAGGCCCGGGTCGCCGAGGCGGTGGCCCCCTCGGCCCTGGTGCGCAGCGCCCGCACCGCTTCGGCCGGGTCCTTCGCCCCGTACACCGCGGAACCCGCGACAAACACGTCCGCCCCGGCCTCGGCGCACCGCTCGATGGTGGACTCGGAGACCCCGCCGTCGACCTGGAGCCACAGTTCGAGGCCGTGCTTGGAGATCAGCTCACGGGTGCGGCGGATCTTCGGCAGCATGATGTCCAGGAACGCCTGGCCGCCGAAGCCCGGCTCCACCGTCATGATCAGCAGCATGTCGAGCTCGGGCAGCAGGTCCTCGTACGGCTCGATCGGCGTCGCGGGCTTGAGCGCCATGGAGGCGCGGGCCCCCTTGGCCCGGATCTCCCGCGCCAGCCGCACGGGCGCCGCCGCGGCCTCCACGTGGAAGGTGACGGAGCCCGCGCCGGCCTCGACGTACTGCGGCGCCCAGCGGTCCGCGTCCTCGATCATCAGATGGCAGTCCAGCGGGGTGTCCGTGGCCCGGCTGAGCGATTCCACGATCGGCACGCCGAGGGTCAGGTTGGGCACGAAGTGGTTGTCCATCACATCGACATGGAGCCAGTCGGCACCTTCGACTGCCTTCGCCTCCTCGGCGAGGCGGGCGAAGTCGGCGGACAGGATGCTGGGGTTGATCTGGGCCATGAGCCAAGCCTGCCACGTTCCGCGCCGCTTCCCCGCCCCGGTGCCCGCCAAAGCCTCACGGGATCATTACAGTTCGCGCGATCCGGGCGCTCCCGGCCGCATGATCCGGACGTTTCGGCCCGGGGCGGGCGCCCCGGGGGCCACCGTTGCAGGAAGACGCAGCGGCCCCGGGCCGGCCGGTTCCTCAGGCGGTGCGCCGCAGCAGCGCCAGGTACATCGCGTCCGTGCCGTGCAGGTGCGGCCACAGCTGGACGTCCGGGCCGTCGCCCAGCGCGGGCACCCCCGGCAGCAGCGGGCGGGCGTCCACCCACTCCGCTTCCACGGACCGGCCGCCGCGCCCCTTGAGCACGTCCTCGACGACGACCCGGGTCTCCGCGAGGTGCGGCGAGCAGGTCGCGTAGCCGACGACGCCGCCGACCCGCACCGCCGCCAACGCCTCGCGCAGCAGCGACCGTTGCAGCGGGGCGAAGTTCTCCAGGTCCTCCCTGCGGCGGCGCCAGCGCGCCTCCGGGCGGCGGCGCAGCGCGCCGAGACCGGAGCACGGCACGTCCATCAGCACCCGGTCGAAACTTCCCGGCCGCCACGGCGGGCGGGTGCCGTCGGCGGTGACCACCTGGTACGGGCCGGGGTTGCCGGACAGGGCTCGCTCGACGAGCCGGGCCCGGTGCGGCTGCTTCTCGGCGGCGATCAGGGCGGCGCCCCGTCCGGCGGCCAGCGCACCGAGCAGGGCGGCCTTTCCGCCCGGTCCCGCGCAGCCGTCGAGCCAGCGGCTGTCGCTCCCCTCCACGGGGGCGTCGGCCAGGGCCAGGGCGACCAGCTGGCTGCCCTCGTCCTGGACCCCGGCCCGGCCCTCCCGGACCGCCTCCAGGGCGCCGGGCTCGCCGCCCTCCGCCATCCGCACGGCATGCGGCGACCAGCGGCCGGGCAGGCCGTTCCCGTCGCCGAGGGCGGTGAGCAGTTCGTCGGTGGTGGCGCGGCCGGGGCGGGCGACCAGGGTGACCTCGGGCCGTTCGTTGTCCGCCTCCAGGAGGTCCTCGATCCCGGCCCGGCCGCCGCCCAGCGCGTCCCACAGGGCGGAGACGATCCAGCGCGGATGCGAGTGCACGATCGCGAGGTGGTCCTCGGGGTCCTCCTCGTACGAGGGGGCCACCCGTGCGATCCAGCCGTCGAGGTCGTCGGCGGAGACCTTCCGCAGGACGGCGTTGACGAACTTGGCCCGGCCCTCGCCGAGCACCACCCGGGCCAGTTCCACGCTGGCGGAGACCGCGGCGTGGGTGGGGATGCGGGTGCCGAGCAGCTGGTGCACGCCCATCTCGATCACGTCCAGGACCGGCTGGTCGACCTCGCGCAGCGGCCGGTCGATGCAGGCCGCGACGATCGCGTCGTACGTCCCCTGGCGGCGCAGCGTCCCGTAGACCAGCTCGGTCGCCAGCGCCGCGTCCCGGTGGTCGAAGTCGCCCTTGGCGCGGGCCTTCTTCAGCAGCGGGGGCAGGACGAGGTTGGCGTACGCGTCGCGTTCGTCGACGGCCCTGAGCGCCTCGAAGGCGAGGAACCGGACCGGATCCTTCTTGGGGCGGCGATGCGGCTTGGCGGGACGGCGACGCTGCTGGTCGTTCACGTGAAAGGTGCTCCGCTGACGGTCGAGAGGACGAATCCTCCCAGCGTATCGCCGCCCGGGCCGCGAAGGGCCCCGGCGCCCGCCGGGCGGTCTCCGGCCGGCGGGCGGGCGGCGGGTCTCAGACGCCCAGCAGCTCGCCGTGGGCGATGCGCACCCCGCGGGCCCAGTCGGCGGCCCGCATCGGCTTCTTGCCCTGCGGCTGGACCCAGAGCAGTTCGACGGCGTGCGACCCGGTGCCCACGTACACGTTGTTCTTCGCCGCCGACAGCTCGCCGGGGGCCAGGTCGGCACGGTCCTGCACGGGCGCCACCTGGACCAGCTTCAGGCGTTCCCCGCGGAACAGGGTCCAGGCGCCGGGGGCGGGCGTGCAGCCGCGCACCACGCGGTCGACCCGCAGGGCGGGGGCGGACCACTGCACCTGGGCGTCCTCGACGGTGATCTTCGGTGCGAGGGTGATCCCCTCGGCGGGCTGCGGAACGGCGTGCAGGGTGCCGTCCTCGATGCCGTCCATCGTCGCTGCGAGCAGCCCCGCACCGGCGAACGCGAGCCGGGTGAGCAGGTCGCCGCTGGTGTCGGTGGGGCGCACCTCCTCGGTGAGGACGCCGTACACCGGGCCGGAGTCCAGGCCCTCCTCGATCAGGAAGGTCGACGCGCCGGTCACCTCGTCGCCCGCCATGACCGCGTGCTGCACGGGGGCGGCGCCGCGCCAGGCGGGCAGCAGCGAGAAGTGGAGGTTGACCCAGCCGCGGGCGGGCACGGCGAGCGCCTCCTCGGGGAGCAGCGCCCCGTAGGCGACGACCGGGCAGCAGTCCGGGGCGATCTCCCGCAGCCGGGCCAGGAAGTCCGCGTCGCGCGGCCGGGCGGGCTTGAGCACCTCGATGCCGGCCTCCTCGGCGCGCTCGGCGACGGGGCTGGCGACCAGCCGTCGGCCCCGCCCGGCGGGGGCGTCGGGCCGGGTGACGACGGCGGCCACCTCGTGCCGGTCGGAGGCGATCAGGGCGTCCAGGGCGGGTACGGCTACCTCGGGGGTGCCTGCGAAGACGAGCTTCATGGGTGGCTGACTGCCTCTCGGGCCGGAACGTACGGTGACGAGCGACGCGTGGGACCGACCGGCAGCCCCGTGACGCCGCCCCCTGTTCGCCGGTCGGCCCCTCAGTCTATGGGCCGGGCGGCCGGGGGGCGTACGCATGGCCGCGCGCCCCTTTGACGGGCGCACGCGCCCCTGATGCGTGACCAGATCCACAGCTCGGGCGTTGGTCAAGAGAGATTGACCGAAGCGAGCCGCCACGATGCGGCCCGATCCCTTTCAACGCCGGTTCGAGAGGCTTCTTCATGGCCGACCACGCAACCCACGACGCCCAAGCGAGGGCCAGCCTGCATCTGTTGGTGCGGGACATCGAGCGGGTCCGGCGGCAGGTGGACGCGCTGCGCACGCTCACCGCCCAACTGGGCAACGTCTACCGTCCCCGCCGCTCCGGCCCGTCCACGGGCTTCGTCGTCTACGGCCGGGCCCCGGCCCCCACCGTCAGGCTGGCCCAGGAACTGCGCGACAGCGTCGAGACCCTGGTCACCGCGGCGGTGGACTTCGACCGTTCGCTGGGCTTCTCCTGGGACGCGGTGGGCTCCGCGCTCGGGGTCACCAAGCAGGCGGTGCACCGGCGCTACGGCGCCCGTCGCAACGCCCGGCAGACGGGGGCGGCCGAGACCGCCGCGGAGACGGCGGGGCCGCGCGCCCTGCCGGGTTCGGCGAACCCGTCCGCGCTGCCCGTCGTGCCCGCCGCGCGCTCCATGCCGCCGCAGCCGGGGGACCGTCCGGTGCTCCGGGACGACCTGCGCCCCGGTGTCTTCCCCGGTCCGCGCAACGGCTGACCGCTCCGCCCCTGCCCCGCCGTGTTCCGACGCCCGGCGGGGCAGCCGTACCTCCACGCACGCCCCCACCACCGATTCCCCCGGCGGCCGACCGCATCCGCGGCCGGCCGCCGTACGGGTTCTTCGGCCCGCTGCCGCCCCGTCACCCGATGTCCGGCGGGTCCACCCTGATCCGGACCTGCCCGCCGCTCCCCCGGGAGGTGCGCGCCGCCTGCGCGGCCTTCAGCGCGGCGGCCAGTGCCGCCCCGCGGCCCGGCGGCACCCTGAGGAGCGCCCGCTCCCAGGACTCCCCCTGCGGCGCCTCCCCGGGCCTGCGGGGCCTGCCCGGTACGGCGGACGGCACCGGGACCGGACCGAGCACCTCGGCCTCCGGTGGCAGCTCGGCCTCCGCCAGGAACGCGGCGAGCGCCTCCGGCAGCCCCGTCACCGCCGCCATCCGGGAGACCGGCGGGAAGCCCAGCTCGGCCCGTTCGGCCAGTTCGCGACGGGCGTGTCCGACCGGGTCCCAGCGCACCAGGGCCTGCACCGGCCGCAGCGTCGGCTCGGCGACGATCACCACCGTGCCCCGCTCCCGCTGCCCGCGCACCAGCGCGGCCGCGGCCGTCCAGCGGCGCAGCGCCTCCTCGCCCGCCCGCAGGTCGGGCCGGCCGACCATCGCCCAGCCGTCCAGCAGCAGGGCGGCCGCGTAACCGCCCTCGGCCACGGGTTCGGCGCCGGGGGTGCTGACGACCAGGGCCGGGGCCGCCGGTACGGAGTCGAGGACGTGGTCGCGGCCCGAGGTCCGCACCGGCACGTCCGGGAACGCCCGGCCCAGCTCCTCGGCGGTGCGACGGGCTCCGACGACACTGGCCCGCAGCCGGGCCCCGCCGCAGGCGACACAGCGCCAGGCGGTCTCGGCCCGTCCGCACCAGGTGCAGTCGAGGTCCCGCTGGTCCACCGCCTGGAGCGGCCCGGAGCAGTGCCGGCACCGGGCGGGTTCGCGGCAGCGTTCGCAGGACAGCCGGGGAACGTAGCCGCGGCGCGGCACCTGGATCAGGACGGGGCCGCTGCGCAGCCCGTCCCGCACCGTCTGCCAGGCCAGGCTGGGCAGCCGCGCGGCCCTGGCGGCGCCGTCCCGGGCCAGCTCCCCGTCGCCCACCGTGCGCACCAGGGGCGCCGCGGCCCGCAGCTGCTCCCGGTCCGCGGCCAGCGGCAGCGCCCAGCCGCTCTCCACCAGCTGGGCGGCCTCCACGGTGCAGCTCGTGCCGCCGAGCAGGAACGCGCACCGGCTCTGCGTCGCCCGCAGTTCGAGCACCTCGCGGACGTGCGGGAAGGGGGCGTTGTCGTCGCTGTGGCTGGAGTCCCCGTCGTCCCAGACGGCGACCAGGCCGAGGTCGGCGACGGGCGCGAACATCGCGGCCCTGGTCCCGACGACCGCGCGCACCGAGCCGCGCCGGATCGCGAGCCATTGGCGGTAGCGCTTCTCCGGGCCGGACTCGGCGGTCAGCAGCGCGTGCCGGCCCGGACCGAGCAGCGCGGTGAGCGCCGCGTCCACCCGGCCCGCGCTCCGTCCGTCCGGCATGACGACGAGCGCGCCGCGCCCCGACGCGAGGGTCGCGGCCATGGCCCTGGCGACCTCCTCGGGCCAGTGGGGGCCGGGCAGCGCCGTCCACACGGCCCGGGGCGCCCCGCCCCCGGCCAGTGCCCGCAGGAAGGCCGGACCCTGCGGATACCGCTCCCAGCTGCCCGCCGGCGGGGCGGGCGGCGGGGGCAGGGGCTCGGGCGAGGGCGCCGATTCGGCCCTGCCGTTGCGGGGCGGCACGGCCAGCTGGAGCACATCGGCGAGGCTGCCGGCGTAGCGGTCGGCGACGGCCCGCGAGAGCGCGAGCAGTTCCGGCCCCAGCACCGGTTCGGGCGACACGACGTAGGCGAGCGCGGCCAGGGCCCCGGGGTAGTCCGACTCGGCGAGCCGCTCGACGAGGAAGCCGTCGATCAGCCCGCCGCCCTCGCGCCGTCCGCCGCGGACGTTGCGCCCGCCGGCCCCGAAGCGCACCCGCACCCGCACCCCGGGCCGGGCCTCGGCGTCGAGCTCCTCGGGCACCGCGTAGTCGAAGTACTGGTCGAGGTGGAGCGCGCCCTTGTTGACCAGGACGCGGGCGACGGGCAGTTCCGGGGCGAGGGCGGCATCGCGCCAGGTGCGCGGCTTGGCCCGCGGCACCTTGGCCCTGCGCACCGTCTCCCGGATCAGCGCAAGCTGCTCCGGGGCCCCGCCGCTGGGGTCCTCGGTCCGCTCGTCTTCGCTGCTCACAGCCAAATTCCTACCAGACGCCACCGACAGCGGCCCCGGCCCCGCACGCGCCGGGGCCCGGACACCGCGCGTGGTGTCCGGGCCCCGGCGTACGAACGACTGCGGCGGGCCTACAGCCCGGCCGCCGCGCGCAGCGCGTCCACGCGGTCGGTGCGCTCCCAGGTGAAGTCGGGCAGCTCGCGGCCGAAGTGACCGTACGCCGCGGTCCGGGAGTAGATCGGGCGCAGCAGGTCGAGGTCGCGGATGATCGCGGCCGGGCGCAGGTCGAAGACCTCGCCGATGGCGTGCTCGATCTTCTCGGTGTCGATCGCGGCGGTGCCGAAGGTCTCGACGAACAGGCCGACCGGCTCGGCCTTGCCGATCGCGTACGCGACCTGGACCTCGCAGCGGGCGGCGAGGCCGGCCGCGACGACGTTCTTGGCGACCCAGCGCATCGCGTACGCGGCCGAGCGGTCCACCTTCGACGGGTCCTTGCCGGAGAAGGCGCCGCCGCCGTGCCGGGCCATGCCGCCGTAGGTGTCGATGATGATCTTCCGGCCGGTCAGACCGGCGTCGCCCATCGGGCCGCCGATCTCGAAACGCCCGGTCGGGTTCACCAGCAGCCGGTAGCCCTCGGTGTCCAGCTTGATGCCGTCCTCGAGCAGCTGCGCGAGCACGTGCTCCACGACGAACTCGCGGATGTCGGGCGCGAGCAGCGAGTCGAGGTCGATGTCGCTGGCGTGCTGCGAGGAGACGACGACGGTGTCGAGACGGACGGCCTTGTCGCCGTCGTACTCGATGGTGACCTGGGTCTTGCCGTCGGGGCGCAGGTACGGGATGGTCCCGTTCTTGCGGACCTCGGAGAGCCGGCGCGAGAGCCGGTGCGCGAGGTGGATCGGGAGCGGCATGAGCTCGGGCGTCTCGTCGCAGGCGTAGCCGAACATCAGGCCCTGGTCGCCGGCGCCCTGCTTGTCGAGCTCGTCCTCGTCGCCCTCGACGCGCTTCTCGTAGGCGGTGTCGACACCCTGCGCGATGTCGGGCGACTGCGCGCCGATGGACACCGAGACGCCGCAGGAGGCGCCGTCGAAGCCCTTCTTGGAGGAGTCGTAACCGATCTCGAGGACCTTGTTGCGCACAAGGGTCGGGATGTCGGCGTAGGCCTTGGTCGTGACCTCACCCGCGACGTGCACCAGACCGGTGGTGATCAGCGTCTCGACGGCGACGCGGGACCGGGGGTCCTCACGGAGCAGTGCGTCGAGGATGGTGTCGCTGATCTGGTCGGCGATCTTGTCGGGGTGGCCCTCGGTGACGGACTCCGAGGTGAAGAGACGGCGGGACACATCGCTCCCTGGGGTTGCAGCGGCTGCTGGCTGATCATTTGGCGGACCGCCGGGAGCTGCGCCCGGCACGGTCCTGGATCAGTTTATCGGTCGCTTTCGCCCGGCGGACAGTGTGTCTCGCCCCTTGGGAGTTCTGTGACCCGCTCCACGTTCCCCGGGGAGCCGCCGACCGGCCTCCGGAAGCCGGTTTTTCCCCGTGTTTCAGGGGTTCCGGCCCGGTTGGCGGCATGAAACAAGAATTTCACCCCAGGCGTACCGACACGAGGTCCCAGACCGTGTCGGCGAGTGCTTCCTTGGGTCCGTACGGCACCTGGGTCTCGCCGCCGTCCGCCGCGAGCACCACCGCCTCGTTCTCCTCCGACCCGAAGGTCCTGCGCTCCCCCACCTCGTTGACGACGAGGAGGTCGCAGCCCTTGCGGCGGAGCTTCTCCCGGCCGTTGGCGAGGACGTCGTCGGTCTCGGCGGCGAATCCCACGACGATCTGGCCCGGCCGGGCGCGCTCGCCGGCCACCTCGGCGAGGATGTCGGGGTTGCGGACGAGCGTGAGGGGCGCGGGCTCCTGGCCGTCCTTCTTCTTGATCTTCCCCGTGGCGTACTCGGCGGGGCGGAAGTCGGCGACCGCCGCCGCCATCACGACCACGTCGGCGTCCGCGGCGGCCTTCAGGACGGCCTCGCGCAGCTGGACGGCGGTCCCGGCGTGCAGGACGTCGGCCCCGGCCGGGTCGGGCAGACCGGTGTTGGCCTCCACGAGGGTGACCCGGGCGCCGCGGGCGACCGCGGTGCGGGCCAGCGCGTAGCCCTGCTTGCCCGAGGAACGGTTGCCGAGGTAGCGCACCGGGTCGAGCGGCTCGCGGGTGCCGCCCGCGCTGATCACGACGTGGCGCCCGGCCAGGTCGGGCTCGACGGATCCGCGGGCCAGCACCCGGCGGCAGACCTCGAAGATCTCGCCGGGGTCGGGCAGCCGGCCCTTGCCGGTGTCGACGCCGGTGAGCCGGCCGACGGCGGGCTCGATGACGACGGCGCCGCGGCGGCGCAGCGTGGCGACGTTCTCCCGGGTGGCGGGGTGCTCCCACATCTCGGTGTGCATGGCGGGCGCGAAGACGACCGGACAGCGGGCGGTGAGGAGGGTGTTGGTGAGCAGGTCGTCGGCGAGGCCGTGGGCGGCCCTGGCGAGGGTGTCGGCGGTGGCGGGGGCGACGACCACGAGGTCGGCGCCCTGTCCGATCCGGACGTGCGGGACCTCGTGGACGTCGTCCCAGACCTCCGTGGCCACCGGGTGGCCGGAGAGCGCCGACCAGGTGGCCTCCCCCACGAAGTTCAGCGCCGACCCGGTCGGGACGACGCGCACGTCGTGTCCGGACTCGGTCAGCCGGCGCAGCAGCTCGCACGCCTTGTACGCGGCGATGCCCCCGCTGACCCCAAGAACGACCTTCGGCTTGTCCACTGCGTCTCCCCGCACTCGGATACGAACACCCCCATGCTGCCTCACCGCGCCCGCCTTGACGCCGTGGCCCCGGACACACCTCGGGCCCGGCTGCCGTGGCGGCCGGGCCCGAGGTGAAGGTGCGATTCCTGCTTACTGCGCGGGGCCCTCGATGGCCTCGGAGGTGAGCAGGCCCGCGTTGATCTCGCGGAGCGCGATCGACAGCGGCTTCTCGTGGACGTGGGTGTCCACGAGCGGGCCGACGTACTCCAGGAGACCCTCGCCGAGCTGCGAGTAGTACGCGTTGATCTGGCGCGCGCGCTTGGCGGCGTAGATCACGAGGCTGTACTTCGAGTCGGTGGCCTCGAGGAGCTCATCAATCGGCGGGTTGATGATGCCCTCGGGCGTGGTGATGGAAGAGGACACTCTCTGCCTTCCGAAGGGGGTAAAGATCAAAGAAAACTTTGACGGTGCGGGGTTCCGCCGTGCTTGCCCGGGCCGGTCGCGGCTGGGTCGTACGGTGATCGGTCGTGCGGCGTCAGCCGTACGTGATCAGTAATGCCTCACTCGTGCACGAGTCATGTATGAGCCATGCATGGGTGGTGGCATTCGGTCGTGCGTCAGTCGCTGTCGGCTCGGTGGCCGGAAACCTCCAGCATCAAGGCTAGCAGCTCACGGGCCACGTCCTCGACGGAGGTGTTGACCAGCGTCGTGTCGAACTCGGCCTCGGCGGCCAGTTCGACCCGGGCGGCGGCGAGCCTGCGCTCGATCACCTCGGGCGCCTCGGTCCCCCGGCCGGTGAGCCGGCGGACCAGCTCGTCCCAGCTCGGCGGGGCCAGGAAGACCAGCTGGGCCTCCGGCATCGACTGGCGGACCAGCCGGGCGCCCTGGAGATCGATCTCCAGCAGCACCGGCTCGCCCGCCTCCAGGCGGTCGAGCACGGCGCGGCGGGGCGTGCCGTAGCGGTTGCCCGCGAACTCGGCCCACTCCAGCAGCTCGCCGTTGGCGATCAGCTTGTCGAACTCCCCGTCGTCCACGAAGAAGTAGTGGACGCCGTCGCGCTCGCCGGGGCGAGGCTTGCGGGTCGTCGCCGACACCGAGAGCCAGACTTCGGGATGGACCTTGCGCATATGGGCGACGACCGTGCTCTTGCCGACCCCGGAGGGGCCGGAGAGCACGGTCAGCCGCGGACGTACGTCCGGGGGTACGGGGGACGTCCCCCGGGATGTTGCAGCCATGGAGCGATTATCCAGGTTCTCGGGGGTGCCCGAGAACGTCAGGCGGCGCTGCCGCCGAACTCACGCTCCAGGGATGCGATCTGGTTGGAGCCGAGGCCTCGGACCCGACGGCTCTCGGAGATGCCGAGCCGCTCCATGATCTGCTTGGCGCGGACCTTGCCCACGCCCGGCAGGGACTCCAGGAGGGCGGAGACCTTCATCTTGCCGATGACGTCGTTCTCCTGGCCCTGCTTGATGACCTCGTGGAGGGAGGCGCCGGAGTGCTTGAGTCGATTCTTGACCTCGGCCCGCTCCCGGCGAGCCGCGGCGGCCTTTTCGAGCGCGGCTGCGCGCTGTTCAGGGGTAAGGGGCGGAAGAGCCACGCCTACGTCACCTCGGATGTCGATCTGTCGGATACGGACCGGTGAGGACGCAGATCGCCCCGCACCAGGTGAGCGACGAACACTTCGTGCGCGTCGGCTCTCGTCGGAGACTAGCGGCCAAGACCGCTCGAGTCAGCGAGAACCAACGAAAAGTCCTGGTCAGCCTTGGCCGACCAGGACATTTCAGGCATAAAGACCGAGTTTTTTGGTCAGGAAACAATCAACGGGCTGTTGCGTGGCCCGTTCACCCATCCGAGACGGCGGCCCGGATCTCGTCCGCGAACCGCTCCGCGGCCGCCCGCAGCCCCGCCGCGTCCGGTCCCCGGCTCAGCACGCCGCGGCTCACGCTGGGCACCACATTGCCCACCGCGTCGCCGAAGACGCCGGGCAGATCCGCGGGCGTCGCCCCCTGCGCCCCGATCCCGGGGGCGAGCAGCGGCCCGTTGATCGCCAGGTCCGCTCCCGCGTCCCCGAGCGTCGCGCCGACCACCGCGCCCACCGAGCCCAGCGGGCTCGCCCCCGCGTTCTCGGCGGCCATGTGGTCCAGCATCACCTGGGCCAGCGAGCGGCCGTCGGCGGCGGTGGCGCGCTGCACCTCGGCGCCCTCCGGGTTGGAGGTGAGGGCGAGCACGAAGACGCCCGCGCCGGAGGCCGCAGCCGCGTCGAGCGCCGGGCGCAGCGAGCCGAAGCCGAGGTACGGCGAGACGGTGACCGCGTCCGAGAACAGCGGCGAGGCCGGGTCCAGGTAGGTCGCCGCGTAGGCGCCCATGGTGGAGCCGATGTCGCCGCGCTTGGCGTCCATCAGCACCAGCGCGCCGGCCGCCCGCGCCTCCTCGACGGCCTTCTCCAGCACGGCGATGCCGCGCGAGCCGAAGCGCTCGAAGAACGCCGACTGCGGCTTCAGCACGGCGACGCGGTCGGCCAGTGCCTCGACGACGGTGCGGGTGAAGCGCTCCAGGCCCGCGACGTCGTCGTCCAGGCCCCAGGAGGTGAGGAGCGAACCGTGCGGGTCGATGCCCACGCAGAGCGGTCCGCGGGTGTCCATGGCGCGGCGCAGGCGTGCGCCGAAGGGTTCGGGGCTCATGCGGTGGCCTTCCTGGTTTCCGCGCCGACGGCCTCGGCGAGCGTGGCGTACGGGGAGGCGGCCAGGCGCGCTGCCAGGCCCTTGTGGATCGCCCTGGCGTAGAACGGGCCCTCGTAGATGAAGGCGCTGTAGCCCTGGACGAGGGTGGCGCCCGCGAGGATGCGCTGCCAGGCGTCCTCGGCGTTCTCGATGCCCCCGACGCCGATGAGGGTGATCCGGTCGCCCACGCGCGCGTACAGGCGGCCGATGACCTCCAGGGAGCGCGCCTTGAGGGGTGCTCCGGACAGTCCGCCGGTCTCCCCGGTCAGGTCGGGCGAGGACTTCAGGCCCAGGCCGTCGCGGGCGATGGTGGTGTTGGTGGCGATGATGCCGTCCAGGCCCAGTTCGACCGCGAGGTCGGCGACCGCGTCGATGTCCTCGTCCGCGAGGTCCGGGGCGATCTTGACGAGCAGCGGGACCCGGCGGCCGGTGACGACCCGGTCGGCCGCCTCGCGCACGGCGCCGAGCAGCGGCCGCAGCGCCTCGGTGGCCTGGAGGTTGCGCAGGCCCGGGGTGTTGGGCGAGGAGACGTTCACGACGAGGTAGTCGGCGTGGCCGGCGAGACGCTCGGCGGACTTCACGTAGTCGCCGACCGCCTCGGCCTCCGGCACGACCTTCGTCTTGCCGATGTTCACGCCGACCGTGGTCCTGAAGACCGGCCTGCGGGCGGCCAGCCGGGCGGCCACGGCGGCCGAGCCCTCGTTGTTGAAGCCCATGCGGTTGATCAGCGCGCGGTCCGCGACGAGGCGGAAGAGGCGCTTCCTGGGGTTTCCGGGCTGCGGCTCACCGGTGACGGTGCCGATCTCGACGTGGTCGAAGCCGAGCATCGCCATGCCGTCGATCGCGACGGCGTTCTTGTCGAAGCCGGCGGCGAGGCCGAAGGGGCCGTGCATGCGCAGGCCGAGGGCCTCGGTGCGCAGCTCCTCGTACCGGGGCGCGAGCGCGGCGGCGACGAAGGTGCGCAGCACGGGGATGCGGGCGGCGAGACGGATCCACCGGAAGGCCAGGTGGTGGGCCTGTTCCGGGTCCATCCGCTTGAAGACCAGCTGGAAGAAGAACTTGTACATCGGGGTGTCCTCGGTGTCCTCACGGAGAGGGGGACACCGTTTCCGGTGTCCCCCTGTGGAGTGGCCAGGGCCTCTGGTCCGGATCGTGCCGGGCTCGCGTGCCCCTGCGTGCACGCTCGCCGGTCCGGACCGATCCGGACGAAGGACCCTAGTCGCGGGCCGCTGTCAGATGTTCCGCGTGTTCCTGGAGGGAACGGACGCCTACGCCCCCGTGGGTGAGGGCGTCGATGCCCTGGACGGCGGCGGCGAGCGCCTGCACCGTCGTCAGGCAGGGCACGGAGCGGGCCACGGCGGCGGTGCGGATCTCGTAGCCGTCGAGCCGGCCGCCCGTCCCGTACGGGGTGTTGACGATGAGGTCGACCTCGCCGTCGTGGATCAGCTGGACGATGGTCCTCTCGCCCTGCGGGCCGGTGCCCTCGGACTGCTTGCGCACGATCGTGGCGTTGATGCCGTTGCGCTTGAGGACCTCGGCGGTGCCGGAGGTGGCGAGCAGCTCGAAGCCGTGGGCGACGAGTTCGCGCGCCGGGAAGATCATCGAGCGCTTGTCGCGGTTGGCGACCGAGATGAAGGCGCGGCCCTTGGTGGGCAGCGGGCCGTACGCGCCGGCCTGCGACTTGGCGTACGCCGTGCCGAAGACCGAGTCGATGCCCATGACCTCGCCGGTGGAGCGCATCTCCGGGCCGAGGACGGTGTCGACGCCGCGGCCGTGGATGTCGCGGAAGCGCGACCACGGCATGACGGCCTCCTTGACGGAGATCGGCGCGTCGAGCGGCAGGGTGCCGCCGTCGCCGTTCGCCGGGAGCAGTCCCTCCGCGCGCAGCTCGGCGATGGTCGCACCCAGCGAGAGGCGGGCGGCGGCCTTGGCGAGCGGGACCGCGGTCGCCTTCGAGGTGAAGGGGACGGTGCGGGAGGCGCGCGGGTTGGCCTCCAGGACGTACAGGATGTCGCCGGAGAGCGCGAACTGGATGTTGATCAGTCCGCGGACGCCGACGCCCTTGGCGATGCCCTCGGTGGAGGCGCGCAGCCGCTTGATGTCGAAGCCGCCGAGCGTGATCGGGGGCAGCGCGCAGGCGGAGTCGCCGGAGTGGATGCCGGCCTCCTCGATGTGCTCCATGACGCCGCCGAGGTAGAGCTCGGTGCCGTCGTAGAGCGCGTCGACGTCGATCTCGATCGCGTCGTCGAGGAAGCGGTCGACCAGGACCGGCCGGGTGGGGCTGATCTCGGTGGACTCGGCGATGTACGAGGAGAGCCGCGCCTCGTCGTACACGATCTCCATGCCGCGCCCGCCGAGCACGTAGCTGGGGCGCACGAGGACGGGGTAGCCGATCTCGTCGGCGATGGCCTTGGCCTCGCCGAAGGTGGTGGCGGTGCCGTGCTTCGGGGCGGGCAGCCCGGCCTCGGCCAGGACCCGGCCGAAGGCGCCGCGGTCCTCGGCGGCGTGGATGGCCTCCGGGGAAGTGCCGACGACCGGTACGCCGTTGTCCTTGAGCGCCTGCGAGAGGCCCAGCGGGGTCTGGCCACCGAGCTGCACGACGACGCCGGCGACGGGGCCCGCGAGGGTCTCCGCGTGGACGATCTCCAGCACGTCCTCGAGCGTCAGCGGCTCGAAGTACAGGCGGTCGGAGGTGTCGTAGTCGGTGGAGACGGTCTCCGGGTTGCAGTTGACCATCACGGTCTCGTAGCCCGCGTCGCTGAGCGCGAAGGAGGCGTGGACGCAGGAGTAGTCGAACTCGATGCCCTGGCCGATGCGGTTCGGGCCGGAGCCGAGGATGATCACCGCGGGCCTGGTGCGCGGCGCGACCTCGCTCTCCTCGTCGTAGGAGGAGTAGAAGTACGGCGTCCTCGCGGCGAACTCGGCGGCGCAGGTGTCGACCGTCTTGTAGACCGGGCGGATGCCCAGCGCGTGCCGCACCTCGCGCACGACGTCCTCGCGCAGGCTGCGGATGTCGGCGATCTGGGCGTCGGAGAAGCCGTGCCGCTTGGCCTCGGCGAGCAGCGCGGGGTCCAGCTCGTCCGCGCCCGCCAGCTCGTCGGCGATCTCCTTGATCAGGAAGAGCTGGTCGACGAACCAGGGGTCGATCTTCGTGGCTTCGAAGACCTCCTCCTGGGTGGCGCCGGCCCGGATCGCCTGCATGACGGTGTTGATCCGGCCGTCGGTCGGGCGGACCGCCTCGGCGAGCAGCGCGGCCTTGTCGCCGGGCTCGCCGGTGAAGGAGAACTGCGAGCCCTTCTTCTCCAGCGAGCGCAGCGCCTTCTGGAGGGCCTCGGTGAAGTTCCGGCCGATCGCCATGGCCTCGCCCACCGACTTCATGGTGGTGGTGAGGGTGGAGTCGGCGGAGGGGAACTTCTCGAAGGCGAAGCGCGGGGCCTTGACGACGACGTAGTCGAGGGTCGGCTCGAAGGAGGCCGGGGTCTTCTCGGTGATGTCGTTGGGGATCTCGTCGAGCGTGTAGCCGACGGCCAGCTTGGCGGCGATCTTGGCGATCGGGAAGCCGGTGGCCTTCGACGCGAGCGCCGAGGAGCGGGAGACGCGCGGGTTCATCTCGATGACGATGACGCGGCCGTCGTCGGGGTTCACCGCGAACTGGATGTTGCAGCCGCCGGTGTCGACGCCGACCTCGCGGATGATCGCGATGCCGATGTCACGCAGCCGCTGGTACTCGCGGTCGGTGAGGGTCATCGCGGGGGCGACGGTGATCGAGTCGCCGGTGTGGACGCCCATCGGGTCGAAGTTCTCGATGGAGCAGACGACCACGACGTTGTCGTTCTTGTCGCGCATCAGCTCCAGCTCGTACTCCTTCCAGCCGAGGATGGACTCCTCCAGGAGCACCTCGGTGGTCGGGGAGAGCGTCAGGCCCTGGCCGGCGATGCGGCGCAGTTCGTCCTCGTCGTGGGCGAAGCCGGAGCCGGCGCCGCCCATGGTGAAGGACGGGCGGACGACCACGGGGTAGCCGCCGAGCGTGTCGACGCCCGCCAGGACGTCGTCCATGGAGTGGCAGATGACCGAGCGGGCGGACTCGCCGTGGCCGGTCTTCCTGCGGACCTCCTCCACGACCTCCTTGAACAGGTCGCGGTCCTCGCCCTTGTTGATGGCCTCGACGTTGGCGCCGATGAGCTCGACGCCGTACTTCTCCAGGACGCCGTTCTCGTGCATGGAGATCGCGGTGTTGAGCGCGGTCTGGCCACCCAGGGTGGGCAGCAGCGCGTCGGGGCGCTCCTTGGCGATGATCTTCTCGACGAAATCGGGGGTGATCGGCTCGACGTACGTGGCGTCGGCGATCTCCGGGTCGGTCATGATCGTCGCCGGGTTGGAGTTCACCAGGACGACGCGCAGGCCCTCGGCCTTGAGGACGCGGCAGGCCTGGGTGCCGGAGTAGTCGAACTCGGCGGCCTGGCCGATGACGATCGGGCCGGAGCCGATGACCAGGACGGACTGGATATCGGAGCGCTTAGGCACGCTGGCCCTCCATCAGGGTGACGAAACGGTCGAAGAGGTACGCGGCGTCGTGCGGGCCCGCGGCTGCTTCGGGGTGGTACTGGACGCTGAAGGCCGGCTGGTCGAGGAGCTGGAGCCCCTCGACGACCTGGTCGTTCAGGCAGACGTGGGAGACCTCGGCGCGGCCGTACTTCGTGTCGGACACCTTGTCGAGCGGGGCGTCGACGGCGAAGCCGTGGTTGTGCGCGGTGACCTCGACCTTGCCGGTCGTGCGGTCCTGCACGGGCTGGTTGATGCCGCGGTGGCCGTACTTCAGCTTGTAGGTGCCGAAGCCGAGGGCGCGCCCCAGAATCTGGTTGCCGAAGCAGATTCCGAAGAGCGGGGTCCTCCGCTCCAGGACGCCCTGCATGACGGCGACCGGGTGGTCGGCGGTGGCCGGGTCGCCGGGGCCGTTGGAGAAGAACACGCCGTCGGGCTCGACCGCGTACACCTCCTCCAGGGTGGCGGTGGCGGGCAGCACGTGTACCTCGATGCCGCGTTCGGCCATCCGGTGCGGGGTCATGCCCTTGATGCCGAGGTCGATCGCGGCGACGGTGAACTTCTTCGTGCCGATCGCGGGGACGACGTACGCCTCCTTGGTGGCGACTTCGGCGGAGAGGTCGGCGCCCACCATCTCGGGGGCCTCCTGGACGCGGGCCAGCAGCGTGGCCTCGTCGGCGATCGTGTCGCCGGAGAAGATGCCGACGCGCATGGCGCCGCGCTCGCGCAGGTGGCGGGTGAGCGCGCGGGTGTCGATGCCGCTGATGCCGACGACGCCCTGGCGCTCCAGCTCCTCGTCCAGCGAGCGCCGCGAGCGCCAGTTGGAGGGGACCCGGGCGGGGTCGCGGACGACGTAGCCGGAGACCCAGATGCGGCCGGACTCGGGGTCCTCGTCGTTGACGCCGGTGTTCCCGACGTGCGGGGCGGTCATCACGACGACCTGGCGGTGGTAGGAGGGGTCGGTCAGCGTCTCCTGGTAGCCGGTCATGCCGGTGGAGAACACCGCCTCGCCGAAGGTCTCCCCCACGGCCCCGTAGGCACGGCCGCGGAAGGTGCGGCCGTCCTCCAGGACGAGTACGGCGGGAGCTTTCGCGGCTCCCCGGGTGGAGATCGTCATCGTGCGGTGCCTTCCGTAGTGCTGGTGAGTTGGTCGATGGCCTCGACCCAGGCCGGGTGCTCGGCGGAGCGGTCGGAGCGGAAGCCGGAGTCGATCAGCTTGTCGCCGTGCGCCCAGGTGATGATCAGCAGGCCGCCCTCGGGCAGGACCTTGCCGGCGATGCCCTTGTCGAGCCGGGCCCCGCGCAGCGCGGCGGCCGGGACGAAGAAGTCGGCCGCGCCGGGGCGCCGGACGTCGAGGCCCTGGTCGGTCAGGGCGAGCTCGACGCGGCTGCGGGTGCCCAGGCCGTGGGCGACGATCCGGTCGAGCCACTGCCCGGCGGTGGTCGAGGCGTGGTAGCGGCCGGTCAGGGTGAGCGGTTGTGCGCCGTCCCCGAAGCCCTCCGGGGTGGTGGCGAGCTCCGGCAGTTCGGACTGGAGGCTTCCCCGCCACTTCCATCCCTGGCGCATCAGCCAGTAGACGAAGGCGATGAAGACCAGCAGTCCGACGACCCAGCTGATGCGGGCGGACCAGTCGGTCACTTCGGCCGACTTCTGCTCCGCGGCGAGTCGGAGGTACAGGTGGGTGGGTGTTGTCACGCGAGCTTCCCGTCGACGACCGTGGCACGGCCCCGCAGGAAGGTGTGGGTGACTCGACCCGGCAGCTCGCGCCCCTCGTACGGAGTGTTGCGGCTGCGGGAGGCGAAGCCCGCGGGGTCCACGACACCACGGTAAGCCGGATCGACCAGGGTGAGGTTGGCGGGCTCACCGGCCGAGACGGGCCGGCCGTGTCCTTCGAGGCGGCCGATGGCCGCCGGGCGGAACGACATCCGGTCGGCGACGCCCGCCCAGTCGAGCAGGCCGGTGTCGACCATCGTCTGCTGGACGACGGAGAGCGCGGTCTCCAGGCCCACCATGCCCATGGCGGCGGCGGCCCACTCGCAGTCCTTGTCCTCGTGCGGGTGCGGGGCGTGGTCGGTGGCGACGCAGTCGATGGTGCCGTCGGCGAGCGCCTCGCGCAGGGCCTGGACGTCGGCCTCGGTGCGCAGCGGCGGGTTCACTTTGTAGACCGGGTTGTAGGACCGTACGAGTTCGTCGGTGAGGAGCAGGTGGTGCGGGGTGACCTCGGCGGTGACGTCCCAGCCCTTGGACTTGGCCCAGCGGACGATCTCGACGGAGCCGGCGGTCGACAGGTGGCAGATGTGCACCCGGGAACCGACGTGGGCGGCGAGCAGGACGTCGCGGGCGATGATCGACTCCTCGGCGACGGCGGGCCAGCCGCCGAGGCCGAGTTCGGCCGAGACGACGCCCTCGTTCATCTGGGCGCCCTCGGTGAGGCGGGGCTCCTGGGCGTGCTGGGCGACGACGCCGTCGAAGGCCTTCACGTACTCCAGCGCGCGGCGCATGATCACCGCGTCGTCGACGCACTTGCCGTCGTCGGAGAAGACCTTCACCCCGGCGGCCGAGTCGTGCATGGCGCCGAGCTCGGCGAGCTGCTTGCCCTCCAGGCCGACGGTGACGGCGCCGACCGGCTGCACGTCGCAGTAGCCGGACTCCTTGCCCAGCCGCCACACCTGCTCGACGACGCCGGCGGTGTCGGCGACGGGGAAGGTGTTGGCCATGGCGTGCACGGCGGTGAAGCCGCCGACGGCCGCCGCCTTCGTCCCGGTGAGGACGGTCTCGGAGTCCTCGCGGCCCGGCTCGCGCAGGTGGGTGTGGAGGTCGACCAGGCCGGGCAGCAGGATCTGCCCCCCGGCCTCGACGACGGTCGCGCCGGCGGCGTCGAGGCCGGTGCCGACGCGGGCGATGGTCTCGCCGTCGATCAGCACGTCCTGGGGTTCGCCGCCGAGGATCTTCGCGCCGCGGATAAGGATCTTGCTCATGGTTACTTGTTCTCCTCGGTACGGGACGGGGCGGCGGGGGCGGCGGGCTCGGATCCGCCGAGCAGCAGGTACAGGACGGCCATCCGGATCGAGACGCCGTTGGCGACCTGCTCGACGGCCGTGCAGCGGCCGGAGTCGGCGACCTCGGCGGTGATCTCCATGCCCCGGACCATCGGGCCGGGGTGCATGACGACGGCGTGCTCGGGCATCTTCGCCATGCGGTCGCCGTCCAGGCCGTAGCGGCGGGAGTACTCGCGCTCGGTCGGGAAGTACGCGGCGTTCATCCGTTCGCGCTGCACACGCAGCATCATGACCGCGTCGGACTTCGGCAGCACCTCGTCGAGGCCGTAGCTGACCTCGCAGGGCCACTGCTCGACGCCGACGGGGACGAGGGTCGGCGGGGCCACCAGGGTGACGTGGGCGCCCAGCGTGGTCAGCAGGTGCACGTTGGAGCGGGCGACCCGGCTGTGCAGGATGTCGCCGACGATGGTGATCCGGCGGCCGTCCAGGTCCCGGCCGAGCCCGCTGTCGGTCCCGACCAGGCGGCGGCGCATCGTGAAGGCGTCCAGGAGGGCCTGGGTGGGGTGCTCGTGGGTGCCGTCGCCGGCGTTGACGACCGCGCCGTCGATCCAGCCGGAGGTGGCGAGGCGGTACGGGGCGCCGGAGGCGCCGTGCCGGATGACGACGGCGTCGGCGCCCATCGCCTCCAGGGTCAGCGCGGTGTCCTTGAGCGACTCGCCCTTGGAGACGGACGAGCCCTTCGCGGAGAAGTTGATGACGTCGGCGGAGAGGCGCTTGGCGGCGGCCTCGAAGGAGATGCGGGTGCGCGTCGAGTCCTCGAAGAAGAGGTTGACGACGGTACGGCCGCGCAGGGTCGGGAGCTTCTTGATCGGCCGGTCCGCGACCCGGGCCATCTCCTCGGCGGTGTCGAGGATCAGGACGGCGTCGTCGCGGGTGAGGTCGGCGGCCGAGATGAGGTGGCGCTTCATCTGGGTGTTCTCCGGAAGGTGGAGGGTGAGGGCGTGCGGGCGTGCGAAAGCCGCCGTACGGACTCGAAGGGCGTCGTACGGGTGGGGTGCGGTTACTGCTCGCCCGCCGGGGAGGCCTGCTGGACACCGAGCAGCACGGCGTCGCGGCCGTCCTCCTCGGCGAGCTGGACCTTGACCGTCTCCCGCAGCGACGTGGGGAGGTTCTTGCCGACGTAGTCGGCGCGGATCGGGAGTTCGCGGTGGCCGCGGTCGACGAGGACGGCGAGCTGCACGGCGCGGGGGCGGCCGATGTCGCCCAGCGCGTCGAGCGCGGCGCGGATCGTGCGTCCCGAGAAGAGGACGTCGTCGACGAGCACGACCAGCCGGCCCTCGATGCCCTCGCCGGGGATCTCGGTGCGGGCCAGGGCGCGCGCCGGGCGCAGCCGCAGGTCGTCGCGGTACATGGTGATGTCGAGGGAGCCGACCGGCATCTTTCCGCCGGTGATCTCCTCCAGCTTCTCGGCCAGCCGGCGGGCGAGGAAGACGCCGCGCGTCGGGATGCCGAGGAGCACCACGTCGTCGGCGCCCTTGGCGCGTTCGACGATCTCGTGGGCGATCCGGGTCAGTACCCGGGCGATGTCGGGGGCCTCCAGAACGGGGCGTGCCGCATTGCCGGGGGCTTCATGCTGTGCGTCCATAAGAAACGGACCTCCTTCTCCGCCTCACGGGACGGACCTTAAAGGACGTCGAAATTGCGTCATCCACGTTACCAGGGCTTGCGCGGAGCCCCGGTGGCGCCCCCGGGAGGTGCCGGTACGGACCTTTCGGCTTGACGCAGCCAAGTAACGCTGCGTAACCTCACAGTGAGTCACCAGCCACTGCGGCGGAGCCGCAGAATGTTCCAGCGTCCGGGGAGCTTTATGTCCAGCGAATACGCAAAACAGCTCGGGGCCAAACTCCGTGCCATCCGCACCCAGCAGGGCCTTTCCCTCCATGGCGTGGAGGAGAAGTCCCAGGGCCGCTGGAAGGCCGTCGTAGTCGGCTCGTACGAGCGCGGTGACCGCGCCGTGACGGTGCAGCGCCTCGCCGAGCTCGCGGACTTCTACGGGGTCCCGGTGCAGGAGCTCCTGCCGGGCACGACGCCCGGCGGTGCCGCCGAGCCGCCGCCGAAGCTCGTGCTGGACCTGGAGCGCCTCGCCCACGTCCCGCCGGAGAAGGCCGGTCCGCTGCAGCGCTACGCGGCGACGATCCAGAGCCAGCGCGGCGACTACAACGGCAAGGTGCTCTCGATCCGCCAGGACGACCTGCGCACGCTGGCCGTGATCTACGACCAGTCGCCGTCCGTGCTGACGGAGCAGCTGATCAGCTGGGGCGTGCTGGACGCGGACGCGCGCCGCGCCGTCGCCCACGAAGAGGGCTGACGCCCCACCGAAGAAACGTACCGCCGTGCCGGTGCGAGTTCCCCCTTCGGGGTGCCCGTACCGGCACGGTTTTTTCGTGCGCGATCTCATGTCCGCGTACGGAACGGCCACCGCCCGGGCGCCGTACGGCGAAGGCCCACGGTCGGGTGACCGTGAGCCTTCGCCGGCTGGGCGCCGCCGCGGGTCACTGCTCCCGGCGGAGCTTCGGCTTGAGGTCCTTGAACCGGGCGAGCAGCCCGTTCACGAAGGACGGCGACTCGTCGGTGGAGAATTCCTTGGCGAGCTGGACCGCCTCGTCGAGCACCACCGCGTCCGGGGTTCCGTCCACCCAGATCAGCTCGTACGCACCGAGCCGCAGGATGTTCCGGTCGACGACCGGCATGCGGTCGATCTCCCAGTCCACCGCGTAGGTCGCGATGAGGTCGTCGATCCGGTCCGCGTACTGCGCGTACCCCTCGACGAGCTCCATCGTGTACTCGGTGACCGGGGGCTGACGGCTGTCGGTCCGCGAGTGCCGCACCCAGTCCGCGAGGACCGTCTGCACGGACGCACCGCGCTGGTCGGCCTCGAAGAGGATCTGGAAGGCACGCTTGCGGGCCGTGTTACGGGCAGCCACGGTTAGCTGTTCACCCGGCCGAGGTAGTCGCTGGTGCGGGTGTCGACCTTGATCTTCTCACCGGTGGTGATGAAGAGCGGGACCTGGATCTGGTGGCCGGTCTCCAGGGTGGCGGGCTTGGTGCCACCGGTGGAGCGGTCGCCCTGGACGCCCGGCTCGGTCTCCTGGATGACGAGCTCGACGGCGGCCGGGAGCTCGACGTAGAGCACCTCGCCCTCGTGCTGCGCCACGGAGGCGGTGAAGCCCTCGATCAGGAAGTTGGCGGCGCTGCCGACGGCCTTGCGGTCGACGTGGAGCTGGTCGTAGGTCTCCATGTCCATGAAGACGAAGTAGTCGCCGTCCATGTAGGAGAACTGCATGTCGCGACGGTCGATGGTGGCCGTTTCGACCTTCACGCCGGCGTTGAACGTCTTGTCGACGACCTTGCCGGAGAGCACGTTCTTGAGCTTGGTGCGCACGAAGGCCGGGCCCTTGCCGGGCTTGACGTGCTGGAACTCGACGACGGACCAGAGCTGGCCTCCGTCGAGCTTGAGCACCATGCCGTTCTTGAGGTCGTTCGTGGAAGCCACGGTTGCGGAATCTCCTGGACTTAAGCTGGTGGAACGGCCGAGGATGCGCGCTAGAGCGCGAGCAGCTCCTTGGTCGTAATGGTGAGTAGCTCGGGTCCGCCGTCCGCCTCGGGGCGCACGACGAGCGTGTCATCGATCCGGACTCCGCCCCGGCCCGGGAGGTGGACCCCCGGTTCGACGGTGACCGGCACACAAGCGTCCAGTTTACCCATGGCCGCAGGTGCCAGCTGCGGGTCCTCGTCGATTTCGAGTCCCACTCCGTGCCCGGTCCACGGCACGAGGTCCCCTCCGTGGTCCGCGGAGTCCAGCAGGTGCCGGGCCGCGCGGTCCACGTCGCGGTAGGCCGCGCCCGGCACGAGGGCCTCGCGTCCGGCCCGCTGAGCGGCGAAGACGAGGTCGTAGAGCTCGATCTGCCAGTCGGCCGGCGTCGTGCCGATGACGAAGGTGCGGCCGATCTCGCAGCGGTAGCCGCGGTAGTTCGCGCCGAGGCAGACGGAGAGGAAATCCCCTTCCTCCACCCGCCGGTCCGAGGGCCGGTGACGCCCCTGGCCGGAATTCGGGCCGGTGGCCACGGAGGTGGGGAAGGCGGGACCGTCGGCGCCGTGGTCCACCAGCCGGCGCTCCAGCTCCAGGGCGAGGTGGCGTTCGGTGCGGCCGACCAGGATGGATTCGAGGAGCTCGCCCAGGGCCTGGTCGGTGATCTCGGCGGCGATCCGCAGGCAGGCGATCTCCTCCTCGTCCTTCACCACCCGCAGGTGCTCGACGGTGGCGCCCAGGTCGGTCAGCCGCATCCGGGGCGCGGCCGAGCCCATGGCCCGGTGGCGGGAGACCGTCAGGTGGTGCTCCTCCACGGCCAGGGTGTCCGCCCCCGAGGAGGCGGCGAGGCCCGCGGCCTCCACCGCCGGATCGCCGTCGAGGGCCGGCAGCGCGAGGACGCGCAGCCGGTCGTCGATGCGGCCCTCGGCGGGACCGCCGGGCGGGCCCTCGGGGCGGAACAGGACGTCCCCGGCGGGCCCGAGCAGCAGCACGGCCCCCGGTGGCGCCCCGCCCGCGAGATAGCGGACGTTGGCGGGACGGGAGACCAGGGCGGCCGCGGACCCGGCGGCGGCGCACCGGTCGCGGAGCATCCCTCGGCGGACGGCGTACACCTCTGACATGTCACGAGCCTACGAGCGGTGGCACCGGCCTGCTCGGTCAGCGCACCCGACCGGGGCCGTCCGGTGGCGGCGGGCTACCAGGCCGGGGGGCTGGCTATGGACCGGGCGAGTACGTCGTCGAGGACGCGGGCGGTGGTCTCCACGTCGTACGTGGAGTTGTCGATGATCGGCAGCCCGGAGCCGTACCACCCGGCCATCCTGCCGTGGATCCGGGCGACCTCCTCGTCCGAGAGGCGGCGGTTCCCGCTGCGGGCGGCGTTGCGCTCCAGGACGATCTCCAGGCCCGGGAGCAGGACGACGGGCAGCAGTCCGGGGCCGACGTGGCGCTTCCAGCCGCCGAGGCCGACGACCGGCCGGTCCGGGAAGACCGCGTCGTCGAGGATGCAGGAGATGCCGTTGGCGAGGAAGTTGCGGGCGGCGAAGCCGCAGGTGCGACGGGCAAGGCGGTACTGCGCCTCGGAGTTGTCGTTCCACCCGGACTGCGGGTCGGCGAAGCCGGAGCAGACCCATTCGCGGACGTCGTCGAGGCTGACGTGGGCGGTGGGGACCCGGCGGCGGCTGGCCCAGAGCCTGGCCACGGTGGTCTTGCCGGCGCCCGCGGGGCCGATCAGCAGGACGGCGAGCGTCGCCCCGCCGGTGCCGGGCTCGGCTGGCGGCGCGGGCAGCGGGACGGGGCCGGCGGGCGGCAGCTGGACGTGCCCGGTGGTCTCCCTGGCGGGCGGCGCCGGGGCGTGGTTCGGGGCCGGCCCGCTCCAGCCCTGGGGCGCCGGAGGGGCGGTGGGCGGCGGCGGCCCCGGCGGACCGGGGTGGCCGGGGTGCTGGGACTGGTGCGTCCAGCCGACGGGCCCACTGCCGGGGCCCTGTGGCGGCGGCAGCGGAGTCCCCACTGCGTGCTGCATCCGGTGCCACTCCGTCTCGTACAGGCAACTGGCGCTGATGGACGGCAACCGTACCGTCCCCGGCCGCCACAAGGACAACGGCCGGGGGCGGTCCGCAGTGCCCGGGCGGCCGGTATTCCGCCCGATCCGCCGGTCCGTCAGCCGGTCAGTTCGTCCGCGAGGGCGCGCAGGGCCAGGCGGTAGGAGCCGATGCCGAATCCGGCCACGGTCCCGGTCGCCACCGGCGCGATCACGGAATGGTGGCGGAATTCCTCCCGTGCGTACGGGTTCGAGATGTGCACCTCGATCAGCGGGGCGGTGCGCTGGGCCGCCGCGTCCCGCATCCCGTACGAGTAGTGGGTGAACGCTCCGGGATTGACAATGACCGGAATTGAACCGTCCGCGGCCTCGTGGAGCCAGCGGATCAGCTCGCCCTCGTCATTGGTCTCGCGGACGTCGACGTCGAAGCCGAGCTCCTTGCCGAGCTCCCGGCAGGTCTCGACGAGCCCGGCGTAGGACGTGGCACCGTACACGTCGGGCTCGCGGGAGCCGAGGCGGCCGAGGTTCGGCCCGTTGAGGACGAGGACCCGACGGGTCACGCCGACACCTCCCCGTAGGCGGCGAGCAGCACGGCCGGGTCCGGGCCCTCCAGCACGGTGGGCTTGCCGAGGCCGTCCAGGACGATGAAGCGCAGCAGGTCGCCGCGGGACTTCTTGTCGACCTTCATGGTCTCCAGCAGCCTGGGCCACTGGTCGCCGCGGTAGGTCAACGGCAGGCCGACGGACTCCAGCACGGTGCGGTGCCGGTCGGCGGTGGCGTCGTCGAGGCGTCCGGCGAGCCGGCCCAGTTCGGCGGCGAAGACCATGCCGACCGAGACGGCGGCGCCGTGGCGCCACTTGTAGCGCTCGTTCTTCTCGATGGCGTGGGCCAGGGTGTGGCCGTAGTTGAGGATCTCGCGCAGCCCGGACTCCTTGAGGTCGCTGGAGACGACCTCGGCCTTGACCTTGATGGCGCGCTCGATCAGCTCGGCGGTGTGCGGTCCGGTGGGCGTGCGGGCACCCTCCGGGTCCGCCTCGACGAGGTCGAGGATCACCGGGTCGGAGATGAAGCCGGCCTTGATGACCTCGGCCATGCCGCTGACGTAGTCGTGCACCGGCAGCGAGTCCAGCGCCGCGAGGTCGCAGAGGACCCCGGCCGGCGGGTGGAAGGCGCCGACGAGGTTCTTGCCCTCGGCGGTGTTGATGCCGGTCTTGCCGCCGACGGCCGCGTCGACCATGGCGAGCACGGTCGTGGGGACGGCGATCCAGCGCACTCCGCGCAGCCAGGTGGCCGCGACGAATCCGGCCAGGTCGGTGGTGGCTCCGCCGCCGACGCCGACGATCACGTCGGTGCGGGTGAAGCCGGTCTGTCCGAGCGCCTTCCAGCAGTACGCCGCGACCTCGGCGGTCTTGGCCTCCTCGGCGTTGGGCAGCTGGATCGCGATGGCCTCGTAGCCCTGCTCGGCGAGGTCCTGACGGACCGCCTCACCGGTCTCGGCGAGCGCCTCGGGGTGCAGCACCGCGACCCGCTTGACGCGGTCGCCGACGAGTCCGGGCAGCTCGCCGAGGAGCTGCCTGCCGATCAGTACCTCGTACGGGTCGGTGCCCGCGCTGCCGGCGATCGGGATGCGGATGGGGCCCTGCTCGGTCATGGGTGTGCTCTCCCGGCCGGGGGCCACGGGGTCGTCCGTGCGCTCCGGCAGTTCCAGTGCGTCGAGGACCGCCTGGGCGACCTCTTCGGGGGTGCGCTCGTCGGTGGCGACGGTCGCCCGCGCCACCTCGGTGTACAGGTGACGACGGGCGTCCATCAGCTCGCGCCACTGCCGGCGCGGGTTGACGGCGAGCAGCGGGCGGGCGGTGCTCAGGCCGACCCGCCTGACGGCCGCCTCCACCTCCATCGAGAGGTAGACGACGGGGTGGCCGGCGAGCAGGGCGCGGGTCGTCGCGTCGAGCACGGCGCCGCCGCCGAGCGAGAGGACGCCGGTGTGCTCGGCGAGGGCGGTGTGCACCGCCCGGCGCTCCAGCTCGCGGAAGTGCTCCTCGCCCTCGTCGTAGAAGATCTCCGGGATCGGCTTGCCGGCCGTGGCCACGACGTCCGCGTCGGTGTCCCGGTAGCCGGTGCCGAGCCGGGCGGCGAGCAGTTCCCCGACCGTGGACTTGCCGACTCCCATCGGGCCGACGAGGACGACCAGCGGGCCGCTCATCGGATCTGGAGGTGGTCGAGGTACGACTGCACGTTGCGCCGGGTCTCGGGGACGCTGTCGCCGCCGAACTTCTCCGCGACGGCGTCGGCCAGGACCAGCGCGACCATCGCCTCGGCGACGATCCCCGCAGCCGGCACGGCACAGACATCGGAGCGCTGGTGGTGCGCCTTGGCGGGCTCGCCGGTGACGACGTCGACGGTGGCGAGCGCGCGCGGCACGGTGGCGATGGGCTTCATCGCGGCACGGACCCGCAGCAGCTCGCCGGTGGTGAGGCCGCCCTCGGTGCCGCCGGAGCGGCCGGAGGCGCGCCTGATGCCGTCCTCGGTGACCAGGATCTCGTCGTGCGCCTTCGAGCCGGGCACCCGGGCCAGGTCGAAGCCGTCGCCGACCTCGACGCCCTTGATCGCCTGGATGCCCATCAGGGCCGCCGCGAGCCGGGCGTCCAGCCGGCGGTCCCAGTGGACGTGCGAGCCGAGGCCCACGGGCACGCCGTACGCCAGCACCTCGACCACGCCGCCGAGGGTGTCGCCGTCCTTGTGGGCCTGGTCGATCTCGGCGACCATCGCCTTGCTCGCGTCGGCGTCCAGGCAGCGCACCGGGTCGGCGTCGAGCCGCTCGACGTCGGCGGGCGTGGGGTAGACCCCGTACGGCGCCTTCGCCGCGGCCAGCTCGACGACATGGCTGACGATCTCGATGCCGGCGGTCTCCTTGAGGTACGACTGCGCGACGGCGCCGAGCGCGACGCGGGCCGCCGTCTCCCGGGCGCTGGCGCGCTCCAGGATCGGCCGGGCCTCGTCGAAGCCGTACTTCTGCATGCCCGCGAGGTCGGCGTGGCCGGGCCGCGGGCGGGTCAGCGGGGCGTTGCGGGCCAGTTCGGCCAGTTCGGCGGGGTCGACCGGGTCGGCCGCCATCACCTGCTCCCACTTGGGCCATTCGGTGTTGCCCACCATCACGGCGACCGGGGAGCCCATGGTGAGGCCGTGGCGCACCCCGCCGAGGAAGGTGACCTCGTCCTTCTCGAACTTCATCCGCGCACCGCGGCCGTAACCGAGCCGCCGCCGGGCGAGTGCGTCCGCCACCATCTCCGTGGTGACCGGGACGCCGGCGGGAAGACCCTCCAGCGTCGCCACGAGTGCGGGGCCGTGCGACTCCCCCGCGGTCAGCCAGCGCAACCTGCTCAACGGTGCTCCTCATGCTCGCGCCTGGAACTGCGACGGCGCGACCGGGTGCGCGGCCCTGGCCCGCCACCTCGATCCTCCCACGGCCGGGGGCCCGAACCGGTCGCCGGTCCAGCAGACGGACGGATCGCACCGGCGGGGGCGGGGGCTCAGCGGGCGGCGAGCGCCGCTTCGCCGGCCCGGCGCATGGCCGCGAGCGGGGCGGGCGCGCGGCCCGTCATCTGCTCGACCTGGAGGACGGCCTGGTGCACCAGGAGGTCGAGACCTCCGACGACTGCGCCCGATCGGTCCGCCCAGGCTGCGGCGAGCCCGGTGGGCCAGGGCTCGTACAGCACGTCGAAGAGGGTTCCCGGCCGGTCCGGCACGGCGGCGGCCAGGGCGTCGGTGGCACCGGCCGGGGTGGTGGCGATGACCAGGGGGGCCCGCAGCGCCAGTTCGGCGTCCGCCCAGTCGGCGATCCGGACATCGACGCCGAGGCGTTCGCCCCAGCCGCGCATCTCCCGGCCCCGCTCCTGGCTGCGGACGTACGCCGTGACCGGTCCCGTGCACATCCCGGCCAGCGCGGCGAGCGCCGACGAGGCGGTCGCGCCCGCGCCGAGGACGGCGGCGGAGTCGGTCTTCTCCACCCCGCGTTCGCGCAGGGCGGCGACCATGCCGGGGATGTCGGTGTTGTCGCCGGTCAGCCGGCCGTCCTCGGTGAGGACGACGGTGTTGACCGCCTCCACCGAGGCGGCGGTCTCGCTGACGGAGTCCAGCAGCGGGATGACCGCCCGCTTCAACGGCATGGTCAGCGAGAGCCCGGCCCAGGTGGCGTCGAGGGACTCGACGAACCCGGGAAGCGCGGCCTCGTCGATCTCGAACCGTTCGTACGACCAGTCGGTGAGGCCGAGCTCGGCGTACGCGGCCCGGTGCAGCACTGGGGAGAGCGAGTGCGCGATGGGCGAGCCGAGGACGGCAGCGCGGTGGCGCCGGTCAGCGGAGGCCATGCTTTTCCTTGAACTTGTTGTTGAGCTTCTCGTGCTCGGCGACGGTCTTGGTGAACTGGGTCTTCTTGCCGTCGAGCGAGATGAAGAACATCCAGCCGTCATCGGTCGGATTGAGCGTCGCCCGCAGGGCGTCGTCACCCGGGTTGCCGATCGGCCCCGGCGGAAGGCCCTCGTGGTAATAGGTGTTGTACGGGTCCGGGTTGGTCCGGATCTCGTCCGAGCCGATCTTGATCTTGCTCTGGTTGTTCAGGTAATTGAACGCGGAGTCGAATTCGAGCTTGCGGTTCGAGACCGCGTTGTCCGGCTTCAGGCGGTTGTACACGACCTCGGCCATCTTGCGGAAGTCGTCGTGCGTGAGCCCCTCCGCCTGGACCAGGCTGGCGACGGTGAGGACCTGCCACGGGCCGTCCAGCTTGTACTTCTTGGCCGTCGCCTCGAAGTCGAGCTTGTCGTACTCCTCGTTGGCACGGGAGACCATCTTCTTCAGGATGGCCTCCGGCTTGGTCTCCTTGGTGACCGGGTAGGCGGCCGGGAAGAGGAAGCCTTCCAGCGGGTCCTTGATGTTCTTGTTGTCGCTCACCCAGTCGGGCAGGCCGAGACCGGACGCCTCGGCCTTGGCGATTCCCTTGGTCGTCCCCTTCTTGAGGCCCAGCTTCTTGTCGACCATCTCGTAGACGGCGACGTTGCGGGTGCCTTCGGGGATCACCAGGAGGTTCTGGCTGTTCGGGTCGACCATCATCTTCACGGCCTCGGCCGCGGACATCTCCTTGCGGAGCAGATAGACGCCCGCCTGGATCGACTTCCCCTTGGGGTTCTCGCTCTGTGCGGCGACGAACGCGTCGACGCTCTTGACCACACCCTGCTTCTTCAGGATGTTGCCGATGTCGTACCCGAACGCACCCTTGGGGATCTCCACCTCGACCGACCCCGAGCCGCTGCCCTCGTAGTCGGGCGCCGCGCCGAACTTGTCCTGCCAGTACGAGTAACCGAAGTAGGTCGCCCCGCCGAGGCCGCCGACCAGGACCAGCGAGACCACCAGGCAGGCGACGCCGTTGCGGCTCTTCTTCTTGCCCTTGCCGCCCCGGCGTTCGCTCCCGCCCCGGCCGCCGCGGCGGGAGGGCCGTGAGTCGTCCTCGTGCTCCTCGTCGTCCTCGACGTCCTTGTTCCTGCCGTCGGGGTCGTCGGAGCCCGTGAAGAAGGGGTGGGTCTCCTCCGGCTGGGCCTCCGGGTCCCAGTCGGGGTTCTGCGCGGGGGCCTGCTGGGGAGCGGTCTCGCGACGGCCCGGGGGCTGCGGCGGCGGGTACGCCTCCGCCGTGCCGTAGTAGTCGGAGGTCTCGCCGTAACCGCCCTGCCCGCCGCCGTACGGGTCGGCCTGCTGCGCGTCGTAGGGCATCGCGGCCTGCTGCCCGGTGTCCCAGCCGGTGTTGCCGTACTGGGGCTGCTGGGGCTGCTGGACCTGTTGCTGGGCCTGCTGCGCATAGGGGTCCTGCTGGGCCCCGTACGCGGACTGCTGCGGGTAGTGCTGCTGCTGCGCGTACGGGTCCTGCTGTGGCTGTTGCGCGTAGGGGTCCTGCTGCTGCGGCTGCTCCGCGTACGGAATCTGCTGCTGGTGCTGCGCGTACGGGTCCTGGGGGTAGGACTGCTGTCCGCCGCCGTACTGGCCCTGGCCGTGGGCGGACTGCTGTCCTCCCCACCCCTGGTCCCCGTACAAGGGGTCCTCGGGATGCCACGGTTCGGAGCCGGAGCCCCGGCCATACTCAGTCATCGATCCCCTAGAGCCGCGAGACGACGTTCCGTCTCTTTGCTGTGCGGCCCTGTGGAAGGCGCCGCCGCATCGCGCGGAACGTTACCGTATCGCGATCAGACAACCACTTCGACGCCTTCGCCCGGCGGCCTGCCCGACGCCCGTTCGGACTCCAGAGCGTTCTGAAGGATCACCACAGCGGCAGCTTGGTCGATGACGGAACGGCCTTTCCTGGACTTCACGCCCGAAGCGCGCAGCCCCTGACTGGCCGTTACTGTGGTCATCCTCTCGTCCACCAGGCGCACCGGCACGGGTGCGACCGAGCGGGCCACCTCCTGTGCGAAGACCCGGATCTTGGCGGCGGCCGGTCCCTCACCGCCGCCGAGGGACCGCGGCAGGCCGATGATGATCTCGATCGGCTCGTACTCCTCGACGATCTGCCCCAGCCGCCGGTGGGCCGCCGGGACGTCACGTCCCGGAACGGTCTCCACCGGCGTGGCGAGGATCCCGTCGGGGTCGCACGAGGCGACCCCGATCCGGGCGTCCCCGACGTCGATCGCGAGCCGGCGACCGCGACGCATGTCCGTCACTCCCGTCGTCACGCCGTCTCGGTGACGAGGCGCTCGACGGCGGCCACGGCCGCGCCGATGGCCTCGGGGTTCTGGCCGCCGCCCTGGGCGACGTCCGGCTTGCCGCCGCCACCGCCGCCGAGGGTCTTGGCGGCGGTGCGGACCAGGTCACCGGCCTTGAGTCCGCGCTCGCGGGCGGCCTCGTTGGTGGCGATCACGGTCAGCGGGCGGCCGTTGGCGGTGGTGAACAGGGCCACGACGGCCGGCCGGCCGCCCTGGATGCGGCCGCGGACGTCGAGGACGAGCTTGCGCAGGTCGTCGGCCGAGGTGCCGTCGGCGACCTGTCCGGTGACCAGGGCGACACCGCGGATGTCCTGGGCGGAGTCGACGAGTCCGGCGGCGGCCTGGAGGACCTTCTCCGCGCGGAACTTCTCGATCTCCTTCTCGGCGTCCTTCAGCTTGCCGAGCACGCCCGCGATCTTCTCCGGCAGCTCCTCGGGACGGCCCTTGACCAGCTCCTGGAGCTGGGCGACGACCGTGTGCTCCCGGGCGAGGAAGTTGTACGCGTCGACGCCCACGAGGGCCTCGATGCGGCGCACGCCGGAACCGATGGACGACTCGCCGAGCAGCTTCACCAGACCCAGCTGGGCGGTGTTGTGGACGTGCGTGCCGCCGCAGAGCTCCTTGGAGAAGTCGCCGATGGTGACGACGCGGACCTGCTCGCCGTACTTCTCGCCGAACTCGGCGATGGCGCCCTGCTTCTTGGCCTCGGCGATCGGCATGACCTCGGCCTGGACGTCGAGCTCGCGGGCGAGGACCTCGTTGATCTTCTGCTCGACGTCGGTGAGGACCGTGCCGGGTACGGCGGCGGGCGAGCCGAAGTCGAAGCGGAAGCGGCCGGGGGAGTTCTCCGAACCGGCCTGGGCGGCCGTCGGGCCCAGCGCGTCGCGCAGCGCCTGGTGCGTGAGGTGCGTGGCGCTGTGGGCACGGGCGATGGCGCGGCGGCGGGTGGTGTCGATGGCGGCGTAGGCGGACGATCCGACGGTCACCTCGCCGACCTGCACCGAGCCCTTGTGGACGGAGACGCCGGGAACGGGCTGCTGGACGTCGCGCACCTGGATGACGGCGCCGCTGTCGAGCCGGATCCGGCCCTGGTCGGCGAGCTGGCCGCCGCCCTCGGCGTAGAACGGGGTGCGGTCCAGGACGACCTCGACCTCGTCGCCCTCGGAGGCGGCGGGCGAGGGCACGCCGTCGACGAGCAGGCCGACGACGGTCGACTCGCCCTCGGTGGCGGTGTAGCCGGTGAACTCGGTGACGCCGGAGTTGTCGGCGACCTCGCGGTAGGCGGACAGGTCGGCGTGGCCGGTCTTCTTGGCCTTGGCGTCGGCCTTGGCGCGCTCCCGCTGCTCCTTCATCAGGCGGCGGAAGCCCTCCTCGTCCACCGAGAGGCCCTGTTCGGCGGCCATCTCCAGGGTGAGGTCGATCGGGAAGCCCCAGGTGTCGTGGAGCAGGAACGCCTTGTCGCCGGCGAGGACCTTGCCGCCGGCGGCCTTGGTCTCCGTGACGGCGGTGTCGAGGATGTTGGTGCCGCCCTTGAGGGCCTTGAGGAAGGCGGCCTCCTCGGCGAGGGCGACGCTCTCGATGCGCTTGCGGTCGGTGATCAGCTCCGGGTACTGCTGCCCCATCGTGTCGATCACGACGTCGACCAGGTCCTTGACGACCGGTCCGGTGGCGCCCAGCAGCCGCATGTTGCGGATGGCCCGGCGCATGATGCGGCGCAGCACGTAGCCGCGGCCCTCGTTGCCCGGGGTGACGCCGTCGCCGATGAGCATCACGGAGGTGCGGATGTGGTCGGCGACCACGCGCAGGGAGACGTCACTGGTGTGGGCCGCGCCGTAGGCGACGCCGGTGAGCTCGGTGGCCTTGTCGATGACGACCTTGAGCGTGTCCGTCTCGTACATGTTCTGCACGCCCTGCAGGATCATGGCGAGGCGTTCCAGGCCGAGGCCCGTGTCGATGTTCTTCGACGGCAGGTCGCCGAGGATCGGGAAGTCCTCCTTGCCGTCCCCGGCGCCGCGCTCGTACTGCATGAAGACCAGGTTCCAGATCTCCACGTACCGCTCGTCGTTGACCGCCGGGCCGCCCTCGACGCCGAACTCGGGGCCGCGGTCGTAGTTGATCTCGGAGCAGGGGCCGCAGGGTCCGGGGACGCCCATGGACCAGAAGTTGTCCTTCTTGCCCAGGCGCTGGATGCGTTCGGCCGGTACGCCGACCTTCTCGCGCCAGATCTGCTCGGCCTCGTCGTCGTCGAGGTAGACCGTGATCCACAGCCGTTCGGGGTCGAGTCCGAAGCCGCCGTCCGCCACGGAGCTGGTGAGCAGCTCCCAGGAGAGCGTGATGGCGCCCTCCTTGAAGTAGTCGCCGAAGGAGAAGTTGCCGCACATCTGGAAGAACGTGCCGTGCCGGGTGGTCTTGCCGACCTCTTCGATGTCCGGCGTGCGGACGCACTTCTGCACGCTGGTGACGCGCGGGGCGGGCGGCTTGACCTCACCGAGGAAGTACGGCTTGAAGGGCACCATGCCCGCGGGAACCAGCAGCAGAGTCGGGTCGTCCGCGATGAGCGACGCCGAAGGGACGACGGTGTGACCGCGCTCCTCGAAGAAGCTCAGCCAGCGGCGACGAATTTCAGCCGACTCCATCAGTGGTCCTCATTCCGGTTGTACGAGTTGTAGGGGAGCTTGCGGTATTCGGTTGTCCCGAGGGCCCGGTCCGGGCCGGGGGGTTCGGGGGCCTCGACGGCGAAGTGCCGCCGGACCGGGAGGTCCGGATCGACCGGCGCCTCCAGGCCCAGCGCCTCGCCCAGTTCGGCCTCGCGCCGGGCCATGGACTCACGGACGTCCAGAGCGAAGTCCTTGAGCTTGTGCCCGGTCTCGATCGCCTTGTCCGCGGCCTGCGCCGCGAGGCTCTCGGGGGTCAGCTGCTTGAGCTTCCGGTTGACCTTGGTGGTGGCCCAGACACCGGCGGCGGCGCCGGCGGTGAACCAGAACGTACGGCGGAACATCGCTGCGTCAGCCCTTCGATCCGCGGGGGTCTCTGCCGCCGCGCTTCCTGCCGCGCGCGGACGGCACGGTGCGGCCGACGATCACCGTCCGGCGGGCGGTCTCCGGCTCGGGGGCGGATTTGCGGCCGATGGCCTGCCGGACCCCGTAGCCGAACGCGGCGACCTTGACGAGCGGGCCGCCAAAGGTCGAGGCGACGGTACTGGAGAGCGCGGAGGCGTTCGAGGTGACTTCCTGGACGTCCGTCGCGATCGCGTCGACCTTGTCGAGCTGGGTCTGCGCGGAACGCACGGTGGCGGAGGCGTCGGCCAGCAGCGGAACCGCCTGCTCCGTCACGTCCGCCACGAGTTTGGTGGTCGCCCTGAGCGTCTGGGCCAGCCTCACCAGTACGACGGCGAGGAACGAAACCAGGATCGCCCAGAAGACGGCCACCAGGATCCCGGCCACCTCTCCACCGGACACAGTGCACCGCTCTCTAGCTTGTCGCTGTTTTGTACTGCTCTGCCTGACTCTGATCGGTCCGGCGACCGCTGGCACGGCAGCCGGTCGTCGTTCCTTGAGCCTATCGCGCCGGTGGTCGCACCCCGTACCGCATTACCGGCCCGGCGGAGGGGAGCCGCTTTGAGGAGATTTTACGGAGAGCTCCCTTGCCGGTACTCTGCGTGTTCCATGCGACGCCCCCAGCGCCCCCTTTCGTCCCCCGGTGATCCGAGTGCTTTTGCCGCGCCGAGAAACCTCCCGGCGGAGCTGAGCAGTTTCGTGGGGCGGGAGAACGAACTCACCGACCTCGTCCGCCTGCTCGACGAGTCGCGGCTCGTCACCGTGGTCGGGGTGGGCGGCGTGGGCAAGTCCCGCTGCGTCAGCAGGATCGCCGCGCTTCTGGAGAAACGGTACTGCGACGGGGTCCGGGTGGCGGAGCTCTCCACCGTCCACGACCCCGAGCTGCTGGAACACGCCCTGGCGGACGCCCTGGGGCTCACCGACCACACCGGCAGACCGCCCCGCACCGCCCTCCTCGACCATCTGGCCCCGCGCCGGCTGCTTCTGGTGATCGACGGCTTCGAGCACCTGGTGGACGACTGCGCCGGGCTGGTGCGGGAGCTGCTGCGCCGGGCCCCCTGGCTGCGGGTGCTGGCCGCCGGGCGGCTGCCGCTGGAGCTGGACGGGGAGCTCGTCTTCCCGCTCCCGCCGATGACGGACGAGGACGCGATACGGCTCTTCGCCGAGCGGGCCGCCGCGGTGCGGCCGGGATTCCGGCTGACCGACCGCAATCGCGCGGTCACCCGGGAGCTGTGCCGCCGCCTGGACGGGATCCCGCTCGCGCTGGAGCTGGCCGCCGGACGGCTGCGCGCCCTGTCCCCCGAGCAGGTGCTCCAGCGCCTGGACGACCGCTTCCGGCTGCTGACCGGCTCCAGCCGCAGCGCGCCGGCGCGCCACCAGACCCTCCGCACGGCCATCGGCTGGAGCCACGAGCTCTGCGCCCCGGAACAGCGGCTGCTCTGGGCCCGGCTCTCGGTATTCGCAGGTCAGTTCGATCTGGAGTCCGTCGAATACATCTGCGGCGGTGCGGATCTGCCGGCCGAGTCGGTGCTCGACGTGCTGTCCGCGCTGCTGGCGCAGTCCGTCGTGCTGCGCGAGGACACCGAACAGGGCACCCGCTACCGGATGCTGGACACGATGCGGGAGTACGGCGCCGAGTGGCTGGCGGCCACCGGCGACGCGGACCGGCTGCGCCGTCGCCACCGGGACTGGTTCGTGGGGCTCGCGACCTGGTGCGAACTGGACTGGTTCGGCCCGCGACAGGCCGAGGTGGCCGCCCGCGCCGAGAGCGAGCTGCCGAATCTGCGGCAGGCGATGGAGTACTCGCTGGAGAGCCCGGGCGAGGCCCATCTCGCGCAGTACCTGGCCGGCACCCTCTGGTTCCTCTGGGTGGGCTGCGGCCGGCTCGCGGAGGGCCGGCACTGGCTGGACCACGTGCTGGAGGAGGACACCGCGCACGACTCCTCGCGGCTGAAGGCGCTGTGGGTGCTCGGGCAGGTGGCCGTGCTCCAGGGCGACCCGGTCGGCGCGATCTCCGCGCTCCAGGAGTGCCGGGACGAGGCGGAGCGGGCCGGTGACCCCAGGGCACTCGCGTACGCGGTGCACCGGCTGGGAGGTCTGGCGCTGGTCACCGACGACCTGGCCGGGGCACGGCGGCTGCTGGACGACGCGCTGGGCCGCTACCGGGAGCTCGGCGAGCTGAACAGCAATGTGCTGATGGCCCGGATCGAGCTGGCGACGGTGATCGGTTTCCAGGGGGACCCGGAAACCGCGGCCGGGATCTGCCAGGAGGTCCGGGAGGTCTGCGAGGACCACGGGGAGCAGTGGGCCCTGTCGTACGCGCTGTACGCGCTGGCCTTCGCGGCGCTGCAACGGGGCCGGCCGGACCGGGCCCGGGAGCTGCTCGGGAAGTGCCTGACGATCGGCCGCGCCTTCCACGACCTGCTCGGTTCGGTGCTCGCCCTGGAGCTGCTGGCGCTGGTGACGGCGGTCCAGGGCGATACCGCGGAGGCCGCGGTCCTCCAGGGGGCCGCCGACCGGATCTGGCCGTCGGTGGGGCTGCCGCTGTTCGGTTCGGCGCACTACGGGCAGCCCAGGTTCCGTTGCGAGCAGCTGGCCCGCCGGGAGCTGGGCGACGGCCCCTACGAGGCGGCCCTGCGCGCGGGCGGGCTGCTGGATCTGGACGCGGTGGTGGCCAGGGCACTGGCGGACGGCCCCGCGGACCGGGCGCGGCGTTCCGTGCCGCGGTCCGGTGCCGGGAAAAGGCGGCGGCCCACCGCCTCCCGTACATCCGGGAGGGGTGGGCCGGAACGCTCGTGAAACGACTGCGCCGGATCAGCGGGCGTAGTACTCGACGACGAGCTGCTCGTCGCAGATCACGGGGATTTCCTTGCGGTTCGGATCCCGGTCAAGGCGGAAGGCCAGGGCCTTCAGGTTCACCTGCAGGTAGCGCGGGGTCTCGCCGTCGGGGGCGTAGCCACCCTCACGAGCAACCTGGAAGGGGTGCTTGTCGCGGCTGCGCTCGCGGACCATGACGATGTCGTCGGGGCGCACGCGGAACGACGGCTTGTCGACCTTGCCACCGTTGACCTCGATGTGGCCGTGCACGACCATCTGGCGGGCCTGGTAGATGGTCTTGGCGATGCCCGAGCGCAGGACCAGGGCGTCGAGACGACGCTCCAGCTCGACGACGAGCGCCTCGCCCGTCTTGCCCTCGGCCTTCTTGGCGCGGTCGTAGGCGCGGGCCATCTGCTTCTCGCTGATGTCGTACTGCGCGCGCAGACGCTGCTTCTCCAGCAGACGGACCTTGTAGTCCGAGTTCTGCTTGCGGCCACGGCCGTGCTCGCCCGGCGGGTAGGGGCGGGCCTCGAAGTACTTGACGGCCTTCGGCGTCAGTGCGATGCCGAGCGCGCGGCTCTTCTTGACCTTGGGACGCGACTGGTTAGGCACGTTCTCCAGACCTCCGTTGTAGGTTAGGTTAGGCTCACCTTAGTTGAGGAGATCGCATGTCTCGCCCGGGGAACACCAGTCACATCACGGACAGCACTGACAGCGTCGACACCCCTCGGGGTGCCGATACGACGGAGGACCGATCAGATCGTGGTCAGCCGCGTCCCAGCGGGCTTGAAACCACTCGGATGCCGTCAGCAGCCGAGCGCACACGAACTCTCGTACAGAGTACCTGCTCCGCCGTACTGCTCGTTCCCGGGCTGCGCCATGTGACCTCGGACCACCTGATGCCCCTGGCCAGGAACGTGGGCCCGGACGGGGACCTGTTCCTCGAACTGCCCGCCGGCTCCCCCGCCGTACGGGCCGCCACGCACGCCGAGGACGACGAGCTGTCCGCCGTGCTGGAGATCACGGACGTCGCCCCGGTCTCCGTGCCGCACCGCATCCGCGGCCGTGCGTGGGTCTCCGGCCGGCTGACCTCTGTGCCCGGCATCTCGGGCCCCGGCCGCACGACGCTCCGGCTGGAGACGGGCGAGGCGTACGTCGACGACCTGTGGGGCGCGCAGGAGGTCGGGCCCGACGAGCTGCGGGACGCGGCCCCCGACCCGCTCCGCGGGCACGAGGCGGAGCTGCTCCAGCACCTGCACACGGCGCACGGCGAACAGCTGCGGACCCTGTGCGGACTCCTGGGCGGGCGGACGGCCCGCCGCTGCGCGGCGCATCTGCCCTCGGTCGTCCCGCTGGCACTGGACCGGTACGGGCTGCGGGTGCGACTGCGCGAGGGGGCGGGGCAGTGCTACGACGCGCGCTTCGAGTTCTCCTCGCCGGTGCGGGACCTCATCGAGCTGCGCGACGCCATGCACACCCTCTTCGGAGCGGCGGCGCGCTGAGCCGGACGGGGGGCACGGCCGGATCGCCTCAGCCCTCGGACGGGCCGGGCTCCCTGCCGGGGGCCGTGCGGCCGAGCCGCTCGCGCACCCGCTCCACCACGTCCGCGTAGCGGGCCTCCGCACCGTAGCGCGTGGGCTGGTAGTAGACCTTGTCGCGGACCGCTTCCGGCGCGTACTGCTGGGCGGCGATGCCGCCGGGGACGTCGTGCGGATACACATAGCCCTGGGCGTGCCCCAGCTTGGCGGCGCCCTTGTAGTGGCCGTCGCGCAGATGGGCGGGGACGGGTCCGGCGAGCCCCTTGCGCACGTCCTCCTGGGCGGCGAAGATCGCCAGCGTCGCCGCGTTGGACTTGGGGGCGAGGGCCAGGGCGATCGTGGCGTGGCTCAGGGTGAGCGCAGCCTCCGGGAAGCCGATCATGGCGACCGCCTGGGCGGCGGCCACGGCCGTGGGCAGTGCCGTGGGATCGGCCAGGCCGATGTCCTCGCTGGCCGAGATCATCAGCCGGCGGGCGATGAACCGGGGGTCCTCCCCCGCCTCGATCATCCGGGCCAGGTAGTGCAGCGCGGCGTCCACGTCGGAGCCCCGGATCGATTTGATGAGGGCGCTCGCGACGTCGTAGTGCTGGTCGCCGTCACGGTCGTACTTGACGGCCGCGCGGTCGACGGTCTCCTCCAGGGTCCGGAGGCTGATCTCCTTCTCCTGCTTGGCCAGCGCCGCACCGGCCGCAGCCTCCAGCGCGGTCAGCGCCCGGCGGGCGTCCCCGCCCGCGATGCGCAGCAGGTGCGTCTCGGCGTCCTGGGGCAGCGTCACCGCGCCGCCGAGCCCGCGCTCGTCGGCCAGCGCACGCCGCAGCAGGCCGCGCAGGTCGTCGTCGGTGAGCGGTTCCAGGGTGAGCAGCAGCGAGCGGGACAGCAGCGGCGAGATGATCGAGAAGTACGGATTCTCCGTGGTCGCCGCGATCAGCGTCACCCAGCGGTTCTCCACGGCCGGGAGCAACGAGTCCTGCTGCGCCTTGGAGAAGCGGTGGATCTCGTCGAGGAAGAGGACGGTCTCCTTGCCGTAGCCGCCGGTCGCGCGCCGGGCGCCCTCGATGACGGCGCGCACTTCCTTGACGCCCGCGGTGATCGCGGAGAGCTCGACGAAGCGCTTGTTGGTGGCCTTGCTGACCACGTACGCCAGGGTCGTCTTCCCGATGCCGGGCGGGCCCCAGAGGATCACCGACGAGGGGCCCGCCGGGCCGCCGCTGCCCTCGCCGACGAGGCGGCGCAGTGGGGAGCCCGGCTTGAGCAGGTGCTGCTGGCCGACCACCTCGTCGAGGGTGCGGGGGCGCATCCGGACAGCCAGGGGGCTGCCGGCCGGGTCCTTCTCCTGACGGTCCTCGGCTGCTGCGGTAAAGAGGTCGGGCTCCACGTTCCGAAGCCTATGCCACGGCACCGACATCCCCGCCGGGCCGGTCGTCCGGCGGGGGTCGCAGGCCGGTCAGCTGGTCCAGAAGTCCCACCAGCGGGTCAGGATCAGCATGCCGATGATGCCGATCCACAGGACCGGCGGTACCCAGTGGAACTCCGTCAGTCCGGTGCGCAGCCAGTTCGGGGCGGGAATGATCCGGTGCTTGATGTTGTGCGTGGTGACGTAGCAGAACATGAAGATCGTGGCGACCCAGGCCAGGCAGCACCACAGGCAGAGCGAGTTGATGTTGTAGAGCGACTGGTACTGGAGCCAGGTGCAGAAGCCGACGCCGAAGAGCGTGCCGGCGTTCATCCCGAGCCAGTACCAGCTTCGGAAGCGGGCGCCCGCGAGCAGTGCCAGCCCGATGCCGATGATCACCGGGTAGGTGGCCATGCCGAGCATCGGGTTCGGGAAGCCGAAGGCGGTCGCCTGCTCGCTCGTCATGATGTTGCCGCAGGCGACGACCGGGTTGAGGCTGCAGCCCGGCGTGAAGTTGGGGTCCTCCATCAGCTTGAGCTTGTCGATGGAGATGACCCAGGCGGCGAGGAGTCCGGCAGCGCCCGTGATCACCAGCAGCAGTGCGAGCGCCCGACTGCCGCCGATGGTCCTCGTCCCGCCGTCCTCGTCCTGGTCGGAGGAGGGATGGTCAACCGCTGCAGTCGTCATATCGCCGTTCCGTCAGTGAGTGGCCTGCTGGGCACGGTCATTGTGCCGCACCGGGGTACCGCATCTCCGTTCGATGGACATAAAGATGCGCCCATGGCTCGTTTCCGGCCGAGGCGGCGCGCGGGGGCCTTCGCGCACTCCCGGTACGCGCCCGTGCGCGCGGTCGGAGTGCCGGACCTGCGGGCATCTCGCACCCGGCACCTCCGGCCGACGCCCCGGACCCGGGAAACCGCCGGGTCCGGCACCGGCCCGGCCCGTACCGGCCGCCGTTGAGGTTTCCGATCAGGAGTCATTCGTCAGAATGAATCCACGCACGTCCAGTTGACGATGTGGCAGGCGGGAGAGCCGTCCTGCCCCGGGCCGTACGCCGCCATCGCGCCGACGAAGAACCGGCCGACCGGGGCAGGTGCCCCGATCGGCCGGCCATGGTGTTCACACCGGGTACTACCGGGCCAGGCACTCGCGGATCGTCCCGGCGATCTCCGGCAGGGGCACCGCCGTCTGCTCGCCGGACTCCATGTCCTTGAGCTGGACGACGCCCTCGGCCAGATCGCGCTCGCCCGCGACGACCGTGAACCGCGCACCCGACCGGTTCGCGCTCTTCATCGCGCCCTTGAGGCCGCGGTTCCCGTACGCGAAGTCCGCCGCCACACCGTCCCGGCGCAGCTGCGTGACGACGCCGAAGAGCACCCGGCGGGCCTCCTCGCCGAGCGGTACGGCGAACACGCTGGTGGTCGCGGGCAGTTCGAGCTCGACGCCCTCCGCCTCCAGCGCGAGCACCGTGCGGTCCACGCCGAGCGCCCAGCCGACCGACGGGAGCGCCGGGCCGCCGATCATCTCGGACAGCCCGTCGTAACGGCCGCCGCCGCCCACCGCGGACTGCGATCCTAGTCCGTCGTGCACGAACTCGAAGGTGGTGCGGGTGTAGTAGTCGAGGCCGCGGACCAGCTTCTCGTCGTCCTCGTAGGCCACGCCCGCCGCGGAGAGCAGGTCGCGCACCTCCTCGTGGTACGCCTTGCAGGCGTCGCAGAGGTAGTCGCGCAGCACCGGGGCGCCGACCAGCTGCTTCTGCACCTCGGACCGCTTGTCGTCGAGGACCCGGAGCGGGTTGATCTCGATGCGGCGGCGGGTCTCCTCGTCCAGGTCGAGCTCGCGCAGGAAGCCCTGGAGCGCGTCCCGGTAGACGGGGCGGCACTCCTTGTCGCCCAGCGAGTTGAGCAGGATGCGGAAGTTCCGCAGGCCGAGCGTGCGGTACGCCTGGTCGGCCAGGATGATCAGCTCGGCGTCCAGCGCCGGGTCCTCGGCACCGATCGCCTCGGCACCGACCTGCGAGAAGTGCCGGTAGCGGCCCTTCTGCGGGCGCTCGTAGCGGTAGTACGAGCCGGAGTACCAGAGCTTCACCGGCAGGTTGCCGAGCTTGTGGAGGTTGGCCTCCAGCGCGGCGCGCAGCACGGAGGCGGTGCCCTCGGGGCGCAGCGCGAGCTGGGAGCCGCCCTTGGTGGTGAGGGTGTACATCTCCTTGGTCACGATGTCGGTGGACTCGCCGACGCCGCGGGAGAAGAGGGCGACGTCCTCGAAGCCGGGCGTCTCGATGTAGCCGTAGCCGGAGTTCTTCAGGGGCGCGGCGAGCGCCTCGCGCACCGCGAGGTACTTGGCGGAATCGGGCGGAGTCAGGTCGTACGTGCCCTTGGGGGCCTTGAAGGTGCTCACGTTTTTTCTCTCGTCACATTCCTCGTCGGGGCGCGTCCATCCCGTTCAGGAACGGGTTGGAGACGCGCTCGCGGCCGATGGTCGTCTGGGGGCCATGGCCGGACAGCACCACGGTCGAGTCGTCGAGCGGCAGGCACACACGGGCCAGCGACTCGAGCAGCTCGGCGTGGTCGCCGCCGGGCAGGTCGGTGCGTCCGACGGAGCCGGCGAAGAGCAGGTCGCCCGAGAAGAGGATCTGCGGAACATCCGCGGCCTCGGGCATCCTGAACGTCACCGACCCCTTGGTATGGCCGGGCGCATGCGAGACACCGAATTCCAGACCGGCCAGCTTCAGGAGTGCGCCGTCGCTCAGCTCCTGGACCTCGTCCGGCTCCCCCACCGTCAGCTCGCCCATGAGCGGCATCCCGATGGAACGGCCTATGGCCTTCTCCGGGTCGCTCATCATGTAGCGGTCCGCCGGGTGGATCCAGGCGGGGACGTCGTGCGCGCCGCACACCGGGACGACCGATGCGACGTGGTCGATGTGGCCGTGGGTCAGTACGACGGCGACGGGCTTCAGCCGATGCTTCCTCAGCGCTTCCTCGACTCCGGCCGCGGCCTGGTGGCCCGGGTCGATGATCACGCATTCCTCACCGGCGGCCGGGGCGACCAGGTAACAGTTGGTCCCCCAGGCCCCTGCGGGGAACCCGGCAATGAGCACGATCGTCCTTAATGGTCGTCCGACAACGGATGGCGACTGAGAAGGTCGCGGCAGTACCAGAGCCTACCGGCGCTCCTCATTACACAGCCAACCCATATACGGTACGGGCAGCCCAGGCCCCATACGGACGACCTACAAGGAGAACACCCGGTGGTCAGCAGCGATCAGCGGCGGCGGCAGCTCGCCAGGGAGAAGTTCGAGCGGCAGCAGCAGCGCCGGGAGGAGGCCCGCCGCAGGAGCCGGCGGCTGTCGGTCATCATCGCCTCCTCGGTGGCCGTGGTGGCGGTCATCGCGGGGGGTACCTACCTCGCCATGGGCGACGACGACAAGAAGGACAAGTCCGACGCGTCCGCGAGCGCGAGCCCGTCGGCCTCCCCGTCGCCGAGCGAGAGCAGTGAGCCCGAGCCGGCGATGAAGATCGACAAGAAGGCCGAGTACACGATGTCGCTCAAGACGAGCCAGGGCGACCTCTCGTTCGCCATGAAGGCGGCGAAGACCCCGCACACCACGAACTCCTTCAAGGCGCTGGCCGACAAGGGCTTCTTCGACGGCACGAAGTGCCACCGGCTGACCACGCAGGGCATCTTCGTTCTGCAGTGCGGTGACCCCAAGGGCGACGGCACCGGCGGCCCCGGCTACACGATCCCGGACGAGAACCTGACCGCGCTGGGCAAGGCGGGTGCGGACGGCACGGTGACCTACCCGGCCGGCACGGTGGCGATGGCGAACACCGGCCAGCCGCACAGCGGTGGCAGCCAGTTCTTCCTGGTGTACAAGGACAGCAAGCTGCCGCCCACCTACACCCCGTTCGGCACGATGGACGACGTCTCGCTGAAGGCCGTCAAGGACATCGGTGCGGCGGGCGTGGCGGGCGGTGCCGCCGACGGTCCGCCGAAGAAGGCCGTGGACATCTCGAAGGCCGCCGTCGACAAGTCGTGATCCGGTCGGGGCGGCCGGACCGGCCCGGCCGGTGACGACGAGCGCGGTACGGATTTTTTTCGGCCGCGCTGAGTGCGGACAGCCGGGCGGCCGGTCGCCTAGATTGGCGTTGTGCAGGGCGGGCGCTGCCCGCCCCAGGAAACTGTGGACGATGCCAGGGGGGCGAACCCCCTCGCGGGCATCAGGTGGAGGAGGCGCTGTGAGCAGCGACCCGTGGGGCCGTGTCGATGAGACCGGCACCGTGTACGTGCGGACAGCCGACGGCGAGCAGGTCGTCGGATCGTGGCAGGCGGGTTCCCCCGAGGAGGCTCTGGCCTACTTCGAGCGCAAGTACGAGGGCATTGTGGTCGAGATCGGCCTCCTCGAACGGCGGGTGAAGACCACCGACCTGTCGGCCAAGGACGCCACGACCGCCATCGAGCACCTGCGCACGCAGGTGGACGAGCACCACGCCGTCGGCGACCTCGACGCGCTGCGCAAGCGGCTCGACGCGCTCGTCGCGGCGGTCGACTCGCGGCGCGAGGAGCGCAAGGTCCAGAAGGCCAAGCAGACCGACGAGGCGAAGCGGGCCAAGGAGGCGCTGGTCGCCGAGGCCGAGGAGCTGGCGCAGAGCGAGCAGTGGCGCTCCGCGGGCGAGCGGCTCCGGGCGCTCGTCGACACCTGGAAGGGCCTGCCGAGGCTCGACCGCAAGTCCGACGACGAGCTGTGGCACCGCTTCTCGCATGCCCGCTCGGCGTTCTCCAAGCGCCGCAAGGCCCACTTCGCGTCGCTGGACGCCCAGCGCGAGGAGGCCCGCAAGGCCAAGGAGAAGCTGGTCGCCGAGGCCGAGTCGCTCTCCGGCTCCACGGACTGGGGAGCCACGGCCGCCCGTTACCGCGATCTGATGACGCAGTGGAAGGCGGCGGGCCGCGCCCAGCGCGAGGCCGAGGACGAGCTGTGGAACCGTTTCCGCGGTGCCCAGGACGTCTTCTTCGCCGCCCGCAGCGAGGTCTTCGCCGAGCGGGACGCGGAGCAGGGCGAGAACCTCAAGCTCAAGGAGGAGCTCGCGGTCGAGGCCGAGCGGCTGGTGCCGGTGCAGGACCTGAAGGCGGCCAGGGCCGCGTTCCGGGCCATCAACGAGCGCTGGGAGGCCATCGGCCACGTGCCGCGCGACGCCCGCCCGAAGGTCGAGGGGCGGATGCATGCGGTGGAGCGGGCGCTCCAGGAGGCCGAGGAGTCGGAGTGGCGCCGGACGAACCCGGAGGCGCGTGCGCGTGCCGCGGGTCTGACCGGTCAGCTGCAGGCCGCCGTGGACAAGCTGCGTGCGCAGATCGACACGGCCCGCGCCTCGGGCAACAACGCCCGTGCCGACAAGCTGGCCAAGGAGCTGGAGGGCCGGCAGGCACTGCTCGACCAGGCGCTGAAGGGCCTGGAGGAGTTCGGCGGCTGACGCCTCCCGACTCCGCCCGAGGGGCCTTTCCGCGTTCGCGCGGGAAGGCCCCTTTCCGTGTCCGGGGCGGCGCGGACGGCAACAAGGGGGCCAGGACAACTGCCGGAACCCTGCAGTGAACCGGGGCGGGCCGAGAAGGAATGGTCTTCGCACCGGCACGCTTCCCGCGCCGGATTCCACGCGTTCACCCACGCATGTGAGGCAGGTTCACCGATGAGACCCACCCGTGTCGCCCTGAGTGCCGCAGCCGCCGTCCTCGCCCCGGCCCTTCTCCTGTCCGCTCCGGCCTTCGCCGCCGGACCGGCGTCCCCGTCCGCCACCGTCACCGCGGTGCAGGCGGACGGCGGATCGGACATCCCGGTGGACGAGATGTCCGACGACGACCTGAGGATCGCGATCCTGCGCATCCTGGCGGACGAGGACAGTGGCAAGCGGGTCGTGCGGGAGGCCAACGAGGCCCTGGACAACGGCACGACGGAAGCCATGCGGGCCTTCCTGAAGACCGGTTACCCGCTGGCCCAGGCCGAGGACGACCAGGTCGCCCTCTTCCGCATCCTCGCCGATCCGGACTCCGGGAAGCGGGTCACCAAGGAGGTCACCGCGCTCCTCGAAACCGGTACCGCGCCGGAGATCCGCCAGTGGCTGGAGACCGGCTACCGCCTCGCCCAGGCCGAGGACGACCAGGTGGCCCTCTTCCGCATCCTCGCCCGCCCGGACCTCGGCGACGCGATGCGCGCGGCGGTCATCGAGGTCATCGACGGCACGCCCGAGGAGATGCGGTACTTCCTGGAGTACGGCCAGTACGAGGTCGACGCGTAGACCACCCGGCCCGCCGCTACGGCCGGCGGGCCGAGGTCACCCGGTAGACGTCGTAGACGCCCTCCACGCCGCGTACCGCCTTCAGTACGTGGCCGAGGTGCTTCGGGTCGCCCATCTCGAAGGTGAAGCGCGAGGTGGCCACCCGGTCCCGGGAGGTCTGCACGGCCGCCGACAGGATGTTGACGTGCTGGTCGGACAGGACGCGGGTGACGTCGGACAGCAGCCGCGACCGGTCCAGCGCCTCGACCTGGATGGCGACCAGGAAGACCGAGGACTGGGTCGGCGCCCACTCGACGTCCAGGATCCGCTCCGGCTGCTGGGACAGCGAGTCGACGTTGACGCAGTCGGCGCGGTGCACGGAGACCCCGCTGCCCCGGGTGACGAAGCCGATGATCGGGTCGCCGGGGACGGGGGTGCAGCAGCGGGCCAGCTTCACCCAGACGTCCTCGACGCCCTTGACGACCACGCCCGGGTCGGCGTTGGAACGGCGCTTGCCGCGGCCGCGCGAGGGCGGCGCGCTCTCGGCGATGTCCTCGTTGGCGGCGTCCTCGCCGCCGAGCGCCTGGACCAGCTTCTGCACGACCCCGGCGGCCGCGACGTGGCCCTCGCCGATCGCCGCGTACAGGGACGAGATGTCGGGGTAGCGCATCTCGTGGGCGAGGGTGACCAGGGAGTCGCCCGTCAGGATGCGCTGGATCGGCAGGTTCTGCTTGCGCATGGCCCGCGCGATGGCGTCCTTGCCCTGCTCGATCGCCTCGTCGCGGCGTTCCTTGGAGAACCAGGCCCGGATCTTGTTGCGGGCGCGGGGCGACTTGACGAAGCCCAGCCAGTCCCGGGAGGGCCCGGCGCCGGATGCCTTGGAGGTGAAGACCTCCACCAGGTCGCCGTTGTCCAGGGTCGATTCGAGCGGTACGAGCCGTCCGTTGACCCGGGCCCCTATGGTCCGGTGGCCGACCTCCGTGTGCACGGCGTACGCGAAGTCGACCGGCGTCGCGCCCGCAGGGAGCGCTATGACGTCTCCCTTGGGCGTGAAGACGAAGACCTCGTTGCGGGAGAGGTCGAAGCGCAGCGACTCCAGGAACTCGCTGGGGTCCTCGGTCTCCTTCTGCCAGTCCAGGAGCTGGCGCAGCCATGCCATGTCGTTGACGGTGTCCTGGCTGCGGCCGGTGTTCCTGGGGACGTCGGTGCGCACCTTGGAAGCACCGGCGACGGCCTCTTGCTTGTACTTCCAGTGCGCGGCGATGCCGTACTCGGCGCGGCGGTGCATGTCGAAGGTGCGGATCTGGAGCTCGACGGGCTTGCCGCTGGGACCGATCACCGTGGTGTGCAGCGACTGGTACATGTTGAACTTGGGCATCGCGATGTAGTCCTTGAACCGGCCGGGCACCGGATTCCATCGCGCGTGGACGGTGCCGAGCGCCGCGTAGCAGTCGCGGACGGTGTCGACGAGGACGCGGATGCCCACCAGGTCGTAGATCTCGGCGAAGTCCCGGCCCCGCACGATCATCTTCTGGTAGACGCTGTAGTAGTGCTTCGGCCGTCCCGTGACGGTGGCCTTGATCCGGGCGGCCCGCAGGTCGGCCTGGACCTCGTCGGTCACTATGGCGAGGTACTCGTCGCGCTTGGGGGCCCGTTCGGCGACGAGCCGGACGATCTCGTCGTACATCTTGGGGTAGAGGATCGCGAAGGCGAGGTCCTCCAGCTCCCACTTGATGGTGTTCATGCCCAGCCGGTGTGCCAGCGGGGCGTAGATCTCCAGGGTCTCGCGGGCCTTCTTCTCCTGCTTCTCCCGCTTGAGGTAGCGCATGGTGCGCATGTTGTGCAGGCGGTCGGCGAGCTTGATGACCAGGACCCGGGGGTCCTTGGCCATCGCGACGACCATCTTGCGCACGGTCTCGGCCTGGGCGGCCTCGCCGAACTTGACCTTGTCCAGCTTGGTGACGCCGTCGACCAGCAGGGCGACCTGGTCGCCGAAGTCGCGGCGCAGGGTGTCCAGGCCGTACTCGGTGTCCTCGACCGTGTCGTGCAGCAGCCCCGCCATCAGCGTCGCCGGGTCCATGCCCAGCTCGGCGAGGATGGTGGTGACGGCGAGCGGGTGCGTGATGTACGGGTCGCCGCTCTTGCGCTTCTGACCGCGGTGCCAGCGTTCGGCGACCTGGTAGGCGCGCTCGATCTGGCGCAGCGTGGCGGTCTCGATCTTGGGGTCGTTGCCGCGGACGATGCGCAGCAGCGGTTCGAGCACCGGGTTGTACGGGCTGGAGCGCTGCACTCCGAGGCGGGCGAGCCTGGCCCGTACCCGGTTGGACGAGCCGCCGGAGCGGCTCGTGGGCGCGCTCGGGGCGAGGGGTTTGGCCGCGGGCTTCGCCGGGGGCTTCGGGGCGGACGCGGCCGGGGGTGCCGGCGCGGCCGGCTGCCCGGGGGACGCGGCCCCGGACGCCGACGTGCCCGCCCGGTCCGGGCCCGTTCCGGGCTCGGGGGCCGGGGGCTTCGGCTTGTCCGCGGGCTGCTTCTTCCCGGGCGTGACGGAGGCCGCCGCGGGCTTGTCGGGCTGCGGGGCGGCAACTGGCTGGGCCTCGTCTGGCAAGAGCGCTCCTCGTGCGGATCCGGATACCCGGAAAGGCCATCGTATCGACCCGGTGGCCGGTCCTCCCCCGGGGACCGTGAGACCCACCACAACACGGTACGGACCCCCGGTTGTTCCCGGGGGTCCGTACCGTGTCGTGCGAGGTGGCGCCGCATGCGGTCCGAGGCGGCTCAGACCGTGATCAGCACTTCCAGCGGAGCGTCGCGCAGGCCCTGCCGCAGCCGGGTGCGTCCGGCCAGGAAGCCGAGCTCCATGAGGACCGCGACGCCCGCGACCTCGGCGCCGGCCCGGCGGATCAGCTCCAGCGAGGCCTCGGCGGTGCCGCCGGTCGCGAGGATGTCGTCGATGACCATGATGCGGTCGCCGACGGACAGGTCCTCCGCGTGGATCTCGATCTCGGCGGTGCCGTACTCCAGCTCGTACGCCTGGCTGAGCGTGGCTCCGGGCAGCTTGCCCGCCTTGCGGACGGGGACGAAGCCGAGGCCGGCCCGGACCGCGACCGGGGCGGCCAGGATGAAGCCGCGGGCCTCCAGGCCGACCACCTTCGTGGCGCCGTGCCGTACGCACAGCTCCGCGAGGGTGTCGGTGAGGGCCGTGAACGCCGACGGGTCCGCGAGCAGCGGGGTGATGTCCTTGAAGATCACGCCCGGCTTCGGGTAGTCCGGCACGTCGCGGATCCGGCTGAGCAGGAGCTCACGGGTGCTTTCGGTGGTGCTGGTCATCTCAACGCTTCCCCGGGGTCCGGCCGTGGCCCCTGGGGGGGCTGCTGGCGCTGGCCGACGACCGCGGCGGCGGGGGCGGCGTCCTGGGCGGAGTCGTCCGAGGGGTCGCCCTCGGCGGACTCGCCCTTGGCGGCGGCCGCCGCGCGCTTGGCGAGGATCCGCTTCTTCAGGGCCTTCATCTGCGGGTCGCGTTCCTTGAGGTCGGCGACGAGCGGCGTGGCGATGAAGATCGAGGAGTACGCACCGGCGGCGAGACCGACGAAGAGCGACAGCGAGATGTCGTTCAACATGCCGGCGCCGAGCACGCCGCCGCCGATGAAGAGCAGGCCGGCGACCGGCAGCAGTGCCACGACGGTGGTGTTGATGGAACGCACCAGCGTGCCGTTGATGGACCGGTTGGCGATCTCGCTGTAGGTCCAGCGGGTCTGCTTGGTGATGTCGACCGTGCTCTCCTTGAGGCTGTCGAAGACCACGACGGTGTCGTACAGGGAGTAACCGAGGATCGTCAGCAGACCGATCACGGTGCCCGGGGTGACCTCGAAGCCGACCAGGGCGTAGATGCCGACCGTGATGGTGATGTCGTGGATCAGTGCGACCAGGGCCGCGACGGCCATGCGCCACTCGAAGGCGATGGCCAGGTAGATCACCACGAGGACCATGAAGATGCCGAGGCCGGTCCAGGCCTTGTTGGCGATCTGCTCGCCCCAGCTGGGGCCGACCAGGTCGGCGGCGATCTTCTCCGCGGGGACCTCGAGGTCCTTGGAGAGTTGTTCCTTGATCTGGTCCGACTTGGCGGTGTCGACCTCGGTGATCTGGATGCGCAGGCCGCCGTTGCCGAGCTTCTGGACGATCGCCTGGTGGCCGGAGGCCTCCGTCGCCAGGTCCTCCGCCTCGGCGACGGTGGCGCTGGTCTTCGGGGTGGTGAAGACCGCGCCGCCCTTGAACTCGATGCCCATGTTGAGGCCGCTGACCACCAGGCCGACGATGGCCGTGATGGTGATCAGGATCGAGACGCCGTACCAGATCTTGCGCTTGCCGATGAAGTCGTAGCCGACCTCGCCGCGGTAGAGACGGGCGCCGATGGTGCCGAGTCGCGACATCTCACGCCTCCTTCGGGTGAGTGGGGGCGGTGACACGGCGCGAGCGGCGCAGCGGCGGCTTGGCGCCGAGCCGCTTCGGGTCCAGGCCGGACCACGGGTGGCCGCTGGAGAAGAACTTCGTGCGGGCCATCAGCGTCATGAGGGGCTTGGTGAAGAAGAACACCACGACCACGTCGAGCAGGGTGGTGAGCCCCAGCGTGAAGGCGAAGCCCTGGACCTTGCCGACGGTGACGACGAAGAGCACCGCCGCGGCGAGGAACGAGACGAAGTCGGAGACCAGGATGGTGCGGCGGGCGCGCGGCCAGGCCCGTTCGACGGCCGGGCGGAGCGTACGGCCCTCGCGGATCTCGTCCCGGACCCGTTCGAAGTACACGATGAAGGAGTCGGCCGTGATGCCGATGGCGACGATGGCGCCGCAGACCGCCGGGAGGTTCAGCGCGAAGCCGATGGCCGGGCCGAGCAGCGACATGAGCGTGTAGGTCAGGATGCCGGAGGTCAGCAGGCTCAGCAGGGCGATGAACGCGAGACCGCGGTAGTAGACGAGCAGGTAGATGACCACCAGGGCGAGCCCGATGGCGCCGGCGATCAGACCGGCCCGCAGCTGCTCGCCGCCGAGCGCGGCGGTGACGGTGGTGACGCTCTGCTCGCTGAACGAGAGCGGGAGCGCACCGTAGGAGAGCACGTTGGCCAGGTCCTCGGCGGACTGCTGGGTGAAGCTGCCGGAGATCTCCGCGCTGCCGCTGAGCGTCGTGCGGACGGAGGGCGCCGAGACGACTTCGCCGTCGAGCGCGATGGCGAACTGGTTCTGCGGCTGCTGCAGCTGGGAGAGCTTGCTGGTGATCTTCTGGAACTGCTTGGAGCCCTTGCCGGTGAACTCCATCTGGACGATCCACATGCCGCGCTGCTGGTCGAAGTTGGCCTTGGCGCTGTCGACCTCGGTGCCGGACACCTCGGACGGGCCGAGGATGTACTTCTCCGCACCGTCGGAGCTGCACGCGACCGTGCTGTCGGCGGGCTTGATTCCCCGCGCGGCCTTGGAGCGGAGTTCCTTGCTGGAGCAGTCGAGCTCCGCGAACTGCTTCTGCAGCTTGGTCTCGGCGGCGTCCCCCCCGGCGGAGGGCGACGGCGAGGCGTCGGTCTTCGGCTTGGTGCTCGCGTCCGGGCTCGGCGTGGAGTCGGCCTTGAGGGCTCCGGTGACCGCGCGGCCCTGGGTGGTGGCGGTCGCGCTCGGCGTCGCCGAGGACTTGTCCTTGTCGTCCTTGTCCGTCGCGGTGGCGCCCTCCGACGCCGAGGCGCTCGGGCTGGTGGACGGGGAGGGCTTGCCGGACGACGAGGCGCCGGGGTCCGGGGTGGGCATGCCCTGGGCGACGGTCAGCACCGGCCGGAAGTAGAGCTTGGCGGTGGTACCGACCTGCTCACGGGCCTGGGCGGAGTTCGTGCCCTTGGGGATGTTGACGATGATGTTGCGATCGCCCTGGGTCTGGACCTCGGCCTCGGAGACCCCGAGACCATTGACACGGCGCTCCATGATCTGGACCGCCGTCTCCATGTTGGTCTTGTTGACCGCCGATTCCTGGCCCGGCTCGCTCTTCGCCTCCAGCGTGATGGACGTGCCACCCGCCAGGTCGATGCCGAGCCGCGGTGTCGGCTGATCAGCCAGGAACATCCCGCCGATGAGCGCGACCATGGCGATCAGGATCAGAGCCAGGGAACGCCCCGGCTTGCCCTGACCGCCGGACGCTCCCCGGCTCTTCTTCGGTGCTGCCACCTTCTCGTTTCTCCCTGTCCAACCGCCCCGCGCCGGGTACGCGCCCGAGCGGCCACGAAGTGTAGTGGGGACCCGCCCCCGCAGAAGATCGCACGGTCCGGGGAGTGTCGGACGCCGATGGGTCCGCCACTCCCCGGGGCGTGGACTACTTCGCGTCGGCCTCGCCGTCGGTCTTGCCCTCGGACTTCTTGTCGGACTTGATGTCCGTCGGCTCGGCGTCGTCGGCCCCGGCCTTCTTCTCCAGGTCGATCGCGGCGTCGTCCGAGGCGTCCTCGGTCAGCGAGGAGGCGTCGTCCGGAACGATCGCGCCGTCGAGGGCGTCGTCGCCGTGGACGATGCGGTTGTACTCCTCGTCGTCGAGGACGGCGCCGACGGCGTTCTTGGCGTAGACGGCGTGCACGCCGGGCGCGACCTCGAGGAGGACGGTGTCGTCGTGAACCTCCTTGACGGTGGCGTACATGCCCCCGATCGTCCGGACGCCGGTGCCGGGCTGCATCTCGTTGCGCATCTGGACTGCGGCCGCCTGCTTCTTCTTGGCGGACCGCGTCATCAGGAACATGGCCCCGATGAGCACGATGAAGGGGAGGAGAGTCACGGGATTCACGGGACGAGTTTCCTTCGCACGACCGCGCTGGAGGGCGGCCTGTATCTACGGGGGTGGGCACACCGACCTGCTAAGGGCGGCATCGGCGGAGTCTAAGCGAGTCCGCATCGATGGAACAACGCCCGAAGCCGTGCCGTGGTTCCTGCTTCGGCCAACCTGTGACACTTCACGCCCCGAACAGGCCCTGTTGTCCCTTTCCGCCGTGCTGCGGGGGTACGAGGCCGAGGTGGGCCCAGGCCGCGGGCGTCGCGATCCGGCCGCGCGGGGTCCTGGCCAGCAGTCCCTCCCGGACCAGGAAGGGCTCCGCGACCTCCTCGACCGTCTCGCGCTCCTCCCCCACCGCGACCGCGAGGGTGGACAGCCCGACGGGGCCGCCGCCGAAGAGCTTGAGCAGGGCTTCGAGCACCGCCCGGTCCAGCCGGTCGAGGCCCCGGGCGTCGACCTCGTACACCCCGAGGGCCGCGGCGGCGACCGGGCGGTCGATCCGTCCGTCGGCCTTGACCTGGGCGTAGTCGCGGACGCGGCGCAGCAGCCGGTTGGCGATGCGGGGGGTGCCGCGGGAACGGCCGGCGATCTCGGCGGCGCCCTCCGCGTCCGTCTCCACGTCGAGCAGGCGGGCGGAGCGGTGGATGACGCGTTCCAGTTCGGCGGGGGTGTAGAACTCCATGTGGCCGGTGAAGCCGAAGCGGTCGCGCAGCGGCGGCGGCAGCAGTCCGGCCCGGGTGGTCGCGCCGACCAGGGTGAAGGGCGGCAGTTCCAGCGGGATGGCGGTGGCGCCGGGGCCCTTGCCGACGATGACGTCGACCCGGAAGTCCTCCATCGCCATGTAGAGCATCTCCTCGGCGGGGCGCGACATCCGGTGGATCTCGTCGAGGAAGAGGACCTCGCCCTCCTGGAGGGAGGAGAGGATCGCGGCGAGGTCGCCGGCGTGCTGGATGGCGGGGCCGGAGGTGATCCGGATCGGTGCGCCCATCTCGGCCGCGATGATCATGGAGAGGGTGGTCTTGCCGAGGCCGGGGGCGCCGGAGAGCAGGACGTGGTCGGCGGTGGCGCCGCGGGCCCTGGCCGCCTTGAGGACCAGGTCGAGCTGTTCGCGCACCTTCTCCTGGCCGACGAATTCGTCGAGGTCCTTCGGCCGCAGGGCCGCTTCGACCGCGGTGTCCTCGCCGTCCGCGTCGGCCCGGACGAGGCGCTCGTCGAGCCGCTCGTCGCTGTCGGGTCCGGTCTCGTCCCAGTTCATGTGGTCTGTCCCGCCTCGGATGGTTCGGTGCCGTGCGGTGCCCGGCCCGGCGTCGGGGGTGTCCCCGGGGTGTCGCGCCCCGGTCAGCGCGCGCGGTTGAGGGTCTGCAGGGCGGCGCGCAGCAGCTGCGGCACGGGGGGCCGGCCGCCCTCGGCGAGGGCCGCCTCGGCCTGCGGGGTGACGGCGGCGACCGCCTCGTCGGCCTCGCGGGTGGCGTAGCCGAGACCGATCAGGGCGGCCTGGAGCTGGTCGCTCCAGGAGGAGGTGACGGCGGTGCCGATGCCCTGCCGGACGCCGTGGGACCCGACGGGTTCTCCGAGCCTGTCCTTCAGTTCGAGGAGGAGCTTCTGCGCCCCCTTCTTGCCGATGCCCGAGACGGCGGTGAGCGCCTTCTCGTCGCCGGTGGCGACCGCGGTGCGCAGGGCGTCGGGGCTGTGGGTGGCGAGCATGGCCTGGGCGAGCCGGGGGCCGACCCCGCTGGCGGTCTGGAGCAGCTCGAAGACCTGCCGCTCGTCGTCGTCGGCGAAGCCGTAGAGGGTGAGGGAGTCCTCCCGTACGACGAGAGAGGTGGCGAGTCTGGCGTCCGTGCCGACCCGGAGGCCGGCGAGGGTGTTCGGCGTGCACTGGACGGCCATGCCGATGCCACCGACCTCGATCACGGCCGTGGTCGGGGCGAGTGCGGCCACGGGGCCGCTGACGAAGGCGATCATCGGGGGACCTTCCGGACGGGAACCGCGGGTGTACGGGGGGCGCGCCGGGCGGCGGCGGCGTGGGCCTGCTGGAGGCGGTTGACGGCGGGGGCGCGCCAGATGTGGCAGATGGCGAGCGCGAGGGCGTCGGCCGCGTCGGCCGGTTTCGGCGGGGCGTCGAGCCGCAGCAGCCGGGTGACCATCGCGCCGACCTGTCCCTTGTCGGCGCGGCCGCTGCCGGTCACGGCCGCCTTGACCTCGCTGGGGGTGTGCAGGGCGACCGGTATGCCGCGCCGGGACGCGCAGAGCATGGCGACGGCGCTGGCCTGGGCGGTCCCCATCACCGTACGCACGTTGTGCTGGCTGAAGACCCGCTCCACGGCGACGAACTCCGGCCGGTGTTCGTCGAGCCATTCCTCGATGCCGCGCTCGATGGCGACCAGCCGGTGGCCGAGTTCCGCGTCGGCGGGGGTGCGCACCACTCCGACGCCGAGCATCGTCAGGGGGCGGCCGGCGACGCCCTCGACGACGCCGACACCGCACCGGGTCAGCCCCGGGTCGACGCCGAGTACCCGCATGGGATGCCCCCTTCCGTGCCGATCGTTCAACTGTTCCCGCAGGCTATCCGCTCGCACTGACAATGCGACGGGCCGACGGGGTGTGTGTCCCCCGTCGGCCCGTCCGTGGAGGCCGTGCCGCTGAGCCGGGCTCAGGCCTCGACCTTCTCCATGACCTCGTCCGAGACGTCGAAGTTGGCGAAGACGTTCTGCACGTCGTCGCTGTCCTCCAGCGCGTCGATCAGCTTGAAGATCTTGCGCGCGCCCTCCTCGTCCAGCTCGACCTGCATGGTGGGCAGGAAGTTGGCGTCGGCGGAGTCGTAGTCGATCCCGGCCTCCTGGAGCGCGGTGCGGACCGCGACCAGGTCGGTGGCCTCGCTGACGACCTCGTAGTTCTCGCCGAGGTCGTTGACCTCCTCGGCGCCCGCGTCGAGCACGGCGCCCAGGACGTCGTCCTCGGTCAGCTCGCCCTTGGGGACGATCACGACGCCCTTGCGGTTGAAGAGGTACGACACCGAGCCCGGGTCGGCCATCGAGCCGCCGTTGCGGGTCATCGCGACACGCACGTCGGACGCGGCGCGGTTGCGATTGTCGGTGAGGCACTCGATGAGCACCGCGACGCCGTTCGGACCGTAACCCTCGTACATGATCGTCTGGTAGTCGACGCCGCCCGCTTCGAGACCGGCACCGCGCTTGACCGCGGAGTCGATGTTCTTGTTCGGTACGGAGCTCTTCTTGGCCTTCTGGATCGCGTCCACAAGGGTCGGGTTCCCATCGGGGTCGGCACCCCCGGTGCGGGCGGCGACCTCGATGTTCTTGATCAGCTTCGCGAAGAGCTTGCCGCGCTTGGCGTCAATCACGGCCTTCTTGTGCTTCGTCGTAGCCCATTTAGAGTGGCCGGACACTGCCTTCTCCTTCGCGTCACCAAAAACGATTCGAACCCGAGAGATCCTACCGGGATCGAGTCAGCCGACTGCGCGCACCATGTCCACGAACAACGCGTGAACACGGTGGTCCCCGGTCAATTCCGGATGGAATGACGTGGCCAGGGCGTTTCCCTGACGTACGGCGACGATGTGGCCGTCGTGCTCCGCCACCACCTCGGCGCGCGCGCCGACCGACTCCACCCAGGGGGCGCGGATGAAGACGCCCTCCACCGGGCCGCCCGCGACGCCGGCGACCTCGACGGCGGCCTCGAAGGACTCGTTCTGCCGCCCGAAGGCGTTGCGGCGCACGATCATGTCGATCCCGCCGATCGTCTCCTGGTCCGCGCGCGGGTCGAGGATCTTGTCGGCGAGCAGGATCATTCCGGCGCAGGTGCCGTAGACGGGCAGGCCGCCTCGCACCCGTGCGCGCAGGGGGTCCAGCATGCCGAACAGGGTGGCCAGCTTGGACATCGTGGTGGACTCGCCGCCGGGCAGGACCAGGCCGTCGACCTCGGCGAGTTCCTCGGGCCGCCGGACCGGCCTGGCCAGGGCGTCCGCCGAGGCCAGGGCGATCAGGTGTTCCCGTACGTCGCCCTGGAGGGCCAGGACTCCGATCACAGGGGTGTCGCTCATCGGTGCTTACCAGCCGCGGTTGGCGTAGCGCTCGGTCTCGGGCAGGGTGTCGCAGTTGATGCCGACCATGGCCTCGCCCAGGTTCCGGGAGGCGTCCGCGATGATCTTCGGGTCGTCGTAGAAGGTGGTGGCCTTCACGATCGCGGCGGCGCGCTTGGCAGGGTCGCCGGACTTGAAGATGCCGGAGCCGACGAAGACGCCCTCGGCGCCGAGCTGGCGCATGAGCGCGGCGTCGGCCGGGGTGGCGACACCACCGGCGGAGAACAGCACCACGGGCAGCTTGCCGAGCTCGGCGACCTCCTTGACCAGCTCGTACGGGGCGCGGAGCTCCTTGGCGGCGGCGTACAGCTCATTGTTGTCGTAGCCGCGCAGCCGGGCGATCTCGTTCTTGATCTGGCGCAGGTGGCGGACCGCCTCGACGACGTTCCCGGTGCCGGCCTCACCCTTCGAGCGGATCATGGCCGCGCCCTCGGCGATGCGGCGCAGGGCCTCGCCCAGGTTGGTGGCGCCGCAGACGAACGGGGTGGTGAAGGCGAACTTGTCGCTGTGGTTGACCTCGTCGGCCGGGGTGAGGACCTCGGACTCGTCGATGTAGTCGACCCCCAGGGACTGCAGGACCTGGGCCTCGACGAAGTGGCCGATGCGCGACTTCGCCATCACCGGGATGGAGACGGCCTCGATGATCTCCTCGATCATGTTCGGGTCGGACATCCGGGCCACGCCGCCGTCCTTGCGGATGTCGGCCGGAACCCGCTCCAGGGCCATGACGGCCACGGCGCCCGCGTCCTCGGCGATCTTGGCCTGTTCGGCGTTGACGACGTCCATGATCACCCCGCCCTTGAGCTGCTCGGCCATGCCGCGCTTGACGCGGGCGGTTCCGGTGGCCGGGAAGTCGGCGGACTGCGGGGTGGAGGGAAGCGTGGACATGGATCGACCTCACTCGGAGAAAAAGTTGCCGAAAGCGCTGGTTGGCGCAGAGCTGAGCAAACTCTCCGGGAACAGTCCACGACAAGGGCCAATGAGAGGCCGGTGGATCGTTTTGCGCGTGTACGGGCCGGGATGTGGCCCCGGTCACGCGGGAAAGGACCGGTTTCGGCTCAGCCGACGGGGCGGTCCGCGAGGGCCACCGGCGGTTCGTCGTCCATCTCGAAGGCGAGCGGGAACGGGGCGTGGCCGGCCAGCCGGAACCACCGCACCTTGCGGTGGCGGCGCAGCGCGCGCGCCGCGCGCACCGCGTCGTTGTGGAACCGCCGGGCCATCGGTACGCGGCGCACGGCGGCGGCCAGTTCGAGCGCGGCCTCCTCGCCGGCGGGGATCTCCTTCACCGCCTCCACCTGCGCCGCCTCGCCGAAGACCGCGCGCAGTGCGGTGCTCAGCTCGCTCTCGGCGACCTCGCGGTTCTCCTCCTCCGCCTGCCGGGCGGCGTGCGCGGCCTCGTACAGCACGATGGACGCGGCCGGGTCGAGGACACCGGACGTGGCCAGTTCCTGGGTGACCGATGCCCGGCGCAGGAGCTGGGCGTCGAGGGCGGCGCGGGCGGCGTCGATACGGGTGTGCAGCCGGTCCAGCCGTCCGGCGGTCCAGCTGAGGTACATGCCGATCGCGACGACCGCGACGGCGATCCAGATGAGGGTTTCGATCACGGGCGGCAAGGCTACCGCCGGTGCGCACACGGCGTGACGCCCACCGGCCGGCACGGGCGGCCCCGGCCCCCGGGAAACCGCCGCCCGGGCAGATCCCGGAGCCCCCGCCCGGCCGACGCGGAACCCCGGCGGTGCACCGCGCGGCCCCCGCACGATCCGGACAGGAGGAAGGTTCCTGGTCCCCGCCCCGGGGCAGCGCGACGGCACGCCGGGCGGGCCGGTCCCAAAGCCCCTGGTCCCGAAAAGCCCCTAGTCCCGGGCCAGGCCGAGCCGGGCGCGCAGCCCCGGGCGTTCGTCGGCCGCCACCGAGGCCGCGCCGTCCGTCACCGTCTCGTACACCGCGAGGATGTCCGCCCCGACCGTCGACCAGTCGAACCGCCGCACGTGGGCGGTTCCCCGCTCGCGCAGTTCCGTGCGGCGGGCCGGGTCGCCGAGCAGCCGGATCGCGGCCTCCGCCAGCGCGTCCGCGTCCTCGTTGGCGAAGAGCTCGCCCGCCGCGCCCTGGTCCAGGACCTGTGCGAACGCGTCCAGGTCGCTGGCGAGGACCGGGGCGCCGGCCGACATGGCCTCGACCAGGATGATCCCGAAGCTCTCGCCGCCCGTGTTGGGGGCGACGTACACGTCGATGCTGCGCAGCAGCCGGGCCTTGTCCTCGTCGCTCACCATGCCGAGGAACTCGACGCGCTCGCGCATCTTCCCGGGCAGCGAGGCGACGGCCTCCTCCTCGTCGCCCCGCCCCGCCACCAGGAGCCTGGCGTCCGGGCGCGCCTCCAGGATCGCGGGCAGCGCCCGCATCAGGACGGGCAGGCCCTTGCGGGGCTCGTCGATGCGTCCGATGAAGCCGATCGTTCCCCCCTGCCACTCGGCCTTGGGCTCGGCGGCGGCGAAGAAGTCGACGTCGACGCCGTTCGGGATGACGACCGCGTCGCCGCCCAGGTGCTCGACCAGGGTGCGGCGCGCGTACTCGCTCACCGCGATCCGCGCGCTGATCTTCTCCAGGGCCGGCTGCAGGATCGGGTACGCCGCGATCATGGCCCGGGAGCGCGGATTGGAGGTGTGGAACGTGGCGACGATCGGCCCCTGCGCGGCCCAGCAGGCGAGCAGCCCGAGCGACGGCGAGGTCGGTTCGTGGATGTGGATCACGTCGAAGGTGCCGTCGTGCAGCCAGCGGCGGACCCGGGCGGCGGAGAGGAAACCGAAGTTCAGCCGGGCCACGGAGCCGTTGTACGGGACGGGCACGGCCCGGCCGGCCGACACCACGTACGGCGGCAGCGGGGTCTCGTCGTCCGCGGGTGCCAGCACCGACACCTGGTGTCCCAGCCGGATCAGGTGCTCGGCCAGGTCGCGGATGTGGAACTGCACGCCTCCGGGCACGTCCCAGGAGTACGGGCAGACGATGCCGATCTTCACGGCCGGTCCTCCCGGGGCTCCAGGTCGGCGAGCCAGAGCCGTTGCAGCATGTGCCAGTCCTCCGGGTGCTCGGCGATCCCGACGGCGAAGGCGTCGGCCAGCGCCTGGGTCATCGCGGACGTCCGCTCCGTGCGGTCGCCCGTGGCGGGCACCTCGACCGGGGGGTGGAGGCGCGCCTTCATCACGGGTGTGTCGTCGTAGCCGAGCGTCACCGGCAGCAGCAGCGCGCCGGTCTGCTGGGCGAGCAGCGCCGGGCCCGCGGGCATGCGCGCGGTGTCGCCGAAGAAGGACACCTCGACCCCGGAGGCCGACAGGTCGCGGTCGGCCACCAGGCAGACCAGTCCGCCCGAGCGCAGCCGCCGGGCCAGGGTGCCGAAGGCGGCCCCGCCGCTGTGCGGCAGGACCTCCATGCCGAGTCCCTCGCGGTAGGCGACGAACCGGTCGTACAGGGTCTCCGGCTTCAGCCGCTCGGCGACCGTGGTGAAGGGCACCTTGAGATCGGTGGTGACCCAGGCGCCCGCCAGGTCCCAGTTCGCCAGGTGCGGCAGGGCGAGGATGACGCCGCGGCCGGCGTCCAGCCCCTCGGTCAGCCGGTGCGCGTCGGTCACCTCTATGGACGCCTTGATCCGCTCCGGGCTCCAGGTGGGCAGCCGGAACGACTCCATCCAGTAACGCATGTACGAACGCAGGCCGGCCCGGGAGAGCTCGGCCAGCCGGGCCGGTGACGCGTCGGGCACGACCCGGGCCAGGTTTGACTCCAGTCGCAGCACGCTCTTGCCGCGCCGCTTCCACACCTGGTCGGCGATGGTCCGGAAGAGGGACCGGGCGACCGGCTCGGGAAGCTTCTTGACGGCGGCCCAGCCGAGCCCGTACAGCCCGTCCGTCAGCCGGTCGCGCGGACCGGTCCGGCCGCTCCCCGGTGCGTCGCTCACTGGGCGCCCCCGCTGCCCTGCGAGGCGGCCGCCTCGGCGGCGTCGGCCTCGGCGGACTCGCGGCGCACGGTGACGACCCGCTGCACGAGCGTCACCAGGCTGCCCACGGCGACGATCCACAGCGCGATCGGCAGCAGCACCTGAATGCCGGGGACCCCGAACTTGTGCAGGCCGGCGAATCCGGCCGCGACCAGCGAGACCACCAGCCGCTCGGCGCGCTCCACGAGCCCGTTGACGGCGACCGGCAGCCCGATCGACTCGCCGCGCGCCTTCGTGTACGACACCACCTGGCCGCTGGCCAGGCAGAAGATCGCGACCGCGCAGAGCACGTTGTCGTCGCCCCGGCCCGCGTACCAGAGCGCGAAACCGCCGAAGATCGCCCCGTCGGCGACCCGGTCCAGCGTCGAGTCCAGGAACGCGCCCCAGCGGCTGGAGATGCCGGCCTGGCGGGCCATGTTCCCGTCGACGAGGTCGGAGAAGACGAAGACCGTGATGACGATCGTGCCCCAGAAGAACTCCCCCATCGGGAAGAAGACCAGGGCACCCGCCACCACTCCGGCCGTACCGATCAGCGTGACCGCGTCAGGGCTCACGCCGAGACGGAGGAGCAGTGCGGCGAACGGTGTGAGGACACGCGTAAAAAATGCACGCGCGTACTTGTTCAGCATGGCCTTCCCGAGGGTCGGTGGGCCGAGCGGCCCCATCGGCCACCGGCTGGCCCATCGTAGTCACGCCCGCCCGGCTCCACCGTCCGGGCACCCGGGCGGCCCCGGGGCGGGGCGTTGTATGGACGCATCCCGGCCCGAGTGGAAAGCTCGAATTACCGCGGGTGTCGTCGTGGCCGCCGCGGCGGCTCCCCGTGCCCGTGACTTCTCTCCCCACCCCCGCGCCGGCTCCTCCGTCCGGCGCCACCATCCGGGAGGCACATCATGGGTGACAGGACACGCGCGCACACCGGGGCCGCCGGCGGGGCGCCGACGGCCGACCGGCCCTCGTCCGTACGGAACGTGGTGCTCGTCGGCCACAGCGGTTCCGGGAAGACCACGCTCGTCGAGGCCCTGGCGCAGACCGCGGGGGCGATCAACCGGGCCGGCCGGGTCGAGGACGGCACCGCCCTCTCCGACTACGACGAGATCGAGCACCGGCAGCAGCGTTCCGTACAGCTCTCCCTGGTCCCCGTGGAGTGGGCCGGGTGCCGGATCAACCTGCTGGACACCCCCGGCTACGCCGATTTCGTCGGGGAGCTCAGGGCCGGTCTGCGGGCGGCGGACGCGGCCCTGTTCGTCGTCTCCGCGGCCCAGGAGGCGGACGCGGTGGCCGGTGCCACCCGGGCCGTGTGGGAGGAGTGCGCGGCCGTCGGCATGCCGCGCGCGATCGTCGTCACGCACCTCGACACGGCGCGCACCCCGTTCGACGAGATGGTCCGGATCTGCGGCGAGATCTTCGGCGGTGACGACCCCGACGCCGTGCTCCCGCTCCACCTGCCCCTCCACGGCCCCGAGGGCCCCGACGGGCACGCGCCGCTCACCGGGCTGGCCGGGCTGCTCACCCGGCAGGTCTTCGACTACTCATCGGGCGAGCGGCGGGAGAAGCCGCCCGACGACACCCAGCGGGAACCGCTCCGGGCGGCCCGCGACCGGCTCATCGAGGGGATCATCGCCGAGAGCGAGGACGAGACCCTGATGGACCGCTACCTGGGCGGGGCCGAGATCGACGTGGCGAGCCTCGTGAAGGACCTGGAGCGCGCCGTCGCCCGGGGCACCTTCCATCCCGTCCTCGCCGCCGCCCCCGCGGCCGAGGGCGCCCGCCGGGGCGTCGGCACCGTCGAGCTCCTGGACCTGGTCACCGGTGGTTTCCCGGCCCCGGCGGAGCGTCCGATGCCCGGCGTCACCCCCCTGCACGGGGCGTCGTGCCCGGTCCTGGCCTGCGATCCGGACGGGCCGCTGATCGCCGAGGTGGTCAAGACGTCCTCCGACCCGTACGTCGGCCGGGTCTCGCTCGTACGCGTCTTCTCCGGCACCCTGCGCCCCGACGAGACCGTCCACGTGTTCGGCCACGGCCTCACCGATCCCGCCCGCGAGGCGCGTCCCTTCCACGAGGCCGAGGTGCGCGTCGGCGCGCTCTCCACCCCCTTCGGCAAACAGCAGCGTCCGCTGACCGCGTGCGCCGCGGGGGACCTGGCCTGCGTCGCCAAGCTGGGCACCGCCGAGACCGGGGACACCCTCTCCGGCCCGGACCTGCCCCTGCTGCTGGACCCCTGGACCACTCCCGACCCGCTGCTGCCGCTCGCCATCGAGGCGCACAGCAAGGCGGACGAGGACAAGCTCTCCCAGGGGCTCGCCCGCCTGGTGGCCGAGGACCCGACCCTGCGCCTCGAACAGAACCAGGACACCCACCAGGTGGTGCTGTGGTGCCTGGGCGAGGCCCACCAGGACGTGGCGCTGGACCGACTGCGCAACCGCTACGGCGTCCAGGTGGACGCCGTGCCGCACGAGGTGGCGCTCCGCGAGACCTTCGCCGCCCCGTCGAGCGGGCGCGGCCGGCACGTGAAGCAGTCCGGCGGCCACGGTCAGTACGCCATCTGCGAGATCGACGTGGAACCGCTGCCCGCCGGGTCGGGCGTCGAGTTCGTCGACAAGGTGGTCGGCGGATCGGTGCCCCGGCAGTTCATCTCCTCCGTGGAGAAGGGCGTGCGCGCCCAGGCGGCCCGCGGGGTCGTGGCCGGGCATCCGCTCGTCGACGTGCGCGTCACGCTGCGGGACGGCAAGTCCCATTCGGTGGACTCCTCCGACGCCGCGTTCCAGACCGCGGGCGCGCTGGCCCTGCGCGAGGCCGCCGCGGACACCCGCATCCGGTTCCTGGAACCGGTCGACGAGGTCCGGGTGCTGGTCCCCGACGACTACGTCGGGCCGGTGATGAGCGATCTGTCCGGCCGCCGCGGCAGGGTGATCGGCACCGAGCAGTCCGGCTCCGGACGCACCCTGGTACGGGCCGAGGTGCCGGAGCTGGAGATCGACCGGTACGCCGTCGACCTGCGGTCCCTCTCCCATGGCGCCGGTCGCTTCGACCGGGCGTACGCCCGGCACGAAGCGATGCCCCCGCAGCTCGCGGAACGTCTCGGGGAGCGGCGGGAGAGGCGTCCGGAGGACACCTGAACAGGACTGTCGGCCGTCTTTGTCCACAGGCACCAGCGGCGTACCGATCCGGACGATACGCTTTGGTCCCAGCTCAGAAGGTGTGCCGGACACGGCAGTTGGGAAACAGCCGCAGGAGCGGTTCTTGGCGGCGAGTGGGGGCGACAGTGGCCAACGACGGATTCGATTTCTCTCCCGGAGCGCAAATCCCGCTCCAGGGCTCGGGCGGTCAGGCGGTGGCGACGAATGCCCTCGCCTCCGCCGCGTACCGCGACAGCCCGGTGGAGACGATCCTTGAAGCCAACAGCGAGTGGCACAAGTCCGAGGTGAAAGCGGGCCGTTCCAAGTTCATCAAGGCCGACTACTTCAAGCCGAATCTCGGTGAGGCGTTCTCCCGCGCCGTCCAGGAGCGGATGCTGGGCGGCGCCCGCAAGGCCCTCATCCAGTCCTTCGGGACCGATCCGCAGACCGTCGTCGAGCACTGCCTGTCCGCGTCCCGTCTGCGCAGGACCCGGGATGCCAAACTGACCGCCGTCACCGTCCTGTCCGGCTTCCTCTTCCTGCCCGGCATGCTCATGTGGATCATCGCGTTCCGGCTGCGCGACTGGCTGAGCGGCACCAAGGACAAGGCCCTCTCCGCCCTGGGCAACGCCCTGCTCCCGATCATCGGCATCGTGGCCCTGTTCTTCCTGGTCAAGCTGCCGCTCACGGGGTTCATGGCGCTCTACGTACGGGCGATGATCGTCGCCCCCGTCGTCGGCTGGTTCATCGCCAAGCGGATCGCCGAGTCCTCCGCCAAGGACATGCGGGCCCGTTGGGAGGGGCTCCTGTCCGGGGGCGGCGTCACCGCCAAGATCCCCGAGGCCGTGCCCAAGAACCCCAACGAGACCTCCCGCGAGGCGCTGCGCCAGGGGCTGGAGAAGCTCTCCGCCGAGCAGCAGTCCAACTCGGTCTTCTACGCGGGCCCCAAGGGGATCCTCGGCATGGGCACCCGCTGGGGCAGCTGGCAGCTCGCCGAGGAGCTCGTCCCCAAGGAGCCCAACAAGGAGTTCCACCAGTTCCGCAGCTGGGACGTGATCCGGGCCATCCACGACCAGCTCAAGATGCTGGAGCGCGGCCCGTTGAACACCGGGGGGTTCCCCACCCCGTCGGTCACCCACTGGATCGTCTCCCCCGTCGGGGAGAACGCCGGATCGGTCTCCCGTCCCGAGGGCGAGGACGTCGCCACCTTCCAGGTCAAGCCGCACGAGATACAGCGGATCTGCAACCACCAGCAGTTCGGCGGCGGCGACCGGCACTACCTGGGGGTCCAGTTCACCCTCTGGGACGGCCAGTTGGTCATCACCATGATGATCACGGTCACGGTCCTCTACGAGACCCTGCGCATCGAGGTCACCGGACACGCGCTCGGCCCGGTCCACTCCCTGTTCACCACCAAGCCCTCGGCCAAGACCAAGACGGTCAACAAGACCGTGCGGTTCTGGGAGACCCGCGACATCACCCTCCCCCTGGTCGAGCCCGAGGAGGTCGTCCGCCTCGCCCTGCGCGCGCCCTTCACCTGGTACCCGCCGATCCTGGACTACCTGGGCGGCAAGATCGCCCTGCCCGAGCCGTTCGGTCTGCGGCACGCCTGGGCCGAGAAGCCGTGGCGGCACCGCTTCATGGCGGACGACGCGATGCGCGCCGCGACCCCCGTGCTGCGCGCCGTGCACAGCGCCGCCCTGCGCGTCCTGGAGGAGAACGGCGTCGACACGGAGCGCTTCGACAGCCGCTCGATGGCGCTGAGCGGTCAGGTGCAGGACCCGTCCCCGCGCAAGGCGGACGTGTACGACGCGTAGGGCTTCTCGTTCGGATCGGGCCGGATCCGAACGAGAGGCCCAGGGGGCCGTCCCCTCAGGATGTGCGAAGGCCGCCCCGGCCGGGAGGCGGGGGCGGCCTTCGCACGGGGCGACGGTCCCGGTCAGTCGACCGGCCAGGCGTCGGCCAGCATCTTGCGCGTGTCGGCGAGCAGCTGCGGCAGCACCTTCGTGTGCCCGACGACCGGCATGAAGTTGGTGTCCCCGCCCCAGCGCGGCACCAGGTGCTGGTGCAGGTGGGCCGCGATGCCCGCGCCGGCCACCGCGCCCTGGTTCATGCCGATGTTGAAGCCGTGCGCGCCCGAGGCCGACCGCAGGGCCACCATCGCCCGCTTGGTGAAGTCGGCCAGCTCCATGGTCTCCGGGCCGTCCAGCTCCGTGTAGTCCGCGACGTGCCGGTACGGCACCACCATCAGATGGCCGCCGTTGTACGGGTACAGGTTCAGCACGGCGTAGACGTTCCGGCCGCGCGCGATGACGAGCCCGTCCTCGTCGGATTTCGACGGGATGCCGCAGAACGGGCAGCCGTCGCCGGCCTCCGGACCGGTCGGCTTGTTCTCGCCCTGGATGTACGCCATCCGGTGGGGCGTCCACAGGCGCTGGAACGCGTCGGGCGTTCCCACTCCGATCTGCTGCTCCGGCTCACTCGTCATGGCGATCAGCATATTGCTTCACCCCCGCGGAGCGTGTCGTCGGGGGCGCCCCCCGTGCGCGGACGGCGATGCTGAGGCGATGAGCGACCAGCCTTCCGACCCGGCACCTCCCTCCTTCCGGCGCTGGGAGCAGCGCACGGAAGTGCCGCTCCTCGTGGTCTCGCTGGTCTTCCTGCTCGGTTACGCGGTGCGCGTCCTGGCCCCCGCCGGCGCGGGGTTCTGGCGCGACCTCGCCCTCGTTCTGGTCTGTGCCGCCTGGCTGGTCTTCGTCGGGGACTACGTCGTACGGCTCCGGCTCAGCGGCCTGGGCATCCGTTTCGTCCGGGTGCACTGGCTGGACACGGTGGTCCTGCTGCTCCCCCTGCTGCGGCCGCTGCGGCTGATCCGCCTCTACACCGCGGTGCAGCGGCACCGGCGGCAACCGCGGCTGAGCCTGTACGCGCGGGTGATGGCCTACGCCGGGGTGAGCGCGCTGCTGCTGGGCTTCTCCGCCGCGCTGGCCGTCTACCACCAGGAGCACACGGCGGCGGGGGCCTCGATCCGCACCTTCGGGGACTCGGTGTGGTGGGCGTGCGCGACGCTCACGACGGTGGGGTACGGGGACGCGGTCCCCGTCACGCCGAGCGGCCGGGTCGTCGCGTCGGGCCTGATGGCCTGCGGGCTGGCGCTCCTGGGGGCGGTGACGGGCTCGTTCTCGTCGTGGATGCTGCAGGTGTTCCGGCGGGAGGACGAGAAGAGGCCCCCGGAGGGCGGGTAGCTCTCCGGGGGCCTCTCGCGCCGTGTGCGTCAGACCTGGACGCGGTCCTCGACGGCCTTCTGGATCTTGGCGATGGCGTCCTCGACGGGGATGCCGTTCTCCTGCGATCCGTCGCGGTAGCGGAAGGAGACGGCCCCGTTGGCCATGTCCTCGTCGCCCGCGATGATCATGAAGGGCACCTTGGCCTTCTGCTGGTTGCGGATCTTCTTCTGCATCCGGTCGGACGAGGCGTCCACGTCGACCCGCAGCCCCTTCTTCCGCGCCTTGGCGGCGAACTCCTGGAGGTAGGGGATGTGCGCGTCACCGATCGGGATGCCGACCGCCTGGACCGGGGCCAGCCACACCGGGAACGCGCCCGCGTAGTGCTCCAGCAGCACCGCGAAGAAGCGCTCGATGGAACCGAACAGGGCGCGGTGGATCATGACCGGGCGCTGCTTGGTGCCGTCCGGGCCGGTGTACTCCAGGTCGAAGCGCTCCGGCAGGTTGAAGTCGAGCTGCACGGTCGACATCTGCCAGGTGCGGCCGATGGCGTCCTTGCACTGGACCGAGATCTTCGGGCCGTAGAACGCGGCGCCGCCCGGGTCCGGGACCAGCGGCAGGCCCTGCTTCTCGGCGACCTGGCGCAGCGTCTCGGTGGCCTCTTCCCAGATCTCGTCCGAGCCGACGAACTTCTCCGGGTCCTTGGTGGAGAGCTCCAGGTAGAAGTCGGTCAGGCCGTAGTCGCGGAGCAGGTTCAAAACAAAGGTGAGCGTCCGGTCGAGCTCCTCGGCCATCTGCTCCTTGGTGCAGTAGATGTGCGCGTCGTCCTGCGTGAAGCCGCGCGAGCGGGTCAGACCGTGCACCACGCCGGACTTCTCGTACCGGTACACCGTGCCGAACTCGAAGAGGCGCAGCGGGAGTTCACGGTACGAACGGCCGCGCGCGTCGAAGATCAGGTTGTGCATCGGGCAGTTCATCGGCTTGAGGTAGTAGTCCACCCCGTCGTCGAGCTGCATGGGCGGGTACATGCCCTCGGCGTACCAGTCCAGGTGGCCGGACTTCTCGAAGAGCTTGCCCTTGGTGGCGTGCGGGGAGTAGACGAACTCGTAGCCCTCCTCCTCGTGCCGGCGGCGCGAGTAGTCCTCCATGGCGCGGCGGATGATGCCGCCCTTGGGGTGGAAGACCGCGAGCCCGGGGCCGATCTCGTCCGGGAAGGAGAAGAGGTCCAGCTCGTTGCCGAGCTTGCGGTGGTCGCGCTTGGCGGCCTCCTCCAGGAACTCCAGGTGCGCCTTGAGCTCGTCCTTGGTGGGCCAGGCGGTGCCGTAGATGCGCTGGAGCATCGGGTTCTTCTCGCTGCCGCGCCAGTACGCCGCGGCGTTGCGCATCAGCTTGAACGCCGGGATGAACCGGGTGGTCGGCAGGTGGGGGCCCCGGCAGAGGTCCTTCCAGCACAGCTCGCCGGTCTTCGGGTCGAGGTTGTCGTAGATGGTCAGCTCGCCGCCGCCCACCTCGACGTCCGCGCCGTCGTCGGAGGACGCGGAGCCCTTGATGCCGATGAGCTCCAGCTTGTACGGCTCGTCGGACAGCTCCTCGCGGGCGTCCTCGTCCGTCACGACCCGGCGGGAGAACCGCTGGCCCCGCTTCTGGATCTCCTGCATCTTCTTCTCGATGGCCTTGAGGTCCTCGGGGGTGAACGGCTTCTCGACGTCGAAGTCGTAGTAGAAGCCGTCCTTGACCGGCGGGCCGATGCCCAGCTTGGCCTCGGGGAAGAGCTGCTGCACGGCCTGGGCCATGACGTGCGCGGTGGAGTGCCGCAGGATGTTCAGGCCGTCCTCGGAGGAGATCTCGACCGGCTCGACGACCTCGCCGTCGGCGACGACGTGCGCGAGGTCCTTCAGCTCGCCGGCGACCCGGGCCGCGACGACGGTGCGCTCGCCGGGGAAGAGCTCGGCCGCCGTAGTGCCCGTCGTCACCACGCGCTCTTCCCGCTCGGAATCGCGTTGGATGGTCACACGGACGTCTGACACCGGTCTCTCCTGACTCAGGGGGAACGCACGCGTTCGCTGTGCGCGTGCGATACGAATCGTACCGAGCCGCGGCCCCCCTCTGCGAAACGGTTCTGGCGCCGGGCCCCACCGCCACCCCCGCGGTCCCTTCCCCGCGGCCCTATTCGCCGGTGCACGCCTCCTCGAAATGATCGACGTTCTCCTGGAGCGACTTCATCAGCCGGTCCCGCTCCGCCTCGTCCACCTGCACGGGCACCACCTGCGTGGTGCGGGTCAGCAGCCGGAAGCCGCCGCGGCTCTCCAGCCGGCCCTCCACCCTGACCGGCAGCCCCACCAGATGGGCCTGCCCGGCGATCCGGTACGCCTCCTCGTCCAGCTCCAGCCGTACGTGCGGCACCTCGGCGCCCGCCAGCACCCGCAGCCGCACGATGCCCGGTCCGCGCGGTGCCGAGCGGCGCATCCTGACCACGGCGCCGGTGATCCGGACCGTCACGGCGGGTTCGTTACTGAGGTAGCGGGCGCCCGCCCGGCGCAGGGCGGGCAGGTCGCCCGGGGAGAACTCCACCGGTTCGGGCCGGGGCGGGCAGCCCTCGGGGGTCCCGGCGGCGGGCGCCCACTCCAGGGCGATCCCGGCCCCTTCCGAGCCCCGGACCAGGGCGACGAGGGCCTCGGTGAGCTCGCGGCTGACGCCCGCCCCGACCGCCGTGTCGAAGGCTTCGAAGCCGCCGGTGGCCCGCTGGTAGTCCACCGCCTCGCGGGCGGCGTGCAGGGCGTGGTGGAGCCGTACGACGACGGCACGGCCCGCCTCGACCGGGAGGTAGGCGGTCAGCTCCCGGCCGCCGGGCTCGGGTCCGACGAGGACGTCGTCCAGCGCCGCCCCGGCCCTCCGGCGGTGCCGTGCGCCGTGGTGGCCGGTGCGGTTCCGCACGGCGAGGGCTCCGGCCAGCAGGATCTGCCGGGCGGCGGTGTGCAGCCGCTCGGCCCGGACCCAGCCGGTCGCCCCCGCCGTGCCCGCGGCCGGTTCGGGGACCTCGCGCCACCAGCGGATCGCGTCGCTGGGCACGGCGAGGGAGACCAGTACGTCGCGGGCGAAGGGCGCGGCGCTGCGGGCGAGTGCGGTGAGCGCCTCGCCGAGGAGGTCCTCGCTGTCGGGGAAGGCGGTGCTGTCGGGGACGAGCAGGCTGGTGACGCCGCCGGGCGGGGCGGGCGGGCCCGGCGGGGTCCAGCGGCCGTAGCGCCCGGCCGCGCCGCCCCGGCGCCGCCAGCCGTGCCGGGCGAGGAGGGCGGCGAGGACCGCGGGATCGACGCGGGCCGGGTCCGGGATGTCCCCCGGCGGTGCGGAGGGGCGGGACCAGGGCCGGGCGGGTTCGCCGGGGCCCGGGCGGGTGGCCGACGGGATCGCCCCGTCGGCGGGCTCGTCCATCGGCCGGGGCATCAGGGTCTCCCTCCGGCCCCTACGCGGGCCATGATCTCGCAGAGCGCCCGGTCGTCGAAGATGCGCGAGGTGGGGATCCGCACGGTGGTCCTGTGCCGGCCCGTCACCGGGTGTCCGGCCAGGTTGGTCCAGTAGCAGCAGTGCCGCAGGTCGAGCCGGTCGTGCCCGGCGCGCAGCCAGGCGTCCCGGCTGCGCGGCACGATCATCACGACGAGGATCTTGTGCACCGACACCGGGGTCCGGGCGAGCTTCACGAGGTGGGCGTTGTCCAGCGTGAAGGAGAACGCCGGTCCCGGCGGCCGGGGCGGCAGCTGGTAGGTGCATTTGAGCTGCACCTTGATGGTCACCTCGTCGTCCACGGCGTGGCCGGGGGCGCCGTGGCTGACGTGCCAGTCGATGCCGTTGTCGGGGAAGGGCTGCGACAGGGAGCATCCCGCCGCGGCCGCGACCGCGTGCAGATAGCCCACCTGGAGGGTCTCCATGCAGGCGGTGGTGGCGAGTGTGCCGCGCAGCGGGGCGATCCGCTGGGGCAGCAGTCCGCTCGGTTCGGGCTGCGCGAGCGCCATGGCTGCGAGTGCCTCCCGGGCTGTGCCGATCGGGGTTCTTCGGTGCGGGGTGGCGGACAACTTCCTTACCCGTCAACTGTGTTGTCACCGCAGGGAGCGGCCCGCAAACGGCGTACCAGGCAAAGCGCGCGGGTATCACCGAACCGGGCAGGGGAATCACACCGCCTGCCGTCCGGACACGAGGAGTTCGGGGATGACTCATTGGTACGAGGGGCCGCTGGCCGCTTTTGACACCGAGACAACAGGAGTCGACGTCGAGGGGGACCGGATCGTTTCGGCCGCCCTGGTCGTCCAGGACGTGGCGGGCGGGCGGATGCGCGTCACCCGCTGGCTGGTGAATCCGGGCATTCCGGTGCCCCCGGGGGCGATCGAGATCCACGGTCTGACCGACGACCACCTGCGGCGCAACGGCCGTTGGCCGGCTCCGGTGGTGGAGGAGATAGGCCGGGCGCTGGCCGAGCAGTGCGCGGCCGGGCGCCCGCTGGTCGTGATGAACGCACCGTTCGACCTGACGCTGCTGGACCGGGAGCTGAAGCGGCACCGGGCCTCGTCGCTCGCCCACTACCTCCAGCAAACGCCGCTGTGCGTGCTGGATCCGCGCGTGCTCGACAAGCACCTGGACCGCTACCGCAAGGGACGACGCACCCTCACCGATCTCTGCGAGCTGTACGGCGTGGTGCTCGACGGCGCGCACGACGCCGCGGCCGACGCGGCGGCGGCGCTGGAGCTGGTGCGGGCGGTGGCGCGGCGGTTCTCGTCGCGTCTGGAGCGGCTGACCCCGGCGGAGCTGCACACCCTGCAGGCCGTGTGGCACGCGGCGCAGGCGCGCGGCCTGCAGGCGTGGTTCGCGAAGAACGGCACCGAGGAGGCGGTGGATCCGGCGTGGCCGCTGCGCCCGGCGCTTCCCGTCGTGGCGTGAGGTGACCGGCCGCCCGGTCCGGGTGCGCCGCCCGCGGAGGGAAACTGCGGTGGGAAACAGAAGACCGGTCCGTCGTTGTCACTGACGGACCGGCCTCTTCCGGGTGGGCGATACTGGGTTCGAACCAGTGACCTCTTCGGTGTGAACGAAGCGCTCTCCCACTGAGCTAATCGCCCGGGAACGGGTTGAACCATACAGGGCTCGGCGGGTCGGGTTCAAACTCCTTCCAGCCGGGCCGTCAGTCCCCGCCGTCCGGCGCGCATCATCAGGGCGTGGTTGGCGCGGAAGACCGGGCGTCCGGGCACCGCGAGGAGCCGCATCAGCCGCTTGCGCACCTCGACCTCCTGCTCGTAGACGGCCCGGCTGCCGTCGCCGTGCGGGGTGACCGTCCACCGGGCCCAGCCCTCCAGATCGCCGTCGAGGGTCGCCTCGACGACCCGGGCACCCGGATCGCGGCGGCTCTCGCGGACGGTCATGACGAGGTCGTACGGGAGGGCGGAGCGGATCCGGGCGGTGCCGGTGGTGGCGTCGAGCGAGACGACCTCGCGGAACTGCGGCCACCAGCGCGGGTAGTCGTCGGCGCGCAGGAGGATCTCGTAGACGGTGTCGGGCGGACCGGGAAGGTCCCAGATGCTCAGGAAGCGGTAGTGACTCCAGTCCATGGTCCCAGTCTGCGCGTACTCAGCCGGGGAACTGAGTATCCGAGCGCATGTTTGAACCTGTGGCTCGCACCACACTCCGTGGCATGGAACATGTGCCGCCGCCCGCCGAGGAATTGGCGCTCCTCGATCACGAACTGGCCCGACTGGACGCCCGCCGGTCCCAGTTGCTGGTTCGCCGTGCCTGGCTGGTGAGTGTGCTGACGCCGCCCGCAGCGGCGCAGCCCCCGCCGCAGTTCGCCGGTTCGTCCGGGCCTCCCCCGCCCGGCCCGGTCCCGTTCGGGTCACCGGCCCCGCGGGCCGAGCAGCGCAGTGCGCAGAACGTGCTGCTCACCCTGGGCGGTCTGCTGCTGGCGATCGCCGCGATCGCCTTCACCCTGGTCAGTTGGGGCCACATGGGGATCGCCGGCCGTTCGGCGGTGCTCGCCGTGGTGACGCTCGCCGCGCTCGCCACCCCCGCCCTGCTGCTGCGCCGCGGACTGTCCTCGACGGCCGAGTCGCTCGCCGCCCTGGCCTCGGTGCTGATGGTCCTGGACGCGTACGCCCTGCACCGGGTGGCGGTTCCGGAGGCCGGCGGTGCCGGTTTCGCCGCGGTCGCCTCGGCGGTGCTCGCGGTGCTGTGGTGCGCGTACGGGCTGCTGCTGGACCGGCTGCGGCTGCCGCTGCCCCTGGCGGTGGTGAGCGCGCAGTTGCCGTTGCTGCTGTGGGCGTGGTCGGCGGGGGCCGGTGCCTCGGCGTTCGGCTGGGCGCTGTTGCTGACGGCCGCTCTGGACTGCGCGATCGCCGTGCGGGTCACGCGGCTCCCGGTGCGGGTGACCGCCTGTGTCGGTTGCTGGACGACGGGGCTGCTGGGGCTGCTGGTGGCCCTGGGGCAGTCCGTCTCGGCCGGGTCCGCCCCGGCCGCGCTGGCTCCGGCCGCGCTGCTGCTCACGGGTGCGGCGATCGCACTGGCCGGGGCGTGGCGCGCGCCGGCGGGGTTCGCGGTGGCCGGTGGTCTGCTGGCGGGGCTGTGCGGGGTGGCCGCGGTGGGCGGTGTGCTGCGGGCCGGGGCGGACTGGAACTGGTCGGTTCCGGTGTACCTGCTGTGCGGGGTGGTGCTGCTGGTGGCCGTGCGCGCCCCGTTGCCGCGGCCGGTCGGGCAGGGGGTGCTGTGGGCCTCGTCCGCGGTGGTCGTGGCCGCCGTGCTGGAGGCGCTGCCCGCGGTCGGGGTGTCGTTGCTGGGTCCGGTGCCGCGGCTGGACGAGGTGTGGTCCGGGGTGCCCGACGGTGGTGTGCGGGGTGCGCTGGGGGCCGGTGGTCCGGCGTGGTCCCACATGAGCGCGGCTCCGGTGGTGCTGTTGGTGGTGGCCGGTCTGGCGGCGTGGGCGCACCGCTCGTGGGACCGGCTGGTCCGGGCGGTGGGGCCGGTGGTGTCGCCGGGCGCTTCCTGGCGGGGCGTGGCGGGGGCCGTGGCGCTGGGGCTCGGCTGGGCGGGGCTCGTCGTGTTGCCCGCGGTGCTGGGGTTCCCGTACGCGGCGGCGGTGGCGGCGCAGTCGATGCTGGTCGCCGGGGCGTTCGCGGTGGCGGTGGCGGGGTTGCGCCGGGGCGCGAGCGCCCCGGGGGCGACCGCGCTGGTGTGCGCCCTGGCCGGTGCAGTGAGCGTGGGACTGCTCTCGCTCGCCGCGCAGGGGGCGACGTACGCGGTGTTCGCGGTCCTGCTGGTGGTGTGTGCGGCGGCCGCCGTGCTGCTCGAGGGTGTCGCGGGACCGGTGGCGCAGTCCCCCGGCGCCCCGGTGGCGCCCTCCGTCCGGTTGCCGTGGATCGCGCAGACTGTGGCCGGGTGCGGGGCCGTGCTCTGCGCGACGGTGCTCGCCCGTGCGCTCGGGGCCTCGTGGGGGCTGCCCGTCCATCAGGCGGCGCCGGTCCTGCTGGTCGTCCCCGTGGCGACGGTGCTGCTCGGGGCCCGGCTGGGAAGCCGTCCGAGCGCGCTCCCGGTGGAGCTGGCCGGGGCCTCGGCGGCGGCGGTGGCGATCTGCATGGCCCTGCCGGACCTGCCGTTCCTGGCCCTGGTGCTGGCGCTGTGCGGCGTACTGGCGGCGGGTACGGCCGTACGGGCCGAACGGCGGCCGGTCGCCGGGTATCTGGCGGTGGCGCTGTTCGTCCTGGCCACCTGGGTGCGGCTGTCGGCCTCGGAGGTGTCGGACCCGGAGGCGTACACGCTGCCGGTGACGGTGCCCGCCCTGGTGATCGGTGCGCTGCGCCGGCGCCGGGACGCGGAGACGTCGTCGTGGACGGCCTACGGGCCGGGGCTCGCGGCGACGCTGGTGCCGAGCCTCTTCGCGGCCTGGATCGATCCGCACTGGCTGCGGCCCCTGTTGCTCGGTGTGGCGGCGCTCGTGATCACGCTGGCGGGTGCACGGCTGCGGCTGCAGGCGCTGTTGCTGCTCGGTGGTGCGGTGCTCGCGCTGGACGCCCTGCACGAACTGGCGCCGTACGTGGTCCAGGTCGTCGGCGCGCTGCCGCGCTGGCTGCCGCCCGCGCTGGCCGGGCTGCTGCTGGTGGTCGTCGGGGCGACGTACGAACAGCGGCTGCGCGACGCGCGGCGGCTGAAGGAGACCCTGGGCAGGATGCGCTGACGGGGCGTCGCACGGCCGGTCCGGGGTGCCCCCGCGGGGCTCCGGGCCGGCCGTCGGCCGTTCCTCCGGCACCGGTCGCCCGCCGGGCGGGGAAGCGAGTGCCGCGAACTCGCCCGGGAAATGGAGCAGTTCGTGTCCCCAGTTCGTGTTCCCCGCCGACGCAATGCAATTGTGATGCAGTTCCCGAATGGCCCGGGAGATTGCCCGCGGAGCGGCACGGCGAACTCTTTCCGGGAATTCCCGCCGCCCCGGCGGCCTGCCCGTCCGCGATATCCGGATACGGATTATCGATGAGCGGATCACGCCCCGGACACCGTCACCCGGGGTGAATCATTCGCGAAAGCGCTCACGTCCCCGTACCGGAAGGCCACGCACCGTACCGGAGGGACATGGAGCGGGAAACACGGAGGGCCCGTGAGACTCTGCGTCTCACGGGCCCTCCGTCCGGGGTGGGCGATACTGGGTTCGAACCAGTGACCTCTTCGGTGTGAACGAAGCGCTCTCCCACTGAGCTAATCGCCCGGGTGCGGACCAAACATTACCCCATGTCAGCGGTGCCCCGTGACCACCCCCGGCTCAGCCCCGCACCCGCCCCGGGATCACTCGTTGATCTTCCACGGCATGACGATGCCGAACTTCCAGACGTAGACCCCCACCAGCACCGCGACGATCACCAGCCCGGTCACGGTGAGGATGATGTTGCGCCGCCGGACCTTGGGGTCGAGCGCCCGCTGGGCGGCCTCGGTGACCTTCCGCCTCGTCCAGCGGAGCACCAGCTGGGCCCAGACGAACTCGGTCGCCCAGATCGCCATGCCGCCGAAGATCACCAGCCAGCCGGGGCCGGGCAGCGGCAGCATGATGATCCCCGCCACGACCACGGCGAGACCGACCACGAAGACGCCGACCTGCCAGCTCAGGTGCAGCGGCTTGGACGCCTTGATGAACCCGGGCGCCCTGGACCCGAGCTGCCGGTCCTCCTTCGTCACCTCTTGGGCGACCTCCCCCGTCACGCCGTCCGCCCCATCCCCCGCGGCGGGCCCGGGGGCCGCCCGTCCGGCGCTCCCGCCCCGCTCGTCACGCTCCGCTTTCATGGAGGACAACCTACCGGAACGGTCTTCATCACCGGAATGGCCGCATAACCGAAAGTTACACACCGCCGTACGAGCTATCCGAAGGAACACAAAAAGGTCAGAGGGGTTTACAACGCCACCGTAGGTGGCATGTCGATTTCGCCGACGTGCGAATCCCCGAGCGCACACTGAGCGAAAGGCCCTGGCGCTTATGAACACCACGGTCAGCTGCGAGCTGCACCTGCGCCTCGTTGTGTCGAGCGAGTCCTCACTGCCTGTCCCCGCGGGCTTGCGGTATGACACGGCCGATCCGTATGCCGTGCACGCCACCTTCCATACCGGAGCGGAGGAGACGGTCGAATGGGTATTCGCCCGCGACCTCCTCGCCGAGGGGCTGCACCGCCCCACCGGCACCGGAGACGTCCGCGTCTGGCCATCCCGTAGTCACGGCCAGGGCGTCGTCTGCATCGCGCTGAGCTCCCCGGAGGGCGAAGCCCTGCTCGAAGCCCCGGCGCGGGCCCTGGAGTCGTTCCTGAAGCGGACCGACGCCGCGGTCCCACCGGGCACCGAACACCGCCACTTCGACCTCGACACGGAGCTCTCTCACATCCTGGCCGAGAGCTGAGCCAGGCGGAGAGCCGCGCGGCGCCGTCCGACTCGGGGAGACGGCGCCGCGCGGACAACCTCATACGGTCGGCACCGGCGCCGTGACCACACGATCCACCGTGGTCACGGCGCCGGTGCGTGTCCGCCGCACGGTCCCCTCCGGCGGGCCGGCGCCCGCGCCGGGCCGGAACGCGCCCGTACAGGGCCGGTGGCCGCCCGCCGGCCCCACGGGACCGGCCCGTGGCCGGTATGCGCTCACCGCGCCCCGCACGGGCCCTCTCGGCCCTCTGCGCCCCGCCGCCGAGCCAGTAGAGTCAGCCGGCATCGGCGGGCACCCGCCCGCCGGAGGCAGGGAGCGAAAGCGTGCTGATCCCACACGACACCCGGATCGCCCTCGACACGGTGGTCGATCTGCTCAACACCGCACCGGAGAGCGAACCGCCGTCGGGCGGGGCGCGGCCGGGAGACGGACAGGGCGACGGCCTCGCCGGCGTCGAGGCGCTGTACGACTTCGCGCGGCGCCATCGCATCAGCGGCGTCGGCACGCTCGACGAGAAGGACCTGCGGGCGGTGCGGGACGTACGGGCCCGTTTCGCGGAGGTCTTCGCGACGGACGACCTCCAGCTCGCCGCCTCGCTCGTCAACACGCTCGTCGCGGCCGCCGGCACGACGCCGCAGCTCAGCAATCACGACGGCTACGACTGGCACGTGCACTACTTCGCGCCGGACGCCTCGATCGCCGACCACCTCGCGGCCGACTGCGGCATGGCGCTGGCCTTCATCGTGGTGGCGGGCGAGCTCGAGCGGCTGCGCAGGTGCGAGGCGCCGGACTGCCGGCACGCCTTCGTCGACCTGTCCCGCAACCGCTCCCGCCGCTACTGCTCCAGCCGCACGTGCGGCAACCGTCTGCACGTGGCCGCGTACCGGGCACGCCGCAAGGAAGCGGCCGGCTGACCGTTCACAGCAGGAACAGATCGTGCAGCGCGGCCATCAGCAGCAGGCCACCGATCACCCCCAGGAAGATCATCAAAGGGGGCTGGGAAAGCGCGAAGAGGCAGCCGCGCGGCTCTTCGGCAGGGGGTGCGGGGGCATCGCCCCGGGAGGTGTCCACCATCTCGGGACGATCATGACCTACTCCGGACCCACCGAACGCCAATAGGCCTCATTGCGACGGGAGTTCACTCGTACCGGGTGGTCCGTGATTCGCTCCGGCGGCCGATCCGCCGTCACGTGTTCGGCAGTGCTCCCGGGGCCCCGGGGTCCGCCGGGCCCGCCGCCGCTCCGCCCGTGCGCCCTCGGCCCGGCGGCGTGCTGGAGGCCCGCACCGTCGTGCTGGAGGCCCGCGCCACGAGTTCCGGCCGGAGCACCACGTCGCGGTGCCGGTGGCTGCCGTCCTCGTGGTCCGACTCCTCCAGCAGCAGTTCCGCCGCCATCCGCCCCATCACGGCCGCGGGCCGGCGGACCGAGGTGAGCGGCACGGCCGCGGCGGCGGCGAACTCGATGTCGTCGTACCCGACGATGGCCAGGTCGTGCGGCACCCGGACGCCCGCCGCGTACAGGGCCTGCAGCACGCCGAGGGCGAGCAGGTCGTTGGCGCAGAACACCGCGGTCGGCCGGGGCACGAGACCGAGCAGCCGGGCCCCGGCGTCGCGGCCGGCCGCCACGTCCAGGCGTTCGGAGGGGATCTCGACGAGGGCCCCGGGCGGCAGTCCGCCCTCGGCCAGCGCCGCCAGGGCGCCCTCGCGCCGGTCCCTGATCTGCTGGAGGTCGTCGGGGCCGCTGACGTACGTCACCGAGCGGTGCCCGGCCGAGACCAGGTGGCCGACGGCCAGGGCGCCGCCGCGGACGTCGTCGACGGAGACCGAGCAGGTCCCCCCGCCGGACGCCACCCGGTCCACCAGGACGAAGGGGATGCGGTGGCGGCGGAACGCCGCCAGGTGCCGGCCGGTCGCGTCGGCGGGCGTGACCAGGACGCCGCACACCCGCTGCTCGGCGAAGAGCCCCAGGTACTCGGCCTCCTCCGCCGGGTCCTGGTCGCTGTTGCAGACCATGACGCCGAGACCGGCCTTCCGGGCGGCGCGCTCGGCGCCGCGGGCCACGTCCACGAAGAACGGGTTGCCCATGTCGAGGACGAGCAGCGCCATGATCCGGCTCCGGCCCGCCCTGAGCTGGCGCGCCGACTCGCTGCGCACGTACCCGAGTTCCTCGATGGCGGCCAGTACCCGGGCCCGGGTCTCCGGCAGCACCGCCTCGGGCCTGTTGATCACATTGGAGACCGTGCCCACGGAGACTTCGGCCCGTCGGGCCACGTCCTTGATCCCTGCCACGCGCGCCACTCGTCCTGCCCCACCGATGCCCTCGGCCGCGCCCGTCCGCGGCGTCGCCCCATCGTACGGAGGGCGCCCCGGGACGGTCCGTCGGCCGGTGCGGCGCGGATCAGATGCCGTGCTTCTTCAAAATGGCCTCGATGTCGCTGAAGTCGTCGCCGGACGAGGCGGGCTGCCGCCGGGGCTTCGCCTTCGGGGCCGCCGGTGTCCCGGCCCCCAGGGAGGGCGCCGAGGCCCCGGGGGCGACGGCGTCGGCCCGCGCCGCCCGGGCCGCGGCCCTGCGTTCCTTGCGGGTGCCGCCGCTGCGGCGTTCGACCGCGCGCGTGGTCGTGAACAGCACCCAGGCCAGGGCGAGCAGTCCGAAGCCGGCCCAGATGCTCGGCTCGAAGGCGATCCCGGCCACCCAGTCCACGATCCCGGTCAGTGCCAGCCCGATCGGGACCAGTGAGTAGGCGGCGATCCGGGTGGCGGCGAGGAAACGCTTGCGGTACGCGGTGACGGCGGCGATGCCCAGGCCCGCGGCGGACACCGCGGCGCAGATGGTCTCGGCAAGCATCGGTGCCTCCAGGCGCACGGGGAAACGTCCCTTCCATCCTGCACCGGCGACCGGGCTCGGGGCCACGATCGGGAACCACATCAGGGACTTTTCAGGGCCGGGATCCTCCCCAGGTGCCGACCCGGCCCGCCGGGCCCTCCCCCGGAGCGGGCGGGGTGCGGGTTGGGAGGTGCGGGCGGCCCCTGGGAGACTGGCCCCATGAGCGATTCCACCCCTGCCGCACCCGTCGTCCTCGACCTCTGGTGCGACCTCCAGTGCCCCGACTGCCACCGGGCCCTCGACGATGTGCGGGCCCTGCGGGCCCAGTACGGCGACCGGCTGGAGGTGCGGCTGCGGCACTTCCCGCTGGAGAAGCACAAGCACGCCCACGCCGCCGCGCAGGCCGCCGAGGAGGCCGTGGCCCAGGGCAAGGACTGGGCGTACGTCGAGGCCCTCCTCGCCCGCACCGGCGACCTCGGCCGCGTCGGCGAGCCGCTGCTGATCGAGGTGGCGGGGGAACTCGGCCTGGACACCGAGGAGATGGACACCGCCCTGATCGACGGGCGGCACATGCTGATCGTCGACGCCGACCAGGCCGAGGGCAAGGCGATCGGGGTCACCGGCACCCCGACGTACGTGATCGGCGACGAGCGGCTGGACGGCGGCAGGAGCCAGGACGGGCTGCGCGAGCGCATCGTGGAGATCGCCGACCGGCTGCTCGCCGAACGGGGCTGAGCGGACGGGGCCCGAGCAGGGCCGAGCGGACGGCGGACGGGCCGAGCGGGCGGGTCAGAGCGTCTTGGCCAGGTTGTACCGGGCCGTCCGGTAGCCGAGCGACTCGTACAGCCGCAGGGCGGGCGTGTTGGAGGCGAACACGTGCAGCCCGAGCCGGTGGAGGCCCGCGGCCAGGACGAGGCGTTCCGCGTGCAGCATCAGGGTGCGCCCATGGCCGCGGCCCCGGTGCTCCTCGGCCACCTCGACGTCGAAGACGTATCCGGCGCTCACGCCCTCGATCTCCTCGCGCACCGACACCCACAGGTGGCCGACGGCCTCGCCCCGGGCCACGAGCACGTGGAGGAGCATGCCCTCGGTGTCCCGGCCGTCCGGCAGGTTGCGGTCGTGGTCGGACCTGGACTTGCGCAGGGCCTGATCGGCCGGCACGCCCCGGTCGATCCAGGACTGCGCGTACTCCTCGACGCTGGTGCTGCGCCAGGCGTCGAACTCCTCGGCGGACATCGGCCGGGCGACGGCCCCGGCCGGGAGCGCGGGGGGCTCGGAGCCGAGTTCCTTGAGCATGTTGCGGCTGCGTTCGGTGTAGCCGAGCGCGGCCGCCAGGCCCCGGATGCCCTCGTTGTCCGCGGGCGCCTCCAGGCGGACCTGGGTACAGCCCCAGCCGCGCAGCACCTCCTCGGCGGCGAGCGCGGCGATGGTGCCGCGCCCGCGCCGCCGGTCCGGTTCGTCGACGCGCAGGGAGCGCAGCACACCGGCCCCCGTGCCGAACGCCGCGTCGGTGCCGATCTCGACGGAACCGACGGGTCGTCCGTTGTCGCACACGTCGTACGCGCGGGTCTTCGCGCCGTCGGCGCCTTGCTGGATCGGCCCGGTCGGCCGGAGGGTGGTGGTCATCGGTGTTGTTCTATCCACCGGGCCCCGCCGCGTCACCCGGTTTTACGGATTCGGGGTGCCGGTCCTACGGGTCGAGGTCGTTCCCGGCCCGCTCCTCGAAGATCCGCATGGCCTTCGCGGTCACCGGTCCCGGGCCGCCGGGCAGCTCCCGGTCGTCCACCCGGTGGACGGCCTGCACATCGCGCAGCGTGGAGGTCAGGAAGATCTCCTCGGCCCGTTCCAGGACGTCGAACGGCAGCTCGGTCTCCTGCGCGCCCGTCCATTCCACGGCCAGCGCGCGGGTGATCCCGGCGAGGCAGCCGGAGGCGACGGGCGGGGTGTGGAGCTGGCCGTCGAGCACGACGAAGACGTTGGAGCCGGTGCCTTCGCAGAGCTGTCCGACCGTGTTGGCGAAGAGCGCCTCCGACGCGCCGTGCTCGTGGGCGCGGGCGAGGGCGACGACGTTCTCGGCGTACGACGTGGTCTTGAGGCCGACGAGCGCGCCGCGTTCGTTGCGCGTCCAGGGGACGGTGATCACGGCGGTGGTGTCGGGGCGGCGGGCGACCCCGCCGAGGGCGATGACGAGCCCGGGGCCCGCGTCGCCGCGGTCGGAACCGAGCGGGGAGAGTCCGCCGGTGTAGGTGATGCGCAGCCGGCCGAGCGGCATCGGGTTGGCGTCGATGACGGCGGCGCAGCCCCGGCGGATCTCGTCCAGGTCGGGCTCCGGGAGGCCGAGGCCGCGGGCCGATCGGGCCAGCCGGTCGAGGTGGCGGGTGAGGGCGAAGGGCCTGCCGTCGGTGGTCCTGATCGTCTCGAAGACGCCGTCCCCCACGGTGAGCCCGTGGTCGAGCACGGACACCCTGGCGTCGTCGGCGTCCCGCAGGCCGCCGTTCACCCACATCCTCATCATGCGGTCCTTCCTGTTGTTCCGTGTTCGCCCGACGCCACCGCGAGCAGCCGGGACGCCTTGAGTTCGGTCTCGGCCCATTCGCGTTCGGGATCCGAGCCCCAGGTGATGCCGGCCCCGGTGCCGAAGCGGAGCACCGGAACCGTTCCGGTCCGGTCGATCCAGAAGGTGCGTATGCCGACGGCGAGCGAGGCGGTGCGGCGGTCGGCGTCGACCCAGCCGATGCCTCCGCAGTAGGGCCCGCGCGGGGCGGTCTCCAGTTCCCCGATGATCCGCAGGGCACTGGACTTGGGTGCCCCGGTGACCGATCCGGGCGGGAACGCCGCGTCGAGGAGTTCGGGCCAGCCGGCGCCCTCGGCGAGTTCGCCGCGCACGGTGGAGACGAGATGGACCAGGCCGGGGTGCTTCTCGACCACGCAGAGGTCGGGGACGGTGACCGAGCCGGTGGCGCAGACCCGGCCGAGGTCGTTGCGGACCAGGTCGACGATCATCACGTTCTCGGCGTGGTCCTTCTCCAGCAGATCGTTCTCGGTCCGGCCGGTGCCCTTGATCGGCCCCGACTCGACGGTCCGGCCGTCCCGCCGGAGGAAGAGCTCGGGGGACGCGGTGGCGATCTCGACGCCGTCCGCGGGCAGCCGAATCGTTCCTGCGTACGGGGCGGGGTTGCCCCGGGCCAGCAGCGCGGTCAGCGCGTCCACGTCCGCGGCCGGGTCGGGCAGGGGCGCGGTCAGCACCCGGCAGAGGTTGGCCTGGTAGACCTCGCCCGTCGCGATGTGTTCACGAATCCGTCGTACGCCCGTGGTGTACATGGCCCGGTCCAGGGACGAGGTCCAGTCGCCGACCGCGGGACCGCGCCAGGCCCCGGGCACCGGGGCGGGCACCGGCCGTCTGCGCACGGAGCCGAAGCGCGCGCAGACGAGGCGGCCCTCGAAATCGGCGGACACGGCCCAGAACCCGGTTGATTCGAGGGCCGCGGGATCACTGGTCACATCCCGCAGGTCGGTCGCGAGGAGGCCGTCGAAGCGGGCCATTGGAGCAAGGTCGTGCACGCGGTCGAGTCTAGATGTCGCGGCCGGTGGCGCCCGCCCGACGGAGCGTCGGCGGGCCCGGGGCCGCACCCCGGCCGGCGCTTCCCACCGGGGCCACCAGGGCTTTTGGCCGGCGCCCGGGGGACGCGCACCGGGGGGTGCCGTGGGGCGGGGTGCGCCGGGAGGGACCCCCGAGCGGCGTGCGACGACCCGCGCCGGGGCGGGTGCACCTCAGCACGCTGCGCAAACGCGTTTTTGTACTGGCCCGGGAATCCGCTAGAGTTCAACACGTCGCCGGGACGCGCAAGCGGACCGGGAAAGACAAGCGGACGTAGCTCAGTTGGTAGAGCGCAACCTTGCCAAGGTTGAGGTCGCCAGTTCGAACCTGGTCGTCCGCTCGCAGAAAGGTGGGGGATCTTCCCGAACCCTCACTCCGGGTGGAGTGGCCGAGAGGCGAGGCAACGGCCTGCAAAGCCGTCTACACGGGTTCAAATCCCGTCTCCACCTCCAAGGACGATTAGCTCAGCGGGAGAGCGCTTCCCTGACACGGAAGAGGTCACTGGTTCAATCCCAGTATCGTCCACTGGTCCGCAAGGATCCCCGCGCGATTAGCTCAGCGGGAGAGCGCTTCCCTGACACGGAAGAGGTCACTGGTTCAATCCCAGTATCGCGCACGCAGTACACGCAGGTTCACCCTGCGCGATTAGCTCAGCGGGAGAGCGCTTCCCTGACACGGAAGAGGTCACTGGTTCAATCCCAGTATCGCGCACCAGCGAAAGCCCCGGTCGTCATCGACGACCGGGGCTTCTTCGTTCCCACCGGGCGCGGGGGACGCCCGTGGGTCCGGACGGGAGACGTCCGGACCCACGCGGTCAGGCGCTCGGGGCGGTCGCCCGGTTCAGGACGAGAAGAGCATGCGGCCGAAGCTCTTGTGCCGGTAGTGGCCGCCGTGGTGCTGCGGCGCGCCCCAGGCGGGCGCCGGGGCGGCGGGGTACGCCTGCGGGGCTGGCGGCGCGGGCGGGGCCTGCTGCGCCCACTGCGCCTCGATGCGGGTGAGGGATTCCAGCTCGCCGTAGTCGAGGAAGATTCCCCGGCAGCCGCTGCACTGCTCGATCTGGACGCCGTTGCGGTTGTACGTGTGCATCTGGGCGTGGCACTTGGGACACTGCATGGTTTCGGCTCACTCCTCGTTCTGGGACCGCCGTCGCCGGAAGGGATGTCCGCCGACGGTCGGTTCAGCCTACGACGACTGCCCGGCGGCCAACTGTGGTGGGAGGGAAGCGATTCGGGCACAGGCGTCGAGCATCGTCCGCTCCACCTCGTCCGGGGCCCGGCCCTCCGCCGTGGACTTGGCGATCGCCAGCGCGGCGGACTGGACGGTCAGGGCGCGGGCCGGGACGTCCAGTTCGGGCCAGGGGTCGCCCTCGGCGCGTACCGCGGGGCCGCCCGCGGCCCGGTAGGCGCCCAGGAAGCGGGACCAGACCTCGGGGGGCAGGAGGCCGGCCGCGTACCAGGCGGCGGGGCGGGCGAGGTCCCAGGCGGGGTCGCCGAGGCCGAGGTCGTCGACGTCGATGAGCAGCCAGGGCCCGTGCGGCGCCGGGTGGCGGACGAGCTGGCCCAGGTGCAGGTCGCCGTGGCAGAGGAAGGACGAACGGGGCGGGGGCGGGGCGGCCTCGTCGCGGGCCCAGGCGGGCAGCCGGTGCCAGGCCGCGAGCACGGGGGCGGTGTCCGGGTCGTCCGGGCGGGCGGCGCGCATCCGGGCGACGGCGAGCGCGGCCTTCGCGGGGCCCCGCATGGGCGGGAGCGCGAGGGAGGGCGGGGCGGGGGTGCGGTGCAGTGCGGCCAGCAGGCCGGCGGCCTCCTCCCAAGGGGCGGCGTCCGGGTCGCCGGGGTCGACGGGCGCGCCGTGGGGCCACAGGGTGACGGGGCGGTCGGGGAGAGGGTCCGGGCCGGACGGTTCGGGGTTCCGGGCGGGGCGGGGGTGCAGCGGTGCGAGCAGGACGCCGGCGAGCCGGGGGTCGTCCGCGAGGGCGAGGCGGGTGAGCAGGCCGGAGGCGTCCGTGCCGGGGGCGTGGGCCTTGGCGACGACGGCCCCGCTGCGGACCACGGTGCCGTCCGCGCGGTCCGCGAGCACCATCGGGGGCGGGCAGGCGCAGGGGGTCTCGGGGCACGGGTGCGCGGCCCGGTGGGCGAGGTCGCCCAGCGCGCGTACTACTGCGGTGGTCACGGTCTCCCCCGGTGGCGAGCGGATGCACGGGCGGCCCGGTCCGTGCCGGGCCCGTCGACGAGCGTACGCGCGCCGGACGGGGCGCCGGGCGGGGCGCCGGGCGGGGGCACTCCGGGTGCGTGGGGCGGTACGGGCCGGGGGCGCCGCGGGACCGTGGAGCGGTACGAGGCCGGGGCGCCGTGGGGCGGGCACTTCGCCGTGAACGGTTCCGGAAAACGCGATGTCCGGTCAGCTCCCCAGCTGACCGGACAAACGCTGCCGTCCGCCGCACCCCCGTCCCCACGGGGCTGTTGGCCGGATGTCCCGGTCCGGACCGCTCTTCCGGACCCCGGGCGCCGCTCAGCGCCCCAGCATCACGCCCACGGACGACGCCTGTGTGACCACCGCGTCCCAGCCGCCGAAGACGACCACGAGCAGGGCCGCCAGGGGAAGAACCATCGCCGTCGCCACCAGGGGGTGACGCGTACCGGACGACGGGCGGGTGCCGAACGCGGCATGGAACCTGCGTCCCCGCGTACGGATCATGGTCCGCGTTGCCGTGTCCGCCATGGTTCCTCTCCTGACTCGATAGGGAGCGGCGGGCGTGTGACCTCGGGGGACGAGTGTGGCGCCCGCCGCTTGACCTCAACAGTAAGGACGCGGGGGACGGACGACGTCATGCCCGCGTACCTAATGCCGGGCCTCCCGGAGGATGAGCCGCCGGTAGCCGATGTACTCCCCTGGGTGGAGAACGGGCGCACGTCCTTGGGGACATCCCTGAGGGGTTGCCGGGTGTTCCGCCTCCCGGCCTCCGATGTATCAAGGCGCCCCACGGGGGCGGGACGGCCGGAAAACAAGGCCTTGACCAGGGAAAAAGCTTCGGGGATCGCGAAACCGTCCGGGCGGGCGGCGGATTGCGCGGCGGGCATTCACCCGTTCTCTGGTGCCGTTGCCGTACCTCCGTCGGACATGGCCGGGATCCGGGGGACGGGACGTCGTCCGGGGGCAGGCGGACCGCCCACCGGGGGTCCGGCGGAACCGTCCGTGACCGTGACTTCACTCACCCTCCCTCTTCTCCGTCGGCCGGACGACGCGACCGGCCGGGCCCCCGGCAGTCCGCGCTTGCCCGCTCCGGCCGGAACCGCACCCCATGGTTTTCGGCCATGCGACTCCAACGGCCCGTCGGGGCAACCGCATTGGGGAAGGGGGCCGCCGCGGCGCGGGACACCTCCCGGTCCACGGCCCGCCACGGCCCGCGCCGCGTACCGACAATCGGTCGTCCGGCGAGGGCGCGGCCTCTGAGCGCCCCGGGCGCCGGGTACGTAAGCTGTGCCTCGTCAGGCGGACCAGGCAGCGGGGATGGGCAGACATGGCGATGATGCGGCTCCGGCGCGAGGACCCGCGTGTCGTCGGCTCGTTCAGGCTGCACCGGCGGCTCGGGGCGGGCGGCATGGGTGTCGTCTACCTGGGTTCGGACCGGCGCGGTCAGCGGGTGGCGCTGAAGGTGATCCGCCCCGATCTGGCGGAGGACCAGGAGTTCCGCTCGCGGTTCGCGCGCGAGGTGTCCGCGGCCCGGCGGATCCGCGGTGGTTGCACGGCGCGGCTGGTGGCCGCCGATCTGGAGGCGGACCGCCCGTGGTTCGCCACCCAGTACGTCCCGGGGCCCTCGCTGCACGACAAGGTGGCCGAGGAAGGACCGTTGTCGGCGGTCGAGGTGGCCTCGATCGGGGCCGCGCTCTCCGAGGGTCTGGTGGCGGTGCACGAGGCCGGTGTGGTGCACCGTGACCTGAAGCCGTCGAACATCCTCCTCTCCCCCAAGGGTCCCCGGATCATCGACTTCGGGATCGCCTGGGCGACCGGGGCCTCCACGCTCACCCACGTCGGCACGGCGGTGGGTTCGCCGGGCTTCCTCGCCCCCGAGCAGGTGCGCGGCGCGGCGGTGACGCCCGCGACCGACGTGTTCTCGCTCGGTGCCACGCTGGCGTACGCGGCGATGGCCGACTCGCCCTTCGGGCACGGCAGTTCCGAGGTGATGCTGTACCGCGTGGTGCACGAGGAGCCGCAGCTGCGCGAGGTGCACGACGCGCTTGCGCCGCTGGTGAGTGCCTGTCTGGCGAAGGACCCCGAGGAGCGGCCGAGCACGCTCCAACTCTCCATGCGGCTCAAGGAGATCGCGGCGCGGGAGGCGCAGGGGCTGCGCGCGGGCCGGCCGCCCGCGCAGCGTTCGACGCAGGATCCGGACCGGCCGACCGGCCGTCTCGACGGCCCGTACACCGAGCAGCAGACCCGGCGCGCGGCGCCTCCCGGCCCCCGTCAGCAGAAGCTTCCGCAGGACGGCAGGCAGGCCTCGTCGTCCAGGGCCGGGGGGTCGCGCACCGATGGTTCCCGTACCGGCGGTTCACGTACCGGCGGTTCACGTACCGGCGGTTCACGTACCGGCGGTTCGCGCACCGGTAATTCACGTACCGGTGGTTCGCGTCCGCAGCAGCCGCGCAGCACCACCCGGTCCGACCGGCGTCCGCAGGGCACGCACGGGACGAACGGCCGCCCGACGAACGGCAGGCCGGGAACGCGGCCCGGGAACCGGAAGACCTCGTCGGGTCTGCGGCCCGCCAATCCGCGGCTGCTGCGCCAGCGGCTCGTCGTCTTCGTCGTGGTGACGCTGCTGGTGGCGTTGGGCATCGCGGCGGCTCAGGGCTGCCAGGGACCGGCCCGCGGGCTGGGGGCCGACCGGGGCCACGAGCAGACGCAGGGTCAGAACCGGTAGGTCCGGGGGTCGGCCGGGACGACCTGCGGTCCCGGGGCCGGTCGTCGACGAGGGTGTTGCCGTTGCGGTCGACGACGGCGACCGAGACGCGCTGGTTCTCCTTCTCGGCGGCGTCCAGCGTCGCCCGGGCGGCCTTCGTCGCGGCCTCGATCGTCAGGTGCGTGACCCCGGCCAGGTTCTTGCCCGCCGGCTCCTGCCGTCCCGCTCGGATCAAGAGTGGGGCCGGACGGTCGCTCGTCCCGTCGGTGTACCGGCTGCAGGTGACGAGCGGGAAAGCTGACCCGGGGGTCATCCGATCGGTTGACCCCGGCCCTCCCGGGTCCATCGGTCCGGAAGGGGGTGCGGGCGTGCGGGCCCGCCCCGACGACTTCCGCCCGTACGTTCCGCGAGGGGCGGGGCGTACGGGCGGATACGGCGCGCCCGGGGTCAGGCCGTTCGCGTCCTGGTGGCGTAGAAGGCCACCGCCGAGGCGGCCGCCACGTTGAGGGAGTCGACCCCGGCGTCCATCGGGATGCGGACGTGCTCGTCGACCGCGGCGAGGGTCCCGGGGGTGAGTCCGGCGCCCTCCGTGCCGAAGACCAGCGCGAGCTTCTCGTCGTCGCGCGCGGCGAGTTCGTCGAGGGTGATCGCCCGTTCGCTCAGGCAGAGGGCGGCGAGCGTGAACCCCGCGGAACGCAGGATCCCGATGTCCTTCGGCCAGGACTCCAGCCGGGTCCACGGCACCTGGAAGACGCCTCCCATCGAGACCTTCACGGACCTCCGGTAGAAGGGGTCGGCGCAGCGCGGGGTGAGCAGGACCGCGTCGATGCCGAGGGCGGCGGCGTTCCTGAAGGCGGCGCCCAGGTTGGCGTGGTCGACGATGTCCTCGAAGACGGCGACGCGCCGGACCGTGCGGTCCCCCGGGCCCGGGGGCGGCACCGCCGCGGGGCCGGTGCGGTCCTCGGCCGCCGTCTCTGCGACCGCCGGGCCGAAGGCCGTGGTCAGCAGCTCGTCCGCCGTCGGCAGCGGCCTGCGCTGCATCGAGGCGAGTGCACCGCGGTGGACGTGGTAGCCGGTGACGCGCTCGGCCAGTTCGGGGCTGACCGCGTACACCGGGGCCGGGACCTCGTCGATGACGTCCCGCATCAGGTCGATCCACTTCGCCGAGAGCAGCATGGACCGCATCTCGTACCCGGCGTGCCTGGCGCGTCTGATCACCTTCTCGCCCTCGGCGATGAACAGCCCCTCGGCGGGCTCCCGTCTGCGCCGGAGCTCGACGTCGGTCAGCCCGGTGTAGTCGTGCAGACGGGGGTCGTCGGGGTCGTCGATGGTGATGAGGTCGGCCACGGGTTCGATACTGCCTTGTCCGGTGTGTGGTGCCAACGGATGGGAAGAAGTTCCGTTACCGCCGGTTACTCGATGGGGTCCGCGAGGTGTCCATGCCGGTCATTCGGCGGGGAGCGGGGTGATGTCCGCGCCGACCGCGACGACCTCGCCGATGACGATGACCGCCGGGGGGCGCACCTCCTCGGCCGCGGCCCGTTCGGCGACGGTCTCCAGGGTGGCGTCCACCCGGCGCTGGGCGGCGGTGGTGCCTTCCTGGACCAGGGCGACCGGGGTGTCGGGGGCCTTGCCGTGGGCGATGAGGGCACGGGCGATGGCGCCGATCTTGTCGACGGCCATCAGGAGCACCAGGGTGCCGCGCAGTCTGGCGATGGCCTCCCAGTCCACCAGCGAGCGTTCGTCGTCGGGGGCGACGTGACCGCTCACGACGGTGAACTCGTGGGCCACCCCCCGGTGGGTGACGGGGATTCCGGCCGCGCCGGGCACGGAGATCGAGCTGGAGATGCCCGGGACGACGGTGCAGGCGATGCCCTCGGCGGCGAGCGCCTGGGCCTCCTCCATGCCGCGGCCGAAGACGAACGGGTCGCCGCCCTTGAGCCGGACGACGGCCTTGCCCGCCTTGGCGTGGTCGATGAGCGCCTGGTTGATGGCCTCCTGGGCCATGTAGCGGCCGTACGGGATCTTCGCGGCGTCGATCACCTCGACGTGCGGCGGCAGTTCGTCGAGCAGGTCGCGCGGGCCGAGCCGGTCGGCGATGACGACGTCGGCCCCGGCGAGGAGGCGGCGGCCGCGGACCGTGATCAGGTCGGGGTCACCGGGCCCGCCGCCGACCAGGGCCACGCCGGGGGCCCGGGTGCGGTGGTGGGGTGCGGCGAGGGTGCCGTCGCGCAGGCCCTCGACGATGGCGTCGCGGACGGCGGCGCAGTGGCGCGGGTCGCGGTCGTGGGTGCCGGCGGTGAGGACGGCGACAGTGATGTTCTCGCCGCGGCCGGTGGCCGGGGTCCAGGCGGTGGCGGCGTCGGCGTCGTCGCTGCGGACGCACCAGATCCGGTTGCGTTCGGCCTCGGCCGACGCGGCATCGTTCGCGGCGAGGTCGTCGGACGCGACGAGGACGTACCAGGCACCGGCCAGGTCCCCGTCGGCGTACCGGCGGCGCTCCCAGCGGATCTCGCCGGCGTCGGCCATCGCCTCGACGGACGGGGTCGCGGCCGGGGACACGAGGACGATGTCGGCGCCCGCCGCGATGAGCGCGGGGAGGCGGCGCTGGGCGACCTGGCCGCCGCCGATCACGACGACGCGACGGCCGCCGAGCCGCAGTCCGACGGGGTACGCGGGGTGATCGGTGCGCTCTGCGTGCTCGGCCATGGCGGTGCGGGCTCCTCGTGCAGGGGACTGAATGCGGAGGCCGCTGCGGCGGTGGAGCGGCTGTGACGTGCGGGTTCGCGGGGGCGGGTCAACGATACGCGGTGGGGCGGCCGAGGCGCGTCGGGGAGCGGGCGGGGCGCACTTCTCGCCCGCCCGCTCCCCGTCCCCGGGTTACTTCTCCGTGACGCCCGCCGCGTCGAACGTCGCCACCTCGTGCATGGCCCGCGCCGCGCTCTGCACGATCGGCAGTGCCAGCAGCGCGCCCGTGCCCTCGCCGAGGCGGAGGTCGAGGTCGACCAGCGGGCGCAGCCCCAGCTTGTTGAGGGCGGCGACGTGGCCGGGCTCGGCGCTGCGGTGGCCCGCGATGCAGGCGGCCAGTGCCTCGGGGGCGATCGCACGGGCGACCAGGGCCGCGGCACCCGCGCTGACGCCGTCGAGGATGACGGGGGTGCGCAGCGAGGCGCCGCCCAGCAGGAAGCCGGCCATCGCCGCGTGTTCGAGGCCGCCGACCGCCGCCAGGACACCGATCGGGTCGGCCGGGTCCGGCTGGTGGAATTCGAGGGCCCGGCGGACCACGTCGACCTTGCGGGCGTGCATCTCGTCGTTGATGCCGGTGCCGCGACCGGTCACCTCGGCCGGGTCCAGGCCCGTGTACACGCAGATCAGCGCGGCCGACGCGGTGGTGTTGGCGATGCCCATCTCACCGGTGAGCAGGCCCTTGTTGCCGGCTGCGACCAGGTCGCGGGCGGTCTCGATGCCGACCTCGATCGCCGCGAGCACCTCTTCGCGGGTCAGCGCGGGGCCGGTGGTGAAGTCGGCCGTCCCGGCCCGGACCTTGCGGGGCAGGAGGCCGGGCGTCGCGGGCAGTTCCGCGGCCACGCCGACGTCGATCACGCACACCTCGGCGCCGACCTGGGACGCGAACGCGTTGCAGACCGCGCCGCCGCCGAGGAAGTTGGCGACCATCTGGCCGGTGACCTCCTGCGGCCAGGCGGTGACGCCCTGGGCGTGCACCCCGTGGTCGCCCGCGAAGATCGCGACGGCCGCGGGCTCCGGGATCGGCGGCGGGCACACCCGGGAGAGCCCGGCCAGCTGCGCGGAGATGATCTCCAGCATGCCGAGGGCCCCGGCGGGCTTGGTCATCCGCTTCTGGCGCTCCCACGCCTCGCCGAGCGCCTTGGCGTCCAGTGGGCGGATGTTGGTGATGGTCTCCTGGAGCAGGTCGTGCGGCTCCTCGCCGGGCAGGGCGCGCCGTCCGTACGTCTCCTCGTGGACGACCCAGGACAGCGGGCGGCGCTTGGACCAGCCCGCCTGCATCAGCTCGGGCTCCTCGGGGAACTCGTCGACGTAGCCGACGCACAGGTAGGCGACGACTTCGAGGTGCTCGGGCAGGCCCAGGGCACGGACCATCTCGCGCTCGTCGAAGAAGCTGACCCAGCCGACGCCGAGCCCCTCGGCGCGGGCGGCGAGCCAGAGGTTCTCGACGGCGAGCGCGGAGGAGTACGGGGCCATCTGCGGCTGGGTGTGCCGGCCGAGGGTGTGCCGGCCGCCCCGGGTGGGGTCGGCGGTGACGACGATGTTCACCGGGGTGTCGAGGATGGCCTCGATCTTCAGTTCCTTGAACTGCTTGGCCCGGCCCTTGGGCAGCGACTTGGCGTAGGCGTCGCGCTGACGCTGCGCCAGTTCGTGCATGGCGCGGCGGGTCTCCGCGGAGCGGATGACGACGAAGTCCCAGGGCTGCGAGTGGCCGACGCTGGGTGCCGTGTGCGCGGCTTCGAGGACGCGGAGCAGGACCTCGTGCGGAATGGGGTCGTTGCGGAAGCCGTTGCGGATGTCGCGCCGCTCGCGCATGACGCGGAGCACCGCCTCGCGCTCGGCGTCGTCGTAGCCGGGGGCCGGCGGGCCGGCGGGGACCGCTGCCTCGTCGGGCCCGGGCGCCTCCGCCGCGGGGGTCTCTGCCTCGGGGGCCGGGGACGCGGGAGTCTCCGCCTCGGAGGTCGGGGACGCTTCGGGGGCCGGGGGCTCCGCCACGACCGGGGCTTCGGGGGCCGGTGCTTCGGCGGCCTGCGCCTCGGGGGCCTGAGCCGTCTCCGGGGCCCCGGCCGTCTCGGGGGCTTCCGCCGCGAGGGGCTCGGTACCGGGTGCCGGGGTCGCCTCGGGCAGTTCCTGCGGCTGGGCCGCGGACTGCGCGAAGACGATCTCGTCGTGCTCGGTCACCGTGTCCTGCACGGGCGCGGCTGCCACCGGCTCCGCGAGGGGGGCGGCCTCCGCCACGTCCACGGGGGTGGTCGGGTCGGGGGTCTCGATGACCTCCGGGCCCGCCTCGGCCTCCGGTTCGGGCACATTCGGGTTCGGTGCCACGGCGTCCGCGACGGGGCCGGGGACCTGCTCGGGCGCCGCGGCGGCCTCGGCCCCGGGCACGCCCTCGGCGGCCTCGGCCGCTTCGGCGCTCTCCACGGGCGCGACGGCCTCGGCGGGTGCGACGGGCTCCCCGGCGTCACCGGCCGGTACCGCCTCGGGGTCCTGGGCGGGCTCCATCGCGACCGCCCCGTGCTCGGGCCCGGCCACGGCGTCGGCCTCCGCGCCCTCCGGCGCGGCGGTCTGCTCGGCGACCTGTACCGGGGCCTGCTCCGCGGCCTGCTGCGCCGGGACCTGCTCCGTGACGGGGGTCGGGGCCAGGTGCGGGGTCGTCGGCACCGAACCCTCCACGGGCACGAACTGCCCCATGGCAACGGCTTCCTGGACCCCCTGGACGCCCTGGGTCTCCGGGGCTCCCTGAAACTCCTGAGCCTCCGAGGTCTCCTGGACCTCCTGGGGCACGGCGCCTTCGACAGGCACCGCGGTCTCGCCGGGTACCACGGTTTCCACGGGCGCTGCGGTTTCGGCGGACGCTGCGGTCTCTCCCTCGGGCACCGCGGCCTCGGTGAAGCCCTCGGCCGGAATCCCGGCGGGCGCCTCGGCCGCCACCGGCACCGGCTCGGCCACCGGAGCCGCCACGGCCTCCGGCACCACGGCCGGAGCGGCCTGCACCGGCTGTGCCACCGCCACCGGCTCGGCGATCGGCTCCGCGGCCGGCTCGGGGCCCTGCTCCGGAACGACCGATTCTGCTGTCTCCTCCGCCGCCACCGGAACCGCTGCGGGCTGCGCCGACCACGGGCTGCCGCCCTGCGGGAGGATCTCGCCGAGCTGCGGACCGGGCAGCACGGCCGCGTCGTCGCCCGGCGCGAAGTACTCGGGGCCGGCGGCCTGCGGCGCGGGGGCCTGGGCCTGCACGGGGGTCTGGGGCTGGACCGGGGCCTGGGGCGCGCCCGCGGGCCCCCGGTCGGCGAGCGAACGGACCACGCCGCCGGTCGACGGCCCGCCGTACGACGGGCCTCCGTCGGCCACGGCCGGTCCGCGGTGCAGCGGCCGGCGCGTCGGGGTCCGGGGCTGTGCCGCCTGGGCGGGAACCTGCGCGGGCGGGGGGACGCGCACGCCGCTCAGGTCGACCGAACCGGAGTCGCGGCCACCGGATTCATGCGTTCCCTGACCGGTCACGGCCGGGGGCTCCGCCACCGCCTGCTGAGCGGCGGCGTACACGTCCGCGGCCGGTGCCTGCGCGGGCTCCTGCACCTGCACGGGCCCCTGCGGCTGGGCGGGGGTCCCGGCGGCCGGCTGGGCGTAGGGCTGCGCCGGGGGGACGCCCTGTCCGGGCACCGGCGCCCGGACGGCGGCGGCCTCGGGGTACTGACCGGGGGCCGGCACGGCCTGCGGGTCGCTCCAGGCGCCCTGCGGGCTCGGCATCAGCAGGAGGTCGTCGTCCTCGGGCACGTGCTCGGAGGGGGCGGGGTAGGCGTAGGCGTCCGGGGCGGCGACGCCCGGCTGCTCCACCGTGCCCGCGTTCTCCGGCAGTCCCTCGACCGGGATCTGGCCGGTGTCACTCATGCGTACCCCTCGCCCATCGTCAGTGCTCCTTCGGCCCTTCGTCCGGGACGTCCGAACACGGCGCCCCGGTGCTCGTCAACAAGAACGAGCGGGCTCGCCGCGCGGCACGAAACGGTCGTGGACATACTGCATTCTCACGTCCGTTCGCCGCCGCGGCAGCCCATTTCGCCGCGGCCCGCTGTGGACTGCGCCACGTTGCGCATCCCCCGGTTCCGCCGTACCACAGCGGGCACCAAAACGGTCCCCTTTTCCGGACATTGACGAGCGAAACGACGAACGTCCGACCGCGGTACAACAATCGGCCAGCCTACCTCCCGCCGCACGCGGCCGGGTCAGGGGGCGAGGTCGGAACGCGTCGCGGAGAGCAGGAACACGACCGAGCGTTCACGCTCCGACCATGCGGCCGTGTCGAGTTCGACGGACTGGAGGAGGGAGCACCGGACGGCGTATCCGTTCCCGGTGAGCGCGGCGCCGAGCGCCTCGGCCTCGTCGCGCGTGGACGCGTGGGTCACGATGCGTTCCGGCCGGCGTTCGGTGACGGCGGTGACGACGGGGACCCCACCGCCCCCGATCCGGACGACGTCGGGTTCCGGCAGCCGTTCCAGCACGTGCGGGGCTCGGCCCTCGACGACCTGGATCTGGACCCCGAAGGCCCGGGCAGCCGCCGCGGTGCGGGCGCAGGCGGCCGGGTCGCTGTCGACCGCCAGGACCGCGGCGCCGAAGCGGGCCGCCTCCACGGCCAGGGCCCCGCCGCCGGAGCCGATGTCCCACAGGAGGTCGCCGGTACGCGGGCCGAGGCGGGCCAGTTGGGCGGCGCGCAGCCCCGGGGAGCCGCCTTCGCCGCTCGCCGCCCCCTCGCCCGCGGCGTCGTCCGGGTACGCCTCCGGGGACAGCGCCCAGCCGCGCACCCCGCGGGGGCAGGCGGGGTGGCCGCCCGCGATCCATCCGCCGGTGGCCTGCGGTTCGGGGCCGCCGCCGATGACGATGACGACGTTGGGGTCGCGCCAGACGTGGTCGGCGGCCTTGTCGGAGGTGACGACGGTGACCTGTTCGCGGTCGGTGCCGAGTTCCTCGCAGATGACGAAGGTGCGGTGGACGCCTTCGAGGAGCAGGGCCAGTTCGGCGGGGCCCGCCCCGGGCGAGGTGAGGACGGCGACCTTGTGGTGGGCGCGGCAGACGTTGACGGCGCGGCGCAGGGTGCGGGGGTGGGCGACGACGATCCGGGCGTCCTCCCACGGCATTCCGGCGCGGGCGAACGCGGCGGCGACGGACGAGACCGCGGGGACCACCTCCACCTCCAGGCCGTGCTCGGGTGCGCGGAGGTTGCGTACGACTCCGAAGAAGCCGGGGTCCCCGTCGGCGAGGACCACGGCGCTGCCGCGGTGTCCGGCGATCCGGCGGGCGGCCAGGTCGATGGAGCCCAGGCGGATGCGTTCGGCCTGCGCCGGTACTTCGGGCAGGGCCAGGTGGTGGGCGGCGCCGGCGACGAGCGTGGCGGCCGAGAGGGCGGCCGTGGCCGCTCCGGTCAGTGGTGAGCCGTCCCAGCCGATCACGGTGACCCGATCGGCCATGTGTCGTCAGTCTCCTGGAGTCGTCGCAGGTGGGGATGTTCGTGAAGGGGGCAGGGCGAGGTTACCCGGTCCGGCCCACGGAGCGTCAGGACCCCTCGGGGGAGGTCAGTTCCAGTCGTTGTAGGCACCGTAGCCGCCCGCGTCGGCGAGCTGCTCGGCGACGCCTTCGAGGTCCTCGGGGAGCAGGCCCCAGACGATCAGGTCGGTCCGGATGTCGGTCCAGCCGCCGTCCGTGCCGTTCTCGGTCCGGGTGCGCGCTATCCGGGCGTTGCGCAGGACGCCCTCGCTGATGCAGCCGAGCTTCTGGGCGACCTGCTGGGCGGCGGTGTTGTCGGCCGCGGTGCGCAGTTCCATGCGTTCGAAGCCCTGGTCGTCGAAGAGCCACTGGGCCAGGGCCAGCACGGCCTCGGTGGCGTAGCCCTCGCCGCGTGCCCAGGGGGCGGTGATGTACGCGACCTCGGTGGCGCGGGTGCGCCAGTCGGTGTGGCACAGCCGGACGGAGCCGACGAGCCGCTGGGTGAGGAACTCGGTGACGGCGAGGGCGATGCCGTCACCGCTGGTGCGCCGGGCGGGGGCGATCCTGCGGACCCAGCGTTCGGCGTCGATCCGGGTGTAGGGGTGGGGGGCGTCGGTCCAGGCGGTGACCAGCTCGTCGTTCATCATCTCGATGTACGCGGGGATGTCCGCCATGTCGAAGGGACGCATCACCAACCTGTCCGTGCTGATGGAGATGTCCGGAAAGGTGGAAGTCATGCGCAGCTCCATGCCGAAGGCCGTGTGAATGCACAGCATGCAGCATCGGGTCGCCGGTGCGCATGGTCGGGTCCGGCACGGCGGAGCCCCGCGCCCCCTCCGACGGGGTGCGCGGGGCTCGCCGGACAAATGCCGTGCGGGGGTCAGGACTTGGTCGCGGTACCGAAGGCCGGGACGATCGAGCCCTTGTAGGTGTCCTCGATGAACTTCTTGACCTCGTCGGAGTGCAGGAGCTTCACGAGCTTCTGGACGCGGGCGTCCTTCTCGTTGCCCTCCTTCACGGCGATGATGTTGGCGTAGGGGTTGCCGTCGGCCTTCTCCAGGACCAGGGAGTCCTTGCCGGGCTGGAGGTCGGCCTCGATCGCGTAGTTGCCGTTGATGACGGCCGCGTCGACGTCGTTCAGGGCGCGGGGGACGGTGGCGGCCTCCAGCTCCTTGAACTCCAGGCCCTTCTTGTCGGTGATGTCGCTCAGCTTGGCGCTGGTGCCGACGCCGTCCTTGAGGGTGATGAGGCCGTTCTCGGCGAGCAGCTGGAGGGCGCGGCCCTCGTTGGTGGTGTCGTTGGGGACTGCGATGGTCTGGCCGGCCTTGATGTCCTTGATGTCCTTGGCCTTCTTGGAGTAGAGGCCGAGGGGCTCCAGGTGGACGGCGCCGACGGAGACGATGTGGGTGTTCTTCTTCTCGTTGAAGTCGTCGAGGTACGGCTGGTGCTGGAAGAAGTTGGCGTCCACCTGGCCGGTCTCGGTGGCGGTGTTCGGCAGGACGTAGTCCGTGAACTCCTTGACCTCCAGCTTGAGGCCCTCCTTCGCCGCCAGGTTCTTCTCGACGAACTCCAGGATGTCGGCGTGCGGCGTGGGGGACGCGGCGACGACGAGCGCCTTGGAGGTGTCGGCCCCGGCGCCGGTGTCGCCCTTGGCGGACGGGTCGGAGTCCGTGCCGCAGGCGCTGAGGCCGAGGGCGAGGGCGGCGGTGGCGGCGGCAGCTGCGGTGATCTTGATGTTCTTGCGCACGAAAAGTGCCTCTTTCCGGTGGTGAGGGTGGTGTGCCCGGACAAGGAGTGCGGGCTTGTGGGGGAGGGAGGTCTCAGGTGGTGGCGCGGCCCCGGCGGGCCAGCAGGCGTACGGCCACGTCGCCGATCAGCTGGACCACGGTCACGATGACGACGAGCAGCGCGACGGTGATGAGCATGAACTGGTTGTCGAAGCGCTGGAATCCGTAGGTGACGGCCTTGGATCCGAGCCCTTCGCCGCCGACGGCCCCGGCCATCGCGGAGTAGCCGATGAGCACGATGACGGTGGTGGTGACGCCGGAGACGAGCGAGGGCAGTGCCTGCGGCAGCAGGACCTTGCGGACGATCGTGGGAATGGATCCGCCCATCGACTGGACGGCCTCGACGAGTCCGTGGTCGACCTCGCGGACGGACGTCTCGACGAGTCGGGCGAAGAACGGGATGGCGCCGACGGCGAGCGGGACGATCATCGCGGTCGGGCCGATGAAGGTGCCGACGATCCAGGTGGTGAAGGGGATCAGGGCGATCAGCAGGATGATGAACGGCAGCGAGCGGCCGATGTTCACGATCGCCCCGACGACCTTGTTCACGGGGATGTTCTGGAGCAGTCCGCCCTTGTCGGTGAGGACCAGCAGGACGCCGAGCGGCAGCCCGGCCAGGATGGTGACGACCGCGGACCAGAGCACCATGTAGAGGGTGTCGACGGTCCCCTGGGTGAGCAGCGGCTGCATTTCGGACCAGGTCACTTCGCCACCTCCTTGGTGAGCGGGGCGGGGGTCTGTACGGGAATGGCGGGGGCCGTGTCCTCCACGACCTCGGCCTGGAGGCCCTGTTCCCGCAGGAAGCCGATCGGGACGACGTTCTCCTCGAAGCGGCCGGGCAGCTCGATGCGCATCCGGCCGATCTGGTTGCCGCCGACGGTGTCCATCGCGGCGCCCAGGATCGAGATGTCGATGTTGTACGTGCGGGAGAGCTGGGAGATCACCGGCTGGGTGGCGGCCTCGCCGCGGAAGGTGACGTCGACGACCGTGCGGTCGGGGCCGGAGGCCGTTCCGCCGACCGGGAACAGCTCGTGGGCCAGTTCGGAGCCGGGGGTGGCGAGCAGGTCGCCGACGGTTCCGGATTCGACGACGCGTCCCTTCCGCATCAGTGCGGCGGAGTCGCAGATCGTCTTGACGACGTCCATCTCGTGGGTGATGAGCAGGACGGTCAGGCCCAGCTGCTGGTTGAGGTCGCGCAGCAGCTGGAGGATGGAGCGGGTGGTCTCGGGGTCGAGGGCGGAGGTCGCCTCGTCGGAGAGCAGCACCTTGGGGTCCCCGGCGAGTGCGCGGGCAATGCCGACGCGCTGCTTCTGGCCGCCGGAGAGCTGGCCCGGGTAGGCCCTGGCCTTGTCGGCGAGGCCGACCAGGTCGAGGAGTTCGAGGGCCTTGCGGGAGCGGTCCCGGCCGGGGACGCCGAGGATCTCCAGCGGGAGTTCGACGTTGCCCTGGACGGTGCGGGAGGCCAGCAGGTTGAAGTGCTGGAAGACCATGCCGATGCGGCTGCGTGCCTCGCGCAGTTCCCGGCCGGCCCGCCGGCCGCGCCCGGCGAGGGCGGTGAGGTCCTGGCCCGCCACGGTCACGGTGCCGGAGGTGGGGCGTTCCAGGAGGTTGACGCAGCGGATCAGGGAGGACTTGCCGGCGCCGCTCTGTCCGATGACGCCGTACACCTCGCCCTCGCGGACGTGCAGGTCGACGCCGTCGAGGGCGGTGACCTCCCGGCCGCGCGACTGGTAGACCTTCGTGAGGCCCGTAGTGGTGATCACAGGGGGTTTCCGTCACTGTCGAGTGCGCGGCGCGGTGTCCGCCGGGCACGGGGCATTCGTCTGAATGGGACTGTCGGGACGCTTCGACCGGACGTTCCGAGCGGGAGTTCCCGGCGCGGGCCGGCGCGGCAGGGGCCGGGCGGTGGCGTCGGGGCAGGATCGTTCCGCCGGGTGCGGACGGCGCGGGCTCGGTCTCGCTTCGGGGCGCGAGGATCGGGCGGGGGCCCTCAGAAGGTGCGCATTCGACACATACAACGAGCACCGGGCGTCGTGATCGCCTCGGTCGCAAGGATGCGGCTGCTCGTCGTGGTCATGCCCCAAGTAAAACAGACGTAACGGGCCTTGCGACCCGGCTGTCCGGATGGCGGACATCCGTGGACACCGGGCCGGGCCGGTCGGGCCGCCGCCCCGGATCCCCACCACCAAGGCCGTGACCTGCGGAAACTCACCTCGGACGGGGGCGAGGGCCGCTTCCGTGACCGGACCGGGACGGCCCCCGGCTGTGGCCAAGGCCACGGCCGGCCCCGGTTCCGGGCCCGGACCGCCCCCGGCCGTCCGGCCCTCGGTCCGGGGCGGGGCCGGGCGGGGGCGCACGCAGGGGGCGATCCGGCCCGTAATACCCTCGGCCTCATGCTTGTCGCCCTGACGGTCGCGGTCTCCGTGGCCGCGCTCGCCCTCGCCGCCTGGTGCGGTTTCGCCGCCTACCGGGACCAGCCGACCAAGGACTGGCACTTCATCGGGATGGCCGTGGTCTCGCTGCTGGCGCTGGCCCAGCTGGTGGTGGGCATCGTGCAGCTGGCCGGGGGCGAGCGGCCCGAGCAGGGCATGACGATCTTCATCGCGTATCTGATCGGGGCGTTCTTCGCGGTGCCCGCCGCGGGTTTCCTGTCGCTGGCCGAGCGGACCCGGTGGGGTTCGGTGACGGTGACGGCGGGTGCGGTCGTGCTGGCCGTCCTCGAAGTACGGCTCCACGACATCTGGGGAAACTGACCGTGACCGACACCGACCGCTCCCCCTCGGCGGCCCCCGGCGAGAAGCAGCCCTTCGACCTCGGCACGGGCCCCGGCCGGGTCCTGGTCTGGTTCTACGGGGTGTTCACCGTCGCGGCGGCCTCCCGGGCGATCGTCCAGATGATCCTGGACTTCGACCGGGCGCCGCTCTCCTACGTGCTGTCGGCCGCCTCCGCGCTCGTGTACGGGTTCATCACGTACTCGCTGGTGCGCGGGGGCGAACGGGCCCGCAGGACGGCGCTGGTCTGCTGCGTCGCCGAACTGCTGGGGGTGCTGGTCGTCGGAGCCTGGACGATGGTGGAGCCCTCGGCGTTCGCGGACGACACCGTCTGGTCGGACTTCGGCATGGGCTACCTGTTCATCCCGGTGATCCTGCCGGTCACCGGGATGATGTGGCTGCGCCGGGCCAGGACCGCCTGACGGGTCGCCCAGGCGCCGTACGCGGAAGCCGGGCGGCGCGGTTCACCGGACTCCGCAGGGCCCCGCGCGACCGGGCGCCGTACGCGGGAGCGGGCAGCCGGTCGCCCCGCGCCCCGTGCCGGGAAGCACCGGAAAGCACCGGGAACGTGCGACCGGCCGGTTCCGCTCGCGGCCGGTCGCACGTTCCGTTTGCCTTGTCGCCGGTCGCGCGTTCCGTTTGTGGCCGGTCGCGCGTTCCGCTCGTCCTGTCGCCAGGTCCTACGCGCTGGCGACGTACGCGGGCGCGGCGGCGTCCTTCTCCAGCAGGATCATCAGCACGCCGTCCCCACCGGTCTCGTTGCCCACGGGGGTGTATCCCGCCCGCCGGTAGAGCCGCAGGTTGCCCTCGCTGCGGTGCCCGGTGTGCAGCCGGAAACGGGTCGCCGACCGCTCCGCGGCCAGCGCCGACTCGGCCGCCCCGAGCAGCCGGGCGCCGAGGCCGTGCCCCTGGAGCCGCGGGTGGACGCAGAGCCGGCCGATCTCCCCGACCCCGTCCCCTTCGAGGGTGCCCCGGACCGAGCCGACGATCTCGTCGCCGAGACGTGCCACGAACACCAGGTTCGTGGCGATCTCGGCCCGCATCGAGTCGAGGGTCTGGACGAGCGGGTCGATCCGGTAGTTCCCGTACAGCTCCGCCTCGCTCTGGAAGCAGAGGTACTGGAGTTTCAAGATCTGTTCGGCGTCCTGTTCCGTCGCCGCCGAGATGATCACGCTCATGCCCATCTGCGCATGCCTCCGCCCACCTGATCCACCGGTTGTCTATCGCTCCTTTCCCCACGGTTCAGGAGCTGCAACCTCCGCCGCGAGCATTCTGCGCAGACATCCAAGGCATCGGGAACGGACGGGGCCCAAACTCCCCTGTGACATACCCAACTTTCCTGCGATTTCCCGGTAGGTGGGGTCGCTCGGCGCCAGCATCGCCGACAGCAGCCGGGCGCACCGGGCGGGCAGCCGGTCCACCGCCGCGCGCAGTGCCCGGCGTTCGTCGGCGCCGACGGCGATCCGTTCGGGGCAGCCGGCCGGATCCGCGGCGGTCTCGTCGCGGTAGGGGCGTTCGAGCCGGGCGGTGCGGCGGGCCCGGCGGGCCTCGGCCCGTACGCAGTCGCGCACCCAGCGGGCCGTGTCCGCCGGTGGCCCCTCCCCCGCGAGCCGTTCCAGCAGCCGCAGCCAGACGGACTGTTCGAGGTCGGCGGATTCGATCGCCGGGCCCGTCGCCGAGGCGGCCGCCTCGGCCAGTGCCTCGGCGCTCACCAGCGGGTGCAGGGCCCGGACGACCGCCGGGGCGCCGGGGGCGGCTGCCGCGGGAACATGATCGGGAAGCGTCATGCCCCGGCCGACGCCCGTACGGCGACGGCCGGTTGCCGTGACGGGCGCTCACCACCCGACCGGGGCACGGCCCGGCCGGGTGCTGACGCCGGTGTCGTGGGGCGTCCTACGGGGCTCAGCGTCCGGTGAAGTCCGCCGCGGCGAGCAGGGCAGTGTCCGGGTTGTCCGAGAAGATTCCGTCGATGCCCGTGTCGAAGTACGTCCGCAGCGCGCCGAACGCGTCACCGTAGGCGGCCGGGTCGGTGCCGCGCCGGAAGTCGGCGGGCAGGAAGGTGTTCTCGTTGCGCAGGGTGTAGGGGTGCAGGACCAGGCCCTGCGCGTGCGCGTCCTTCACCAGCGAGGTCGGCTCGGTGAGCCGGCCCGAGGCGTCCTTGGGGATGATCAGGTCCAGGGTGGGGCCGATGCCCTGCGCGAAGGAGGCCATCCACTTCAGGCCCTCGGGCTTCACCAGGTCCGCGACGGTGCGCGGGTCCCCGGAGGTCACGAAGTCCCAGGGGCGCTCGCCGGGGCCCGAGAGCAGCACGACGCGCGGGGTCGAGACGAGCCGGGCCAGCCGCTGGATGCTGCCGGGCTCGAAGGACTGGAGGATGAGCGGCGAGTGGGCGCGGTGGCGGTGGTGGCGACGCAACAGTTTGGCGAGCGGCTCCTCGAGGCCGAGGCCGAGACCGCGGAAGTAGGTGGGGTGCTTGGTCTCGACGTACAGCCAGACGGGCTTGCCGCGCCTGCGGCCCTCGCGGTCGGCCCAGCGCAGCACCTCCTCGAAGGTGGGGACCTCCCAGCGGCCGTCGTAGAGGGTGTTCTCCTGGCGGGTGCCGGGGATGCGCTCCTTGGCCCGCAGCGTCTTCAGCTCGGCGAGGGTGAAGTCCTCGGTGAACCAGCCGGTGAGTTGGACGCCGTCGACCTTCTTCGTCGTTCTGCGGCTCGCGAACTCGGGGTGCTCGGAGACGTCGGTGGTGGCGGTGATGTCGTTCTCGTGGCGGCAGACCAGGTGGCCGTCCTTGGTCGGCACCAGGTCCTGCTCGATGACGTGCGCGCCCATGTCGAGGGCCAGCTGGTAGGAGCCGAGCGTGTGCTCGGGCCGGTAGCCGCTGGCGCCGCGGTGCCCGATGACGGTGGGGACCGGCAGGTCGAGGCGGAAGCCGTGCCCGCCGGGCCGACCGGAGGTGCTCGCCGCGGGGTTGCCTGCGGCGCCGGCCGGGCCGCCGGCCAGCCCGAGGGCGGCCGTGCCCAGTACGGCGGCGCCCGCTCCCAGCATCGTTCTGCGGGCGGGACCGGTCTGCGCGCGCTCTGTCATGAATGCTCCTCGCGTGTGATGTCTGGCACCTGTCGGGCGCGGCCCGAGCGTAAGCAGCAGTACGGTCGTGGAGGCAGCTCCTGGACGAACATGGCGGAAACTCGTGTCAACACCCCCTGTCCGCCGGTCGAACCCGACGTGCGATCAGCGAGAAGCCGCGAGTATCGTCCTCACCTGCATGGACCGTCACGATCCCGCACCTCGGCCGGCCCGGCCGCTACCCCGGAGGAACCGTTGTCCCGACTCGCACTCATCAAGGCAGTGCTCGGACCGATCTTGCGCCTGATGTTCCGCCCCCGGGTGGAGGGGGCGGAGAACATTCCCGGGGACGGTCCGGTGATCCTCGCGGGCAACCATCTGACCTTCATCGACTCGATGATCATGCCGATCTGCTGCGACCGGCCGGTGTTCTACATCGGCAAGGACGAGTACGTGACGGGCAAGGGCCTCAAGGGCCGGGCGATGGCCTGGTTCTTCACCGGCTGCGGCATGATCCCGGTGGACCGGGACGGCGGACGCGGCGGTGTCGCGGCGCTGATGACGGGTCGTCGGGTGCTGGAGGAGGGCAAGGCGTTCGCCATCTACCCGGAGGGCACCCGCTCCCCGGACGGCCGGCTGTACCGGGGCCGTACGGGCATCGCCCGGCTGACGCTGATGACGGGCGCGCCGGTGGTGCCGTTCGCGATGATCGGCACGGACAAGCTGCAGCCCGGCGGGGCCGGTCTGCCCCGCCCCGGCAAGGTGACGGTCCGGTTCGGCGAGCCGATGGAGTTCTCCCGCTACGAGGGCATGGACCGCGACCGCTACGTGCTGCGGGCGGTGACCGACTCCGTGATGGCCGAGGTGATGCGGCTGTCCGGCCAGGAGTACGTCGACATGTACGCCACGAAGGCCAAGGCCGCGTGAGCCGGGGCGCGCCGCGCCGACCATGACGTGGGAAGGGTCCGTACCCCCGGGGGTGCGGACCCTTCCCGTGTTCCCGCGCGCCGGGCCGGCGGGGGGCGGTCACTGGTGGACGATGCCCTCCTCCAGCTTCTGGCCCCGCAGCAGGAACCAGGCGGCGACCGCCGTCGCCAGCAGGACCGCGGCGCCGACGCCCGCGGCGACCCGCAGCCCGTCCACGAACGCCTCCTGTGCCGCGGCGAGCAGTTCCTGTCCCTGGGGGCCGGGCAGCCCGTGGGTCGCCTCGACCGCGCCGCCCAGCGACTCGTGGGCGGCCGCGGCGTGGTCGGCCGGGACGCCCGCGGGTGATTCGAAGTTCTGGTAGACGCCGGTGACGATGGAGCCGAGCAGGGCGATGCCGAGGGCCGCGCCGAGTTCGTACGCCGTCTCCGAGACCGCTCCGGCGGAACCCGCCTGTTCCTTCGGGACGCTGGAGAGGATCACGTCGGAGGTGACGGTGAAGGCGAAGCCCGCGCCGAGGCCGACGACCAGGAGCACCGCGCCGATCATCGGGTACGCGGTCTGCTGGTGGATCAGGGTGACCGCGGCGAGCGCCAGGCCGACCGCCCCGAGGCCGCCGGTCACCACCGAGCGCACCGAGAAGCGCCGGGCCGCCTTTCCGGCGAGCAGGCCCGCGACGACCGCGCCGATGGCCGCCGGGAGTTCGGCGAGACCGGCCTCCAGCGGCCTGCGGCCCTGCACCAGCTGGAGGAACTGGGAGAGGAAGAAGACCAGTCCGGACAGGCCGAGGATGGTCAGCAGGTCGGCCAGGACCGCGCCCGAGAAGCCCCGGTGGTGGAAGAGCCGCATGTCCAGCAGCGGCGACTGGAGGGTGAGCTGCCTGCGCACGAACCAGCAGAGCGCGGCCAGGCCGCCGATGCCCGCGACGGCGATCTCCCAGCTCGGGCCGTGCGCCGCCAGTTCCTTGACGGCGTAGACGATGCCGATCATGCCGACGAAGGAGAGCGCGACGCTGCCCAGGTCCCAGGGGCCCGGGGCCGGGTTCTTCGACTCGGGGATCATCTTCGCGCCGACGATCACGAGGATCACCATGACGGGCAGGTTGATCAGGAAGACCGAGCCCCACCAGAAGTGCTCCAGCAGGAACCCGCCGACCACGGGTCCGACGGCCGCGCCCGCCGAGGCCATCGCTCCCCAGATCCCGATGGCCAGGCTGCGCTCGCGCGGGTCGTGGAAGAGGTTCCGGATCAGGGCGAGCGTGGACGGCATGAGGGTGGCGCCCGCGACACCGAGCAGCGCCCGCGCCAGGATCATCATCTCGGGGGTGTGCGCGTAGGCGTTGAGCACGGAGACCGCACCGAACGCGGTCGCACCGCACAGCAGCAGCTTCTTGCGCCCGATGCGGTCGCCGAGGCTGCCCATGGAGACGAGGAGTCCGGCGATGACGAAGGAGTAGACGTCGCCGATCCACAGCAGCTGGGTGCCGGTCGGTTCGAGGTCCTCGGTGAGGAACGGGGTCGCCAGGCCGAGGACGGTGGCGTCGATCGCCACGAGCAACACGGCGAGGACGAGTACGGCCAGGGCGATCCACCGCCCGGGACGGTACAGCTCGTCCGAGGCCTTCACCGGTTGTTCGATACGGCTCATTGCTCCACGCTCCGGCGTGCGCCGCCGAGCAGCAACTCGACGATCATGTACTGGAAGTCCTTGCTCGCGACCCGGCCCGCCTGGACGGCCCAGGCCCCGCTGGAGACCAGCCCGTAGAGGGCCTCGGTCAGCCAGGCGGGGGTGAGGTCGAGCCGGAACTCGCCGCGCTCTTGGCCGCGCCGGAAGAAGGCGGCGACGCGGGCGTCGAGCCGGTTCCAGCCCTCGTTGACCTGTTCGCCCTCGAAGAGCTGGTTCTCGGTGACGAGGAAGGAGAGCAGTCCGGCGCTCGGTTCGACGGCCGCGATCAGTCGGCGCAGCGCCTCCTCCGAGCTCCCCTCGTCGAGCCCGGCGGCGTCCAGCGCCGCTTCGACCTCCTGGATGCCCAGCTCCTCCAGCGCTCTGACCAGCGCGTCCCGTCCGGCGAAGTGCCGGTGCAGGGTGGCGCGGCCGATGCCCGCGGCTCTGGCGACCTCGTCCATGGTGGCGGTCGATTTACGGGTCAGCAGAGCGGCGGCGCTGCGCAGCACCTGCTCACGGTCGAGAGTCATGAGACAACCATAGGCCATTTGAGACATCAATGTCTCACTGGAAAGGTCTCGCCCCGGGGCCCGGCACGGGAGGACCATGACGTCCATGACGCATGTCGCCGGGAAGCCGCTCCTGCTGATCGACATCGACGGCCCGCTCAACCCCTATCTGGCGCTCGCGCACCCCGGGGCGCCGGCCGGATACACGAGACACCCGATGCGGCCGACCGGGTGGGACCAGGGACCGCCGCTGCCGGTGCTGCTCAACCCGGACCACGGGCGGGCCCTGCGGGCCCTGGCCGGCCGTTACGAACTGGTCTGGGCGACGACATGGAAGGGCGAGGCCAACCAGTGGGTCGGACCGCGCCTCGGACTGCCCCCGCTGCCGTACATCGACTGGCCGGCGATGCACGGCGACGCCCCCGCCGGTACGTACTGGAAGACGCAGTACGTCGTGGAGTACGCGGCCGGGCGGCCGTTCGCCTGGATCGACGACGAGATCACCCTGCGGGACCGGGAGTGGATCCTCGGGCACGGGGTCACCGAGGCCCTGCTGCGGTGGGTCGATCCGGGGCTGGGGCTGCTGCCGGACGATTTCGCGGCGCTCGCCGCGTGGGCGGACGGCCGGGCCGGCGACGGGCCCTGAAGCCCCTCGGCGGCCGGGGGACGGGCGGGGCCGGTCACCGGGGCCCGGTGACCGGCGTGCCGCGGCTCAGGCGTCGAGCATCACCAGGTCCAGACCGGGCAGGCCGGCCGGGTCGTCGATCGCGAGCATCTCGACGACCCTGTCCCGCTCGATGGTGAAGACCAGGACCGAGAACTTCCCGCCGTCGAGGGCCGAGAGGACCGCCGGGCGGCCGTCGACCAGGGCCGGCTGCGACGACCGGGCGAACGGCGCGAACATCATCGCCCGGCGGGCCACCGCCTCGGCGCCCCGCACCAGGGACGGCGTGCCGGTGGCGGACCGCACCACCACGTCCGGGTCGAGCACCGCCACGAGGGCGTCGAAGTCCCCGTCACGGGCGGCGGCCAGGAAGGCGTCGACCACCTCCCGCCTGCGGGAGAGACCGGGGTCCACGACCGGCTCCGCACCCCGCACCCGGCGGCGCGCCCGGCTGGCGAGCTGCCGGGCCGCGGCCGGGGTGCGGTCCACGACCGGGGCGATCTCGTCGAAGGGCACGGCGAACATGTCGTGCAGCACGAAGGCGAGCCGCTCGGCGGGGTCGAGCGTCTCGAGCACGACGAGCATCGCCAGGCCGACCGAGTCGGCCAGCAGCGCCTGCTGTTCGGGGTCGGCGTCCGGCCGCTCGCCGGGGGCGCGTTCCTCGGGCGCGCCGGTGTCCAGGGGCTCCTCCCGGCGGGAACGGCGGGAGCGGAGCGTGTCCAGGCACACCCGCCCGACGACCGTGGTCAGCCAGCCGTCCAGGTTCTCGATCGCCCGGCTGTCGGAACGGCCGAGCCTGATCCACGCCTCCTGGACGGCGTCCTCCGCCTCGCCCGTCGAGCCGAGCATCCGCTGGGCCACGGCCCTCAGCCGGGGCCGGTTCGCCTCGAAGCGCTCCGCCAGGAACTCGTGTCCGTCCACAGTCGCGTTTCCTCCGTCGTGTTCCGTCACCGCGCCGGCGGTCGTGTTCCCCGGCGCGTCGGCGGACCCTGGTCCGTCACCGTACTGACGGACCGGACCGCACGGATGTGACGGGCGTGCCCGGCCGGGCGGGACTTCCGGGGCACGCCCCGGGGTCCGCGCCCCGGCCGGTCAGCTCCACGGCAGCCCGGCGCGGTGCCGCCAGTACGCCTCGGGCTCCTCCACCAGCGCGTCGAGCCGGGCGCGCAGCTCCTCGTCGAGGTCGACGACGGGCGCGTGCAGGTTCCCGGCGAGCTGGCCGACGGTCACCGCGCCGGAGAGCACCACCCCGGCCCAGGGCTGGTGCAGCACGAACGCCAGGGCCACCGCGTCGCTGCCCACGCCGGCCCCGGCGGCGATCTCCTGGAGCACCGCGGGGGCCTCCGTACCGGCGAGCCGCCCGTTGGCCACGGCCTCCTTGACGATCACGGTGAGCCCGGCGGCGTGGGCCTCGGCGAGCGCGGCCCCGGCCGAGGTCTCCAGCGCGTTGTAGGTGGCCTGCACCGTACGGAAGAGCGGTTCGCCGTCCACGGTGACGGTGAGGGCGGCCCGGATCGCGTCGGCCTGGGCGGGTCCGCTGGTGCTCAGGCCGACGCTGACGCCCTCCCCGGCGAGTTCGGCGAGGCGGGCGTGCAGTTCCCGGTCGGTCAGGGCCGGGCTGTCGGCGGTCACCGAGTGGATCTGGTAGAGGTCGAGGCGGTCGCCGAGCAGCGCGCCGGTCTCGGCCCGCTGGCGCAGGAACGTGTCGAGGCCGTGGTCCTTGGTCTCGTGCTCCTCGGCCTCGACGCGCCAGTCGGCGGTGTAGGTGTAGCCCCATTTGCTGCCGATGACGACGTCGTCCGCCTCCGGGTGCGCCGTCAGCCAGTCGGCCAGGAACTCCTCCGAACGGCCGTAGGAGCGGGCCGCGTCGAAGTAGCGGACGCCCTGGGCGTAGGCGGCGTCGAGCAGTTCGTGGGTGCGGGCGCGCAGTGCCCCGACGCCGCGGTCCGCGGGCAGGTCGCGGTCGCGGTGGAGGTTGATGTAGCCGGGCCTGCCGACCGCCGCCAGCCCGAGCCCGATGTGGGCGGTCGGGGTCGTCGCTGCGGCCAGCCTGGCGAAAGGCATCGTGGGCTCCTCGTCGGTCGGGTGCTCTCCCCCGTCAACGTAACCCAGCTCACGGGAACCGGAGGGCGGGGAGCGCGCGAACGCTCCCCGCCCCCGGTGTCCGCCCCCGCGGCGGTCAGTTCCTCGCGGTGGCCCAGGCCTGCTGGGCAGCGAGGTCGGCCTTCACCTCGGCGAGCTGGACGGCCACGGCCGACGGGGCGGTGCCGCCGCGTCCGTCGCGGGAGGCCAGCGCGCCGGCCACGTCGAGGACCGTGCGGACCTCGGGCGTGAGGTGTTCGGAGATCTTGGCGAACTGCTCGTCGGTCAGCTGGTCGAGCTCGATGCCGTGCTGCTCGCACTCCTTGACGCACTCGCCGGCCACCTCGTGCGCGACCCGGAACGGCACGCCCTGCTTGACCAGCCATTCGGCGACGTCGGTGGCGAGCGAGAAGCCGGCCGGGGCCAGCTCCTCCATCCGCTCGCGGTTGACGGTGAGGGTGGCCATCATTCCGGTGAAGGCGGGCAGCAGGACCTCCAGCTGGTCGCAGGAGTCGAAGACCGGCTCCTTGTCCTCCTGGAGGTCGCGGTTGTACGCGAGCGGGAGGGCCTTCAGCGTGGCCATCAGGCCGGTCAGGTTGCCGATCAGCCGGCCGGACTTGCCCCGGGCCAGCTCCGCGATGTCCGGGTTCTTCTTCTGCGGCATGATCGAGGAGCCGGTGGAGAAGGCGTCGTGCAGGGTGACGAAGGAGAACTCCTTCGTGTTCCAGATGATGACCTCCTCCGCGATCCGGGAGAGGTTCACCCCGATCATCGCGGTGATGAAGGCGAACTCGGCGACGAAGTCGCGGGAGGCCGTTCCGTCGATGGAGTTGCCCACGGAGCCGCGCTCGAAGCCGAGGTCGGCGGCGACCGCCTCCGGGTCCAGGCCGAGCGACGATCCGGCCAGGGCGCCGGAGCCGTACGGGGAGACCGCGGTCCGCTCGTCCCACTGGCGCAGCCGCTCCGCGTCCCGGGACAGGGCCTGCGCGTGGGCCAGGACGTGGTGGGCGAAGAGCACCGGCTGGGCGTGCTGGAGGTGCGTGCGGCCGGGCATCGCAACGTCGGGGTGCGCCTCGGCGAGGCCGACCAGGGCGCCCTGGAGCTCGGCGAGCAGGCCGCCGATGATCCTGGCGTGGTCGCGCAGGTACATCCGGAAGAGCGTGGCGATCTGGTCGTTGCGGGAGCGGCCCGCCCGCAGCTTGCCGCCGAGGTCCGGGCCGAGGCGCTCCAGCAGTCCGCGTTCGAGCGCGGTGTGCACGTCCTCGTCGGCGATGGTGCCGGTGAACGAGCCGTCGGCGACGTCCGCCTCCAGCCGGTCGAGGCCGGCGAGCATGCGGGTCAGCTCGTCCTCGGTGAGCAGGCCCGCCTTGTTCAGGACGCGCGCGTGGGCGCGGGAGCCGGCGATGTCGTACGGCGCGAGCCGCCAGTCGAAGTGGACGGAGGCGGACAGCCTGGCCAGCGCCTCGGCCGGGCCGTCGGCGAAGCGGGCGCCCCAGAGGCGTACGTCGCTGGTGCCGTTGCCGTTGCTCACTGCGTGCTCCTCGGAAGAACAAGGGGTGGATGTGCGACCGCCTCCCCGCACGGAGGGTCCGGGGAGGCGGTGACGTAACTGCTGGGGGTCAGGCCAGGTCACGCTTGGCGGCGATCTTCGACGAGAGGCCGAAGATCTCGATGAAGCCCTGCGCCTTGGACTGGTCGAACGTGTCGCCCGAGTCGTAGGTGGCGAGGTTGAAGTCGTAGAGCGACTGCTCGGACTTACGGCCGGTGACGACGGCGCGGCCCGCGTGCATGGTCATCCGGATGTCGCCGGTGACGTGCTGGTTGGCCTCGTTGATGAAGCCGTCCAGGGCGCGCTTGAGCGGCGAGAACCACAGGCCGTCGTAGACCAGCTCGCCCCAGCGCTGCTCGACCTGCCGCTTGTAGCGGGCCAGCTCGCGCTCGACGGTGACGTTCTCCAGCTCCTGGTGGGCGGTGATCAGCGCGATCGCGCCCGGGGCCTCGTACACCTCGCGGGACTTGATGCCGACGAGCCGGTCCTCGACCATGTCGATCCGGCCGATGCCCTGGGCGCCGGCCCGCTGGTTGAGCTGCTGGATGGCCTGGAGGACGGTGACGGGCTTGCCGTCGATGGCCACCGGCACGCCCTCCTTGAAGGAGATGACGACCTCGTCGGCCTCGCGCGGGGTGGCGGGGTTCTCGGTGTACTCGTAGATGTCCTCGATCGGCGCGTTCCAGATGTCCTCCAGGAAGCCCGTCTCGACGGCGCGTCCGAAGACGTTCTGGTCGATGGAGTACGGGGACTTCTTGGTGGTCGCGATCGGGAGGTTCTTCTCCTCGCAGAAGGCGATCGCCTTGTCCCGGGTCATCGCGTAGTCACGGACCGGGGCGATGCACTTCAGGTCGGGGCCGAGCGCGGAGATGCCGGCCTCGAAGCGGACCTGGTCATTGCCCTTGCCGGTGCAGCCGTGGGCGACGATGCCGGCGTTGTGCTTGTTGGCGGCGGCGACGAGGTGCTTGACGATGGTCGGCCGGGAGAGGGCCGAGACCAGCGGGTAGCGGTCCATGTAGAGGGCGTTGGCCTTGATCGCGGGGAGGCAGTACTCCTCGGCGAACTCGTCCTTGGCGTCCGCGACCTCGGCCTCGACGGCACCACAGGCGAGCGCGCGCTTGCGGATGACGTCCAGGTCCTCGCCGCCCTGGCCGACGTCCACGGCAACGGCGATGACCTCGGCGCCCGTCTCCTCGGCGATCCAGCCGATGGCGACGGAGGTGTCCAGGCCGCCCGAGTAGGCGAGTACGACGCGCTCGGTCACGGGTTTCTCCTTACGGTGCAATCACTGATGGGTATAACTATGCAGTCCTCCGTATGTTTTGTCAAAGGTGCGGGCGGGGGCGTGCCGACGGGACTCCTCCCTCGGCGTCCCGGCAGCCGAAACGGCCCTGTTCACAACGGAGTTGCCGACGACAATGGCCGGTATGGGAAAAACGTACGAACGCATCGACGGACGGCTCAGGACCTTCATCGAGGAACAGCACATCTTCTTCACCGCGACCGCGCCCCTGGACGGCGAGGGCACGGTCAACCTCTCCCCCAAGGGGATCAGCGGCTCGTTCGCCGTCATCGACGAGCTGACCGTGGCCTATCTGGACTTCGCCGGCAGCAACGCCGAGACCGTCGCCCACCTCCGCGAGAACGGCCGCATCACGCTGATGTGGTGCGCCTTCCAGGGCCCCCCGAACATCGTGCGGGTGCACGGCCGCGGCGAGCCGGTCTTCCGGGACGACCCCCGGTTCGGCCCGCTGCTCGCCCACTTCCCGGACGTGGACCCCCGCCTCCACGGACTGCGCGCCGTCATCGTGGTGCGGGCCGAACTGATCCGGGACACCTGCGGCTACGGGGTGCCCTTCATGTCGTACGACGAGGACCGGTCACTGCACGCCGGGCGCTTCGCCCGGGAGGACGACGCCTCGCTCAGCGCCTACTTCGAGAAGAAGGAGCACGTGGCGACCAGCATCGACGGGCTGCCCGGACTGCCGCTCCCGCTGCCGGTCCTGCCGGACGGTGAGGGGGATTGAGCCGTACGGAGCAGATCCGGGGGTGAGGGCCGGGCAAAGCAGCTAGCGTCCGGGGCATGCGCAGATCCCTGGTGACCGTGTCGGTACTGCTCGCGCTGGCGGGCTCGTCGGTCGCGGCCCGGTCCGCCCCGGCGTCGACGCCGCCGGGGCGGCTGGCCGACACCGGCGGGGGCACCCAGCTGATCACGGCCGAGGCGCCGGACGCGCGCTCCACCACGGGCACCGTCACCTGGTGGAACCTGCGCCGGGGCGTCTGGGTGAAGGCCGGCTCGGCACCGGCCCGCTTCGGCGCGAAGGGCCTGGCCGAGGGCGCCTCGCGCAAGCAGGGCACGAACACCACCCCCACCGGCCTGTACGACCTGCCGTACGCCTTCGGGACCACGCCCGCACCGGCCGGCACCACCCATCCCTACCGGCGGATCAACGACCGGTCGTGGTGGTGCCAGGACAACGCGGCGCGGGACTACAACCGCTGGGTCGAGCCGCGCCCGGCGGACTGCCGGGCCGGCGAGGCGGAGCACCTGATCGCGTACCCGACGCAGTACGCCCGCGCGCTCGTCATCGGGTTCAACTACGAGCGGCCGGTGCGCGGGCGGGGCGCCGGGATCTTCCTGCACGTCGACGGGCGCGGCGCGACCGCCGGCTGCGTCTCCGTACCGGCGTCCGCGATGGACCGGATCCTCGACTGGGTGAACCCGGCCCGCCGTCCGCACATCGCGATCGGGACCCGGTCGGGCCCGACCGCGATCACGCGTTACTGACGGTCCGGGAGCCGGTCACGCGCCGCCGACCGTCCCGGAGCCCCGGCCGGCCGACGGCCCCGGCCGGCTCTCAGCGTTCGTTCTGGGCCAGCCGGAGCAGGTGGTCGGCGAGTGCCTGGCCGCCCGCCGGGTCGCGGCTGATCAGCATCAGGGTGTCGTCGCCGGCGATGGTGCCGAGGATGTCGTGCAGTTCGGCCTGGTCGATGGCCGAGGCGAGGAACTGGGCCGCGCCCGGCGGGGTGCGCAGCACCACGAGGTTGGCCGAGGCCTCCGCCGAGATGAGCAGTTCGGCGGAGAGGCGCCGCATCCGCTCCTCCTTGGCGGAGCCGCCCAGCGGGGCCTGCGGGGTGCGGAATCCGCCCTCGCTGGGAACCGCGTAGATCAGCTCGCCGCCGGTGTTGCGGATCTTCACCGCGCCCAGCTCGTCCAGGTCCCGGGAGAGCGTCGCCTGGGTGACGCTCAGCCCGTCGTCGGCGAGGAGCTTGGCCAGCTGGCTCTGCGAGCGCACCGGCTGCCGGTTCAGGATGTCCACGATCCGGCGGTGGCGCGCGGTGCGGGTCTGCGGCACGGCCGGCCCCCCGTGCTCGGTCTCCTGCGCCTCGGTCATCGTCGTCGCCTCATTCTCCGGATCGTCCGTCCCCTCTTGCCGCGTCGAGAACACCGGGCAGTGCCCGGAGGAACGCGTCCACCTCCGCGTCGTCGATGATCAGCGGCGGCATCAGCCGCAGGACATCGGGGGCGGGTGCGTTCACCAGGATTCCGGCTCCCTGAGCCGCCTGTTGCGCCTGGGGCGCAAGGGGCTCGGTGAGCACGATACCCAGCAGCAGCCCGGAGCCGCGGACATGGGAGACCAGCGGGTGGCCCAGGCCCTCCACGGCCTCGCGGATCCTCTCGCCGAGCCGCTTCACCCGGTCCAGGGCGCCGTCGGCCGCCAGGGTGTCCAGGACCGCGAGTCCGGCGGCGCAGGCGACCGGGTTGCCGCCGAACGTCGTGCCGTGCTGCCCCGGCCTCAGCAGTTCGGCCGCCGGGCCGAACGCGACGGTCGCGCCGATCGGCAGTCCGCCGCCGAGGCCCTTGGCGAGGGTGACCACGTCGGGCTCGACGCCCTGGTGGGCCTGGTGCTCGAACCAGTGGCCGCAGCGGCCGATGCCGGTCTGCACCTCGTCGAGCACGAGCAGGGTGCCGGTGGCCCGGGTGATCTCGCGGGCGGCCTCCAGGTATCCGGCGGGCGGCACGACCACCCCGTTCTCGCCCTGGATCGGCTCGATGATCACCAGTGCGGTGTCGGTGGTCACGGCCGCCCGGAGCGCCTCGGCGTCGCCGTACGGGACGTGCGTCACGTCGCCGGGCAGCGGGAGGAAGGGGTCGCGCTTGGCGGGCTGGCCGGTCAGCGCGAGGGCGCCCATGGTCCGGCCGTGGAAGCCGCCGTCGGTGGCGACCATGTGGGTGCGCCCGGTCAGCCGGCCGATCTTGAAGGCGGCCTCGTTGGCCTCGGCGCCCGAGTTGGCGAAGTAGACCCGGCCGGGGCGGCCGAAGAGCTGGAGCAGCCGTTCGGCGAGCGCGACGGGCGGCTCGGCGATGAAGAGGTTGGAGACGTGGCCCAGCGAGGCGATCTGGGCGGAGACCGCCTCGACGACGGCGGGGTGGGCGTGGCCCAGCGCGTTCACCGCGATGCCGCCGACGAAGTCGAGGTACTCGGTGCCGTCGGCGTCCCACACCCTGGCCCCCTCGCCGCGCATCAGGGACAGCTTGGGGGTGCCGTAGTTGTCCATCAGCGCGTCGTTCCAGCGCCGGACGAGCTCCTGGTTGCTCATGACTCCCCCTGCTCGGGCTGCGCGTCGGGCACGACCATCGTGCCGATTCCTTCGTCGGTGAAGATCTCCAGCAGGATCGAGTGCTGGACCCGGCCGTCGATGACGCGGGCGGTCTCGACGCCGTTGCGCACGGCGTGCAGGCAGCCCTGCATCTTGGGCACCATGCCGCTGGACAGCTCGGGCAGCAGCTTCTCCAGCTCGGTGGCGGTGAGGCGGCTGATCACGTCGTCGCTGTTGGGCCAGTCCTCGTAGAGGCCCTCGACGTCGGTGAGGACCATCAGCGTCTCGGCGTTCAGCGCGGCGGCGAGCGCGGCTGCCGCGGTGTCGGCGTTGACGTTGTAGACGTGGTCGTCGTCGGCGGAGCGCGCGATGGAGGAGACCACCGGGATCCGGCCGTCGTCCAGCAGCGCCTGGATCGCCCCGGTGTCGATGGCGGTGATCTCGCCGACCCGGCCGATGTCGACGAGTTCGCCGTCGATGGTCGGCCGGTGCTGGACGGCGGTGATCGTGCGGGCGTCCTCGCCGGTCATGCCGACGGCGAGCGGGCCGTGCTGGTTGAGCAGGCCGACGAGTTCGCGCTGGACCTGTCCGGCCAGCACCATCCGTACGACGTCCATCGCCTCGGGCGTGGTGACGCGCAGCCCCGCCTTGAACTCGCTGACCAGGCCCTGCTTGTCGAGCTGGGCGCTGATCTGCGGTCCGCCGCCGTGCACGACGACGGGCTTGAGGCCGGCCTGGCGCAGGAAGACGACGTCCTGGGCGAAGGCCGCCTTCAGCTCCTCGTCGACCATGGCGTTGCCGCCGAACTTGATGACGACGGTCTTGCCGTTGTGCCGGGTCAGCCAGGGCAGCGCCTCGATGAGGGTCTGGGCCTTCGGGAGTGCGGTGTGCTTCCGCGCCGTGCTCATGAGCTGTACGCGCTGTTCTCGTGGACGTAGTCCGCGGTGAGGTCGTTGGCCCAGATGACGGCGGATTCGGTGCCGGCGGCCAGGTCGGCGGTGATGGCGACCTCCCGGTAGCGCATGTCGACCAGGTCGCGGTCCTCGCCGACGCTGCCGTTCTTGCAGACCCAGACGCCGTTGATCGCGACGTTCAGCCGGTCGGGCTCGAAGGCGGCCTTCGTCGTGCCGATCGCGGAGAGCACCCGGCCCCAGTTGGGGTCCTCGCCGTGGATGGCGCACTTGAGGAGGTTGTTGCGGGCGATGGAGCGGCCCACCTCGACGGCGTCGTCCTCGCTCGCGGCGCCGACGACCTCGATCCGGATGTCCTTGGAGGCGCCCTCGGCGTCCCCGATCAGCTGCCGGGCGAGGTCCGCGCAGACGGTCCGCACGGCCTCGGCGAACTCGTCCTGTTCCGGGGTGATCCCGCTCGCCCCGGAGGCCAGCAGCAGCACGGTGTCGTTGGTCGACATGCAGCCGTCGGAGTCGACCCGGTCGAAGGTGGTGCGGGTGGCGGCGCGCAGCGCGGAGTCGAGTCCGGCGGCGTCGACATCGGCGTCGGTGGTGAGGACGACCAGCATGGTCGCGAGGCCGGGGGCGAGCATGCCCGCGCCCTTGGCCATTCCGCCGACGGTCCAGCCCTCGCCGCCCGCGACGGCGGTCTTGTGGACGGTGTCGGTGGTCTTGATCGCGATGGCGGCCTGCTCGCCGCCGTCCTCGCTGAGGGCGGCCGCGGCCTGCTCGATGCCGGGCAGCAGCTTGTCCATCGGGAGCAGGGTGCCGATCAGACCGGTCGAGGCGACCGCGATCTCGCCGGCGTTGTGGCCGGTGAGGACCTCGGCGGCCTTCTCGGCGGTGGCGTGGGTGTCCTGGAAGCCCTTCGGCCCGGTACAGGCGTTGGCGCCGCCGGAGTTGAGGACGACCGCGGTGACCTCGCCGCCCTTCAGCACCTGCTCCGACCACAGGACGGGGGCGGCCCTGACGCGGTTGGAGGTGAAGACGCCCGCGGCGGCGCGGCGCGGGCCGCGGTTGACGACGAGGGCCAGGTCCGGCTTGCCGTTCTCCTTGATTCCCGCGGCGATGCCCGCCGCGGAGAACCCCTGTGCTGCCGTGACGCTCACGGTGCGACTCCGATCGTGGAAAGACCTGTGTCCTCGGGAAGTCCGAGGGCGATGTTCATGCTCTGCAGGGCGCCGCCCGCGGTGCCCTTGGCCAGGTTGTCGATGGCGCTGATGACGATGATCCGGTCCGCCGCCTCGTCGTGGGCGACCTGGATCTGCACGGCGTTGGACCCCTGGACGGACGCCGTCGCGGGCCACTGCCCCTCGGGGAGCAGATCGACGAACGGCTCGTCGGCGAACGCCTTCTCGTACACGTCGCGGAGGGACTGGGCGCTCACCCCGGGCCTCGCCTTCGCGCTGCAGGTGGCAAGGATGCCGCGGGGCATCGGCGCCAGGGTCGGGGTGAAGGAGACCGTGACCCGTTCGCCGGCCGCCGCGCTGAGGTTCTGGATCATCTCGGGGGTGTGCCGGTGGCCGCCGCCGACGCCGTACGGGGACATGTTGCCCATCACCTCGGAGCCGAGCAGGTGCGGCTTGGCGGCCTTGCCGGCCCCGGAGGTGCCGGACGCCGCGACGATCACGGCCTCGGGCTCGGCCAGCCGGGCCGCGTACGCCGGGAAGAGCGCGAGCGACACCGCGGTCGGGTAGCAGCCGGGCACCGCGATCCGCTTGGAACCGGCCAGCGCCGCGCGCCGGCCCGGCAGCTCGGGCAGCCCGTAGGGCCAGGTGCCGGCGTGCGGCGAACCGTAGAACTTCTCCCAGTCCGCGGCGTCCTCCAGCCGGAAGTCGGCGCCCATGTCCACGACGAGCACCTCGTCCCCGAGCTGCTCGGCGACGGCGGCGGACTGCCCGTGCGGCAGGGCGAGGAAGACCACGTCGTGCCCGGCGAGCACCTCGGGGGTGGTCGGCCGGAGCACCCGGTCGGCGAGCGGCCTCAGGTGCGGCTGGAGCGCGCCGAGCTTCTGGCCCGCGTTGGAGTTGGCGGTGAGCTCACCGATCTCGACCCCGGGGTGGACCAGCAGGAGGCGGAGCAGCTCCCCGCCGGCGTATCCACTCGCCCCTGCCACCGCTGCACGTACCACCATCGAAAGCCTCCTCGTTGATGGCATGACTATACGCATCGCCGCACTTTTATGCAAAGAGTCGCGCATCCTGTGCACGCCCGCCCTGCGCCCGGCCGGACACCCGGCCAGGGGAGTCGACCAGTCCCCCGCTTTCACGGAAGCGCCGCACAATGTTGCAGCCCTCACTCCAAATGTAGTACTTCTTATACATGAGCGAGCAGGTGCACAACAGACTTGCCATGGTTCGTGCCGAGCGGAAGGTGTCACGTCAACACCTGGCCGAAGCCGTGGGAGCGCACTACCAGACCATCGGCTACATCGAGCGGGGGCAGTACAACCCGAGCCTCGACCTGGCACTGAAGATCGCGAAGTTCTTCGGGCTGCCGGTGGAGGCGCTGTTCTCACTCGAACCGTTCCGGCCGCTCACGGATGAGATCTACGGGAGGAAGACGTCATGACAACCGCACCGCTGACCCGCCACGACCGCAGGATGCTGCGGCTCATGAACGACCGCCGGGCCCAGCCGCTGTACGCCACGGCCGCCCGCCGGCGCCTGGTCGTCACCGCGCACGTGGTGCTGACCGCGGCCATCGGCGGGCTCATGACCCACCTCTACCTCGCGGAGGGGGAGCCGATCCGGGCCGTCGTCGTCATGGCGGTGCTGCTGCTGCCGTGGATGGTGGCGACAGGGGCGATCAACGCGGCCACCCGCGGTCTGCTCGAACTGCGCGAACGGGCGCTGGACGAGCGCCAGTCCGCCGAACGCGTCCGGGTGCAGGCCCGCGCCCACCGGGCGATGACCCTTCTCCTGCTCGCGGCCGCGGCCGGCCTGTTGACCGCGGGCGCGATCGAGGGCCACGCCCCCACGGCGTACGCGGCGCCGGTGCTCATCGCGGTCCTCGTGGTGCACTGGCTGATGCCGTTGTGGGTGGCCGGCCTGATGGCCCAGGACGAACCGGCCGAGGACGACGACCCCGTGGCCCTCTGACGGGTCCGCCGCAACCGGCCGACGACCGAGCCTCCGATGCCTGATGGCTCGGAAGCGTCGGGCGGTCCGGCCGGGGAGGAACTACCGTGGGGCCCATGATCGTATGGCTCAACGGCACCCACGGCGCGGGCAAGACGACGACCAGTGCACTCGTGCAGCAACTGATCCCGGACTCACGGGTGTTCGACGCCGAGAAGGTCGGCGAGACGCTCATGGACATCACGCCGGGACTTCCCTGGACGGGCAACTTCCAGCACTGGCCGCCGTGGCGGCCGCTCGTCGTCGAGACCGCCCGCCACGTGCTCGACTACACCGGCGGCACCCTGGTGATCCCCATGACCGTCCTGGTCGAGGAGTACTGGCGCGAGATCAGCGCGGGCCTCGCCCGGCACTCCGTCCCGGTGCGGCACTTCGTCCTCCATGCCGACCAGGAGACCCTCCGCGGGCGCATCGAGGGGGACACCGTCATGGGCCCCTCCGCCTTCCGGCTCGAACACCTCGATCCCTACGCCGAGGCGGCCCGCACCTGGCTGCACGAGGCGGCCGAGGTCGTCGACACCACGCACCTCACGCCCGAACAGGCCGCGCTGCGGATCGCCGAAGCGGTCAAGAGCTGAGCCGGGACGGGAGAACACGGACGTGAGCCTTCACTACGAAGTGGTCTTCACCTGCTTCCTCCGGGACGGGACGCCCGAACCCGTCCTGGACGCACTGCGGTGGCACATGGGCGCGAGCGAGGACCGCCCGCCGCACCTCGACGCGGACGAGCACCCGTACCAACTGCTCGAACCGGATCCGGACAGCCGGCTGCCGGGCGGGGAGTTCGCGTCCCTGCGGTACCAGTCCCTCGGGGGCCAGGACGCCTGGGGCCTGTTCACCCGGAACCTCTGGATGGACGACGACCTCGGCGAAATCACCACGGTCATGGACCTGTTGGCGCCCCACGTCGAAAACGCCGGATACGGCGGGTACCTGCGCGAGGAGTACGACACCGCGGTGTCGGTCCTCACCTTCGATGACGGGCCCCACGGCCCGGGGACGGGTTGACGGGGGGGCAGGCACCACCCGCGTACGCGCGGCGGGCTCCTCTTCGGGGACGGCGGTCCCCGGTTCATGCCAGGGTGACGCGCATGCCGCCCTGGGCGAGGATGTCGAGGAGGACGGCGAACAGGTCGCAGGGCCGGCCCTCCGGCGTCAGGGTCCGGGACAGGTGCGCGCGTGCGGTCGCGGCGTCCCGCCAGAGCAGGGTCGCGGGGGCGGTGTAGCCGAAGGTGCCGCCCAGGCAGTCGTCGAGGGCGGGCAGGCAGCCGCCGAAGTAGCCGCCCGGCCCGTTCACCGCCTCGCCGAGCGCCAGGTAGAAGCCCGGTTCGTCGGTGATGTGCCGGCCGTCGAGTTCGTAGGCGTGACCGGTCGGCCGGTCACCGGCGGGGCGGTGGGCGGCCCGTTCCCGGACGAGGTCGTGCCAGGCCCAGCGGCGCCGGGTGTCCAGACCCGCCCAGGCGCCCGGGGCCTCCGGCGGTCCGGCGAGCCACCGCTCCCAGACCGGCCGGACGGCTTCGGGGGCGGGCTCGAAGAAGTACCCGTCGAGTTCCAGGTCGATCAGATCGCCTCCGCGGGAGGACGGGCGCCAGTCCGTGATCCTGGCCCAGAGCAGTCGTTCGGTGAGCGGCCGGCCCCCGTCATCCCGTATCTCCAAGGCGGCCTGCTCCAGGTCCAGCGCCCGCCGGGTGCCCTTCGCCAGTACCGCCCGCAGCCGGTCGTCCGGGGCGAGCCCCCGCAGGACGAACGGGGGTGCGGACCGTTGGCGCGGCAGGACGCGGGTGAACTCCCGGCAGGAGCCCAGCCAGCGATGCCCGTCGTGCACCCGGACGCGGCCCCGGTGCCCTTCGGGCGGGCCCTCGTAGTCGTCCGCGCCGGTGAGCAGGAGACCGTCCGCCCCGGGGAGCGGCCCCGGGCTCTCCGCGTCCTCCAGCAGCCAGGGCCCGGTCGTCCCGTCGTCCGGCACCAGCCATGTCCGGTTGCCGACCCAGCCCCGCACCCCGGCACCTTCCGGGGCCCAGCCGAACAGCTCGTACGTGCCCCGCCTCGGCTCCCCGAAGAACCCGTCCACCGCGTCGCACACGCCCCAGGCCCGGCCGTGCTCCGTCTCCGTCAGCGTGTACCGCCCGTGTCCGCGGCGGCCCTCGTTCTCCTGCACGGCGGCCATCCTGCCCGAAGCACGCTCGCGCGGCGCACTCCTTTCCCGCGGGTGCCGGTGCTCAGCCCAGGGCCCGGTCGAGGTTGAAGGCCGCGCTGATCAGTGCGAGATGGGTGAACGCCTGCGGGAAGTTCCCCGTCTGTTCCCCGGTGCGGCCGATCTCCTCCGCGTACAGGCCGAGGTGGTTGGCGTACGTGAGCATCTTCTCGAACGCGAGCCGGGCCTCGTCGAGCCGGCCGGCCCGGGTCAGCGCCTCCACGTACCAGAACGAGCAGATCGAGAACGTGCCCTCGTCGCCGCTCAGGCCGTCCGGGCTGACCTGCGGGTCGTAGCGGTAGACCAGCGAGTCGGACACCAGGTCCTCCCCCAGCGCGTCCAGCGTGGCGAGCCACTTCGGGTCGGTGGGAGAGATGAACTTCGCCAGCGGCATCATCAGCAGGGAGGCGTCGAGGACATGACCCCCCTCGTACTGGACGAAGGCGTTCCGTTCGGTGGACCAGCCGCGGTCCATGATCCGGCGGTAGATCGCGTCCCGGGCCCGCCCCCACCGCACGATGTCGACGGGCAGGCCGCGGTGCTGGGCCAGCCGCATGGCGCGTTCGACGGCCACCCAGCACATCAGCCGCGAGTAGAGGTGGTTCTCGCCCGCGCCCCGGCTCTCCCAGATCCCCTGGTCGGGCTGGTCCCAGTGGTCGCACACCCAGTCGACCACCTCGCAGATGCTCTCCCAGTGCGCGCTGGAGATGGGCCGCCCCCACTTGTCGTAGAGGTAGAGGGCGTCGATCAGTGCTCCGTAGATGTCCAGCTGCAGCTGGCCGACGGCCCCGTTGCCGACGCGCACGGGGGCCGAGCCCCGGTAGCCCTCCAGATGGGTCAGCTCGCGTTCGGGCAGCTCACGGCGCCCGTCGATGCCGTACATGATCTGCAGCGGGCCGACGCCGCAGCTCGCACCCGCCGGCCCTTCGTCCGTCGGCACCTCCAGTTGGACGTGCTCGGAGAGGAAACCCATGAACGCCTCGGCCTCCTCGGTGAAGCCGAGCCTGAGCAGCGCGTACACGCAGAACGCGGCGTCGCGGATCCACACGTAGCGGTAGTCCCAGTTGCGTTCGCCGCCGATGCGTTCGGGCAGGCTGGTGGTCGGCGCGGCGATGATGGCGCCGGTCGGGGCGTAGGTGAGGAGCTTCAGGGTGAGGGCGGAGCGGTGCACCATCTCCCGCCAGCGGCCGCGGTAGCGCGACCGGGACAGCCACCGTCTCCAGTACCCGACGGTGGCGTTGAACTGCTGTTCCGCCTCGGACAGCGGGCAGAAGCGAGGAGCCACGTCGCCGCCGACCCGGTCCAGGGCGAAGACCGCGGACTCGCCCTCGTGCAGCTTGAACAACGACCACACGTCCGGTCCGGCGACCTCCAGGGGCGCGGTGGCCGTCAGGGCGAGGGTGAGCGCGGGCGTCTCGAAGACCGCCTGGCCGTGCCCGGCCCGTACGGTGTGCGGCCGGGCCCCGTACTCGAAGCGGGGTGCCACCCGGGCACGGAACGGCAGCGATCCGCGTACGCACACCACGCGGCGGATCAGCCGGTGCCGGCGGGCCTCGCGCGACTCGTCGACGACGGGCATGAAGTCCTGGATCTCGCCGACACCCTCCTCGGCGAAGAAGCGGGTGATCAGCACGTTGGTGTCGGGGAAGTAGAACTGCTTGGTGCGGGCGGGGACGTCGGCGGCCAGTTCGAAGGACCCGCCCCGGTCGGCGTCCAGGATCGAGGCGAAGACGCTGGGCGCGTCGAAGCGCGGACAGCAGTACCAGTCGATGGTGCCCCGGCTGTCCACCAGCGCCGCGCTGCGCAGGTCGCCGATCAGACCGTGCTCGGCCACGGGCGGGTAGCGGATGTCCTCGCCACCCGGAAAACCGCCGGGGACCTGCCGTTCCCCGGCCACCGCAGCGGGCTCCACCGTCACGTCGGGCCTCCTCGGGCAGCCCCTCTACCAGGCTAGATCCTCCACCCGGATCGAGCCGGACGGAGAACCCCGGGCGGCGTTCCGGCCGGACGCCCGGCGAGACGGAAAGGGAGGGCGGGAGGGGGAACGGGAGGAGGCGGTGCGGCGGCGGTACGGTACGGGCGGCCGGGCCCTGCACCGCAAGGGGCTCCCGATTGTCGACACCGGGCCCGTCGATGTCAGGATGGTCCCCATGACGAGCAAGGTTTACTTCGACATCACCATCGACGAGAAGCCCGCCGGGCGGATCACCTTCAAGCTGTTCGACGACGTCGTCCCGAAGACGGCGGAGAACTTCCGGAAGCTGGCCACCGGCGAGGAGGGCTTCGGCTACAAGGGATCGTCCTTCCACCGCATCATCCCGGACTTCATGCTGCAGGGCGGCGACTTCACCCGCGGCGACGGCACGGGCGGCAAGAGCATCTACGGCGCCAAGTTCGCCGACGAGAACTTCAAGCTCACGCACTCCAAGCCGGGTCTGCTGTCCATGGCCAACGCCGGCCCGGACTCCAACGGTTCGCAGTTCTTCATCACGACGATCGTGACGTCGTGGCTGGACGGCAAGCACGTGGTGTTCGGCGAGGTCGACAACCAGGAGAGCATGGACCTGGTCAAGAAGATCGAGGCCCTCGGTTCGCAGAGCGGCCGCCCCAAGGCGAAGATCACCATCGCGGACAGCGGCGTCCTCTGATCCGCACACCGAACCGCTGAAACGCAGCGCGCCCCCGACGGTCTCCGTCGGGGGCTTGCTGTTTTCCCGGGAGAGCCCGGCGAAGGAATCCATCGAGGGACTGTCAACTGAAGGTTGACACCCAAGCACTGTCAACCTACGGTTGACGCATGGAGAATCCCGTACGCATGAGCAACCCCGTACGCCTCGACGACCTGATCGAGGCCATCAAGAAGGTGCACACCGACGCCCTCGACCAGCTCGCCGACGCCGTCATCGCCGCGGACCACCTCGGCGACGTGGCCGACCACCTGATCGGGCACTTCGTGGACCAGGCCCGGCGCTCCGGCGCCTCCTGGACCGAGATCGGCAAGAGCATGGGGGTGACCAGGCAGGCGGCCCAGAAGCGGTTCGTCGCCAAGGACCCGGGCGAGGTCTCGGCCCTCGACCCCAGCCAGGGCTTCAGCCGCTTCACCCCGCGGGCCCGCAACGTGGTGATGGCCGCGCAGAACGAGGCCCGCGCAGCACGCCACGACGAGATCCGCACCGAGCACCTCGTCCTGGGGCTGCTCAGCGAGCTGGAGGGGCTGGCCGGCGTGTTCATCAAGGCCCAGGGCGTCACGGCCGAGGACATCCGCCGGGCCGCGACCGAGGCGCTGCCCGGCCCGGCCGAGGAGGTCCCCGACCTCATCCCGTACGACGCCGGGGCCCGCAAGGCGCTGGAGCTGACGTTCCGGGAGGCCCTGCGGATGGGCCACAACTTCATCGGGACCGAGCACATCCTGCTGGCCCTGCTGGAGCAGGAGGCCGGCGAGGGCGTCCTGACCGGTCTCGGTATCGACAAGGCGACCGCCGAGACGGCCATCACCGAGGCCCTCGCCGTCGTCTCCGTCTCCCCCAAGGAGGAGTGAGTCCGCGCAAGTGAGGAGCGGGCCCGCAGGCCCCGGTCGGTGGCCGCGTGCGATCCCGCGCCCCGGGCGTGCCGGTGACCCGGCGCGTCCGGGGCCTCTCGCCCCGATCATGCCGGGCTCGCGCGCCCCTTGCCCGTCACGGCGATTTCCGGCCAGTACGCGGCGACCGACGCGTCGAGATCCAGCAGGCCCCGGTCGGCGAGGACGGGGGCGCACGGCGCGGCCGGGCCCTTGGTCGTGGACCGGACGTTGACCAGCGTCTCCCGTTCCCGGGGGCGGGTACGGGCACCGTCGGGCCGGCCGCCCCGGAGGTCGGCCACGGGCTCCCCGGCGATCAGTACGGTGAGGGCCGCGCCCAGCTCCCCGCGCTCCCGGAAATTTTCCTCGAACGCGGCGCGCACCGCGGAAAAACGGTCGTCGCACCGGCCGTAAATCCGTGGCACGGCGGCCCCTCCCGCCCGGACGGCACCCCTCGGATGCGTCGAACACACGCCGGACGCCACCCTTCGGAGGCGCCGACCACGCAACGTACCGCCCGGCCGGAACGGCGGAGAACCCTTGCCCGGCGGGGCCGGACGGTCAGCGGGTTCCCGCTTCGAGCCGTAGGCTCCAGCGGCCCGGCACACCGGTGAGCGTGACCGTGGAGAGCGGTCCGACGTCCACGCTCCAGTACGTCGCGGGCGGGGCCTTGAGCGCGTAGACGAGCGCGGCCCGGACCACCGCGGGTTCGGCGACGGCGACGATGGCGCCGTCGCACGCGGGCCGGGTGTCCAGCCAGCCCCCTATCCGCGAGATGAACGCGAGCAGCGGTTCCCCGCCATGCGGGGCGGAGCGCGGGTCGGCGAGCCAGGCGTCGACCGCCGCCGGTTCGCACGCCGTGATGTCGGCGAGGGTGTACCCGCGCCAGCGGCCCATGTCGCAGTCGCGCAGGGCCGGCTGGACGAGCGGGGCGAAGCCGAGCGCCTCCCCGGTGGCCCGGCTGCGCGGGGTGGGCGAGCAGTAGCGCAACTCGGCGGCGCCCAGGGGCATCAGGGCGTGCGCGGCGAGTTGGACCTCGTGCCAGCCGGCCTGGTCGAGCGGCCGGTCGTCGTCGAAACGTTCGGCGAGCAGCGCGGAGCCACGCGCCGCCACCACGAGCGAGACTCGAGAAGTCATGGCCGTGATCGTGGGGCCGAACGTCCTTTCGGTCAAGAGGGTCTACGCGGGTCAACCTGCGCCCGGCCGCCGCTCCACCCCGGCCCCCACACCCTTCCCGATGGCTTGAAGTCGACTGATCCACAGGCGAGTTGGGCCCAACGGGGCGGGCCGGGACTCCGGAACAACCGGTTCCTTCCCCCGGTGGTTCCCCGCCCGCCCCGCGTCCGGCCGGTACCGGGGCCACCGCCTCCACCGGGCGAAGTGCCCCTTCGGACATAGACTTGTCGACATGGACCGCCACCCGTGAGGAGGTCAGTCACGATGGAGGCACATGCGGGCGACCGGCTGCTGACACACGGCAGGACCGTGGGGCAGCACGACAGGGTCGCAGAGATCATCGAAGTGCTCGGGGCCGGGGGCACTCCCCCGTACCGCGTCCGCTTCGAGGACGGACACGAGCACCTGATTTCACCCGGCCCCGACAGCGTCGTACAGCACGCCGACCCCCGGAAGCAGGCCCGTAGGGCTCCGTAGCGGCCTCCGGCGGCCCGGCGCTGTTCTTCTTCACCCCGGGGTGCCGTGGCCGGGCGGCCGGGAAACCGGCCGGCCCGGCCACGGCACCCGTCACGCCCACCCCGCCGGCACCAGGGCGGGGCGGGCGCTTCCGTCCGGGCCGGGGCGGCGGGGCTCAGCGGGGCGGGCGCACCCGGTTGCGGTAGTGGTCGGCCACCACCCGGTCCATGGCCCCGATCGGGTCGTTCACCACGCTCTTCCCCGAGAAGTAGACGTGGCCGCGCGCCTGGTCGCAGCCGGCGGCGAAGGTGAGGTGGCGGGAGAGTTCGGCCGGGTCCTGCCAGGCGGCGGGCTGGGCGGGGTCGCCCGCCTTGTAGAGCGCCTCCCCCACGAACAGGTCGACCCCGGTGCCCCGGACCGTCTCGGCCCACCAGGGCAGCAGCTTGGCGTAGTCGGCGGCGGCGAAGCCGATGTTCCAGTAGATCTGCGGGCAGATGTAGTCGATCCAGCCCTTCCTGACCCAGCCGCGGGTGTCGGCGTACAGGTCGTCGTAGGTCTGCACCCCGGCCGTCGTGTCGGAGCCGAGCGGGTCGGTGGCGGCGTTGCGCCACACACCGAACGGGCTGACCCCGAACTGGACGTGCTTCTTGATCCGCTTGATCCGCTCGGCGGTCTCCCGCACCAGCCGGTCGGTGTTGTCCCGCCGCCAGGCGGCCTTGTCCGGGAAGCCCGCACCGTACTTCTCGTACGTGGCGTCGTCGTCGAAGACCTGCCCGGCCACCGGGTACGGGTAGAAGTAGTCGTCCCAGTGCACCGCGTCGATGTCGTAGCGGCGGACCGCGTCGAGCATCGCGTCCTGGACGAAGCGGCGGACCTCGGGGATGCCGGGGTTGTAGTAGAGCTTCCCGCCGTACGGCAGCACCCAGTCGGGGTGCACCCTGGCCGGGTGTCCGGGCACCAGCCGGGACGGGTCGGTGTGGTTGGCGACCCGGTACGGGTTGAACCAGGCGTGCAGCTCCAGGCCGCGGCGGTGCGCCTCGCGGACGGCGGTGCCCAGCGGGTCCCAGCCGGGGTCCTTGCCCTGGACGCCGGTGAGGTACTGGGCCCACGGCTCGTAGGGCGAGGGCCACAGCGCGTCGGCGGTCGGCCGCACCTGGAGGATCACGGTGTTCAGCCGCCGGTCGACGGCCTCGTCGAGGTAGGCGATCAGCTCGGCCCGCTGCGCGGCCGCCGTCAGGCCCGGTGCCGAGGGCCAGTCGAGATTGGCGACGGTGGCGACCCACATGCCGCGCAGCTCGCGCCGGGCGACCCGGCCCCGTCCGGTGTGCTCCGTGACGCCGGGGCCGCCGGCCGGGGCGACGAGGGAGTCACCGGCCCCCCGGGACGGGCCCGCGAAGGCGTCGCCCGCCGCGGCGACCCCGCTCACCGCACCCGCGACCACCCCGGCCGCACCCGCCACGAAGCCTCTTCTGGCCATCTGCCGCATTTGTTGCACCTGCCGTCTCTTTGGCATCGTCGTCATCGTCCGTCGCCCCCGTATTCGGGCGTAACGCAGAGCATGCCCGCCCCGGCCCGCGATGACCCCCAGGACGCGGAGTAACGTCGGGGGGTCGGGGCGGGCACCGGAATCAGACGGGAACCTGCGACACGGAGAACAGCGAAAGGCACGAGGTGACGGACTCTATGGCCGACATTGCACGCGTCGGAGTGGTGGGCTGTGGCCAGATGGGCGCGGGCATCGCGGAAGTGTGCGCCCGCAGCGGGCTCGAGGTCCTGGTGGCCGAGACCACCGGTGAGGCGCTGGAGATCGGCCGCACCCGGTTGCACAACTCCCTCTCGAAGGCCGCCGAACGCGGCAAGATCACTCCGGAGGAGCGCGACGGGACACTCGCCCGTCTGAGCTTCACCACCGACCTCGGGGAGTTCGCCGACCGCGATCTCGTCATCGAGGCCGTCGTGGAGAACGAGCAGGTCAAGACCGAGATCTTCCAGGTACTCGACCAGGTGGTGACCCGGCAGGACGCGATCCTCGCCTCGAACACCTCCTCCATCCCGCTGGTGAAGCTGGCCGTGGCGACCTCCCGCCCGGACCAGGTCATCGGCATCCACTTCTTCAACCCGGCGCCGGTGCAGAGGCTCATCGAGCTGATCCCCGCGCTGACCACGTCCGACGAGACGGTCAAGCGCTCCGAGGCGCTGGTGCAGGAGGTCCTCGGCAAGCACCCGATCCGCGCCCAGGACCGCTCCGGCTTCGTGGTCAACGCGCTGCTGATCCCGTACCTGCTCTCCGCGATCCGGATGTTCGAGTCGGGGATCGCCAGCCGTGAGGACATCGACAACGGCATGGAGCTCGGCTGCGCCCACCCGATGGGCCCGCTCAAGCTCTCCGACCTGATCGGTCTCGACACGGTGGCCTCGGTCGCCGACTCGATGTACGCGGAGTTCAAGGAGCCGCTGTACGCCGCTCCGCCGCTGCTCCAGCGGATGGTCGACGCGGGCCGGCTCGGCCGCAAGACGGGTTCGGGCTTCTACCCGTACTCCTGATCCTCACCGCTGTGCCCGACGGGGCCGGCCGGGGCGATCCCCCGGCCAGCCCCGTCCGCTTCCCCGGTCCCGTCCCGCGGCCGTCGGGCGGGCAGGGGCTGCGGCAGGGCTCACAGCGGTACGCACAGGGCCCCGTCGATCAATTCGGCCGCCCGGCCCGCCTCGGCGCTGCCGCTCGCGGCCAGGCCCTCGCGCACGGTGCGCAGCCGGTCGCGCAGCCGCCGCGACTCCATGCCCCCGACCAGCCCGGCCATCTCCACCGCGGTGGCCGCCGCCCGGTCCGCCTCGCCCCGGCGCAGCTCGACCTGGGCCAGCACCGCCAGCCGGTGCACCCGGCCCCGGTCGTGCGCCGGGTGCCGTACGGCCGCCGCCGCGTGCTTCCCGGCTCCCGCCAGGTCGCCGAGGACGAGCAGCGCCTCGGCGACCTGCACGTCGACCAGGCCCGGCTGGACGTATCCCGCCTCGTCCGGCTCCCGCCCCGGCCGTATGCGCGCGGCCTGCGCCTCCGCGCGCCGGATGCACTCCCCGGCGCCGCCCGCGTCGCCGAGGCGGGCGTACGCCTTGGCCTGCATCGCGTAGAGGTCGGCGGTGAGCGCGGGGCCGAGCCGTTCCCCGGCGGCCCGCAGCGCCGTCTGCGCGAAGGCGACGGACTGCCGGTACTCGGCGAGGAACAGCGACTGGTTGACCAGCAGGGCGATCACATAGCCGCCGAACCCCCGGTCCCCGCTCGCCTTGGCCAGTCGCAGCGCCTGGTGGAAGTGGCGCTGGGCCGGACCGTGCAGGTCGCAGTCGTACGCGCAGATCCCCGCCACCGCGGCCAGCCCGCCCACCGCCCGGTGCAGCCGACGGCCGGTGGCGTCGTCGTACCCGCCGCGCAGCAGGGGGGCGGCCACGGAGCTCAGGAAGCCGGCGACCCGGGGCCTGGCCACTATCCCGCCGGTCCTGCGGTACATCAGTTCGTAGTGGGTGCGGGCCGCGCGCAGGGTCACCAGGTCGGCCGGGCCGACGCGGACCGGGCCGACGCGGGAGACGTCGGCGTCCTCGGGCGGGTTCTCCCACTCCCAGACGGGCATCACCGCCGCCGTTCCCGCGACGGCGGACGGGGCGGGCGGGTGCGGGCGCCCCTGTTCGTCCGAGCGCCACAGCGCGGTGGTCCGTTCGACGAATCCGGTGAACGTGCAGCCGGGCGCGGGCGAGCCGGTGCCCGGCTCCGCCATGCCGATGTCGTCCAGCGAGAGGGGCCGGCCCAGCCGGCTCCCGAGCACCTCGCAGATCAGGTCCGGCACCCGGCCGCGCGGCCGCTGCCCCTTCAACCAGCGGGCCACCGCGGTGTGTTCGTACCGCAGCGGGAGCCCGCGGGAGTCGCCGGCCCGGTTGACGTGTGCGGCGAGACCCGCCCGGGAGACGCCCGCTTCCTCGATCAGGGCCGCCAGCAGAATGTTGGGCTCCGTCGCCGCCATGTGCCCCTCCGGTGGTTCGGCACGCCGAGACGTGTCGCACCAGTGGAGCACGATTCACACGGGGTGTGAACAAAATGCCCGAACCGTCCCGCCGCGCGCCCTGTCGCGCCGGGGCGCGGGTCGGTTGAATCGGTCGCCTCGCAAGAGGCGGACGGGTCGTCTGCTCCCCCTCGTACAGCACGACGACCCGCAACCGCGCCGTCCGTACTGCCGACCTGCCCGGCATTCCGTGGCCGTACGGACGGCGCCGGATCGCACGACCCACTGCCCACGGATCGGAGGGTGGCTACGGGGTCGGCACGGGGCCGGGTCCTCCCCGGGCCGCGCCGGGGCCCGGGTGCGATCCCGCCGCCCGCGAGCACGCAGGAGGGTGCGTCCGGCCGGACGCACCCCTCCTCGCACGGTGCGGTCCCCGCCGCCGGATCACCCGGCGGCGGGGACCGCAGGGCCGTTTCCCGTCACGCGCCCCGCAGCACCGCGCCGGTGCGCTCGGCGGCCAGCGCCACCGCGGCGTCGCGCGCGGCCGTGGCCTCGTCGACGGTCAGCGTGCGGTCCGCGGCACGGAACCGCAGCGCGTACGCCAGGGACTTGTTCCCCGCACCGATCTGCTCGCCGGTGAAGACGTCGAACAGCCGTACCGATTCGAGGAGTTCGCCCGCGCCGTCGCGCAGCGCCCGCTCCACGTCGGCGGCCGGGACGTCCTCCGCGACGACCAGCGCGACGTCCTGGGTGGCCACCGGGAAGGTGGAGATCCGGGGGGCCCGGAGCACGCCGTCGACGGCCTGCTCCAGGACGTCCAGCTCGACCTCCATGGCGCAGGTGCGCTCGGGCAGGTGGAGCTCCTTGACGACCCGCGGGTGCAGCTCGCCGGCATGCCCGAAGAGGGTCTCCTCGCCGTCGACCGTGACGTACAGCGCGGCGCACCGGCCGGGGTGCCACGGCGTGTGCCGGTCACTGCGGACGGTCACCTCGACACCGGCCTCGCGGGCGATCGTGCGGGCGGCCTCGATGGCGTCCGCCCAGTCGGCCGGGCGGCCCTTGCCCCACCAGCCGGCCTGCTCGCGAGCGCCCGCGAGGACGACCGCGGCGCGGCGCGGCTGACGCGGCAGCGAGGCGTCGAGCCCGGCGATCTCCTCGTCGGTGGGACGGCGGTCGACGGGCAGACGCACGGCCTTCGTCTCGGTGCCGGTGGATGGGGTCTCCCCTGCTCGAACGGAGCTGAGAGCTTGGGGAAGGAAGACCAGGCCGGTCTCGAAGAGCGCGAGGTCGTGGCTGCCGCGGCCGTCGTTGCGCCGCAGCGCGCCGAGCAGGCCCGGCAGCAGCGTGGTGCGCAGCGCCGGTTCCTCGTCGGAGAGCGGGTTGACGATCTTGACGGTGCGGCGGCGGTCGTCGTCGGCCTCGAACCCGAGCCGGTCGAGGACGGCGTCGCCGATGAACGGGTAGTTCAGCGCCTCGACGTAACCGGCCCCGGCGAGCGCCCGGCCGATCCTGCGGTGCAGCCGCTGGCGGTCGGTGAGCCCGCGGCCGGAGGGCGGGGTCGGGAGGGTGGACGGGAGGTTCTCGTAGCCCTCCAGCCGGATGACCTCCTCGGCGAGGTCGTTCGGCTCGCCGAGGTCGGGGCGCCAGGACGGCACGGTGACGATCAGCTCGTCCTGCCCGTAGACGTCGCAGCCGACCTCCTGGAGGCGGCGTACGACGGTCTCGCGGCCGTACTCGACACCGGCGACCCGGTCGGGGTGGTTCGCCGGCATCGCGATGGTGCGGGGCGCGGAGGGCGCGCTGACCTCGGTGACGCCGTTCTCGGCGGTGCCGCCGGCCAGCAGCACCAGCAGGTCGACGGTGCGCTGCGCGGCGGCGGCAGCGGCCTGCGGGTCGGCGCCGCGCTCGAAGCGCTTGGACGCCTCGGAGGACAGCTTGTGGCGGCGCGCGGTGCGGGCGATCGAGATCGCGTCGAAGTGCGCGGCCTCGATGACGACCTCGGTGGTCCCGGCGCCCTCCTGGAGGTCGGTGATCTCGGTGTTGGCGCCGCCCATGACGCCCGCGAGGCCGATCGGGCCGCGGTCGTCGGTGATGACCAGGTCCTCGGCGTCCAGGACGCGGACCGTGCCGTCGAGGGTGGTGAGCTTCTCGCCCTGCTGGGCGCGGCGCACCCCGATCGGTCCCTCGATGCGGGTGCGGTCGTAGGCGTGCAGCGGCTGGCCGAGCTCCAGCATCACGTAGTTGGTGATGTCGACGGCGAGCGAGATCGGGCGCATCCCGGCCTTCTGCAGCCTGCGCTGCAGCCAGATCGGGGAACGGGCCTCGGGCTGCAGGCCGACGACGGTGCGCGCGGTGAACTTGTCGCAGCCCAGCGGGTCGGCGACCTTGACCGGGTAGCCGAAGGCGTTCGGCGCGGGCACGTCGAGGAGCGCCGGGTCGCGCAGCGGCAGCCCGTACGCGATGGCGGTCTCGCGGGCGACTCCGCGCATGGAGAGGCAGTAGCCGCGGTCGGGCGTGACGGCGATGTCGAGGACCTCGTCGACGAGCTGGAGCAGCTCGATCGCGTCGGTGCCGGCCTCGTGCTCCGGCGGCAGCACGATGATGCCGTGCGTGCCGTCGTCGCCCATGCCGAGCTCGCCGGTGGAGCAGATCATGCCGTGCGAGGTGCGGCCGTAGGTCTTGCGCGCGGAGATCGCGAAGTCCCCGGGCAGGACGGCGCCGGGCAGGACCACGACGACCTTGTCGCCGACGGCGAAGTTGCGGGCGCCGCAGACGATCTCCTGCGGCTCGCCGGTGCCGTTGGCGTTGCCGACGTCGACCGTGCAGAAGCGGATGGGCTTCTTGAAGCCCTCCAGCTCCTCGATGGTCAGCACCTGCCCGACGACCAGCGGGCCCTTGAGGCCGGCGCCGATCTGCTCGACGGTCTCGACCTCCAGCCCCACGCCGATGAGTTTGGCCTGTACGTCCCGGCCGGTCTCCGTCGCCGGCAGGTCGACGTACTCCCGCAGCCAGGAAAGCGGGACCCGCATCAGATCTCCATCCCGAACGGCCGGGTGAACCGGACGTCACCCTCGACCATGTCTCGCATGTCTTCTACGTTGTGGCGGAACATCAGCATCCGTTCGATGCCGAACCCGAAGGCGAATCCGCTGTACTTCTGGGGGTCGACACCGCAGGCGACGAGCACCTTGGGGTTGACCATGCCGCAGCCGCCGAGCTCGATCCAGCCCTCGCTGCCGCAGGTGCGGCAGGGGCGGTCGGGGTTGCCGACGGACGCGCCGCGGCAGACGTAGCAGACCATGTCCATCTCGGCGGACGGCTCGGTGAACGGGAAGAAGTTCGGCCGCAGCCTGGTCTTCATGTCCGGGCCGAAGAGCGCCTGGACCATGTGGTCGAGGGTGCCCTTGAGGTCGGCCATGGTGAGGCCCTCGTCGACGGCCAGCAGCTCGATCTGGTGGAAGACCGGGGTGTGCGTCGCGTCCAGCTCGTCGGTGCGGTAGACGCGACCGGGGCAGACGACGTAGACGGGGGGTTCCCGGTCGAGCAGGGAGCGGGCCTGGACGGGCGAGGTGTGCGTGCGCAGCACCACACCGGACTCGTCGGTCTTCGCACCGTCGGCGCCCTGGACGAAGAAGGTGTCCTGCATCTGCCGGGCCGGGTGGTCGGGCACGAAGTTCAGGGCGTCGAAGTTGAACCACTCCGCCTCGGCCTCGGGGCCCTCGGCGACCTCGTAGCCCATGGCCACGAAGACGTCCGCGACGCGCTCCATGAAGGTCGTCAGCGGGTGGCGGGCACCGGCCGGGGTGCGGTCGTAGGGCAGCGTGACGTCCACCGCCTCCTCGACCAGCACGCGGGCGTCCCGCTCGGCCTCCAGCTCCGCCTGGCGGGCGGCGAGGGCCTTGTTCACGGCCCCGCGGGCCTGGCCCACGCGCTTGCCCGCCTCGGCCTTGGCCTGCGGCGGCAGTGCGCCGATCTCGCGGTTGGCGAGCGCGAGGGGCGAGGTGCCACCGGTGTGCGCGGTCTTCGCCTGGGCGAGCGCGTCGAGGTCACCGGCGGCGGCGAAGGCGGCGAACGCCTCGTCCCGCATGCGCTCGATCTCTTCCGGTTTCAGTGCCTCGACCTCGACTGGGTCGTACGACTTGTTCGGTGCCGACATCTCTTCCCGTGCTTCCGATTGGCTGGCTGATGCTCTGAACCGGGTACGCCCCGGACCCCGCGGCCCCGCTGCTCGACGGCAGGCGGACACAAAGGTGCCAAAAGTCGAGTCTAAGGGCCGTGGAACGTGTGAGAGGCCCGTGGGCTGCTCAGACCAGGTAGGCCGGCGTGCTCACGGGCAGGATAAATCGGAACTCCGCCCCGCCGTCGGGGCCGCGGCCGACCGTGATCGTGCCGCCGTGCGCCTCGACGATGCCCTTGACGATGTAGAGGCCCAGTCCGGTGCCGCCGCGCTTGCTCCCCCGCCAGAAGCGGGTGAAGACACGGCCCATCGACTCCTCGGGGATGCCGGGGCCTTCGTCGCTCACGGTGACGGACGTTCCCTTCTCGTCGCTCTTCGCGGGTGCGGGTGCGACTTCGATGGTGACGGTTCCCTCGCCGTGGCGCACCGCGTTTTCCAGCAGGTTGCCGAGCACCTGGTCGACCTTGTCCGGGTCGGCCCAGACCACGGGCAGCGGCTGGCAGGTGCGCACGAGGAAGCGGTCGGGGGTCTGGCCGTTCGCGGTGAGGGCCTGGACGTGGCGTTCGACGGCGGCGGAGAGGTCCACGGGCTGCCGTCGCAGCTCCAGCCGTCCCGAGTCGATCCGGGAGATGTCGAGCAGCTCGGTGATGAGCCGGGTGACGCGGTTGGCGTCGGCGTCGACGGTCTCCAGCATCAGGCGCTTCTGGTCGTCGGTGAACCGCTCCCACTTGGCGAGGAGGGTCGCGGTGAAGCCCTTGACCGAGGTCAGCGGGGAGCGCAGCTCGTGGGCGACGGTCGCGATCAGCTCGGCGTGGCTGCGTTCGGTGCGGCGGCGGGCCTCGGTGCCGCGCAGCGAGACGACCAGCCGGCGCACGGGGCCGGTGGGGTGCTCGCGCACGTACCGGGCGGAGACCAGGACCTCCCGGCCGCCGGGCAGCAGCAGATTGCGCTCGGGCTGGCCGACCCGGGTGGCGAGGCCGCCGTACGGATCGGTCAGCGCCCACCAGCGGCGGCCCTTGAGGTCCTCCAGCGGCAGGGCCTGTTCCAGGGGGCGGCCGAGGGCGGCGTCGCGGGGCACGGCCGTGATCCGGACCGCGGCGGAGTTGAAGCAGACGACCCGGCCGTTCTCGTCGGCGACGACGAGGCCGTCGGGCAGGTCGTCGGGGTCCACGCCGATGCCGGTGGTGACGAGGTCCGACTCCCCGGCCGGCTCGTCCGCCCCACCGGGGCGTTCGCATCCGCGCACGACTGCGGTGTGCGTCTCGCGCGGCCTGCTCATGCCGACAGCCATATCCCGTACCCCACCTCTCGAACCGGTGCAGTGGGCCCCCGAGTTCGCCACCCTACTAGTCGTCGGTGACGGAGCGACACCCTGCGGGGGCGCACTGCTGCGGTCCGCAGTCCGGCGGGTGCGGCACGAGCGCCGCCGGACAGCGCCCCCGGTGCGCCCGTGATCCCGGGCGCCCGCCCGCGCACGCCCCCTCGGGCGTTCCGGAAGCGCCTCTCCCGCTTTGCCTTTGCGGGGCGGTGCAGGAAGCGGCAACGGGGCCCGCCCGGCCCTGGTGGGGCCCGGCGGGCCCCGGAGGGCCGTGCGGTGGTCCGTCAGCGGCGCGGGCGCTGGGCCCTTGCGGAGGCGTACAGGCAGACGGCCGCGGCGGTCGCCAGGTTGAGGCTCTCCGCCTTGCCGTGGATGGGCACCCGTACGACGGCGTCGGCCAGCGCCCTGGTCTCCTCCGGCAGGCCCCACGCCTCGTTGCCGAAGATCCAGGCGGTCGGGCCGCCCATGGTCCCCGCGTCGAGCTCGTCGTCGAGGTCGTCGGCGCCCGCGCCGTCGGCGGCGAGGATCCGCACGCCCGCCTCCCGCAGCCCCCGCACGGCCTGCTCGACCGGGACGCCGACGGCGACCGGCAGGTGGAAGAGCGAGCCGACCGAGGCCCGGACCGACTTGGGGTTGTAGAGGTCCACCGAGGCGTCGGTGAGCACGACGGCGTCGGCGCCCGCGGCGTCGGCGCAGCGCAGCACCGTGCCCGCGTTGCCCGGGTCGCGCACGTGGGCCAGGACGGCGACCAGCCTGGGCTTCGCGGCGAGGATCTCGTCGAACGGCGAGTCGAGGAAGTGGCAGACCCCGATCAGGCCCTGCGGGGTGACGGTCTGGGACACGTCGGCGAGCACGTTCCCGTCGGCGAGGTGCACCCGGGCGCCGGCCGCGCGGGCGGCGGCGACGATGTCGGCGTACCGCTCGGCCGCCTCGACGGTGGCGAACAGTTCGATCAGGGTCGGCCCGCCGTCGCTGCCGCGGTGCTCGGCGGCCTCCCGCACGGCCTGCGGCCCCTCGGCGATGAACCTGCGCTCCTTGCCGCGGAAGTTGCGCTTGGCCAGCCGTCGGGCGGCGGCGACGCGCGGCGATCGCGGGGAGATCAGTTCGGGGGTGCCCATGGTCGGCGGCGGGCCTCTCTGCGTACGGGGCTGGCGGGTACGGGAACGGCGGACGGACGTGCGGGAGGTGCGGGAGCGATGGACGGACGTGCGGGACGTGCCGTGCAACGCACCGGACCCGCAGACGACGGGCGCCTGCGGGTCCGGCTCGGAAAAGCAGGAAGTGCTACCTGGGTCAGGCGGCCTTCGGGGCGTTGACGTCGCTCGGGAGGGCCTTCTGGGCGACCTCGACGAGGGCGGCGAACGCGTTGGCGTCGTTGACCGCGAGCTCGGCCAGGATCTTGCGGTCCACCTCGATGTTGGCGGCCTTCAGACCCTGGATGAGGCGGTTGTACGTCATGCCGTTCTGGCGGGCAGCGGCGTTGATGCGCTGGATCCACAGCTGACGGAAGTCGCCCTTGCGCTTCTTGCGGTCGTTGTAGTTGTAGACGAGGGAGTGGGTGACCTGCTCCTTCGCCTTGCGGTACAGACGGGAGCGCTGGCCCCGGTAGCCGCTGGCCTGCTCGAGGATCGCCCGACGCTTCTTGTGAGCGTTTACTGCCCGCTTGACGCGTGCCACTTGTTAACTCCTTGTAGCGGGGCCGTGGTTGGACTCACACGGCCCGGAAACGAATTGGTCCCGGTCTGAAGTCGAGGTCGCCGCCCCCGGGCGCGCCGGGGACCGCGGACTCACTTGCCGAGAAGCTTCTTGACCTTCTTGGCGTCGGCCGGGGCCAGCTCGACCGTGCCGGTCAGCGAGCGGGTCTTCTTGGACGACTTGTGCTCAAGAAGGTGGCGCTTGCCGGCGCGCTCACGGAGCACCTTGCCGGAGCCGGTGATCTTGAAGCGCTTGCTGGCACCGCTGTGCGTCTTGTTCTTCGGCATCGCGCCGTTCTCTCCTCGTCAGTGGCGCCCCTCTCGGTGCGGGCACCGGACAGCAGGGGCGTCAGATCTTGATGGGAATCCCGGGGGGACCCGGGGCCGCCTGGATGGCGACCCCCGGGGTCACGCCTCGGAAGGTGTCTCGGGCTGCGTGTCGGCAGCCTGGTCCGCTGCGGCGTCGGGGGTGGAACCCTGACGCCCCGCCTTGCGGGCGGCCTGGGCCTCACGGGCCTCGGCCATCGCCTCGGTCTTCTTCTTGTGCGGGCCCAGAACCATGATCATGTTCCGGCCGTCCTGCTTCGGGTTGGACTCGATGAAACCGAGTTCCTCCACGTCCGAAGCCAGACGCTGGAGCAGACGGAAGCCCAGCTCGGGGCGGGACTGCTCACGACCACGGAACATGATCGTGATCTTGACCTTGTCGCCCTGCTTGAGGAACCGGACGACGTGACCCTTCTTGGTGTCGTAGTCGTGCGGGTCGATCTTCGGCCGGAGCTTCATCTCCTTGATGACCGTGTGCGCCTGGTTCTTGCGCGCCTCACGGGCCTTCATGGCCGACTCGTACTTGAACTTCCCGTAGTCCATGAGCTTGCACACGGGCGGACGGGCGGTCGCCGCCACCTCGACCAGGTCGAGGTCGTACTCCTGCGCGAGTTCCAGGGCCTTGGCAAGCGGAACAATCCCGACCTGCTCGCCGCTGGGACCGACAAGTCGCACCTCGGGAACGCGAATCCGGTCGTTGATGCGGGGCTCGGCGCTGATGGATCCTCCTCGGTAGCACCACGCGGCGGCCTGGCGGACAGCCACGTAACGTCTGTTTCATTGGGACCAACCGCACACGGGCAAGAAAAATGCCCCGGACGGGACACAGGCGGGGCTCCTGGAACAACCGGAACACCGCCGCGGTCAACCGCGGGGCGCATTGGGCGGTCCCATCGTCCGTACGGAACGATGGTCACCGCCTGACCGGATGACCCGCCGTCCGCGAGGACGGCCAGGTGGGAGATCGGAGCCTCCACTTGCGGGCCGGACACATAGCTGTCCAGCCGGTCGTCACACCAGGCTAGCAGCTCCCCGGTGCGCGCACCAACCGGCCGTCGCCCCGCTCCCGCGGACGGGACGGGTCCGGTGGGGGCCTATCGTATGGCGCATGAGTGACGCGACCCCCACCAGTGATTCCCCCGGCTTCGACGACATGGCCCGCGACATCGCGGAGGTGCCCGCGGTCGAGGTGATCGTGACGGTCGCGGTCAATCTGATGAGCGCCGCCGCCGTGAAGCTCGGACTGACCGAGGACGGCGCCGACCACAAGGACCTCGACGAGGCCCGCAAGCTGGTGCACGCGCTGGCCGGTCTGCTGGACGCGAGCGCCACCGAGATCAGCTCCTTCCACGCGGCCCCGCTGCGCGACGGGCTGAAGTCGCTGCAGCTCGCGTTCCGCGAGGCGTCCCTCGTCCCGGACGAGCCCGGCCAGGGCCCCGGCGAGAAGTACACCGGCCCCGTCTTCGGCTGAGCCCGCGCCCCTGCTCCTTTCACACATGTGAGCCCCGCCCGAGGGCGGGGCTCACATGTTTCGTGCGGCAGGACCGGGCGGGGCCGGGGGCGGCACGGGGCGGGGTTGTCCGGTTCCGCCTCCCGTCCGTGGTCAGCGGGTGAACAGGGGCTCGTTCGGTGCGGCCGCGTCGGCCGGAAGCAGCGCCAGGTCCAGGCCGTGCACCAGCCGGGCGCGCAGCACCTCGTCGGCGGCCAGCGTCCCCGCGACCCGGCGGGCGACGTCGGCGGGGTCCGTACCGGGCGCGAGGACGAGGGCGAGGGTGCCGTCGGCGGAGCCGGGGCCGAGGTGGGCGCGGAGCACCGCGGGCTCGGCGGCGACCGCGGCCCGCACCGCCGAGGTGACGGCGGGGTCGTCCAGCGGGTCGGCGCTGGTGCGGCCCTCGGCGAGGGCGAGCAGCGCGGAGCCGGTCAGTTCGAACGCGACCGGGCCCGCGAGGTCGAGGACGACCGTGTCCGCCTTCTCGTGCGCGGCGGCCTGGAGCGCCTGGTGGAGGGGGACGGCGACGGGGCGGGCCTGCGGGTCCCAGCGGGCCAGGGACTCGGTCGAGGTGAAGGCGGGCAGGGCCCGGCGGCCGCCCGCCTGGAGGGTGGGGACGGCCATGTCGCTCGTCTTCTCGCGGCGCAGCCCGCCCCCCCGTCTCCCACCACCGCCCTTGCCGGACGCTCCGCGGCTCGCCTCATCGTCCTCCTCCACCTCGCCGAGCACGGCGACGACCGGGACCAGCAGCCGGGTGCCCCTGAGTGCTTCGAGCACCGGGCCGACCGCCTTTCGGTCCGCGGCCCACGCGGCGAGTGCCGCGGTCAGGGCCGGGTCGGCCGTGCCGTCGTCGTCGGAGTAACCGGGGTCCGGAATGTTCTTCAGCGCCACAGGGCGAGCGTAGTCCCTGGCCCTTCCCGTCCCGGCGACGGGTCGGACCGGCCGTTCCGGGCAGCCGCTGCCGAGCCCTCCGGGAGCGGGCGAGAGGGAATCCGGTGGGGCGGTCGGCGGGTGGTCAGTACCGGGCGGTGGCCGGGCCGCGGCCCCTGCCGCGCCAGAGCACCACGGCCAGGGCCAGCAGGAGCGCGCCGAGGGCGCCCGCACCGGCGGCGAGCCAGCCCGCGGGGATGTTCTCGTGCCGCGCCGGGCTGGGGCCGGGGCCGAAGTACTGCTTGCGGTACCCGGCCCCGGCCCGCAGGTCGGCGGGGCGGAGCTTCGCGCCGGCCTCGATCGCCGCGACGGGGTCGACGATGCCGTACCCCCGGGCGTCGTCGCGGCCGGACGCCGGGGAGCTGCGGGCGGTGTCCGTGAGCAGCTTCTTGACCTGGGCGGGCGTCAGGTCCGGGTGCGCGGCGCGGACCAGCGCGACCGCGCCCGAGACGAACGCGGCGGCGGCGGAGGTGCCCCACTCCACGTAGTACTGGCGGTCGGGCGCGGCGACGACGATGTCGACGCCGGGGGCGCTGACCGTGGCGTACCAGCGACGGGTGGAGAACGCGGCGTGGGTGCCGTACCGGTCGACGGCGGTGACCGCTATCACCCCGGGGTAGGCGGCGGGGTACGAGATGTGGTCGCCCTTCTCGCCGCCGTTGCCCGCGGAGGCGACGACGACGGCCCCCTTCTTCAGCGCGTACTGGATGGCCGCGTCCTCGCCCGGCTCGGGGTGCGCGGACTTGCTGTCGTCGCCGAGCGAGAGGTTGATGACGTCGGCGCCCTGGTCGGCGGCCCAGCGGATGCCGTCGGCGAGGGCCGTGCCGCGCGACTTGCGGGCCTTGGAGCGGGCCGGGTCGGAGGCTTCGAGGATCACCCGGACCGGGAGGATCTTCGCCTCCGGCGCGATGCCGAGCACCCCCTCGTCGCCGCCCGCCCCGTGGCCGCGCCCCGCGATGATGCCCGCCATCGCCGTGCCGTGCCGGGCCCAGGAACGGTCGCCGCGGCCGGCGCCGAAACCGATCATGTCCTTGCCGGGCAGCACCTGTCCGGCCAGGTCGGGGAGGCTGCCGTCGACCCCGGTGTCGACCACGGCGACGGTGATCCCCTTGCCCTTGGTGGTCCGCCACGCCTGTTCGGTGTGGAGCGCCTGCAGCCCCCACTGCTGGTCCCGGATGGCGTCGGCCCGGGCCGGTGCGGCGGGCAGGAGCGCCAGCGCGGTGGCGGCGCAGATCGCGCCCAGAGCACGGTGTCGACGGGTGCGGCGGCTCATTCCGGCTTCTCCGTGAGGTCGGTGACGGCCCGGCGCAGGCCCCGCTCGATCCGGTCGGCGATGCCCTTGGCCTCGTGGCCGAGTCCGGCCTGCGCCGCCGCGGTGGTCGCCTTCGGGTCCATGGCCTTCGCCGCGGGCTGCGGATCGGTGACGGCGCGTCCGTCGGCGAAGCCCGAGACGGCGAACACGACGACGGGCACCTCGGTCAGTACGTGGACGGTCCAGCTGGCGCGCTGCCGGTCGCCGAACCCGGCGGCGACGGTGCCCCGGACGGGGTACGTGCGGGGCATCAGGTCGGTGCGCCGGTCGAGGCGCTGGTCGGTGAAGCGGGTGCCGAGCGCCCGCATGGCCGCCGCGTCGCCCTCGGTGAAGATCACCCCGACGGTGGTGACGCTGCTGCTCGTGGCGTCGGTGTAGGTGGCCCGGAGCATCCGCTCGCAGCCGACCGGGCCGAGCGTCCTGGCCAGCAACGGGTCCAGCGCCTTCGTGCAGCCGCCGTCCGGGGCGACGGCGAGCCGGGTCCAGACCCGGTCGGCGCCGCCGGGGCCCGCCCCGTCGCCGGCCAGGGTGCGCGGGAAGAGGGTGTCCACGGGAACGTTGTGCCAGGCGGAACGGCCCACGGCGTAGGTGCTGCGGGCGGCAGGGTCGGCCGAGGAGTCGCTGGTGAGCCAGGTGCCGGTGGCCGCACCGCCGATCAGCCCGAGGCCGAGCACGACGCAGACCGCCGCGGCCGCGGTCCGGGCGGGGTGGCGGGTGCGGATCGGGCGCAGCCGGGTGGTGGTCTCGGCGGGCGTCTCGGGGCGCGGGCCGTAGTACGGCTGGGGCTGGCGGTACGGGTACGGGGGCGGCACGGGCGGCGGACCCGACCCCGGGCGCGGGGTGAGGTCCACGGCACCGACGGGCCGACGCCGGGTCGCGGCGGGCGGCTGCCCGGGGTGGGGCGGGGCGACGGCCGCCGGGGGCACGGGGGCGCCCGGAGCGGGCGCGGGAGGCATGGGTACGCCCTGGCCGGGGACCAGGGGCGGGCTCGGAGCGGGGGCCGGGGGCACGGGCCGGAGCCGGGCCGTGGTCTCCACTGGCGGAACGGCCGTCGCGGATGGGACGGCCGGGGCGGGCGGGACGGCCGTGGCAGGTGGGCCGGCCGGGGCGGGCGGCGGCGGGGTCGCCGGGCGCGGCGGAACGGGCGCGGGGGCCGGGTGCACGGGGTTCGTGTCCTGCACCGGGGCTGCCGTCCCCGCCCCGGGAGCGGGCGCGGAGGCGGGAGCGGGCGCGGGCGCCGCGGGACCTGTCTCCCGTACCGGAGTGGCGGGGCCCGACTCCCGGGCCGGGGATGCCGGGTCCGCCGCCCCTGCCGGGGGTGCCGCCTCCGGTTCGCGGGCGGCGGGGGTCGGAGGCACCGGGTTCGTGTCCTGGGCCGGGGGCGTGGGGCGGGGAGGGACAGGGGCCCGCTGCGCCTCGGTACTCATCCGCCCCCCTGATCCCGTTCCGTACCGTGCGCGGATCGGCATCACAGGCAGGCCCGTTCGATTGCCGCTGAATTGCCGCGTGTCCGTCACTCTACGGGGTGGGGCACCCCTGGCGGGAGCAGGCCGCCCGACCCCGGATGATCTGCGCAGATCGTCCCCGGGGACCGAGCCGCGCGCGGGCCGGGCCGTCCGGTGGCACCGGTCCGACCGGGATGCGGAACAGCCCTTACCCATGGGTACGGCCGTCTGGCAAGCTGCGGCCATGACTGCCCGTGCCGCTGACCGGACCCGGTACAACCGGGCCACCGCCCACCTGGACGCCCCGATCGCCGTCGTCGATCTCGAGGCGTTCGACGCCAATGCCGATGACCTCGTCCGGCGGGCCGCCGGAAAGCCGATCCGGGTGGCCAGCAAGTCGGTGCGCTGCCGGGCGCTACTGGAACGGGTGCTCGCGCGGCCCGGTTTCGCCGGGATCATGTCGTTCACGCTCGCCGAGTCGCTGTGGCTGGCGCGGGCCGGTTTCGACGACGTGCTGCTGGCCTATCCGACGGCCGACCGGGCCGCCCTCGCGGAACTGGCCGGCGACCCGAAGCCGGCCGCCGCGGTGACGGTGATGGTGGACGACGTCGCGCAGCTGGAGCTGATCGACGCGGCGCGGGCGGGCGGGCGCGAGGAGATCCGGGTCTGTCTGGAACTGGACACCTCGCTCCGGCTGCTCGGCGGCCGGTTCAGGGCCGGCGCCCTGCGTTCCCCGCTCCGCTCCCCCGCCCAACTGGCCGACCTGGCGCGCTCCGTGGCACGCAGGCCGGGTTTCCGGCTGGTCGGCCTGATGGCGTACGAGGGGCACATCGCCGGGGTCGGGGACTCGCTCGCGGGCCGGCCGCTGCGGTCCCGGGCGATCCGGCTGATGCAGGCCGCGGCTCGCAGGGAACTCGCCGCGCGGCGGGCCGAGGTGGTGCGTGCGGTACGGGCGGTGGCCCCGGACCTGGAGTTCGTGAACGGCGGCGGCACCGGCAGTGTGCAGCACACGGCGGCCGAGCGCGCGGTGACCGAGGTCGCGGCCGGGTCGGGGCTCTACGTGCCCCGGCTGTTCGACAACTACACGTCGTTCACGGCCCGTCCGGCCGCGCTGTTCGCCCAACCCGTGGTGCGCAGGCCCGGGGTGGGGGTGGTGACGGTCCTCGGCGGCGGTTATCCGGCGTCCGGCCCCGCGGGGCCGGACCGGCTGCCCGTCCCGTATCTGCCGGAGGGGCTGCGCTACGACCCGCAGGAGGGGGCGGGCGAGGTGCAGACCCCGCTGCTCGGCGCCCCGGCCGACGATCTGCTGATCGGCGACAAGGTGTGGTTCCGGCACGCGAAGGCCGGTGAACTGTGCGAGCGCTTCGACGAGTTGCAGCTGATCGAGGGCGACCGGGTGACCGCGACCGTGCCGACGTACCGGGGCGAGGGCCGGACGTTCCTCTGATTCCCCCGGCTCGGTCGGCCGAGCGGTCCGGTGGCGGGTCAGGGGCCGACCGAGCTGCCCACGCCGCCGCTCGTCGCGCTGTCGCCGATCGGCCGGATGCCCTTGGTGATGGTGTCCATGAGCGGGAGCGCCGGCCCGTCGGCACCCGCGTCGAAGGCGCAGCGCACGATGACCAGCGTCTCGCTGCCGACCGTGGACGGGAAGACGAGCGACTGCACGTAACCGCCGGGCCCCTTGCCCGTTTCGACCCGCCAGCGCACCCGGTAGCCGGTGCGTCCGGCGACGCTCACGGACTCGGAGACGAGCTCCTCGTGGGAGGTGATGCCACCGTGGATCCGGTTGCCGATGAAGTCCTTCTCGTAGGCGCTGTCGGCCGCGGCGGTGATGTCCTGCTTGGCGAGTTCCTCGGCGGAGGTGATGTCCGTGGCGCTCGCGGTGCGGCTGGTCACCGTGCCGTGGTAGCAGAAGCGGCTGGAGTCGCCGGGGCACCGGTAGGAGTCGACGGTGCGCATCGTGAGGACCTTGTCGACGGTCCGCTCGGGCCTCTCCCAGCCGTCGGGGATGGGCAGGGTGATGCCGTTGAGCTGGTCGACGAGGACCTTCGGGTCGTCCTCGGCCGGTGGGTGGTCGGGGGACGGGGTGTCCGTCGCGGTCGCGGTCGCGGTGGGCTGCGGCGCGGAGCTGCTCGGGCCGGCCTTCGGGGTGTCGTCTCCCCCGCGCAACAGGAGCGCCCCGGTGACGGTCGCACCGACGACCACCAGTCCGGCGACGGCGAGGGCGACGATCCGGGTGGTGCCGGAGCCGCCTCCGGAGGCCCCACCGGTTCGCACGAGCGTCTCACCACCGGGCGGCACCGGTGGCCCGAACTGCTGGGCGGGCGGCCCGAATTGTTGCGGAGCGGAAGCGGCCGGGCGGGTCTGCGCGGTCCATGCCGCGCCGTCCCACCAGCGTTCGGTGCCCGGTATCGCGGCCTCCGGATACCAACCGGGCGGTGTCGCGTTGCTCATCCCCCCACTCTAGGGTTCGGCCATCGGCGGAAGTCCGCCGATCGCCGGTCCGCCATTTCTCCGTGCAACCACGGGACTTAAGGTGTGGTGGCAGACCATTGATCGAAAGGAAGACGAGGCGTGGCCGGGGAGAGCGAGTTCATCGACCGTCTGTTGCCGGTGCTGCGACCCGTCCGCGCCGGGAACGGCTTCGAGGAGGCACTGGAGCAGATCCTCCAGGTGGTCAGGCTGGAGCTGGTGCCCGGCGGCGGGCGGCTGCCGCCCGAGCGCGACCTCGCCGAGCTGCTGGGGATCAGCCGGGTCACCCTGCGCGAGGTGCTGAAGGTCCTCCAGGACCAGGGCCTGGTGGAGAGCAGGCGCGGCCGGTACGGCGGCACGTTCGTGCTGGCGCGCACCGGCAGCGCCGGCGAGGACGAACTGCGCCGGAGGGGGGCCGCCGTCGACATCGAGGACGTACTGCGCTTCCGCGAGGTGCTGGAGGCCGGGGCGGCCGAACTGTGCGCCGCGCGGGGGCTCGACGGAGAGGGCGCGGACCGGCTGCGCGCGGCCCTGACGGCGACTCACGAGGCACCCCTGGCCGACTACCGCAGGCGCGACACCCTGCTGCACCTGACCCTGGCCGAGCTCTCCGGTTCCGCGTCGCTGACCACGCAGTACGCGGCCGTCCGGGCCGCCCTGAACGACCTGTTGGACTGCATACCGCTGCTGGTGCGGAACCTGGAGCATTCGCAGCACCAGCACACGAGCCTCGTCGAGGCGATCCTGGACGGGGACGCGGAGGCCGCGCGCGCGGTGATGCGCGAACACTGCGCGGGCACGGCCGCACTCCTGCGCGGGTTCCTGACCTGAACCGGACCGGCGGCCGGTTCGCCCCGGGCCCTTGTGCGGAGCCCCGGGGGAAGTAAAGGTATCCACGTCGACCTTTGAATCCTTGGGACCGCCTCCGCCCCCGCGGGCGGCCGACCGGAGGGACCGCCGTGCCCGATCCTCTCGCCCATCCCGTGCCCGAACCCCTCATCGGCATCACCACCTATCTGGAGCCCGTCGCCCGTTGGGGCGTCTGGGAGCTGCCCGCCGCTCTCCTGCCGGCCGGGTACCCGCGCATCGTCCAGCGGGCCGGCGGCCTGGCCGTGATGCTCCCGCCGGACGACCCCGGCCGGGCCGGGACGACGGTGGCCAGGCTGGACGGGCTCGTGATCGCGGGCGGGGCCGACGTGGACCCCGCCAGGTACGGCGCGGAGCGCGACCCCAGGTCCGGTCCGCCCGTGCGGGAGCGGGACGACTGGGAGCTGGCCCTGATCCGGGCGGCCCTGGAGTCCGGCACCCCGCTGCTCGGCATCTGCCGCGGCATGCAGCTGCTCAACGTGGCGCTCGGCGGCACCCTGGTCCAGCACCTCGACGGCCACGCCGGCCCACCGGGCACGACCGGTGTCCTCGGCACGCACCGGGTGACGCCGGTGCCGGGGACGCGCTACGCGTCGGTGGCGCCCGAGCCGTGCGACGTACCCACCTACCATCACCAGTGCGTGGAGCGGCCGGCGCCGGGCCTGGTGATCGGCGCCCATGCGGCGGACGGCACGGTCGAGGCGGTCGAACTCCCGGGATCTCCTTGGGTGTTGGGGGTTCAGTGGCATCCCGAGATGGGCGACGACCCACGGCTGCTGGAGGCACTGGTGGCCGCCGCGACGGCCCGGACGGCGGTCGGGGAGCGGGTGCCGTGACCGGCGGCGGCCCGGGCGGTGCCGGGAATCCGGTGCCGTGACCGGCGGCGGCCCACCGGCCGCCCCGCCCCGCCGATCGCCTCGTCAGCCGTCCCCGTCCCGCCCCCTCAGTCGTCCCGTGCCGTCAGGGACAGCAGGTCGCGGGCGGGGCCCGTCGGGCGGTGGCCCGAGGGCCACACCGCGCGCAGCTGGCGCCGCAGACGCACGCCGGCGACCGGGATCTTGACCAGGCGCCGCGAGGACAGCTCCTCGCCCAGGGCGAGTTCGCTCAGGACGCACGGCCCGGCACCGCTCTCCGCCGCGCCCTTCACCGCCGTGGTGGAGGAGAGTTCGAGCAGCGGCGGGGCGAGGCCGCCGTGCACGGCGAGGGCCGCGCCCAGCACCTGGCGGGTGCCGGAGCCGTGTTCGCGCAGGATCAGCGGGGTCGCGGCGAGTTCCCCCGGCGCCAGGGGGGCGCGGCGGCGGGCCCAGGGGTGGGAGGGGGCGACCACGACGACGAGGCGGTCGTGGGCGACGACCGTGCCGTCGAGCCCCTCCGGCACGGACAGGCCCTCCACGAATCCGAGGTCCGCCTCGCCGACGAGCAGCCGCCCCGCGACGGCCGCCGAGTTCCCGGCGAGCAGCGAGACGGCGGTGTCCGGCCGTTCGGCGCGCAGCGCTATCAGCCAGCCCGGCAGCAGGTACTCGGCGATGGTCATGGAGGCGGCGACCCGCAGCCGCGAGTCCCGCCGGTCGCGCAGCGCCTGGGCGCCCGCGTCGAACGCCTCGGCCGCCTCGACGATCCTGCGCGCCCAGTCGGTGACCAGGGCGCCCGCGTCGGTGAGCCGGGAGCCGCGCGGGGAGCGGTCCAGCAGGGCCACGCCGAGCTGCCGCTCCATGGCCCGGATGCGGCTGCTGGCGGCGGGCTGGGTGACGCCGACGTCCCGCGCCGCGCGCCCCAGGCTGCCGTGCCGGGCGACGGCGAGCAGGAGCTCCAGCGCCCCGAGGTCGGGGACCCGGTGGGACAGCGGGGGCGGAACACGCGCTTCACCGGACATAAAGCCAGCTTATGACCTCATAGAAACGGAGTCCCTGGTGGGGTCGTGCCCCTGCGGAAAAAATCGTTGGCATGGCCACCATTCCGCGGACGCAGCAGTCCCCCGCCCCGTACCCGACCACTCCCCGCCTGCCCTCCCTGCGGTATCTCGGCCCCAACTGGTACGCCGCCGTCATGGGCACCTCGATCGTCGCGAGCGCGGGGGTCGCGCTGCCCGTGCACGTACCGGGGCTGCGGACCTTCTGCACGTTCGTGTGGGTGCTCTCGGCGATCGCCCTCGCCGTACTGCTCACGGCCCGCGCCGGGCACTGGATCGCCCATCGCGACCAGGCCCGCAGCCACCTGCTCGACCCCGCCGTGGCCCCGTTCTACGGCTGCCTCTCGATGGCGCTGCTGGCGGTCGGCGGCTCCTCGCTCGCGGTGGGCCGGGATCTCGTCGGGGAGTCGGCGGCCCTGGCGCTGGACGTGGTGCTGTACACGGCGGGCACGGTGATCGGTCTCGTCGCAGCGGCCGCGATCCCGTACCTGATGGTCGTGCGCCACCGGATCGAGCCGGGGAACGCCTCTCCGGTGTGGCTGCTCCCGGTGGTGGCGCCGATGGTCTCCGCGGCGCTGGGTCCGCAGCTGGTGCCCCATCTGCCCGCCGGGCAGTGGCGGGAGGCGATGCTGCTGGCCTGTTACGCGATGTTCGGCCTGAGCCTGCTGGCCACGCTGGTGATGCTGCCGCTGGTCTTCGCCCGGCTCGTCCACCGGGGGCCGCTGCCGCTCGCGCTGACGCCCACGCTGTTCCTGGTCCTCGGTCCGCTGGGGCAGTCGACGACCGCGGTCGGTCAGATCGCCGACGCGGCGCCGGGGGCGGTCCCGGAGCCGTACGTCGCCGGGTTCGAGATGTTCGCCGTGCTGTACGGGGTGCCGGTGATGGGGTTCGCACTGCTGTGGCTGGCCCTGTCCGCGGCGCTGGTGGTGCGGGCCCTGCGCAACGGCATGACCTTCGCCATGACGTGGTGGGGCTTCACCTTCCCCGTCGGCACCTGTGTCACGGGCGCCGCGGGCCTGGCCCGGCACACCGGCCTCACGGCGTTCACCTGGCTGGCCGTCGCCCTGTACCTGCTGCTGGTGACCGCGTGGGCGGTGGCCGGGGTCAGGACGCTGCGCGGACTGTTCGGCGGAGTGCTGCTCGCAGCACCGCAGGGGCCCGCACCAGTGACGGCCCGTACCACGTGAGGTACCGCCCGTCGACGAGCGCGGCGGGCAGCGCGGGGAAGGCCTCGGGTCCGTCGGTCGCGGTGAAGCGGTACGGCTCGTCGGGCAGCACCACCAGGTCGGCGCCCGCCGCGTTGAGCCGGTCGAGGGGGATGCGGGGGTAGCGCTCGGCGTGGTCCGCGTGGACGTTCGCCACGCCGAGCCGGGCCAGCAGGTCCCCGGCGAAGGTGTCGCGGCCCAGCACCATCCACGGCCTGCGCCAGATGGGAACCACCGCGCGGCGGGGTGCCGAGGGGGTCGGGAGCGCGGCCCAGGCCGCCTCCGCCTCGTCCAGCCAGCGCGGCCGGGACCGGCCGCAGGCGGCCAGGACGCGGGCGAGTTCCGTGAAGGCCCCGTCGAGGGTGCGGATCTCCGTGACGAGCACCTCGGTCCCGGCGGCCCGGAGCGCGGCGATGTCGGCGGCCCGGTTCTCCTCCTCGTTGGCGAGGACGAGGTCGGGGCGGAGGGCGAGGACCGTCGCCACGTCGGGGTTCTTGGTCCCGCCGATCCGGGCGGCGGTCAGGCCTGCCGGGTGGGTGCACCAGTCGGTGACGCCGACCACCCGGCCGGGGTCGGTGGTGGCGACGGCCTCGGTGAGCGAGGGCACCAGGGAGACGACGCGCACAGGGGCCTCCGGTCAGCGCCGCGGGTCGAAGGTGGCGTCGATGTGCTCGGCGACCGAGACGACCAGCAGCCGGGTGCCGGGCTCCGTGGCCCGCCAGCGGTGCCGCACCCCGCCGGACAGGAACAGCGTGTCGCCCTCTTCCAGCCGGTACGCCTGGCCCTCGGCCTCCACCTCGACGCCGCCCCGGGTCACGTACATCACCTCGTCGTTGCGGTGCTGGAACTCGCGTCCGAGGTCGATCTCCCCGGTGAACTCCAGGGCGCTGAGCTGGTGGCGTCCGCGCACCACCCGGCGCACCCCGTCGTCCCCGCCCGCGCGCACCACGTCGACGGCGCGCGCCGAGTCCGCGGCGGCGCGCAGCCGTGCCGTGGTGGTCTCCAGGGCTTCGGCGACCAGGTCCAGGGACCGGGCGCTGGGCCGGGCCCGCTCGTTCTCGATCTGGCTGAGGAACGGCACGGACAGGCCGCTGCGCCCGGCGACCACGGCCAGCGTGAGCCCCAGGGACCTGCGTCTGCGGCGGACCGCGGCACCCACGCGGAGTGCTTCCTTCTCGTCCATGTCCGGCTCCCTCCCGACTCGCCATCCTTCCGGTTGCCGACGCGTTACGCACACCGTTGCACAAGTCGGCCCGTCGATGAACACCGAGGCAGCGGGAAGGGGTGGATACCGCCATCGGCGGTATCCACCCCTCCGGGTGCTTCCGGGCCCTACTGCGGGGCCATCTTGTCCGCGATGCCCGGGTTCTTCGCCATCCAGGCCTTCACGGCCTCCTCCTCGTGGCCCGTGCCGAGCTTCTGGATCTGGTTCTCCAGGCCGGCGAGCTGGTCCTCGCTCAGCTCGAATGCCTTGAACCACTTCGTCAGCCGCGGGTACTGCTCCGGGAAGTCCTTGGACGCGATGGTGTGCAGCCGGTCGCCGTCACCGAAGGCCTTCTCGGGGTCCTTCAGCTTGGTCATGTCGTACTCGCTGTACGCCCAGTGCGGCGTCCAGAGCAGCACCGCGACGGGCTCCTTCTTGGCGTACGCGCGCTTCAGCTCGGCGAGCATGCCGGGCGTCGAGGAGTCGAGGACCTCGTACTCCTCGTCGAGGCCGTACGCCGGCAGCACGTTCTTCTTGAGGTTCTCCATCGTGGCGGTGCCCGGCTCGATGCCGACGATCCGGTTCTTGAACCGCGAGCCCTTGCCCTTGAGGTCGGCGAGGGACTCGACGTCCTTCACGTACGAGGGCACCGCGACTTCGATCGACGTCGGGCCGTACCACGAGCCGAGGTCGGTGAGCCGGGAACCGTACTTGTCCCAGTAGTTCTTCTGGGTGTACGGCAGCCAGCCGTCGAACTGCACGTCGATCTGGCCGCGGGACATCGCGGTGTACATCGGGCCGACCTCGAACTGCTTGAGGTTGATCTTGTAGCCGCGCTCCTCCAGGACCGCCTTCCACAGGTACGTGGCGGCGATGTCCTCCTCCCAGGGGAACCAGGCCATCTCGACGGGGCGGTCGCGCTCGTCCTTGCCGTTCTTCTTCCCTGCGGCCTTCGCCCCGGTGACCGGGGTCCACTCGTCGGCGACGCCCGGGTTGGCCTTCAGCCAGGTGCGGACGGCCTCCTGCTCCTTGCCGGAGCCGGCCTTCTGGATCTCCGCCTCCAGGCTGGTGAGCTGGTCCTCGCTCATCTTGAAGTTCTTGAGCCAGCGGCCGACCTCGGGGTGGTCGGCGGAGAAGCCCTTGCGGGCCAGGGTGTGGATGCCGTCGCCCTTGCCCCAGAGGTTCTTGGGGTCCTTGAGCTTGGTGAGCTCGAACTGGTTGTACGCCCAGTGCGGCGACCAGAGCGGGACGACGATGGGTTCCTTCTTGGCGTAGGCGCGCTTCAGCTCGGCCAGCATCGAGGGCGTGGAGCCGTCGATGACCTTGTACTCCTCGTCCAGGCCGTAGCCCGGCAGGATCTTGTCCTTGAGCAGGCCCGTCTCACCGGCGCTCGGCTCGATGCCGACGATCCGGTTCTTGAACTGCGAGCCCTTGCCCTTGAGGTCCTCCAGGGACTTGACGTCCTCCAGGTACGCCGGGACGGCCAGTTCCAGCGAGGTGGGGCCGTACCAGGAGCCCATGTCCTCCAGCTTGTCCTGGTACTTCTTCCAGTAGCTGGCGTGCGTGACCGGGAGCCAGGAGTCGGTCTCGAAGTCGATCTGGCCGTTGGCCATGCCGGTGTAGAGCGCGCCGGCCTCGTATTGCTTGACGTCGACCTGGAAGCCGCGCTGCTCCAGCATCTCCTTCCAGAGGAAGGTGGAGGCGATGCCCTCGTCCCACGGGATGTACCCCATGCTGATCTTCTTGCCGGCGCCGACGTCCGAACCGTCGGCGGCGGTGTCCTTGTCCGAACCGGACGAGCCGAAGATCCCCATGCCGCCCGCAACGAGCGCGAGGACGACGATGCCGACGACCGCGACCACGGGCTGCGGGCGGTGGTTCCAGGGCTTGGGGCCGCCGGCCATCGACTGCGCCTTGGCGAGCGCGCGACGGGCGAGCGGGGAGACCTCACGGCCGAGCGCGCCGGTCATCCGGTCCAGGTACATCGCCACGATGACGATGGAGATGCCCGCCTCGAAGCCGAGGCCGACGTCCACGTTGCCGATGGCGCGGTAGACGGCGCCGCCGAGGCCGCCGCCGCCGACCATGCCGGCGATGACCACCATGGACAGGCCCAGCATGATGACCTGGTTGATGCCCGCCATGATCGTGGGCAGGGCGAGCGGGAGCTGGACCCGCAGCAGGGTGTTGCGCCGGGTGGTGCCGAACGCCTCGGCCGCCTCGACGAGCTCGCCGTCGACCTGGCGGATGCCGAGTTCGGTCATCCGGACGCCCGGGGGCAGCGAGAAGATGATGGTGGCGATGATGCCGGGGACCACGCCGACGCCGAAGAAGATGACGCCGGGGATCAGGTAGACCATGGCGGGCATGGTCTGCATGAAGTCCAGGACCGGGCGGGTGACCGCGCTGACGGCCTTGGAGCGGGACGCCCAGATGCCCAGCGGTACGGACAGCACCAGGGCGATGATGGTCGCGACGAGCACCAGGGTGACGGTGTCCATCGCCTCGTCCCACAGCTCGACGGAGTCGATGAGGGCGAATCCGACGAAGGCGAGTACGCCCGCGAGCAGACCGCGCAGCCACCAGGCGATGACGGCGACGATGCCCGCGAAGAGCAGCGGGGCGGGGGCGGAGAGCACGGCGGCTATGCCGTCGAACATGCCGCTGACGACGGAGCTGATCGCGTCGAACAGCCAGGCCAGGTGGGTCTGCAGCCAGTCGACGGCCGAGTCGACCCAGTCACCGAGAGGGAGCCTAAACACTGGCCACCTTCTTCGTGCCGGTCGCGCCTGCCGGGATGTCCTTCGGGGCCTCGGCGGGGATCATCGGTTCGCCGAGGACGGCGAGCAGCCGGGCGCGCGGGACGACGCCGACGAGCTTGCCCTTGGCGTCGGTCACGGCGACCGCGACCCCGCTCTGCGAGCAGGGCGTGAAGAGCTCGGCGATCGGGGTGGACTCGGTGACGGTGGCCGGGGCGGCCGCGATCACGTCGGCGGCGTTGCGCAGTTCCTTGCCGTCGTCCGTGCTGGTGCCCATGACGGTGTGCGGCTCGGCCATGATGGCGCCGGCGGTCAGCACCCGGGTCCGGTCGACGTCCTGGGTGAAGGAGGCGACGTAGTCGTTGGCCGGGGTGACGAGGATGTCCTCGGCGGTGCCGAGCTGGACGATCCGCCCGTCGCGCATCACGGCGATGCGGTCGCCCAGGCGCATGGCCTCGTTGAGGTCGTGGGTGATGAAGACGATGGTCTTCTTCAGCCGCTTCTGCAGTTCGAGCAGCTGGTCCTGCATGTCGCGGCGGATCAGCGGGTCGAGCGCGCTGAAGGACTCGTCCATCAGCAGCAGGTCGGCGTCGGTGGCCAGGGCGCGGGCCAGGCCGACGCGCTGCTGCATGCCGCCGGAGAGCTCGTCGGGCCAGGACTTCTCCCAGCCGGCGAGGCCGGTCAGCTCCAGCGCCTCGGCGGCGCGCTTCTCGCGCTCGGCACGCGGCACGCCCTGCACTTCGAGGCCGTACGCGGCGTTCTCCAGCACACTGCGGTGGGGGAAGAGCGCGAAGTGCTGGAACACCATGCTGATCTTCGAGGAGCGGACGTGCCGCAGCTCGGCGGGGCTCAGGGCGGTCAGGTCCTGCCCGTCGAACAGCACGCGCCCGGCCGTGGGCTCCAGAAGTCCGTTGAGCATGCGCAGCAACGTGGACTTGCCGGACCCGGACAGACCCATCACGACGAAGATCTGCCCCGGCTCGACGGCGAACGAGGCGTCGATCACCGCTGCGGTCGTTCCGTCGGAGCGCAGCTCGTCACGGTCGGCGCCGTCCTCGAGCCTTCGCACTGCTTGATCGGGTCGTCTGCCGAACACCTTGTACAAGTGCTCGGCCTGCAGCCTTGACACATACACCTCGCGGGTTGAACCGAAAAACGGTCTGCCACCCCCTCCGGCAGACCGTGGAGCGACGCGGATCCGGTCCGCACGGCACGCGCATTGGTTGAAATCGCTACGTGATCCGCTCCGGCTGCGCGCCTGCCCCCGCTCACCCGACCCAAACGCAAGAGTGATCCAGGTCACGTTTCCGTGTCCGGTGCCCCGGCCCGTCCTCCCCCGGCGTCCGCGGCGGGCGGTGTCGGTGGGGTGCGGCATCATCGGGGTGTGACGCGACGCCTGATGCTCCTCGACACCGCCTCCCTCTACTACCGCGCCTACTTCGGGGTCCCCGACTCGGTGCGCGCCCCGGACGGCACGCCGGTCAACGCCGTGCGCGGTCTGCTCGACTTCATCGCCCGCCTGGTGCAGGACCACCGGCCGGACGACCTGGTCGCCTGCATGGACGCCGACTGGCGGCCGCACTGGCGGGTCGAGCTGATCCCCTCGTACAAGGCGCACCGGGTCGCGACGGAGACCGCCGGGGGCCTGCCCGACGAGGAGGAGACCCCCGACACCCTGGCCCCGCAGGTGCCGGTGATCGAGGACGTGCTCGACGCCCTGGGCATCGCCCGGGTCGGCGTCGCGGGCTACGAGGCGGACGACGTGATCGGCACGCTCACCGGCCGGGCCACCGGGCCCGTGGACATCGTCACCGGCGACCGCGACCTCTACCAGCTGGTCGACGACGCCCGCGGGGTGCGGGTGCTCTACCCGCTGAAGGGGGTCGGCTCGCTCCAGCCGACGGACGGGGCGTGGCTGCGGGAGAAGTACGGGGTGGACGGCTCCGGGTACGCGGACCTGGCCCTGCTGCGCGGCGACCCGAGCGACGGGCTGCCGGGCGTCCCGGGTATCGGCGAGAAGACCGCGGCGAAGCTGCTGGACGCCTTCGGCGATCTGGCCGGGGTCATGGCCGCCGTCGACGACCCGGGCTCGGCGCTGACCCCGTCGCAACGCAGGCGGCTCGACGAGGCGCGGGAGTACGTGGCCGTCGCGCCGAAGGTGGTCCGGGTCGCGGGCGACGTGCCCCTGCCGGAGTTCGACCCCGCACTGCCCGCCGCGCCGCGCGACCCCGCCGCGCTGGAGGACCTCGCGAAGCGGTGGGGGCTGGGGGGTTCGCTGCAGCGCCTGCTCTCCACTCTGCACGGATGAGGTGTTAGGTTAGGTAAACCTAAGTAATCGGAGCAGGGAGAACCTCGTGGCAGAGCGACCGGCGCGGCAGGCACCCAAGGCGCAGGGGGCCCAGGTGCTGCGCACCGAGCAGATCACACCGCACATGGTGCGCGTGGTGTTCGGCGGCGAGGGTCTCGCCGACTTCGAGCTCGCCGGATGCACCGACCATTACGTCAAGATCTGCTTCGCCCCCGAGGGCGCCGACTACCCGCACCCCTTCGACATGGCCCGCATCCGCGAGGAGCAGCCGCGGGAGCTGTGGCCCACGACCCGCACGTACACGGTGCGGTCCTGGGACCCGGCCGCCCGCGAGCTGGCGATCGACTTCGTGGTCCACGGCGACGAGGGGCTCGCCGGCCCCTGGGCGGTGCGGGCCACTCCGGGCGAGCAGGTGACCTTCCTGGGCCCGGGCGGGGGCTACGCCCCGGACGCCTCGGCCGACTGGCACCTCCTGGTGGGCGACGAGAGCGCCCTGCCGGCCGTCGCGGCGGCGCTGGAGCAGATGCCCGCGGGTGCGGTGGTGCACGCCTTCGTCGAGGTGGCGGACGCCACGGAGGAGCAGAAGATCGTGACGCCCGAGGGCGTCGGGGTGACCTGGCTGCACCGCGGGGAGCGGCCGGTCGGCGAGGCGCTGGTCGCGGCCGTGCAGGAGCTGGAGTTCCCGGCGGGCGACGTCCAGGCGTTCGTCCACGGCGAGGCCGGTTTCGTGAAGGAGATCCGGCGCCACCTGCGCCTGGACCGCAAGATCCCGCTCTCCCGGCTGTCGATATCGGGCTACTGGCGGCTCGGCCAGAACGACGACGCCTGGCGCTCGGTCAAGCGCGAGTGGAACGAGCAGGTGGAGCGCGAGCAGGAGGGCGCCGCTTAGGCCCCTCCCCCGGGCCGGGACCGGGCAGGTCCCGGCCCCGTCACCCTCGTGCGCCCCGGCCCCGGCCGGGGCGCACGTGCATGGGGCCGCCGCCGGGACAAGCAGTCAGCCCTCGGCAGCCGCTCCCGTTCCCGCGCCACCTGCACCGTCCCTCGCACCGCCTGCATCACCCGCGTCACTCGCCCCCTCCGCATCGCCTGCACCGACGCCTTCACCGTCCGCGCCACCCCCGTTCTCGTACGCGCGCGCCGAGGCGTCCACGTGCGCGAGCCGCCGCAGCGCGCCGAACATCGCCTCCCCCAGCACCGTGCCCACGACCACGCTCTCCACCAGGTCCTCGCGCGCCGCCCGGCGCCCCACGTAGTCGAGGTCGGCCCGCGCGACCGGTTCGGCCGCCGCCGCATAGACGTCGAGCAGTTCGACGAATCCGCCGTGCCCGGCCCGTCGCAGCGCGACGATCACCTCGGCCAGGGACTCACCGGCCGGCCCCTCCGCGTCCGCCCGCCAACCGCGCCGTTCCACCAGTTCCGCCACCTCGTCGCGGGCCTCGTCCAGCTCGGGCCCGGGATCGTCGCCCGCCGGCTGGCCGAGGCGCTTCACCGTGCAGCCCAGCACCTTGTGCACCGGCCGCTCGGGGTCGTCGACCACCCGCAGCACCTCGCCGATGGCCGCCAGCGAGAGCCCGCCGACGTCCAGCAGGGCACGGATCAGCCGCAGCCTGCGCTCGTGCCCCTCGTCGTAACTGGCCTGGTTCGGGCTGGTCAACCGCCCGGCCGGCAGCAGCCCTTCCCGTACGTAGAACTTGATCGTCGGTACCGGGACCCCGGACCTGTGGCTCAACTCTCCGATGCGCACCGCGTGTTCACACCCTTCCGCGCTTGCCAACCCCCGGAGCCATCATAGATAGTTCCACTACCGGATAGCGGCGAGTGCCACTATCCATAATCCTTTGGGGGTCCCATGCCTTCCCGGTTCTCATCCGCCCCGCTCCTGCCCTCCTGGCGTTCCTGGCACCGGCCGTTGATGCTCTTCGCCGCGGCGATGACCGTCATGACGGTCGTCTCGGCCGTGGGGCTGGTGGCCGACGACCGGGTCCTCGCGGGCACGGCGATATGGTCCAAGCCGTTCAAGTTCGCGACCTCGTTCGTCGTGTACGCGCTCGCGCTCGCCTGGATGCTGACGCTGGTCACCCGCGGCCGACGGGTCGGCTGGTGGGCGGGCACGGTGGTCGCGGCGGCCTGTCTGGCCGAGATGGCGATCATCACCGGCCAGGTGATCCGCGGGAAGCGCAGCCACTTCAACCACGCCACCCCGTTCGACGAGGCGTTGTTCAACGCGATGGCCGTCACGGTCGTCGTCCTGTGGACCGGCACGCTGGTCATCGCGGTCCTGCTGCTGCGCACCCGCATGGCCGACCGCGCCGCCGCCTGGGCGATACGTTCGGGCGTGCTCCTCGCCCTGGTGGGCGCCGCGTTCGGTTTCCTGATGACACAGCCCACCCCCGAGCAGCGGGCGGCCGGAAACCTGGACACCGCCGACGTGATCGGCGCCCACGCCGTCGGCGTACCGGACGGCGGCCCGTCGATGCCGCTCACCGGCTGGTCCACCACCGGCGGCGACCTGCGCATACCGCACTTCGTCGGGATGCACGCGCTCCAGCTGCTGCCGCTCCTCCTGCTCGTCCTGATGTCCCTCGCCCCGCGTTTCGCGCGGCTGCGCGATCCGCGGGTCCGGCTGCGGCTGGTGCTGGTCGCCTCGGGGTCGTACGCGGCACTCGTCGCGCTCGTCACCTGGCAGGCGCTGCGCGGCCGGCCGCTGATCCACCCGGACGGCGCGACGCTCGGCGCCGCCGCCCTGCTCGTGGCGGCAACCGCCACCGGCGGCCTGCTCGCCCTGCGGACGCCCCGCGCGGACCGACGGCCGGGGCCGCGGTCCGGCCACGCCCCGGAGCACGGCCCCGGCTCGAACCCCGATCCCGACCCGAAGTCCGACCCCCACCCGAAGTCCGATCCCGCGGAAACGAAGGAGCTCGTGGCATGACCGGTGCGCTCTTCGAGATCTCGTTCCTCCTGGCGGCCCCCTTCTGGCTGCTCATGATCCTGGCGCCCGGCCTGCGCCTCACGGCCCGCGTCGCCGCCTCCCCGCTCACCGTGCTGCCGGTGCTGGCGGTCTACCTGATCATGGCGGTGCCCGTCCTCCCCGAACTCTGGGACGCGGTGCGCAGCCCCGACATCGACACCTTCCGCGACCTGACGGCCCTGGCGAACGGGGCCGGGGCGATCTGGGCCCAGGTGATCGCCTGGGATCTGCTGCTGGGCCAGTGGATGTTCCTGGAAGGGCGCCGGCTGGGGATCTCCCCGTGGGTGATGGGCCCGCTGCTGGTGCTGACGATCCTGCTGTCGCCGTTCGGCCTGCTGATCTTCCTGGTCCTGCGGGCGGTACGGGGGCCGAGCGCCCGTACCGGGAACGGAGCCCCTGACCGGGCCGCCGTCCGCACCCCGGCCGGATGAATACCCTGGCCGGATGAATCCTGTGAGCAGGACGGACCGGCACGACCGGGTGGCGGGCACCGTCGTCGGATCGGCGGTGGGCGACGCGCTCGGAGCACCGTTCGAGTTCGGCCCCGCCGGTGTGTACACGGCCCGCTTCCCGGACGGCGTGGGCACGATGTGCGGGGGCGGCGGCTGGGAGCCGGGCGAGGCCACGGACGACACCCAGATGGCTGTTCTGGTCGCGGAGTCCCTGCTGGAGCGCGGCGGGCTCGACCTCCCCGACATGTTCGACCGGTTCCGCCGGTGGGCGGCGGCCGGGCCCAAGGACATCGGACTGCAGACCGAGCAGGTCCTGACGGACGGTGCCCCCTGGGACCTCGCCGCCGCACTGCACTTCCAGGTCAACGGGCGAGCGGCGGGCAACGGTTCACTGATGCGGGCAGCCGGCTCCGCCGTGTACTTCGCGGCCCGGGGACGAGCGGCGACCATGGACGCGGCACGCCGGATCGCCGCGCTGACCCATGGCGACCGGGCCGCCTGGGAGGGCACCGCCGTGCTCCACGAGCTGATCCGGGTGGCGCTCGACGGGGGCGATCCGCTCGGGGCCGTCCCCGCCGCCCTGGACCTGGTGCACGAGGACCACCGCGAGCGCTGGGCCGTCGTCCTGGCGCCGGACTGGCACCCGGACGCGGCGACGGAGTTCAACGGCGCGGTGTGGCCCTGCCTGGGCACCGCGCTCTGGGCGCTGCGCACCACCCGCACGTACGAGGAGGCCCTGGCCGTCGCCGTCGATGCGGGCGGCGACACCGACACGGTCGCGGCGGTGACCGGCGGTCTGGCGGGCGCCGTGCACGGCTTCGGGGCGATCCCGTCCCGCTGGACGGAGCCCCTGCACGTACCGCTGCCGGGGTACGGGGGCCGGGTGCTGGGGACCGCCGACCTGGTGGCCCTGGCCCGACGACTGGATGGGGCCGCCCCGCGCGGTTCCCGCAGACATTCACCGGCCCCGAACCTACACATAAGGGACATATAAGGGCAGAATGACAGAGTAGGCCGCTCATCCACACGGCATGTGGGGGCGGTGCTGCACGAGGGAAGGAGACGAACCCCATGTCAAACATCTCGCACACCGGCCGTGACATGGCCAGTCACCCCGATGTCTCCGAAATGCGCGATCGCTATGCCCGCGTGCTCGGTGGCCGCGACGTGGCCCTGGTGGACGCGCCGGTGTTCCTCGTCGGCCTCTACTGCGCCATATCGCCGTCGGTGCTCCACTTCACGGCAAGTCAGTCCACGCTCGCGACGCACAACCTGATCATGGGTCTCGCGATCGCCGCCCTGGGGCTCGGGTTCACCGTCATGCCCGAGCGCATGTACGGCCTGAGCTGGGCCATCTGCGCCATGGGGGCCTGGATGATCATCTCGACGTGGATCGTCGGCAGCAGTCCCGACCTCGGCATCATCCTCAACAACGTCATCATCGGCGGCCTGACCGTGCTGCTGGGACTGGCCTGTGCGGGCGTGTCCATGAAGACAGGCAAACGCACCGCCTGAAACGGGATCCGCCCAAAAGCCGAAAGCCGAAATGGGAACCGGCCGGAGCGGCAACCGGCCGGAGCAGGGACCGTCGACCGGCCCGCGCGAAGCGGACCGGTCGACGGCCGTGCGGCCCCGGGGCCCACAGAACACCCCGGCCCGTCCGGCACTCCCCACCCGGCACCCGCGGAACGGGCCTCACGAAGCGAGCCCCATGAAACGAACCCCACGAAGCAAACCCCGCAAAACGAACCCCGCGGAAACGAACCCCCGGAAACGGGCCCCGCCCCGCGGGGAGACCTCACCCCACGGAGCTGTACGCCACGACCCCCCGCAGCACCGCGTCCACCGCCTTGTGCGCGCTGCGCGCCACGGAACTCCCCTCCCTCGGCGCCGCAGCCGCGATCTGCCCCAGCACGTCGATCACCTGCTTGCACCACCGCACGAAGTCCCCCGCCGGCATGTCCGCCTCGCCGAGCACTTCGTCCAGCGTCCGCCCCGAGGCCCACATGTAGACCGCCCAGGCGAACCCCAGGTCGGGCTCGCGCTGTCCGACCCCCTCCGCCTGGTTGATCTTGAATTCCTCCTCCAGGGCGTCGAGCCGGCCCCAGATCCGGACCATCTCGCCCAGCGCGGTCTTCGCCGGTCCCGACGGCAGCTTGGGTGCCACCGCGTCGTCGGCCTGCCGTGCCTCGAACACCAACGCCGACACGCACGCCGCGAGTTCGGCGGGGTTCAGGCCCTCCCACACCCCGGCCCGCAGGCATTCGCTCGCCAGCAGGTCCAGCTCGCCGTAGAGCCGCGCGAGGCGGCGCCCGTGCTCGGTGACCTCGTTGCCCCGGAGGTAGTCGAGCTCGGTGAGCAGCGCGACGATCCGGTCGAAGGTGCGGGCGATGGTGTTCGTCCGCCCCTCGATCCGCCGCTCCAACTGCCTCGTGTCGCGCTGCAGTCGGTGGTAGCGCTCGGCCCACCGCGCGTGGTCCTCGCGCTCGGCGCAGCCGTGGCAGGGGTGCGCCCGCAGCTCCGCCCGGTAGCGGGCGATCTCCCGGTCGTCGGCCGCCACGGACCGCCCCTTGCGGTGCCGCTCCGGCACGATGTGTCCGGCCTTGGCCCGCAGCGCGGAGGCCAGGTCCCGACGCGACTGCGGCGAACGCGGGTTGAACGACTTCGGCACCCGCATCCGCTCCAGCGCCTCCACCGGCACCGGGAAGTCGATCGAGGCGAGCCGCTTGACCTGCCGCTCGGCCGTCAGCACCAACGGCCTCGGCCCGTCGTGGTATTCGAGCCCGCGATGGCCGTGCCCGTTGGTGCGCCCGGCGGGCAGTCCCGGGTCGAGGACCAGGGCCAGCCCGGCGAACTTGCCGGTGGGCACGTGGATGATGTCACCGGGCTTGAGCTTCTCCAGCGACGCCGCCGCGGCCGCCCGCCGCTGCACCGCGCCCTGCTTGGCCAGTTCCGTCTCCCGGTCCTTGAGGTCGCGGCGCAGCCGCGCGTACTCCTCGAAGTCACCGAGGTGGCAGGTCATGCCCTCCCGGTAGCCCGCCAGCCCCTCCTCGTTCTTCTGGACCTGGCGGGAGATGCCGACCACCGACCGGTCCGCCTGGAACTGCGCGAAGGAGGTCTCCAGCAGCTCGCGCGAGCGGTGCCGCCCGAACTGCTGCACCAGGTTGACGGCCATGTTGTACGAGGGCCGGAAGCTGGAGCGCAACGGGTACGTGCGGGTGCCCGCCAGTCCGGCCAGCGCCCCCGGGTCCATGCCGCGCTGCCAGAGCACCACGGCGTGCCCCTCGACGTCGATGCCGCGGCGCCCGGCCCGCCCGGTCAGCTGGGTGTACTCGCCGGGGGTGATGTCGGCGTGCTGCTCACCGTTCCACTTGACGAGCTTCTCCAGCACCACCGAACGCGCGGGCATGTTGATGCCGAGGGCGAGGGTCTCCGTGGCGAAGACGGCCTTGACCAGCCCGCGCACGAAGAGTTCCTCGACGACTTCCTTGAACGTCGGCAGCATGCCCGCGTGGTGGGCGGCGATGCCCCGTTCCAGCCCTTCGAGCCACTCGTAGTAGCCCAGGACATGGAGGTCCTCGCCGGGGATGGACGCCGTCCGCTCCTCGACGATCTCGCGGACCAGCCGCCGCTTCTCCTCGTCGTTGAGCCGCAGTCCGGCGTGCAGGCACTGCTGCACGGCGGCCTCGCAGCCGGCCCGGCTGAAGATGAACGTGATGGCGGGGAGCAGCCCTTCGGCGTCCAGCCGGTCGATGACCTCGGGCCTGGCCGGGGTCCAGATCCGGCTGCGCTGGCGCCGCTCGCGCTCCCGGTCCGCCTCGCGCACCATCTTGCCGCGGCGGCGCTCGCGCGGGTTGTACCCCCGCTGGTTCTCCATCCGGGCCAGCCGGACGAGATCGGGATTGACCTCGCGGCGTCCGGTGCCCCGGCCGCCGTGGTCGGTCTCCTCCTCGAAGAGGTCGTACATCCGGCGGCCCGCCAGCACGTGCTGCCAGAGCGGCACGGGCCGGTGCTCGGAGACGATCACCTGGGTGTCACCACGGACGGTGTCCAGCCAGTCGCCGAACTCCTCGGCGTTGGACACCGTCGCCGACAGCGACACCAGGGTCACGGAGTCCGGGAGGTGAATGATCACTTCCTCCCAGACGGCGCCCCGGAAGCGGTCGGAGAGGTAGTGCACCTCGTCCATCACCACGTGGCCCAGGCCGCGCAGCGCCTGCGAGCCCGCGTACAGCATGTTCCGCAGCACCTCGGTGGTCATGACGACCACCGGGGCATCGGCGTTGACGCTGTTGTCCCCCGTCAGCAGACCGACCTTGTCCGGTCCGTACCGCTTGACCAGATCGGTGAACTTCTGGTTGGACAGGGCCTTGATGGGCGTGGTGTAGAAGCACTTCCGGCCCTGCGCGAGGGCGAGGTGCACGGCGAATTCACCGACGATCGTCTTGCCCGACCCCGTCGGGGCGGCGACGAGTACGCCCTTGCCGGCCTCCAGGGCCTCACAGGCCTCGATCTGGTAGGGGTCCAGATCGAATTCGTACAGCTCACGGAAGGGCGCGAGTGCGGTGGCCTGCTCGGCGGCACGGATCCGAGAAGCCTGGTATAGCTCAGCTGGTGAGAGGTCCTCTGTCATCGTGCTTTCGAGCCTACCCGCCACCTCTGACAGCAGGCGCGATCTTTAAATCCCTCCGGAGGGACCCGGCGCGAGCACCCGTACCGCGCCCGGCACGCAGTGCGCGGTGAGCGGCAGCGCCCCGAGCTGTTCACCGTCCGCGTACGCAGTGACACCCGCCGCGGCCAGCTCGATGGAGGAGACCCGGTGCACGGTGACCGCGGGGTGGTCGAGGTGCGTTCCCTTGTAGACGCGGGGGAAGACCTTGAGCAGGGTGGTGCGGCTGCAGTTCCCGACGACGGTCACGTCGAACAGCCCGTCGTCCAGGACGGCGTCCGCGCAGATCCGCATGCCCCCGCCGTACGTCGAGCCGTTGCCCACGGCGACGAGGGTGGCCTCGATCTCCCGCACGGGGCCGCCGTCCAGCGCGATCTCGTACGGGATGGGCCTGAATGCGGCGAGTTCGGCGAGGATCGCGAGGTCGTACTTGAACCGGCCGCCGACCCAGCGCATCCGGTTGCCGCGGTCGTTGACCCGGGAGTCGAAGCCGGAGGCGAGTACGGAACCGAACCACCGCCCGCCGACCCGGCCGAGGTCGATCTCGCGCGCGGCACCGCCCTTGAGCAGGTCGGCCGCCAGCCGCCCGGCGGCGGACGGGTCGCGTATCGGCGTCCCGAGCGCGCGCGCGAAGTCGTTCCCGGTGCCGACGGCGACGATCCCGAGCGGGGTCCGCGTTCCGGCGACGGCCTGCAGGGCGAGGGACATCATGCCGTCCCCGCCCACCGCGACCAGTGCGCCGGTCCCGGCCGCGACGGCCCCGCGGGCCCTTCGCAGGGCGTCGTCGGCGTCCTCGCCGAGAACCGTGCGCACGGAGAATCCGGCGTCCCGCAACGCGGAAGCGGCCGGCTGCGCGGCATGCGCGCCCCGGCCGCTTCCCGCGGTGGGATTGACGAAAAGGGTGATCTCGCTGGTCACCCGGGGACCTTACAAGGTCAGGTGATGTCGTCGTAACCGTTCAGCCGGTCCCGGTCCGAGTTCGCCTGCGAGGGCAGCGACCGGGGGGACGAGACCGGTTCGATCTCGCCGATGTCCTCGGGAGTGAGGTCCAGGGCCGAGGCCTCGTCGTCAGCCGGGCCCGCCGCCGCGATCCGCGCCTTGCGGCGGTCGTTGAGGAGGGCGATCGCCGTGGCCACGAAGTAGAGCGCCCAGATCGGTACGGCGAGCATCAGCATGCTCACCGGGTCCGTGCTGGGGGTGGCCAGCGCGGAGAAGAGCGTGATGCCCATGATCATGCCCCGCCACCAACCCAGCATCCGCTTGCCGGTGATGACCCCGCCCAGGTTCAGCATGACGAGCAGCAGGGGAAGTTCGAAGGAGAGACCGAAGACCACGACCATGCGTGTGATCAGGTCCAGCAGTTCGTCCAGCGGCAGCTGGTTGTCGAGGTCGGCCGGAGAGAACTCCAGCAGCACCCGGGACATCGTGGGCAGGGTGGTGTACGCGAAGAAACCACCCGCGAGAAAGAGCGGGAAGCCCGCGCCGACGAAGGCGAGGGAGTACTTCTTCTCGTGCTTGTGCAGCCCCGGCGCGACGAACGCCCACAGCTGGTAGAGCCAGAGCGGCGAGGACAGGGCGAGACCCGCCATCAAGGAGACCTTGAGGGCGAGGGTGAAGGGGGTGATCAGACCGTTCAGGACGATACGCGCACAGGTACCGTCCTCCTTCTGCGAGAGTTCGGCGAAGCTGGATTCACAACCGACCGCCTTCAGCACGGGGTCGGTGAAGACCTCGACGATCTCCTTGTAGAAGAACGCGGCAACGATCGTGACGACGACGATCCCGAGCAGCCCCTTGGCCAGCCGGTTACGCAGCTCACGCAGGTGCTCCACCAGGGGCATGCGGCCCTCTGGGTCCGTCTCCTGCTTGCGGGCAGACTTGAGCAACCCACGTCCTCATCTCGTGCAGCAGGCCCTCACGATCAGGGCGCCTGCGTCGGCCCGTTTCTTGTCAGCGCTTGGTCGAGTCGGTCGGCTCCCCGACCGGACGCGAGCTGGTCACGTCACCGGGGGCGGCCTTGATCGTGCGCTGGGCGGCCTGGTCCTGGGCCGCGTCGTTGGCGGCCGGCTCGGCCGGGGTCGCCGACGGTGCGCCCTCGGACTTCATCGCCTTGGCCTCGCTCTTGAGGATGCGGGCCGACTTGCCGAGCGAGCGAGCCATGTCAGGAAGCTTCTTCGCGCCGAACAGCAGAATGATGACGACGAGAATCAGGATGAACTCGGGAGCGCCAAGCTTTCCGAACATATGCGTGTACCTTCTCACCGAGGCAGCAGGGGCGGGCGGATCGAACCTCGGACCGGACGTCCGACCTTCGTACTGTCAGCGATCGTATCCCGCAGGAGTAAACGCAGGGCAATACCCGCGCATCCTTGCGGTTACGGCCCATGCCTCGCTCTCCGGGCCGCTTCAGCAGCGTACCCCTCCGGCCCGGGAAACTGGAGGCCACGCCTGCCCCGATCCATTCCCCCTGCTCACGAGCCGATCGGGGCCCCGAGGCGCACTGGGCGGGGGGTCCGTCAGCGCAGTGCCTCGCCGGTGGCAGCCAGGTCGGTCGCCGCCCTTTCGAGGTCCTCCGCGGCCCGGTTGATGCGCTGGGTGGTCAGCGTCACCTGGCGGCCGAGGCGCTGGGCCTCGACGAAGACCTTGACGGCCAGCACGCCGAGGACGGCGATGCCGAGAAATCCCAGGGCGATGGCGAGCATGGGCCAGAACATGCGCGGAGCCTCGATGTGTCTAGGGGGTGGAGCCTCGGGGCCGGTGCGGCGGGAGGCGTTCCGGTGACGGATGCGGTTCCGGTGACGGATGCGGGAGAGCGCGCCGGGGTCGTTCGAAACACGTCCTAGGGCCGGAGGCCGGTGTGGAGGCGCAGCGTCCGGACCCCGCCGCCGGTGAGGAGTTCGACTATCCGCTCCCCCGCGGGCTTGCGCACGGCCGTGCCGCACCGGGGGCAGGTGAAGGAGTAGAACGTCGTGCGGCGGCTGGCGCCGACGGCCAGGCGCAGGGCGCCCGCCGCCAGCTCGAACCGTTCGCGGCAGTCCGGGCAGGCGGCCCTGAACCGGACGGACTCGGGCACCACCACGGTCGGCACGTCCGACACCACGGACATTTGACTCATGTTTCCTCGGTATCCGCTCAGACCGGGCCGTCGTACGCGGCGAGCGCCGCCCGGGCCGCCTCCCGCGCGCTCCGCGCCAGCTCCGGCGGGGAGACGATGCGGCCCTCCCCGCCCAGCCGCAGCGCGAGCCTGCGCAGCGAGGCCGGATCGGGGGTGCGCAGGGTGATGCACAGCCCGCCGTCGGGCAGTTCCTGCGCGCTGTCGTGCGGGTAGTACTCGGCGACCCACCGTCCGCCGGGGCCCACCTCGACCACGACCTCGGGGTCCTCGGCCGCCGGGTGGACGAGCCCTTCGGACAGGTCCCGCAGTTCGAGCTCGGGCGGCGCGGCCGGTTCGTCGAGGAGTCGGATCTCGGCCACCCGGTCGAGCCGGAAGGTGCGCCGGTCCTCGGAGGACCGGCACCAGGCCTCCATGTACGTGTGGCCCACGGCGAACAGCCGGATCGGGTCCACCTCGCGCTCGGTGAGTTCGTCGCGGGCGGGCGAGTAGTAGCGCAGCCAGAGCCGGCGGCGCTCGGAGATCGCCCGGTCGACGTCGGCGAAGACACCGCCCTCCGACTCGAAGGTGACCGAGAGCCGGGAGCTCGCCGCGCCCGTCTCACCGGCCGCGGTCTCCAGCTTCGCGGTGGCCCGCAGCAGCGCCTGCCGGTCGCTCTCGCGCAGTCCGGGCAGGGTGGCCACGGCGCGGGCGGCCACCAGGAGCGCCGTCGCCTCGTCGGCGGCGAGCCGCAGCGGCGCGGCGACGTCGTCCGGGTTGTGCCACCAGATGCGCTCGCCGTCGGTGTCGATGTCCAGCAGGTCCCCGCCGCGGAAGCTCGTCCCGCACATGGGCAGCACGTCGAGGTCCGAGATCAGCTCGTCCTCGGTGATCCCGAAGGCGCGGGCCACGTCCTGGACGTGGGCGCCGGGACGCTCGCGCAGGTACGTCACCAGGGAGAGCATCCGGCGGGTCTGGTCGATCGCGTTCGTCGCCATGAGTACGCTCCTCCCTCTCAGTCCTCGGCCACGGCGCGCAGCCGCTCCACCACGTCGGCCCGCAGATCGGCGGGTTCCTCCACGACCACGTCCGGGCCGAACTCGACGAGCCAGGCGTCCAGGCCGTGTCCGTACGGAATCTCCAACTCGTCCCACCCGTTCCCGAGTTCCCGGACCGACACGGCGCGCGAGCGCAGCGGGTAGCCGGCTCCGGTGCGCAGCCTGATCAGCGCGGTCCTGGTGGCCGTCTCCCCCGCCCAGCTCTCGACGGTCTCGCGGACGGTCACCACGTCGGGCACCTCCCTGGTGAACGCCCCGGCCCGGGAGCGGACCCGGCCGGTGATCCGGGAAAGCCGGAACACCCGCTCGGCCCCGCGGTCGCGGTCCCAGCCGGCCAGGTACCAGTGGCCGCGCCAGCACTCCAGCGTCCACGGTTCGACGTGGCGCTGTTCGGAGCGGGCCGCGTTGCCCTTGCGGTAGTCGAAGACCACCGGGCGGCGGTCCCGGCAGGCCAGCATCAGCGGTTCGAAGGCGGCCTCGTGGACGGGGATGCGCGGTTCGAGGGCGCTGTGCACCTCGTACGTCTCCTCGGTCTCCGGCATGCCGGCGGCCCGCAGCTTCTGCAGCGCACCGCTGGCGGCGCCGGCCAGCCGGGCCTGCTGCCAGACCTTGGCGGCCAGTCCGAGCGCGGCGGCCTCCTCGGCGTCCAACGTGATCGGGGGCAGCCGGTTGCTGTCGCGGCGGGCGAGGTAGCCGATGTCGCCGTCCAGGTTCTCCACGGTCTCGATGACCAGACCGAGCTCGCGCAGATCGTCCTTGTCGCGCTCGAACATCCGGTTGAAGGCGTCGTCGGAGCCCGCTTCCAGGTAGGCCTCGATGGACCCGCGCAGCTCGCGCTTGCTGAGCGGGCGGCGGGTCCCCAGCAGGCACAGCGCCAGGTTCATCAGCCGCTCGGCCTTGGCAATCGCCATCGGCGCCCTTTCTGTTTCGCTCTACGACGGTCGACCGTACCGCTCCGCGCTGTCCGGGCAAAAGCGAGGGCCCGTGCCTGATGGCACGGGCCCTCGCATCGCACGGATGCGGATCAGACGGCGACCAGGTCGCAGACGAAGATCAGCGTCTCGCCGGGCGCGATGCGGCCGCCGCCGGCGCCGCGGTCGCCGTACGCGAGGTGCGCGGGGATGGTCAGCTGGCGACGGCCGCCGACCTTCATGCCCTGCACGCCCTGGTCCCAGCCGGCGATGACCTGACCGGCACCGAGCTGGAACTGCAGCGGGGCGCCGCGGTTCCAGGAGGCGTCGAACTCCTCACCGGTGGAGAAGGCCACACCGACGTAGTGCACGGAGACGGAGTCGCCCGCCTTGGCGACCGCGCCGTCGCCCTCCCAGATGTCCTTGATCTCCAGCTCGGCCGGCGGCTCGCCACCCGGGAAGTCGATCTCGGGCTTCTCGATGCTCACTGACTTGCTCCTCTTGATGATGAACTGGGCAACCGGGACAGTCTTACATCTTCGCCAGCAGGTCCACCGCGAAGACCAGCGTGGACTTGGCGGGGATGGTCTGCTGGGCCTTGTCGCCGAAGCCCTGGTCCGGCGGGATGACGAGCAGCACCCGGCTGCCGATCTTCTTGCCGACCAGCCCGTCCTTCAGGCCCTTCAGGGTGACCTGGGCGAGCGGGAAGGTCTGCGTCTTGCCCGCCGCGTAGGTGCTGTCGAAGGTCTTGCCGTCCTTCCACGTCAGTCCGACGTAGTTCACGACGACGCTGTCGGTGTCCTTCACGACCTCGCCCTCGGACTCCAGGACATAGGTGGAGACCAGCTTCTTCGGCGGGTCGCTCTTGGTCGGGATGGTGACCTTGGGCGCCTTGCCGTCCGTGTTGGTGCCGACCTTCGGGAGGTCGATGTCGTCCTGGGCGACCTCGGTGCCCTTGGCGGAGGCCGGGATCTGCGTCGCCTTCAGGACGTCGACGACGAAGACGAGCGTGGCGTTGGGCTTGATGTCGCTGCCCTGCCCCTGGGCGCCGTAACCGAGGTCCGGCGGGATGACCAGCTGGACCCGGCTGCCGACCTTCTGGCCGACGAGGCCCTTGTCCCAGCCCTGGATGACCATGCCGGCGCCGAGGGTCAGGTCGAACGGCTGCTTGCGGTCGAAACTGTTGTCGAACGGCTTGTCGGAGTCCCAGGACTGGCCGAGGTAATTGACCTGGATCGCGTCGCCGTTCTTGAGCGTGGCGCCGTCGCCCTCGCTGACGACTCTGGTCTTCAGCTCCTTGGGCGGGTTGCCCGTGCCCTTGGCCAGGGTGGGCTTCTCCCCGAACTTCGCACCTGCGGTGATCGCGGGGAAGCCGTCCTTCGACGGGGCGGAGGCGGAAACGGAATCGGAAGCGGAGCCCTTCTCGTCGCCGCAGCCCGCTGCCAGCAGCAACAGGGGTACGACGAGAAGGCCGGCAAGTCGGCGCACTGGTTCCTCAGATCTCAGACGGCACGATGGGTTGGGTCCCCGCCACTCTAGGGCGTACGCGGGGCCCCGTACGAGGAACGCACGGGGCCCTGCGTCGCGTCGTCGGCCGGGCTTCTCCCGCGCCGGGTCACATACCCGCGATCAGCTTCTCGACACGGTCGTCCACCGAACGGAACGGGTCCTTGCACAACACGGTGCGCTGCGCCTGGTCGTTGAGCTTGAGGTGCACCCAGTCGACGGTGAAGTCCCGCCGCTGTTCCTGCGCCCTGCGGATGAAGTCGCCGCGCAGCCGCGCCCTGGTCGTCTGCGGGGGCACGGACTTGCCCTCGAAGATCTTCAGGTCGTTGCAGACGCGGGCGGCCTGCCCCTTGCGTTCCAGCAGGTAGTACAGGCCGCGACGACGGTGGATGTCATGGTACGCGAGGTCTATCTGGGCGACCCGTGGGTGCGACATGGTCATGTTGTGCTTGGCCCGGTACCGCTCGATGAGCTTGTACTTCATCACCCAGTCGATCTCGGTCTCGATCCGGTCGAGGTCCTCGGCCTCGACCGCGTCGAGCGTACGGCCCCAGAGCTCCAGCACCCGGGCGACCGTCCCGGTGCGGATGCCGCGGCGGTCGACGAAGTCGACGGCCTTCTCGTAGTACTCGCGCTGCACCTCGATGGCCGACGCCTCGCGGCCGCTGGCCAGGCGCACCTTGCGCTGCCCGGTGGTGTCGTGGCTGACCTCGCGGATCGCCCGGATCGGGTTCTCCAGCGTCAGGTCCCGCATCACCGTGCCCGCTTCGATCATGCGGAGCACCAGGTCGGTCGCGCCGACCTTGAGCAGCATGGTCGTCTCGGACATGTTGGAGTCACCGACGATGACGTGGAGGCGGCGGTACCGCTCCGCGTCCGCGTGCGGTTCGTCACGTGTGTTGATGATCGGACGGGAACGCGTCGTCGCGGAACTGACGCCCTCCCAGATGTGCTCGGCACGCTGGCTGACGCAGTAGACGGCGCCCCGGGGGGTCTGCAGCACCTTGCCCGCGCCGCAGATCAGTTGCCTCGTGACGAGGAAGGGAATGAGGATGTCCGCGAGCCGGGAGAATTCACCGTGTCGTGCCACCAGGTAGTTCTCGTGGCAGCCGTAGGAATTCCCCGCGGAGTCGGTGTTGTTCTTGAAGAGATAGACGTCGCCCGCGATTCCCTCCTCGTGCAGGCGGCGTTCGGCGTCGACGAGCAGACCTTCGAGAATGCGCTCACCGGCCTTGTCGTGGGTGACCAGTTCGGTCAGGTTGTCGCATTCGGGGGTTGCATATTCCGGATGCGATCCCACGTCGAGGTAGAGGCGGGCGCCGTTCCGCAGAAAGACATTGCTGCTGCGGCCCCATGACACAACACGGCGGAAGAGGTAGCGCGCCACTTCGTCAGGGGACAGTCGGCGCTGTCCCCTGAACGTGCACGTGACGCCGTACTCGTTCTCCAGCCCGAAAATGCGGCGGTCCATGACTGAACATTACGCCTGATGGCCTGAGCTGAAACCGGGTTCGACAGCACCGTTTCGATCATTTTCCGATCCCCGTACCGCAACTGCGGTGCGGCCGGGAACTGCCAGTACCCGTCCGGTGGTCAGCAGAACGAGGAGTGCCGCCACTCCACCGGCCGCAGCGACGGCGAAACTCCACGCCGTGCCGCCCAGCTCGACGGCCGGGCCCGCCACGGCCGTTCCCACCGCGGCACCCACCCCGAACGTCGTCACCAGCCAGGAGAACGCCTCGGTCACGGTGCCCCGCGGGGCGTGCCGGTCGACCACGATGAACGAGCAGGCGATCGCGGGGGCCAGGAAGACCCCGGCCAGGGCCGCCAGCGCGGTCATGGCGACCACGCCCGGTGTCAGCATCAGCGGCAGGTAGCCCAGCGCCAGCAGGGCGACGATGACCCGCAGCCGGCGCTCCGGGGCCCCGGCCCACTGCCGCGCCCCGTACACCGCGCCGCCGATCAGCGCACCCAGCCCGAGCGCGGCCATCAGCCAGCCGTACACCGACTCGCGGCCGTGGTCGTCGGCGTAGGCCACACCGGCCACCGTGATCGAGCCCAGCGCCAGTCCGACGAAGAAGAACGAGCCGAGCAGCACCAGCAGCCCCGGCGAGCGCAGCGCGCCCAGCCAGTGCGCCTCGCGGGGCGCGGAGCGCCAGGTGCGGGACGGTTCGGAGAGGACGACGGAGAGCGCCCCCAGCACCCCCAGCACGTTGATGACGAGCAGGGCGGCGGCGGGCGACCAGAGCGAGACCAGCACCGTGACCAGGAGCGGGCCCAGGGTGAACATGACCTCCTGGGCGACGGCGTCCATGGCGTACGCCCGGTGCACCCTGTCCTCACCGCCCAGGACGCTCGGCCACAGGGCCCGCAGGCCGCCCTCCAGCGGAGGTGTGAAGAGCCCGGCCACCACGACCGCCCCGTAGGCCAGGGGCAGCGAACCGAGGCCCACCACGGCCAGCAGGACCATGCCCAGCGCCGAGACCACCGAGGCCGGGAGCTGGACGCGCGGCTGGCCGTACAGGTCCACGGCGCGGCCCAGCAGCGGCTGGCCGACGGCGGTGGACAGTCCGTACACGGCCGCGAGCGCGCCGGCGAGGGTGTAGCTGCCGCCCTCGGCCCGGGTGAAGAGCACGATCGCGATGTGGCCGGTCCCGCTCGGCAGTCGCCCCAGCAGGGTTCCCGCCAGCAGCCGCGCGGCGTGTTTCGCCCGGAGGATGTCCAGATATCCCGCGGCCATGTCCGTCGCCCCTCTCCCTCGGGCGCTCTTCGGCCACCCAGAGGTTTTACGTATAACTTCGAGGCTCATACGTACCATGTGCCCAGTCCGCAGGTCCACCGCACAGCGCCTGCCCCGATCGGCCCGGAGGCCCGAGTGACCAGCGCACCCCAGCCCGTACCGACCCGGCCCACCAGCCGCGACGTCGCCCGGGCCGCGGGCGTCTCGCAGGCCACCGTCTCCCTCGTGCTCGGCGACAAGTGGCGGGGCCGGGTCTCCGCGGCCACCGCGGAGCGCGTTCGGCACACCGCCCATGGGCTCGGCTACCGGCCCAATCTCGCCGCCCGCAATCTCCGCCTCGGCCGTACCAGGACCGCGCTGCTGGTCGTCCCCGCGCTCACCAACGAATTCTTCGCGCGCGTCTACACGGGGGCCGCCGCGGTAGCCGCCGAACACGATTTCGGGGTCGTCCTCTACCCGTCCCCCGAGGGCACCGGCCCGGCCCGGGACCCCTTCGCCTCGGCGAGCGCCTCCCTGGACGGCGTGATCGCCTCCTCCATGGCCGCCGGTGCCCTGGACGCGCTGCGCGGTGCGGCCCTGCCGCTGGTCATGCTCGACAGCGACCCGGCGGACGGCGGGGTCGCGGCCCGGGTCAATCTCGACGTCGCCGACGGCATGCGGCAGGTGGCGGAGCACCTGCTCGCCCTCGGCCACCGCCGTTTCGTCCACCTCGCCTCGGCGGTCGACTCCTGGACCTTCGTGGTGCGCGGCCGGGCGCTGCACGAGACCCTGCGGGCGGCTCCCGGCACCTCCGTGCGGACCGTCACCGCGGCGCTCGACGTGCACGCGGGCCGTACGGCGGCCGAGCAGGTCCTCGCCGCCCCCGGCCCCCGGCCCACCGCCCTCGTCTGCGACGACGACATCCTCGCCGCGGGTGCCTGCAAGGCCGCCCGCAGGCTGGGCCTGCGGGTGCCCGGCGACCTGTCGGTCACCGGCTTCGACGACCTGACCCTGGCCACGGCCGTCGAGCCGGAGCTCACCACCGTGCGGCTGCCCGCCGAGCGGGTCGGCGAGCGCGGCATGGCGGCCCTGCTGGCGGTCCTGGACGACCGGCCGGTCGAGCCCGGCAGCCTGCCGGTGCGCCTGGTCGCCCGCGGTTCCTCGGCGCCCGTCCGCCCATGACCGCGCCCCGGCCCGCCGGGAGGCGGACCGGGGCGGGCATCACCGCGATGGGCTACTTCTCGGAGGACTCCACGTCCCCGCCGGAGTCGGCGGACCCGGTGGTGTCCGTCGGGGCCGCGGCGGCCCCGTCCTCGGTGTCGGAGGGGGCGTCCGTCGGCGCGGAGCCGCCGTCCGCCTCCAGCAGCCGGGCCAGCTGCCGCCCGACGATCCGCTTGAACTTCCGCTGCTGCGGCCGCGTACGGTCCAGGACCGCGACCTCCAGCCGCTCGGCGGGGATCTCCCGCTCGCTGCCGTTGGGGTCGCGCGACAGCGCCTGCACCGCCAGCTTGAGCGCCTCGGCGAGCGTCATCCCGTCCCGGTGGCGCTGGTCCAGGAAGGTGCTGATCTGCTCGGCGTTGCCGCCGACCGCGACCGAGCCGTGCTCGTCGACGATCGAACCGTCGTGCGGCAGCCGGTAGATCTGGTCGCCCTCGGGCTCGGTGCCCACCTCGGCGACCACCAGCTCCACCTCGTACGGCTTCTCGGCCGCGCTGGAGAAGATGGTGCCCAGCGTCTGCGCGTAGACGTTGGCCAGCCCACGGGCCGTCACGTCGTCGCGGTCGTAGGTGTATCCGCGCAGATCGGCGTAGCGCACACCGCCGATGCGGAGGTTCTCGTACTCGTTGTACTTGCCGGCGGCGGCGAAGCCGATCCGGTCGTAGATCTCGCTGAACTTGTGCAGCGCGCGGGACGGGTTCTCGCCGACGAACACAATGCCGTCGGCATACTGCAGCACAACCAGGCTGCGACCACGGGCGATGCCCTTCCGGGCGTATTCCGCCCGGTCGGCCATGGCCTGCTGGGGTGAGACATAGAACGGCGTCGACACCGGTTATCCGTCCCTTTCTGTCAGTGACGAGAGCATCGAAGAAGCAGCGGAACGGCGGTCAGAGCAGCGCGGCGCGCGGGCCGTCGGGCTGCTCCATCCGGCGTTCGAGGACCGAGCGGGCGATGTCGGAGGATTCCGCGTCGTCCAGCCTCCGGTAGCCCTCGTCGGTGATGACGGTGACGATCGGATAGATCCGCCGGCCCACGTCCGGGCCGCCGGTCGCCGAGTCGTCGTCGGCCGCGTCGTACAGCGCCTGCACGACCAGGGTGAGTGCCTCCTGCTCCGTCAGGTCGTCGCGGTAGAGCTTCTTCATGGAGCTGCGGGCGAAGACCGATCCCGAGCCGGTGGCCGCGTACCCGTGCTCCTCCGAACGGCCGCCGGTCACGTCGTACGAGAAGATCCGGCCCTTCTCGCGGTCGAGGTCGAAGCCCGCGAAGAGCGGCACGACGGCGAGGCCCTGCATGGCCATCCCCAGATTGCTGCGGATCATCGTGGAGAGCCGGTTCGCCTTGCCCTCCAGGGAGAGCTGGGCGCCCTCGACCTTCTCGAAGTGCTCCAGCTCCAGCTGGAACAGCTTGACCATCTCCACGGCCAGTCCGGCCGTGCCGGCGATGCCCACCGAGGAGTACTCGTCGGCCGGGAAGACCTTCTCGATGTCGCGCTGTGCGATCACATTGCCCATGGTCGCCCGCCGGTCACCGGCCAGGACCACCCCGCCGGGGAACGTCACCGCGACGATGGTCGTCCCGTGCGGCGCCTCGACGGCCCCCTGGAGGGGCGGCAGGCTGCGGTTGCCCGGGAGCAGCTCCGGGGACTGGTCGGACAGGAAATCCATGAACGAAGAGGATCCCGGCGTCAGGAAGGCAGCTGGTAGACGCCCGGTGCTACGAGTGTTGGCTTCCACGCGTTTCCCTCCAGGTAAGCGACGGCCCCGAACCGGATGTCGGGATCGTCTCCCAACTCGCCGACGGCCGAATTGCAGTTGATGCGGTTACGCCACGGACCCTACCCGTCCCGTGGCGGTGATCCACATGAACCGTGGGGGCAGCTGTCCGGCTCGCGGTGCCGCTTGTGGCCGCGCGGTACGGGCCGACCGGGCCCGTACCGCGCGTACCGCCTTCCACTCCCCCGCGTTCACATTTGTGAATTACTGTCCGCCCTTTTGGACGAACGAACGCACGAAGTCCTCGGCGTTCTCCTCGAGCACGTCATCGATCTCGTCCAGGACCGAGTCGACGTCGTCGCTCAGCTTCTCCTGGCGCTCCTTGAGGTCCTCGGAGGCCTGCGCGTCCTGCGCCTGCTCCTCGACCTCCTCGGTGGAACGCGTCGCCTTCTGCTGTCCGCCGCCGGTGTCCTTGGTCGCCATATAGCTCACCCCGCTCGGTTCGAAGCACTTGATCAGACCCTACCCACGGGCTCCGACATCGGCCCGGTACTTTCCCTCAACGTCCGGGGGTCATCCCGATGATTCCCCGATCCCGGCCCTTTCAGCCGCCGGACAGCACCTGGACCAGCTCCTCCGCCGTGCGGCAGCGGTCCAGGAGCTCCTTGACGTGTTCACGAGTCCCGCGCAGCGGCTCCAGGGTGGGCACCCGCTGCAACGAGTCGTGACCCTGCAGATCGAAGATGACCGAGTCCCAGGAGGCCGCGGCCACGTCGTCGGCGTACTGCTCCAGGCAGCGGCCCCGGAAATAGGCCCTGGTGTCCTCCGGAGGCTTCGTACGGGCCTTCTCGACCTCTCCCTCGTCCAGCAGGCGCTGCATCTTCCCGCGGGCCGCCAGACGGTTGTAGAGCCCCTTCTCGGCCCTCACGTCGGCGTACTGGAGGTCCACCAGGTGCAGGCGTGCCGCGTCCCAGTCCAGGTCGTCACGGCGGCGGTAGCCCTCCATGAGCTCCCGCTTGGCAACCCAGTCGAGCTCGCCGGACAGGCTCATCGGGTCGTTCTCCAGCCGGTTGAGGGTGTCCTCCCAGCGGGCCAGGACGTCCTTGGTCTGCTCGTCGGCGTCCGCCCCGTACCGCTCCTCGACGTACTTGCGGCCCAGCTCGAAGTACTCCACCTGCAACTGGACCGCCGTGAGGGTGCGGCCGCTGCGCAGCGTGACGAGGTGGTTCAGGGTCGGGTCGTGGGAGACCTGGTGCAGGGTGCGCACCGGCTGGTCCACCGCGAGGTCCACGTTGATGAAGCCGTCCTCGATCATGGACAGGACCAGGGCGGTGGTGCCGAGCTTGAGATAGGTGGAGATCTCCGAGAGGTTCGCGTCGCCGATGATCACATGGAGCCGGCGGTACTTCTCCGCGTCGGAGTGGGGCTCGTCACGGGTGTTGATGATGGGGCGCTTGAGGGTGGTCTCCAGGCCGACCTCGACCTCGAAGTAGTCGGCGCGCTGGCTGATCTGGAAGCCGTGCTCGTGGCCGTCCTGGCCGATTCCCACGCGCCCCGCCCCCGTGACCACCTGGCGGGAGACGAAGAACGGGGTCAGGTGGCGCACGATGTCGGAGAACGGCGTCTCCCGCTTCATCAGGTAGTTCTCGTGCGTGCCGTAGGAGGCGCCCTTGTTGTCGGTGTTGTTCTTGTAGAGGTGGATCGGCTGGGCGCCGGGCAGCTGGGCCGCCCGTTCGGCCGCCTCGGCCATGATCCGTTCGCCGGCCTTGTCCCAGAGGACGGCGTCCCGCGGATTGGTGACCTCCGGGGAGCTGTACTCCGGGTGCGCGTGGTCCACGTAGAGGCGGGCGCCGTTGGTGAGGATGACGTTGGCGAGGCCGATGTCCTCGTCGGTGAGCTGGCTGGAGTCGGCGGACTCCCGCGCGAGGTCGAAACCCCGCGCGTCCCGCAGCGGGTTCTCCTCCTCGAAGTCCCACCGGGCGCGGCGCGCCCGGTGCATCGCCGCCGCGTAGGCGTTGACGATCTGGGACGAGGTGAGCATGGCATTGGCGTTGGGGTGGCCGGGGACGGAGATCCCGTACTCCGTCTCGATGCCCATTACTCGACGTACGGTCATGCGGCCCTCCTTGCCCGGCGGCGCTCCCCTCGGGGGGCGGCGCTCAAATACCGCTGCTTGTCGGTGCGCGTGCACGGCCCGCCCACGCACTGCGCGACCGGGCGGTACGCAAGAGCCTAGAGCGCCTCTGTGCCGACGGGGAGATCAATCACGTCATTGCCGCGGTGTCGCGCGAGCTGTCCGGAAAAGCAACCGGCTGCGAATGCCCGGGCCGGGCATTCGCAGCCGGACCGCGCTCTACAGGTACTGGCCGGTATTCGCCACCGTGTCGATGGAACGGCCGGTGTCCGCGCCCTGCTTTCCGGTGACGAGCGTACGGATGAAGACGATCCGCTCGCCCTTCTTGCCGGAGATGCGGGCCCAGTCGTCCGGGTTGGTGGTGTTCGGCAGGTCCTCGTTCTCCTTGAACTCGTCCACGCACGCCTGGAGGAGGTGGGAGACGCGAAGGCCCTTCTGGCCCTGTTCGAGGAAGGCCTTGATGGCCATCTTCTTGGCCCGGTCGACGATGTTCTGGATCATCGCGCCGGAGTTGAAATCCTTGAAGTACAGGACTTCCTTGTCACCGTTGGCGTACGTGACCTCGAGGAAGCGGTTCTCCTCGGACTCGGTGTACATCCGCTCGACGACGGACTGGATCATGGCCTGGGCTGCGGCCTCCCTGGAGCCGGTGTGCTCCGCGAGGTCGTCCGCGTGCAGGGGCAGCGAAGGCGTGAGGTACTTCGCGAAGATGTCCTTCGCGGCCTCCGCGTCCGGACGCTCAATCTTGATCTTCACGTCGAGGCGGCCGGGGCGCAGGATCGCGGGGTCGATCATGTCCTCGCGGTTGGAGGCGCCGATGACGATGACGTTCTCCAGGCCCTCGACACCGTCGATCTCGGCGAGCAGCTGGGGAACGATGGTGTTCTCCACGTCCGAGCTGACCCCGGATCCGCGGGTGCGGAAGAGGGATTCCATCTCGTCGAAGAAGACGATGACGGGAGTGCCCTCGCTCGCCTTCTCACGAGCGCGCTGGAAGACCAGCCGGATGTGCCGCTCGGTCTCGCCGACGTACTTGTTGAGGAGCTCGGGACCCTTGATGTTGAGGAAGTAGCTCTTGCCGGCCGGCTGGCCGGTGACTTCGGCGACCTTCTTGGCAAGGGAATTGGCGACGGCCTTGGCGATGAGCGTCTTGCCGCAACCGGGCGGACCATAGAGCAGAATGCCCTTCGGCGGCCGCAGTTCGTGTTCCTTGAAGAGGTCGGGGTGGAGATAGGGGAGTTCGACCGCGTCCCGGATCAGCTCGATCTGGTCGCCCAGGCCACCGATCTTGTCGTAGTCGATGTCCGGCACTTCTTCGAGGACGAGTTCCTCGACCTCGCTCTTGGGGACCACTTCGTAGACGTAGCCGGACCTGGGTTCGAGCAGCAGGGCGTCGCCGGGGCGGATGGTGATGTCCAGCAGCGGCTCGGCGAGCCGCACCACCCGCTCCTCGTCGGTGTGCCCGATGACCAGGGCCCGCTCGCCGTCCTCGAGGACTTCCTTGAGGGTGACGATGTCCCCGGCCCGCTCGAATTCCATGGCGTCGACCACGTTGAGCGCTTCGTTGAGCATGACTTCCTGGCCGCGCCGGAGGTCCTCGAGCTCAACACTGGGGCTGACGTTCACCCGGAGTTTCCGGCCTCCGGTGAAGATGTCGCAGGTGCCGTCCTCATTGCCCTGCAGAAACACACCGAAACCGGCCGGCGGCTGCGCGAGCCGGTCGACTTCTTCCTTGAGGGCCACGATCTGGTCGCGGGCCTCACGGAGTGTGTTGGCGAGCCGCTCGTTCTGAGCGGACACGCCCGCCAGGTTGGTCTGCAACTCGACGATCCGCTCTTCGAGAATCCTCGTATGGCGCGGAGAGTCGGCGAGCTTACGTCGCAGGACGGCGATTTCCTGCTCGAGATAGGCGACCTGGCCGGCTGGGTCTTCGGACCCCCGTCCGGGCCGGATGCCGCGGTTGATGTCGTCGTCGTGGGCTGCCACGGTCCTCACCTCCTCCAAGGGGAGCTGGACGCTTCCTGACCCTACCTGCGTGGGTGATGATTGAAACCCCTAGATCACAAAGACTGCGGGGCGTGTCCGATCTTCACCCTTGCGTTCCCCCTCGTTTCAGGGGAATACCCACCCTTCAACATCGGAAAGCGGCCAGTTGTATCGTCGAACCGTCCAACACCCGTCGGGGCTGGCTTCTTTTGGTTCGGATACGCAGGGAACGGCAGGAGAAATGACCGTGCAGCAGGACGCTTCCAACGGTGGCGACGCGCAGGATCTGGAGGTCTGGATCGACCAGGACCTCTGCACGGGAGACGGCATCTGCGTCCAGTACGCCCCCGAGGTGTTCGAGCTGGACATCGACGGCCTGGCGTACGTGAAGAGCGCCGATGACGAGCTGCTGCAGTACAGGGGCGCGACGACGCCGGTACCGCTGCCGCTCCTCCAGGACGTCGTCGACTCGGCCAAGGAGTGTCCGGGCGACTGCATCCACGTGCGTCGCGTTTCGGACAGGGTCGAGGTGTACGGCCCCGAGGCCGCCTGATCCGGCGGCCGGGGCCCGGGGGCCACGGACGGTGACTGCTCAGACACCGGCCGGGGCCGGGACGGTGGCGCGGACGAACGCACCGCCCCGCCACTGCCACGTGACCTCTTCCCGCTGGTCGGGGCAGCAGCGCGGCACCTCCGTCGAGGAATAGCCGAGCAGGGTGGCGGAAATGATTCCGTCACGCACCCCGAAATCACCGATGCTCATCTTCTGGGCGGGGTCCACCAGGGTCGCCACGAGCCGGGGTGTGCTCCCGGTCCCGTTGGTGAGGACATAGACGCCGCTGGGCGGGGTGCCGGACCCGGCCGCGCAATGGACCACGGCGACGGTCTCGGGGCGTGCGTCGCCGTCGAGATCGCCGGTGGCCTGCTTGGCCACGGTGCTGTCCAGTCCCGCGCAGTCCAGGGGGAAGGTCGCCCGTGCCGGGTCGGGGGCGGCCGGTGCGCCGTGCTGGGTCGCGGTGCGGTGGGGCGTCGAGGCCGATGCCGAGGCCACGGGGTCCGGCTGGAGCGCGCCGGCGGCCGCGATGACGGCGGCCATGGCCGTCGCGGTGACGAGCCAGTGCAGCGGCTTGGTGTCGGTGTGCGCGAGGTCCGGGAGCTCGGAGGTCTGCACGCGGGATGTCTCCTGTGGTTCCTGTGGCTCGAGGATGCCTGGACGGGCGGTGCGCCGGTGGGTCTTCTGCGGTGGCGTGGGTGGGCCAGCATCGTGCCACACCTCACAGGGCGGAGGAACGGTGGGGTCGGCACGGATCCGGGCCTGCGGGGCGGTTTCCCCCACGGGTGGTTTCCCCCACGGACAACGAAGAGGCGCCGCCGTCCGGTTCCCGGGTCGCTCCGGGAACTCGGCGGCGGCGCCGGTGCGTTGCAGCGGGTCGGCCGCGTAGGGGTCAGCCGCGCGACGAGGAGCCGCTCTGGCTGCCCGGGCCGTCGTAGTCCTCGCCGTAGGCACCCTTGGCGGGCCGGCGGCGGCGCAGCGGGGGCTCCACCCCGTCGGCCAGGCGGCGGGCGGTGACGAGGAAGCCGGTGTGGCCGATCATGCGGTGGTCCGGACGGACGGCCAGGCCCTCGACGTGCCAGTTGCGGATCATCGATTCCCAGGGCTGCGGTTCGGCGAAGCAGCCGATCTCACGGATGGACTCGACGGTCCGCGCGAGCTGGGTGGTGGTGGCGACGTAGGCGCAGAGGATGCCGCCGGGCACCAGCGCCTTGGAGACGGCCTCCAGGCACTCCCAGGGGGCGAGCATGTCGAGGACGACCCGGTCGACGTCGGTGTCCGAGAGGTTGTCCTGGAGGTCGCCGACGGTGAGCTGCCAGGCGGGGTGCGGCTCGCCGAAGTAGCGTTCCACGTTCTGCCGGGCGATCTCGGCGAAGTCCTCGCGGCGCTCGTAGGAGTGCAGCATGCCCTGGTCGCCGATGGCGCGCAGCAGGAAGGTGGAGAGCGAGCCGGAGCCGACCCCGGCCTCCACGACGCGGGCGCCGGGGAAGATGTCGGCGAAGGCCAGGATCTGCCCCGCGTCCTTGGGGTAGACCACGGCGGCGCCGCGGGGCATGGACAGGACGTAGTCGGGGAGCAGGGGGCGCAGCGCGAGGTAGGCGACGTTTCCCGTGGTTCGGACCACACTGCCCTCGGGGGCACCGATCAGCTCGTCGTGCGGGAAGGAACCCTTGTGGGTGTGGAAGTTCTTCCCGGCTTCGAGCGTGAAGGTGTAGTGGCGTCCCTTGGGATCGGTGAGCTGGACCTGGTCCCCGACCTTGAAGGGCCCGCGTCGGCGGGCGGCACCGGTCGGTTCAGACATGTGACCAGCGTACCGGTGATTCCCCGGCCTCCGGTCGCGAGGCCGGGACGGACGGCGGGCGTTCAGGCGGCGGGCCGGGCCAGGGCGGCGACGAAGGCCCGTTCCACGTCGGCCGTGGAGAGCACCCCGTAGATCTCGCCGGTCTCCTCGACGACGAGGTACTCGGTCGCCGGGGTGGCCTTGAGCCGGTCCAGGAGGGCCTCGCCGGACAGTTCGGCGGAGACCCGCATGCCGTCGGTGAGGTCCTGGGCGAGGCCGCCGACGGCGACCCAGGGGCGGCGGTGTTCCGGCACGGAGACGATGGCGGTCTCGCGGACGAGGCCCTTCGGCTCGCCGTGGCCGTCGACGACGACGAGGGCGCGGGCGCCCGCCTCGTTGGCCCTGCGCAGGGCCTCGGAGAGCGGGGTGTCGGCCTCCACCGGGACGGCGCGGCGGGTGAGGGTGCGGGCGCGCAGTTCGGGGAGGTGCTCGCGCAGCCGGGCCATGCGCAGGCTGTTGCCCGCCCCGGTCCAGATGATCGCGGCGAGGATGGCGGCGAGCAGCGCGTCGGTGACGGTGTCCATGCCGCTGAGTTCGGCGGGGTCGTTGCCGAAGGACCCGCTGTGGGTGAGCAGCGGCAGGCCGATCAGGGTGACGACGGCGAGGGCGCGGCCGACCCAGGCGGCGGCGACGGTGCCGCTCATGGGGCGTCCGGTGATCTTCCAGACGACGGCCCGGAGCATGCGGCCGCCGTCGAGCGGGAGGCCGGGCAGGAGGTTGAAGGCGGCCACCAGGAGATTGGAGATCATCAGGCCGGCGAGCAGGACGCCGGGCACGGTGCCGGGCTCGACGAACATCATCCCGAGGTAGAACAGGCCGGCGAGCACCAGGGAGAGCAGCGGGCCGACGAAGGCGAGCAGGAACTCCCGGCCGGGGGTCTCGGACTCCTTCTCGATCTCGGAGACGCCGCCGAAGAACTGGAGCTGGATGCGGCGCACCGGCAGCTTGTAGCGCAACGCCATGACCGTGTGCGCGAGTTCGTGGACGAGCACGGAGGCGTAGAAGGCGATGGCGAAGAAGAGGGAGACCAGGTAGCGCGCCGCGCCGAGCTCCGGCAGCACCCGGTCGAGCTGTCCGCCGAAGACCCAGGTGATCAGTGCGGCCACGAGGAACCAGCTGGGTGCCACGTATACGGGCACGCCGAAGGGGCGGCCCATGAGGAGGCCGCCTCCGGGCTCTTCGGGGCGCTGCGGCCGGCCTCCGTCGGGGCCGGTCCCGGGTGCCGTTCCCCCGGCACCGGGCTGCGGCCGCCCGCTGTCGCCGCTCTCGTCCACGGGGTCCCTTCGGTCGGTGCCCTGCGGCACGGTCATGCAGTGTTCGAGGGTGTGTGGTCGATGGTATGCCGCCGACTGTCGGTGGCGGGCCGTAGGGTCTTCGACATGGCCTCCCTGTCACGGTCCCCTCAGCCGCCTTCGTCCCTGTCGCCGTCGCGGGCGAGCGATTTCATGCAGTGTCCGCTGCTGTACCGCTTCCGGGTCATCGACAAGCTGCCGGAGAAGCCCAGCGAGGCGGCTACCCGGGGCACGCTGGTGCATGCCGTGCTGGAGCGGCTCTTCGACAGTCCCGCGGCGGAGCGCACGGCCGGCCGGGCCACGGCGCTGGTCCCCGGTCAGTGGGACCGGTTGCTGGAGTCGAAGCCGGAGCTGGCCGAGCTGTTCGCCGGGGACACCGGGGGCGAGCGGCTCGCGCGCTGGCTCTCGGAGGCGGAGAGCCTGGTGGAGCGGTGGTTCTCGCTGGAGGATCCGACGCGGCTGGAGCCCGCCGAGCGGGAGCTGTTCGTCGAGACGGAGCTGGAGTCCGGGCTGCGGCTGCGCGGGGTGATCGACCGGATCGACGTCGCGCCGACGGGCGAGGTCCGGATCGTCGACTACAAGACGGGCAAGGCACCGCGTCCGGAGTACGCGGAGGGCGCGCTGTTCCAGATGAAGTTCTACGCCCTGGTGATCTGGCGGCTGAAGGGTGTGGTGCCGCGCCGGCTCCAGCTCGTCTACCTCGGCAGCGGGGACGTCCTGACGTACGACCCGGTGGTGGCGGACCTGGAGCGGGTGGAGCGCAAGCTGCTGGCCCTCTGGGACGCGATCCGGCTGGCCACGGAGACGGGCGAGTGGCGGCCCCGGCCGACGAAGCTCTGCGGCTGGTGCGACCACCAGTCGGTCTGTCCCGAATTCGGTGGTACTCCCCCGGTGTATCCGCTGTCGGTCCGCCCGCCCGGGGCGGAGCCGGAGGGGCAGGGCAGAATGGATCCGGTCCGCACCGAGGCCGGCCGGCCCGTGGCCCCCGAAGGACCCTGAAGGAGACCCTGTGGCTATCCGCGTCCTACTGGTCGACGATCAACCGCTGCTGCGCACCGGCTTCCGGATGATCCTGGAGGCGGAGGGGGATCTCGCGGTGGTGGGCGAGGCCGGTGACGGCCTCCAGGCGCTCGACCAGGTGCGGGCGCTGCAGCCCGATGTGGTGCTGATGGACATCCGCATGCCGCGGATGGACGGCGTGGAGGCGACGCGTCAGATCACCGGTCCCGGCCGGGACGGTCCGGCGAAGGTGCTGGTGCTGACCACGTTCGACCTCGACGAGTACGTGGTGGAGGCGTTGCGCGCGGGTGCCAGCGGCTTCCTGCTGAAGGACGCCCCGGCCAATGAGCTGGTGCAGGCCATCCGGGTGGTCGCGGCGGGCGAGGCGATGCTGGCCCCGAGCATCACCCGCAGGCTGCTCGACAAGTACGCGGACCACCTGCCGTCCGGCGAGGATCCCGTGCCCGACACGCTGCACACGCTGACCGACCGCGAGGTCGAGGTGCTGAAGCTGGTGGCCCGTGGTCTGTCGAACGCGGAGATCGCCGCGGATCTGTTCGTCAGCGAGACGACGGTGAAGACGCACGTCGGGCACGTGCTGACCAAGCTCGGGCTGCGCGACCGGGTGCAGGCGGCCGTGTACGCGTACGAGAGCGGTCTGGTGCGCCCCGGCGCCCAGTGAGGGCCTCGGGCGGGCGCGGGGCCGACCGGGCGGTGACGTGCCCGCCGCCCGGACGCCGTCGTGGGGTGTCCGGGCGGCGGGGCGGTCAGCCGGCTCTTTCCTGCAGTTCCCAGAGCTGGAGTTCGCCGGAGGAGTTGAGCGCCCATTCGACCCCGGTGAGGCCGTCGTGGGAGGCGGCGTACTGCTTGCCCTGCCAGATCGGCAGTACGGGGACGTCGGTGGCGACGAGGTCCTGGAGTTCCTCGAAGGTTTCCGCCGCGGCGCTGCGGTCGGCCACGCGCCGGGACTCCGGGATGAGCTTCTTCTGCGCCAGGGTCGACTTGTAGGGCGAGTTGAGGAAGTTGTTCTTGTCGAGGAACGGCGCCGTGTAGTTGTCCGGGTCCGGGAAGTCGGGGAACCACCCCATGCCGTAGACGGCGTAGTCGCCGCGCACCTGGGCGGGGCGGAACTTCGCCCAGGGGGTGCCCTTGACGGTGACGTCGAACAGGCCGGTGTCGTCGAGCTGCTTCTTCAGCATCCGGAACTCCTCGGCCGTCCCGGTGCCGAAGTGGTCGGTCGTGTAGTGCAGGGTGAGCTTCACCGGGGTGTCGATGTCTCCGGCCCGCAGGATCTTCTCCGCCTTGGCGGTGCTGGGCTCGCCGTACTTGTTGTAGAACGAGTTGGCGTGTCCGGCGATGCTGGACGGGATCAGTGAGTACAGCGGATCGGCCGTGGCGCCGTACACCTCGCTCGCGATCTCGCCGCGGTCGACGACCTGCGCCATGGCCTGGCGGACCGCCCTGCTCTTCACGGTCTCGTCGTCGGTGTCGAAGCCGAGGTAGCGGATGGCGAGCCCCGGCATCTCGGTGATCTTGACGCCCTCCTCCGGCTCCTCCAGCATCCGCTGGGCCTGTTCGGGCGTCATGGTGCGGGTCATCATGTCGATCTTCTTGCTGTCGAAGGCCTTCTCCATCGCCTTCGCGTCGGGGAGGAGGTCCAGCTCGACCTCCTCGTTCCGCACCTTCAGGTCTCCCCTGTAGAGGGGGTTCCTGGTGAAGACGACCTTGACGACCTCGCCGTGCTCGACCTCCGGTCTCATGGTGTACGGGCCGGAGCCGTTCACCTGGAACCCGGTCCGCGCGGACTTCGCGTCGTACTCGGTCCGCGACACGATCCCCGCGACGGGGGTGGAGAGCTTGTACGGGAACGTGGCGTCCGGCGTACGGAGGTGGAAGACGACCTCCCGCTCGTTCGGCGTCTCGACCGTGTCGATGTTGGCGAGCAGGGCTCCGGGCCCGTTGGGGGTGTCGATGCGGATGACCCGGTCGATGGAGTACTTCACGTCGTCGGACGTGATCCTCCTGCCGTTGGTGAACTTGAGGTCGTTGCGCAGTTCGCAGCGGTAGCTCTCGTTCTGGGTGTCCGTGAAGGAGCAGCTCTCGGCCGCCTCGGGCACCGGCAGGCCACCGCCGCGCGGCACGTGCATCAGGGTCTGCACGGTCTGCCGGAGAACGTTCCACGCGCCGGCCTCGTAGGCGACGGCGGGGTCGAACGGTGCGGGGTTGTCCTTCGAGGCGACGAACTGGTCCGTGGTGCCGACGACGACGGCGTCCCCGCCGCCGCCCCCGCCCGACGCGCCGCAGGCGGCGAGTACGGGTGCGAGCAGGCCGACTACGGCCGGCAGCACCAGAGTCTTGCGGTTCATCTTGGACGCTCTCCCTCATCCCGGTATCGAGAGAGCGACATTAGTAGGCACTTTCGGCAATGCCGCACGGGGAAGTTCCGCCATGCGATCGGACGGCCGAGGGAATAACCACGCACCGTTTCCCCGTGCCCGGAAGGCTTCGTTCGAACCGTCAGCAATCGGGACTTTTCACCACCGCAAAACGGGCACCCAGGTGGATCCTGAACAATTTTCAGGATTTATCGAGTGACAAAGCTCACGCTTTCCTGTATTTGCAATCCCGGTCGCGCGCACACCCCCGCACACGTACGCGCGACAGAAAGCACACACTCCTCACCGAGAGCTTTTCCTTTTATTCACAGAAACACCCTCGGTGTGCGAATCACTGGATTCCCGTGACCAGTTCCCGGAGGAAGGCGAGGTCGACCTCCTCCAGCGAGCCCACGACCACCCGGCCGGACGCGGGGGCGATGGGGGCGACGGACGGCACTGCGACCACCCGGCAGCCGGCGGCCTCCGCGGCGGCGACACCGGTCGCGGTGTCCTCGATGACGGCGCAGCGCTCGGGGGCGGCGCCGAAGCCGGAGGCGGCGGTGAGGTAGGGCTCCGGGTGCGGTTTCGTGCGGGAGACCTCGTCGCCCGCGACGGTGAGGGCGAAGTGGTGGTGCCCCACCGAGTCCAGCACCCGGTCGATGATCCGCCGGTGCGAGGCGGAGACCAGGGCGGTGGGGACCTCATGCCTGGCCAGTTCGTCCAGGAGCCGGGCCGCGCCCGGCATCAGCGGCACGCCCCGGCCGATGCGCTTCTCGAAGCGGTCGTTGAGCAGCACGGTGAGTTCGTCGAGGGTGACGTCCGCGCCGGTGACATCGATGAGGTAACCGGCGCTGCGGGTCATCGGCCCGCCGACCACCACGTCCCGCCATGCCTCGTCGAGCCGGTGCCCGAGTTCGGCGAAGACCTCCACCTCGGTCTCCCACCAGAAGCCCTCGGTGTCGACGAGGGTGCCGTCCATGTCGAGCAGAACGGCCTGGAGCGCGGCACCTTCGGCCGTGCGGGTCAAGGACGCGGGGACCGTACTGGTCATCGGCACACCTCCGTGAGGGACGAGAGGCCGGTCGCCTCTCCCGTGGAAAGGACGACCGGCCTGCACTGGGCCGACAAGTGTACGACTTGCCCCGCTACCGCGCGTCGAACATCGTCTTACCGCGCGTTGAAGTATTTCGCTTCGGGGTGGTGGATGACGATGGCGTCGGTGGACTGTTCGGGGTGGAGCTGGAACTCCTCGGAGAGGTGGACCCCGATCCGTTCGGGGCGGAGCAGTTCGGCGATCTTCGCGCGGTCCTCGAGGTCGGGGCAGGCGCCGTAGCCGAGGGAGAAGCGGGCGCCGCGGTACTTCAGGGCGAACATGTCCTGGACGTCGTCGGGGTCCTCGCCGCCGAAGCCCAGCTCGGCGCGGACGCGGGCGTGCCAGTACTCGGCGAGGGCTTCGGCGAGCTGGACGGACAGGCCGTGGAGTTCGAGGTAGTCGCGGTAGGAGTTGGCCTCGAAGAGTTTGGCGGTTTCCTGGCCGATGCGGGAGCCGATGGTGACGACCTGGAGGCCGACGACGTCGGTCTGGCCGGATTCCTCGGGGCGGAAGAAGTCGGCGAGGCACAGGCGGCGGCCGCGGCGCTGGCGGGGGAAGGTGAAGCGGGTGCGTTCGGAGCCGTCCTCGTGGAGCAGGATGAGGTCGTCGCCCTTGGAGACGCAGGGGAAGTAGCCGTGGACGACGGCGGCTTCAAGGAGGTTCTCGGTATGGAGCTTGTCGAGCCAGCCGCGCAGGTGGGGGTGGCCCTCGGTCTCGACCAGTTCCTCGTAGGTGGGTCCGTCGCCGGCGCGGTTCTGCTTCAGTCCCCACTGGCCCTTGAAGAGGGCGCCCTCGTCGAGCCAGGAGGCGTAGTCCTTGAGCGGGATGCCCTTGACGACCCGGGTGCCCCAGAAGGGGGGTGTGGGGATCGGGTTGTCGACCGCGACGTCCGAGCGCACGTCTCCGGCCGGCTCCTCCACCTCCAGGACCGCCGTCTCCCGGCGCGGGACGCGGCGCTGCTTCAGCTCCGGCAGGGCGGCGCCGGGCAGGCCGCGTTTGACGGCGACGAGGGCGTCCATCAGGCGCAGCCCCTCGAAGGCGTCGCGTGCGTAGCGGACTTCGCCTTCGTAGAGTTCGTGGAGGTCCTGTTCGACGTAGGCACGGGTCAGGGCGGCTCCGCCGAGGATGACGGGGAAGTCGGCGGCGAGTTTGCGCTGGTTGAGCTCTTCCAGGTTCTCCTTCATGATCACGGTGGATTTGACCAGGAGGCCGGACATGCCGATCACGTCGGCGCGGTGTTCCTCGGCGGCCTCCACGATCGCCGAGACCGGCTGCTTGATGCCGAGGTTGACGACGTTGTAGCCGTTGTTGGACAGGATGATGTCGACGAGGTTCTTGCCGATGTCGTGGACGTCGCCGCGGACCGTGGCCAGCACGATGGTGCCCTTGCCCTGGTCGTCGGACTTCTCCATGTGTGGCTCGAGGTGGGCCACCGCGGTCTTCATCACCTCCGCGGACTGCAGGACGAACGGCAGCTGCATCTGGCCGGAGCCGAACAGCTCGCCGACGACCTTCATGCCCTCCAGCAGGGTGTCGTTGACGATCTCCAGCGCCGGGCGGTCCTGCAGGGCCTCATCGAGGTCGGCCTCCAGGCCGTTCTTCTCCCCGTCGATGATCCGCCGCTGGAGGCGTTCCTCCAGGGGGAGGGCGGCCAGTTCCTCGGCCTTGCCCGCCTTCATCGACTTCGTGCTGACGCCCTCGAACAGCTCCATCAGCCGCTGCAGGGGGTCGTAGCCCTCGGTGCGGCGGTCGTGGATGAGGTCCAGGGCCACTCGCACCTGTTCCTCGTCCAGGCGGGCGATGGGCAGGATCTTGGAGGCGTGCACGATCGCGGAGTCCAGCCCGGCCTTGACGCACTCGTCCAGGAAGACCGAGTTCAGCACCACCCGGGCGGCCGGGTTCAGGCCGAAGGAGATGTTGGACAGGCCCAGCGTGGTCTGCACCTGGGGGTGGCGCTTCTTCAGCTCCCGGATCGCGCCGATGGTGGCGAGACCGTCCTTGCGGGACTCCTCCTGCCCGGTGCAGATCGTGAAGGTCAGGCAGTCGATCAGGATGTCCGACTCCCGGATCCCCCAGTTCCCCGTCAGGTCCGCGATCAGGCGCTCGGCCACGGCGACCTTGTGCTCCACCGTGCGGGCCTGGCCCTCCTCGTCGATCGTCAGCGCCACCAGCGCCGCCCCGTGCTCCGCCGCCAGGCCGGCCACCTGCGCGAACCGGGACTCGGGCCCGTCGCCGTCCTCGTAGTTCACCGAGTTCAGCACCGCCCGGCCGCCCAGCTTCTCCAGCCCCGCCCTCAGCACCGGCACCTCGGTCGAGTCCAGCACGATGGGCAGGGTGGAGGCGGTGGCGAACCGCCCGGCCAGCTCCTCCATGTCCGCGACCCCGTCGCGACCCACGTAGTCGACGCACAGGTCGAGCATGTGCGCGCCCTCACGGATCTGGTCGCGGGCCATCTCCACGCAGTCGTCCCACCGGCCCTCCAGCATCGCCTCGCGGAACTTCTTCGACCCGTTGGCGTTGGTCCGCTCCCCGATCGCCAGATACGACGTGTCCTGGCGGAACGGCACCGTCTGGTACAGCGAGGCGGCCCCCGGCTCCGGGCGCGGATCGCGCGCCACGAGCTCGGCGCCCCGCACCCGCTCCACCAGTTGGCGCAGATGCTCCGGCGTCGTCCCGCAGCACCCGCCCACCAGCGACAGCCCGTACTCCCGCACGAACGTCTCCTGCGCCTCGGCCAGCCCCTCCGGCCCCAGCGGGAAGTGCGCACCGTCCTTCGTCAGCACCGGCAGGCCCGCGTTGGGCATGCACAGCAGCGGGATACGGGAGTGGCGGGCCAGGTAGCGCAGGTGCTCGCTCATCTCGGCCGGGCCGGTCGAGCAGTTCAGGCCGATCATGTCGATGCCCAGCGGTTCCAGCGCGGTCAGCGCCGCACCGATCTCCGAGCCCAGCAGCATCGTCCCGGTCGTCTCGAACGCCAGCGAACACAGCACCAGCAGATCGCTGCCCGCCGCCTCCATGGCACGCCGCGCGCCCAGCACCGCGGCCTTGGTCTGCAGCAGGTCCTGCGTGGTCTCGATGATCAGCGCGTCCGCACCGCCGGCGATCAGCCCCTCGGCGTTCTGCTGGAACCCGTCCCGCAGCCTCGCGTACGGGGCGTGGCCCAGCGTCGGCAGCTTCGTGCCCGGCCCCATCGAGCCGAGCACCCACCGCTGCCGTCCGGTCGAGGCGGTGAACTCGTCGGCGACCTCCCGCGCGATCCGTGCCCCGGCCTGCGACAGCTCGAAGATCCGCTCGGGGATGTCGTACTCCCCCAGCGCCGAGGCGTTCGCCCCGAAGGTGTTCGTCTCGACGCAGTCCACCCCCGCCGCGAAGTACTCCGCGTGCACCGACCGCACGATGTCCGGCCGCGTCACGTTCAGCACCTCGTTGCAGCCCTCGAGCTGCTGGAAGTCCTCCAGCGTCGGGTCCTGCGCCTGCAGCATGGTGCCCATCGCACCGTCCGCCACCACCACCCGGGTGGCGAGCGCCTCACGCAGCGCTCCGGCTCGGTTCCTGCTGTCGGCGGAAGGGGTCGGCAACGAGGCCATGGATGTACTCCCTGGGATGCGACGGCTGTCGGCTTTGCGGCTTCGGTGGAAGGCGCACCAGGCCAGCCTAGCCCGGCGGCGGCCGGGGTCGTCACTCCGTCCCACGGAGCGGACGGCATGCTGTGCGGGGCGATGTCCGGATCGGAGTGGCGCCGCGGTTTTCCTCCGCGATCGAGCATGGGTCGGCATCGACCGATAGTGTTCAGCATTGTCGAACCGAGGTGGAGGAGTACGGCGCGATGGCCAAGAACATCCAGTCGCTGGAGCGGGCGGCGGCGATGCTGCGCCTGCTGGCCGGCGGCGAGCGTCGGCTGGGACTGTCCGACATCGCCTCTTCGCTGGGCCTGGCCAAGGGCACCGCGCACGGCATCCTGCGCACCCTCCAGCACGAGGGCTTCGTCGAGCAGGACACCGCGTCCGGCCGGTACCAGCTGGGGGCGGAGCTGCTGCGGCTGGGCAACAGCTATCTGGACGTCCACGAGCTGCGGGCCCGCGCGCTCGTCTGGACGGACGACCTGGCCCGCTCCAGCGGCGAGAGCGCCTATCTGGGCGTGCTGCACCAGCAGGGCGTCCTCATCGTCCACCATGTCTTCCGCCCCGACGACAGCCGGCAGGTCCTGGAGGTCGGGGCCATGCAGCCGCTGCACTCCACGGCCCTGGGCAAGGTGCTCTCGGCCTACGACCCGGTGGCGCACACCGAGGCCCTGGAGGCCGAGCGCAAGTCCTTCACCCCGCGCACCGTCACCGACGCGGAGGAATTCGAGGCGATGCTCGACCTGACCCGGGCCCGGGGCTGGGCGGCCGACGTGGAGGAGACCTGGGAGGGGGTGGCCGCGGTGGCCGCCCCGATCCACGACCGGCGGCGGATGCCGGTGGGCGCGGTGGCCGTGACCGGTGCGGTGGAGCGGGTCTGCGCGAACGGGGAGCTGCGCCCCGAGCTGATCGCCGCGGTGCGCGACTGCGCCCGCGCGGTCTCCAGGGACCTGGGCGCCGGACGCTTCTGAGCCCGGCCGCGGCGCATCACCCGGTAACGATCGAGTTATGGGCCACACAACCCTTGACGCCCGATTCACCTGGGGGAAGCATTGCCGTTCACCGGTCGGCATTGTCGAACAGCTAACGGAAATAAGCGTTATGGTGTGACAGCGCCAAGGGCCGGAAAACGCCCTCCCACGAGGGCGCGGACCACCGGAGGGACCCGGGGTTCGGCTTCCCTGGACGAAGGACAAAGGAGTCGCGGGTGTCCAGCTCCGACATCTTCATCGGCGAGACCATAGGTACCGCCGTGCTCATCCTGCTCGGCGGCGGTGTCTGTGCCGCCGTCACTCTCAAGCACTCCAAGGCCCGGAACGCCGGCTGGCTGGCCATCACCTTCGGGTGGGGTTTCGCGGTGCTGACCGGCGCGTACCTGGCCGGCGGGGTCTCCGGCGCGCACCTCAACCCGGCGGTCACCCTCGGCCTCGCGATCCAGGGCGGCACCGAGTGGGGCGACGTGCCGCTGTACCTCGCCTCCCAGCTGCTCGGCGCGATGATCGGCGCGGTGCTGGTCTGGGCGACGTACTACGGGCAGTTCCGGGCGCACCTCACGGATCCGGAGATCGTGGGCGCCCGTACGGGTGAGGACGGCATGGTCGACAAGGCCGCCGCCCCGGCCGCGGGCCCGGTCCTGGGCATCTTCTCCACCGGTCCCGAGATCCGGAACGCCGCGCAGAACCTGGTCACCGAGATCATCGCCACCGTCGTGCTGGTCCTGGCGATCCTCACCCAGGGCCTCAACAATGACGGCAACGGCCTCGGCACGCTCGGCGCCCTGATCACCGCGCTGCTCGTGGTGGGCATCGGTCTCTCGCTCGGCGGCCCGACGGGGTACGCGATCAACCCGGTCCGCGACCTCGGTCCGCGTATCGTGCACGCGCTGCTGCCGCTGCCGAACAAGGGCGGTTCCGACTGGGGCTACGCCTGGGTACCGATCGTCGGACCGCTGATCGGCGGCGCGATCGCGGGCGGGCTCTACAACGTCGCCTTCGCCTGAGCCGCGGCGCCCAGAGCCGTCCCCCCAAGAGACCACACAGACTTCCGGGAGCACACCGTGACCGACGCACACACCACCGGCCCGTTCATCGCGGCCATCGACCAGGGCACCACCTCCAGCCGCTGCATCGTCTTCGACAAGGACGGCCGGATCGTCTCCGTCGACCAGAAGGAGCACGAACAGATCTTCCCGAAGCCGGGCTGGGTCGAGCACGACGCGACCGAGATCTGGGAGAACGTCCAGGAGGTCGTGGCCGGCGCCGTCGTCAAGGCGGGCATCACGGCCGCCGACGTGAAGGCGATCGGCATCACCAACCAGCGCGAGACCACGCTGCTCTGGGACAAGAACACCGGTGAGCCGGTCCACAACGCCCTCGTCTGGCAGGACACCCGGACCGACGCCCTCTGCAAGGAGCTCGGCCGCAACGTCGGCCAGGACCGGTTCCGCCGCGAGACCGGTCTGCCGCTCGCCTCCTACTTCGCCGGCCCGAAGGTCCGCTGGCTGCTCGACAACGTCGAGGGGCTGCGCGAACGCGCGGAGCGGGGAGAGATCCTCTTCGGCACCATGGACTCCTGGGTCATCTGGAACCTGACCGGCGGCACCGACGGCGGCGTCCACGTCACCGACGTCACCAACGCCTCGCGCACGCTCCTGATGAACCTGCACGAGATGAAGTGGGACGAGCGGATCCTCCAGTCGATGGACATCCCGGCCGCGGTGCTCCCCGAGATCCGTTCCTCCTCCGAGGTGTACGGGAACGCCAGGGGCGGCGTGCTCGACGGGGTGCCCGTGGCGTCCGCGCTCGGCGACCAGCAGGCGGCCCTCTTCGGCCAGACCTGCTTCTCCGAGGGCGAGGCCAAGTCCACGTACGGCACCGGCACCTTCATGCTGATGAACACCGGTGAGACGCCCGTCAACTCGTACAACGGGCTGCTGACGACCGTCGGGTACCGGATCGGCGACCAGAAGCCGGTCTACGCCCTGGAGGGCTCCATCGCCGTCACCGGTTCGCTGGTGCAGTGGATGCGCGACCAGATGGGGCTGATCAAGTCCGCGGCCGAGATCGAGACCCTGGCCTCCTCGGTCGAGGACAACGGCGGCGCGTACTTCGTGCCCGCCTTCTCCGGTCTGTTCGCCCCGTACTGGCGCTCCGACGCCCGCGGTGTCATCGCCGGTCTGACCAGGTACGTCACCAAGGCGCACATCGCCCGTGCCGTCCTGGAGGCCACCGCCTGGCAGACCCGCGAGATCACCGACGCCATGACGAAGGACTCCGGCGTCGAGCTGGCCGCCCTGAAGGTCGACGGCGGCATGACCTCCAACAACTTGCTGATGCAGACGCTCGCCGACTTCCTGGACGCGCCCGTGGTGCGGCCCATGGTCGCCGAGACGACCTGCCTCGGCGCCGCCTACGCCGCCGGTCTCGCCGTCGGCTTCTGGCCGGACACCGACGCGCTGCGCGCCAACTGGCGCCGGGCCGCCGAGTGGACACCCCGCATGGACGCGGACACCCGCGACCGTGAGTACAAGAACTGGCTCAAGGCCGTCGAGCGGACCATGGGCTGGCTCGAAGACGAGGAGTAATCGACATGACCACCCTGCAGAGCGTCCCGTCCCTCGGGACACACCCGGCCTCCGGCTCCCTCCCGAGCCGCGCCGAGACCCGGGAGCAGCTGTCCAGGGCTGCGTACGACCTCCTGGTGATCGGTGGCGGCATCCTGGGCATCTCCACCGCCTGGCACGCCGCGCAGTCCGGGCTGCGGGTGGCCCTGGTGGACGCCGGCGACTTCGCCGGCGCCACCTCCTCCGCCTCCTCCAAGCTGCTCCACGGCGGTCTGCGCTACCTGCAGACCGGTGCCGTGAAGCTGGTGGCGGAGAACCACTTCGAGCGCCGTGCGGTGTCCCGTCAGGTGGCCCCGCACCTGGCCAATCCGCTCACCTTCTACCTGCCGGTGTACAAGGGCGGCCCGCACGGCGCGGCCAAGCTCGGCGCGGGCGTGTTCGCCTACTCGGCGCTCTCCGCGTTCGGCGACGGGGTCGGCCACGTGATCAGCCCGGCACGGGCCCGGCGCGACGTGCCGGAGCTGCGCACGGACAACCTGAAGGCCGTCGCGGTCTACGGCGACGACCAGATGAACGACGCCCGGATGGCGCTGATGACGGTGCGCGCGGCCGTCGACGCGGGCGCGGTCGTCCTCAACCACGCGGCGGTGACCGGGCTGCGGTTCACCCGGGGGCGGGTGACCGGCGCCGACCTGGAGGACCGCCTGGACGGCACGGAGTTCGGCGTCGATGCCCGTCTCGTGCTGAACGCCACCGGGCCGTGGGTCGACCACCTGCGGAGGATGGAGGACCCGGCCGCGGCGCCCTCCATACGCCTGTCCAAGGGCGCGCACCTCGTACTGAAGCGCACCCGCCCCTGGAAGGCCGCGCTCGCCACCCCGATCGACAAGTACCGGATCACGTTCGCCCTGCCGTGGGAGGACATGCTGCTGCTCGGTACGACGGACGAGGTGTACGAGGGCGACCCGGCGGACCTCGCGGTCACCGAGCAGGACACCGCGCAGATCCTGGACGAGGCGGCGTTCTCCATCCGGGACCAGCAGCTGTCGCGGGACCTGATCACGTACTCCTTCGCCGGTCTGCGGGTGCTGCCCGGCGGTCCCGGCGACACGTCCAGGGCCAAGCGCGAGACGGTCGTGACGGAGGGCCGCGGCGGGATGCTGTCGGTCGCGGGCGGCAAGTGGACGACGTTCCGCCACATCGGCCGTACGGTGATGAACAAGCTGGCCGCGCTCCCCGGCCGCCCGCTCGCGGAGGACATGGAGCCGATCGCGCACCTGCCGAAGAAGCTCCCGCTGCCGGGCATCGCCAACCCGAACGCGGTGGCGCACCGGCTGCTGGTCGACGGCGGTACGCCCGGTCCGCGGATGGCGGCCGACACCGCGCGGCACCTGGCCACGCACTACGGCTCGCTCTCCTTCGACATCGCCCGGCTGGCCAACGAGAACCCGGCGCTGGCCGAGCGCATCCACCCGGACGCGCCGGAGATCTGGGCGCAGGTCGCCTACGCGCGCGACCACGAGTGGGCCGAGACGGCGGACGACGTGCTGCGCCGCCGGACGACGCTGACGATCCGGGGCCTGGCGACGGACGAGATCCGGGCCGGGGTCGAGACCATGCTCGGCGACCGGAGCTGACGGAGCGGCACAACACGGCCCGGCGTACGAAGCGGGCGGGGCGGCTCCCACGACGGGGCCGCCCCGCCCGTGTGTCCGGCCGGGCACGGCGCCGGGCGGCACGGCCGCCCGGCGCGGACGAGCTCGCCGGGCCCGGCTCCTTCGCCCCTCCCCGCCCCCATAATGAAGAGATACATCGGATGTCTGATTCCCGTCCGGATCTCAGGAGGACCGTCATGGCTGTCACCGACGAGGCGATCGAGAAGATCAAGGGAATGATCGTCTCGGGTGCGCTACGGCCCGGCGACCGGCTCCCCAAGGAGAGCGAGCTCGCGGCCGAGCTCGGGCTCTCCCGCAACTCGCTCCGGGAGGCCGTGCGCGCGCTGTCGCTGATCCGCATCCTCGACGTGCGCCAGGGCGACGGCACCTATGTGACCAGCCTCGATCCGCAGTTGCTGCTGGAGGCGCTGAGCTTCGTCGTGGACTTCCACCGCGACGACACGGTGCTCGAGTTCCTCGCCGTCCGCCGGATCCTGGAGCCGGCCGCGACGGCGATGGCGGCCACCCGCATCGACGACGCCCGGCTGGACGCGCTCGGCGCACAGCTGGACGCGCTGGGCGCGCAGCCCTCGGTGGAGGAACTGGTCGCCTGCGACCTGGAGTTCCACCGCGGGATCGTGCAGGCGTCCGGGAACTCGGTGCTCTGCTCGCTGCTCGACGGGCTGTCCGGGCCGACGACCCGGGCGCGGGTGTGGCGCGGTCTGACCCAGGAGGACGCGGTCAGCCGCACGCTGCATGAGCACCGGGCGATCGTGTCGGCCCTGCGGGACCGGGACGCGGAGGCCGCGCGGGCCTGGGCGACGGTGCACGTGGCGAGCGTGGAGCAGTGGCTGAGGTCGACGCTGTGACGCGGCGGAGGGGTGGCCGGGCCGGGCACCCCTCCGCCTTCCCGGAGTCCGCCTTCCCGGAGGGCCGGTCAGCTTCCGGCCGGGCGCAGCCGCAGTCCCTGCATTCCGCCGTCGACGGCGAGCGCCGTGCCGGTGACCGAGGCGGCGGCGGGGCTCGCGAGGTACACGATCGCGGCGGCCACCTCGTCGGCGGAGACCAACCGCCCCAGCGGCTGGCGGGCGTTGAGCGCGGCCCGTTCGGCGGCCGGGTCCTCCGCCTGCCCCAGCAGCCGGCCGATCCACGGCGTGTCCGCGGTGCCCGGGTTGACGCAGTTGACCCGGATGCCCTCGCGGACGTGGTCGGCAGCCATCGCCAGGGTCAGCGAGAGGACCGCGCCCTTGCTGGCGCTGTACAGGGCGCGCTGCGGCAGCCCGGCGGTCGCCGCGATGGAGCAGGTCTGGGTGATCGACACGGCGCCCGGCCGGTCGGCCGCCGCGCGCCGCAGATGGGGCAGGGCGTGCCGGGCGGTGCGGACCATGCCGAGGACGTTGATGTCCAGGACCCGGCCCCACTCCTCGTCGTCGTTGTCCTCGACCGTGCCGATGGAGCCGATGCCCGCGTTGGACACGACGGTGTGCAGCGCGCCCAGTTCGGCCGCGGCCCGGTCGACCGCCGCGCGCACGGCGGCGTCGTCGGTGACGTCCGCCTCGACGGCCAGGGCCCCGGCGGGGGCCCCCGCGGTCTCCCGGTCGAGCACGGCCACCCGTGCGCCGCGTGCCAGCAGCAGGGCCGTGACGGCGGCCCCGATGCCGGAGGCGCCGCCCGTCACCAGTGCGCCCATTCCCTCGAAGTCACGTGTGCCGGTCATCGGTTGGCCTCCTCGGCGATGCGGCGGGCCTGCCACACGGGGCCCTCCGGGTAGCGGTGTGCGGCGATCGACCCGGGGAGCATCCGGGCGGAGAAGCCCGGGGCGTCCGGGGCGACGTAACGGCCGTTCTCGATCACGGTGGGGTCGGCGAAGTGTTCGTGGAGGTGGTCGACGTACTCGATCACGCGGTCGTCCCAACTGCCGGACACCGCCACGTAGTCGAACATCGACAGGTGCTGCACCAGCTCGCAGAGGCCGACGCCGCCCGCGTGCGGGCAGACCGGCACGCCGTACTTGGCGGCGAGCAGCAGGATCGCCAGGTTCTCGTTGACGCCCGCGACCCGGGCCGCGTCGATCTGGACGAAGTCGACCGCCCCGGCCTGGAGGAGCTGCTTGAACACGACCCGGTTGGCGACGTGTTCACCGGTGGCGACCCTGACCGGCTGCCCGGCCCGCACGGCGGCGTGGCCGAGGATGTCGTCGGGGCTGGTCGGCTCCTCGATCCAGTGCGGGTCGTACGGGGCGAGCGCGGTCATCCACTCGACCGCGTCGGCGACGTCCCAGCGCTGGTTGGCGTCGACGGCGATCCGGACGTCGGGGCCGACGGCCTCGCGGGCCAGGGCGAGTCGGCGGACGTCGTCGGGGAGGCTGCCGCCGACCTTCAGCTTGATCTGGGTGAAGCCGTCGGCGACGGCCTCCTTCGCCAGGCCGACCAGCTTGTCGTCGGTGTAGCCCAGCCAGCCGGGCGAGGTGGTGTACGCCGGGTAGCCCTCGGCGCGCAGCCGTTCGGCGCGCTCGGCCCGGCCCGGTTCGGCGGCCCGCAGGATCTCCAGGGCCTCGTCAGGGGTGAGGGCGTCGGTGAGGTAGCGGAAGTCCACGAGGGAGACGAGCTCCTCGGGCGTCATCCCGGCGAGGAACTCCCACACCGGCTGTCCCGCCAGCTTCGCCGCCAGGTCCCAGGCGGCGTTGACGACCGCGCCGGCCGCCATGTGCATCACGCCCTTCTCCGGTCCCAGCCACCGCAGTTGGGAGTCGTGCGTGAGCTCCCGGTGCAGTGCGGCGAGGTCGGCCGCGGTACGGGGAGCCGGGCGCCCCACCACGTAGGGGCGCAGCGTTTCGATGGCGGCGGCCATCACCTCGTTGCCGCGCCCGATGGTGAAGCAGAAGCCATGCCCCTCGGTGCCCGCGCCGCCGTCGCCGCCCGGCCCGTCCGCACCGGCGGGCTCATCGGTGCGCAGCACGAGGTAGGCGGCCGAGTAGTCGGGATCCGGGTTCATGGCGTCCGAACCGTCCAGTTGTTCCGAGGTCGGAAAACGGATGTCGTGGACCACGAGATCCGTGACGGTCTGACTCATGTGCGCCCCCAGGGGAATAACATCGGACCTCTGTTCTGGTCATCCGATGTATAGCGCCAAGAAGGCTTCAACGTCCAGGCTTGACGGCAAATTCACTGGACACAGCTCGGATGTATTCGCAAGATGAAGCCTTGATCGGATCGGTGATCCACCGCCGGTGGGGCCGGGAGGTCCGAGTGTGCGCAGGGACTGCGGCGGGAGGGGCCGAAAGCCGTAAGGTTGATGAGTACACAAGGGAACTTCGGAAGGAGGCCTGGGTGATCGAGCTCGAGGGGGTTCCCGAGCTGATCGACCCGGTCATGGTGGCCGCGTTCGAGGGATGGAACGACGCGGGTGACGCGGCCTCCACGGCGGTCGCACACCTGGAACGGGAGTGGAAGGGCGAGGTGTTCGCGGCGCTCGACGCCGAGGACTACTACGACTTCCAGGTCAACCGGCCGACGGTCTGGCTGGACGGCGGGGTGCGCAAGATCACCTGGCCGACCACCCGGCTGTCCGTGGTCCGCGTCGGCGGGGAGAAACCCCGCGACCTCGTCCTCGTCCGCGGCATCGAACCGTCCATGCGCTGGCGCTCGTTCTGCAATGAGATCCTCGGCTTCGCCCATGAACTGGGGGTGGAGATGGTGGTGGTCCTGGGCGCGCTGCTCGGGGACACCCCGCACACCCGCCCGGTGCCGGTCAGCGGGGTCACCTCCGACCCGGACCTGGCGCGGACCATGGACCTGGAGGAGACCAGGTACGAGGGCCCGACCGGCATCGTCGGCATCCTCCAGGAGGCGTGCACCCATGCGGGCGTGCCCGCGGTGAGCCTGTGGGCGGCGGTGCCGCACTACGTGTCGCAGCCGCCCAACCCCAAGGCCACGCTCGCGCTGCTGAACCGCCTGGAGGACCTGCTCGGCCTGCGCATCCCGCTGGGCGAACTGCCCGAGGACGCGCGCGCCTGGCAGCTGGGCGTCGACCAACTGGCCGCCGAGGACAGCGAGGTCGCCGAGTACGTGCAGACGCTGGAGGAGGCCCGGGACACCGCGGAGCTGCCCGAGGCGAGCGGCGAGGCCATCGCCCGGGAGTTCGAACGTTATCTGCGCCGCAGGGACACCGGCCCCGGCGGGCACGCGACGGAGAGCGGGGACGCCTCGTACCTGCGCGATCCGGCCGGCGGCCGTACCCGTCCGCCCAAGCCGGTGCGCCCCGAGGCGGGCGACGACACCGGTCCCGGTTCGCCGCCCGCGGGCGGTCCCCGGCGGCGGTCGTCGGCCGGGGAGGAGAACGGCGACGCGGACGGCGATGCCGAGGGCCCGCGGGATTCCGCCGAGGACACCCCGGAGCCCCCGGACGCCTCCGGCTCCCCGGACTCCTGACGTCGGGCCACCGACGGGACCGGTGAGACCGATGGGACCGATGGGACCGATGGGGCGCCGGGCGGGATCATGTCCCGCCCGGCGCCCCGCCGTCGTGCGGCCCGGCGGGGTGCCGGGCGGCCCGGTCAGGAACAGGTGAACCGCGCTGCGGCCCAGTCCCCGTGGTCACCGGTCCTGGAACCGTTGGTGTCCGCGACCTTGAGGCGCACGTGGCGCGCCCCGTCGAGCCGCACGTCCACCGGTACGGTCGCCGAGGCCCCGGTCAGCTTCGGCGAGGTCCACAGCACCTCGCCGTCCGCCTCGACCGAGAACGCCACCTCGTCGTAGCCGTTGATCTCGTCGTCGATGCCCACGTACGCGGTGAACGCGGTGCAGCGCCCGCCGAGGTAGACCTCGATCTCGGAGTCGGCGTGGGTGCCGATGCCCTTCTCGTAGGTCTTGCCCGCGAGGGTCAGCGTCCTCCCGTCGGCCGCGCCCGACTCGCCGTTGCTGCGGTCCCGTTCGGCCGGTCCGTAGCCGTTGGCGGACTTCAGCCACACCAGATCGCTCGCCCATGCCCCGCCGGTGGGCGGCGGCGGCATCACCGCCGCCGCGAACCGCTGCACGGCGGTGCGGGACTCACCGGCCGACCGGTAGCGGGCGACCGCGGTGATTCCCGCCTCCCCCGCCTCGGCGTCCTTCGCCGGGGTGACCGTGAGCTCGACCCGCCGGGTGGTGCCCGCCGGGACGCGGTCCACGGTCGCGGGCCGGGCGACCCGCCAGCCCTCGGGGACGTCCAGGGTCACCTCGGCGTCCGTCACGTCCGCCGTGCCCGCGGTGACGTCCACGGCGATGGTGGACCCGGTGCCGGCCCCGACCTCCTGGCCGGCCGGTGCGGCGAGCGCGGCCGTCGCGGCGGCGTCCCGTCCGCCGACCGCGCTGGTGCCCTTCAGTTTCACGGCGAACTTCTTGTCGGTGGACAGCTTTCCGGTCTTGATCTTCACGACGCCGCCGCGGTCGTCCCGGTCGTACCACCAGCCCCGGTCCGCCGCCCGGTACGCGGCCCCGGCGTCCAGCCGGGGCAGCTTCCCGCCGAGTTCGACCGCGCCCGGCTCGGAGCCGGTGTGCACGCCGAACTCGTAGGGGCGGGCGGTCTGCTTGCCGGTGAACTCCCCCTCGCTCGCGCCGATCCGCACGGTGACGTCGCCCGCGCCCCGGACCGGTGCGTCGACCTCGGCGGTCTGGGTGGCGTACCGGCCCGCGCGGTGCTGCCGGGTGACGCCGTCGTCCTCGTACAGCGTGAAGGAGGACTTCCCCCGCGGGTAGACGTCCCAGACGAGCGGGGAGTCGGCGGTGCGGTCCCGGTACGAGCGGATGCCCGGCCACATCGGCACGGCGGCGCCGCCCCTGACGAACAGCGGCAGGGTGTCCAGCGGTGCGGCGTAGTCGTCCACGGTGGTCGGCCCCTCGTACGTGCGGCCGCTCCAGTAGTCGGTCCAGGTGCCCTTCGGCAGGTAGATCCCGTCGCGTTCGGTGCTGTCCCGGTACACCGGTGCGACGAGGAAGTGCTCGCCGGACATGAACTCGTACTTCGCCGCGTCCGAGGCCGCCTTCGGGTCGTCGGGGAATTCCAGGACGAGCGGGCGGACCATGCCGACGCCGGTCTTCGTCGCCTCGTGCGCGTAGGAGTACTGGTAGGGCAGCAGCGACTCCTTGAGCTTGAGGTAGTCGCGGTTGATGGAGGTGTACGGCTCCCCGTACCGGAAGGGCTGCTTGTCGCTGGGCGCCCAGCCGTCCATCGTCATCGTGGTTCCCAGGAACATCTTCCACTGGAGGTCACGGGTGTACGTCTTGGCGCTGCCGCCGAAGATGCCGTCCACGTCGCCGGTGGTGTAGGCGAGACCGGACATCGTGGCGCCCGCGTAGGTCGGGATCTGCCAGCGGATGTAGTCCCAGGTGCCGTACTGGTCCCCGGACCACTGGACGCCGCAGCGCTGCGCGCCCGACCAGCTCTCGGGGGCGTAGGTGAAGCCGCGGGCGTCGCTGTTGTCCTCGATGCCCTTGTACGCGTCCTTGCAGCCGTCCAGGGCGAACTTGTAGCCCTCGCCGACCCAGGCGACGTCCAGCTTGGCGACCCGCTGGCCCGCCCTGACCTGCTCGGCGATCTTGTCGAGGCCGTCCTCGGTCCACAGGCCGAGCTGCATGCCGCGGTCCTGGAGGCCCTCGGCGGTCTCCGCGAGGTCCTCGTAGCCGCAGCCGTAGCCGTCGTTGACGAGCATCCAGCCGTTGGGCATGTCGTGCTCGACGTAGCCGTCGGCGACCTTCAGCGCGTCCAGGGTGCGGCGCTCGCCGCGGTTGGCGTTGTGCAGGTAGCAGTCGGCGTCGCCGATCTCCAGCCCGTACACGGGCGGCAGGAACGGTTTGCCGGTGAGCTTCGTGTACTGCCCGATGACGTCCTTGGCGTTGTCGCCCGCGAAGTAGTAGGCGTCGAAGCGCTTCTCCTGCGCGCTGGTGGTCACCGGGTCGGTGAAGGCGTAGGTGTTCGGCGCGTAGGTGTTGCGGAAGACGCCGTATCCGGCCGAGGAGAGGTAGAACGGCACCGAGTTGGGGTGGCCGCCGTCGTTCCAGTTGTAGTCGACGCCGACCTCGACGGTCTTGCCGCGGTGCGAGGTGTTGCCCCGGCCGTTCTGCATGCCGGCGCCGTAGAACTGCTCGTCCGCGCCCCGGTCGAGGGTCTGGACGGTCCGTTCGCCGTTCCAGCTCAGCCCCTTGGACTCGGACCACAGCCGGATGCCGTCGGCGCGGTACAGCGCGAAGCGCAGGGGCGACTTGTAGGCGTGCAGGGTGATGTCGGCGGTGGAGAGTTCGTAGCGGTCGTCGCGCTCCTTCCAACGGGTGCGGGGCGGGGTGCCCTGCGGCAGGACGATGTCGTCGCCGGTCGGGTCCGAGAAGGCCCCGTCCGGGGCGAGTTCGATGCGGAAGGTCTCGTCGGAGACGAAGCTGACGCGGGCCTCGGCGGCGCCGGCCTCCAAGCGGTAGACGGCTCCGTCGGCGGAGAAACCGGTCAGGTCGCCGACCGTGGTGTCCGGTGGGGCGGCTTCCGCCTCGGGGGCACCGGGGCCCGTGAAGACGGCCACCCATCCCAGCAAGGCCGCAACTGCCGCCATTCTGATGCGCGTTGATGATTGCATAGAGCGCTTTTAGCGCAGTAACGAGCACTTGACCATGGACAAAACGGAACCGGCCCCGAACTTCGTCAAGAAGTTCGGGGCCGGTTCGGCCGAATCGTCCGGTGGGAAACCGGCGCGGCGGCGCCGCGCGGGGTGTTACAGGGCGACGCCCAGCAGCGCGTCGACGGCCCGCGAGACGACGCCGGGGGCGCCCTCGTCGGTGCCGCCCCCGGCGGCCTGCCGCTCGGCCCAGCGGTCCACGGCGGCCAGGGCGGCCGGCGCGTCCAGGTCGTCGGCGAGGGCCTCGCGGATCTCCTCGACCAGGGCCTCGGCGGACGGTCCGTCGGGGCGGGAGACGGCGGAACGCCACCGCGCGAGCCGTTCGACGGCGTCGGCGAGCACCTGGTCGGTCCACTCCCAGTCGGACCGGTAGTGGTGCGCGAGCAGCGAAAGGCGGATCGCCGCCGGGTCCACGCCGTCGCGGCGCAGCTTCGAGACGAAGACCAGGTTGCCCCGGGACTTGGACATCTTCTCGCCGTCCAGGGCGACCATGCCGGCGTGCACGTACGCCCGCGCGAAGGGGTGTTCGCCAGTCAGCACCTGGGCGTGCGAGGCGCCCATCTCGTGGTGCGGGAAGACGAGGTCGGACCCGCCGCCCTGGACGTCGAAGCCCATGCCGAGGTGGTCCAGCGCGATGGCGACGCACTCGATGTGCCAGCCGGGCCGTCCGGGGCCGAGCGAGGCGCCGTCCCAGCTCGGCTCGCCCTCGCGGGCGGCCATCCAGAGCATCGGGTCGAGCGGGTTCTTCTTGCCGGGGCGCTCCGGGTCACCGCCGCGCTCCGCGGACAACAGCCGCATCGCCTCGGCGTCGAGGTGGGAGACCCCGCCGAAGTGCGGGTCGGCCTCGACGGAGAAGTACACGTCGCCGTCGAGTTCGTAGGCGGCTCCCGCGTCCCGGAGCCGCTCGACGAGCGGGACGATGCCGGGTATCGCCTCGACGGCGCCGATGTAGTGCTTCGGCGGGAGCATGCGCAGTGCGGTCATGTCCTCGCGGAACAGGGCCGTCTCGCGCTCCGCGAGCTCGGTCCAGTCCTGGCCGTCGCGCACGGCCCGTTCCAGGAGCGGGTCGTCCACGTCGGTCACGTTCTGGACGTAGTGAACCTGCCGCTTGGTGTCGAGCCACACGCGCTGGACGAGGTCGAACGCGTTGTAGGTCGCCGCATGACCCATGTGGGTCGCGTCGTACGGCGTGATGCCGCAGACGTAGATACGGGCGACGGGACCGGGGTCGAGAGTGATCCGTCCGCCGGTCGCGGTGTCGTGGATCCGAAGGTCGCGGCCCTTGCCGGGCAGGGCGGGGACCTCAGAAGCGGGCCAGGCATGCATGCCACGAGCGTAACCGGATGCACGTTCCGGATACGAACCGGATACCGGATCCTGGCCGAACAGGCACTCTTGCGCGATGCGGCCCCGTCTGCTGCGGCGTACGCACCCGGCCCCTTTGCCGTCCGTGGGGCCGGTCGTCTCACACCGGCGGCCAGGGGATCGACGGCCACTCGCCGCTCGGCTCCGGGTGCCGTCCCGACGCCCGCAGCCCCGCGACCCTTCCCCGCAGCGCCTCGATCTCGGCCGCGGTGATCAGCTCGGCCAGCCGGGTGACGAGCGGGGTTCCCGGCGCGAGCTCCGCCCCAAGCCGGTCGACGACCTTGACGGCCTCGGCCGTCAGCGGCTCCCCCGCCCAGCCCCAGAGCAGGGTGCGCAGCTTGTCCTCGGCGTTGAAGGTCACCCCGTGGTCGATGCCGTAGAGCCGGCCGCCGGGCGCGGGCAGCAGGTGGCCGCCCTTGCGGTCCGCGTTGTTGATGACGGCGTCGAGCACGGCCAGCCGCCGCAGCCGCGGGTCGTCCGCGTGGACCAGCAGGGCCGTCCGGCCCTCGCCGACCTCGGCGCGGACGACGGCCTTCCAGCCCTCGCCGGGCTCCTCGTCCTCGACGAGCGCGAGCAGCGGGGGTTCGCCCGCCTCCCCGTCCTCGTCGCCCTGCGGCACGGCGTCGATCCACAGCTGGCACATGCCCTCGCCGTACGGCCCGTCCCGCAGCACGGTGGGCGGCACGAGGCCCCAGCCGGTCGCCTCGGAGAGCTCGTACGCGGCCACCTCGCGCCGGGCCAGCGTGCCGTCCGGGAAGTCCCACAGGGGCCGTTCACCGGCCACCGGCTTGTAGACGCAGGTCGCCTCCTCGCCGTCGCGCGCGACCGTGCAGTACAGCGCCGCGTTGGAGGCGCCGCGGATCTGTCCGAGGACGGTGAGCTCCCCGTCGGCGAGCAGGGCGAGCCGGCCGGCGTCGGCGCGGGTGCCGGTGTCGGTGGCGACGCCGGTCAGGCTCCGCGACGGTATCCGTTCTGGCGCGGGCATACGTGTCCTTCCGGATCGAGCGGCAGGCTGCACAGCGGGCACGGCGGGCGCCCGGCGTTCACGACGTCCAGGGCGCGCTTGGCGAAGGCCCGGGCCTGTGCGCCGCTGAGGCGGACCCGGAGCATCGGCGGGCCGTTCTCCTCGTCCTGCAGCAGCCGTTCCTCGGCCTCCGCGAGGTCTTCGTCGGAGTCCACGTCCAGCTCGACCAGCGCCTGGGCCTCGACGATCATGCGCTGTTCCTCGCCGTCCCAGGCGAGGGCCATCGTGCCGACCCGGAACTCCTCCTCGACGGGAACGTCCAGCGGGGCGGTGTCGGTGACGTCCATGGGTGCCACGGCGGGCACCGGGGAGTTGCCGCCGGTCCGCCGCACCACCTCGTCGAGCAGCTCGTCGATCCGCTCGGCGAGCGCGGCGACCTGGGTCTTCTCCAGGGCCACGCTGGTGACACGTCCGCCTGAGGAGGCCTGCAGGAAGAACGTACGGCGTCCAGGCAGCCCGACCGTGCCGGCCACGAAACGGTCCGGGGGGTCGTAGAGGAACACCTGACGGGACACGTCCTGTCTCCCTTGAAGAATCGACGGTGGTTGGGGGGCGGCCGGGGGCCGGGGAAACCCCGGGAACCGGCCGCCCACGGCGCGTCCACCCTACTGCGCGGAGCGATCACGGCGCCCCAGCGCCGCCGCCGACCGCCGCGTCCGCGTCCGGGCGCCGGTCCGGGTCCGTCGCGTCGCCGCGTTCGCGCGGGGCCAGCGGGGCGAGGTCGCCGGTGTCGCCGAGCCGCAGCAGGAAGGGCCGCAGCCCGGTGTAGCGGATCGCGGTGACCGAGCAGGGGTCGGCGTGGATCCGCTGGAAGAGGTCGAGGTGCAGACCGAGCGCGTCGGCGACGATCGCCTTGATGATGTCGCCGTGCGAGCACATCACGTAGGCGGCGTCCTCGCCGTGCCGGGCCGCGATCCGGGCGTTCCACTCCCGGACGGCGTCGACCGCGCGCGCCTGCATGGCGCGCATGGACTCGCCGCCGGGGAACACCGCGGCGGAGGGGTGCTGCTGCACGACGTTCATCAGCGGTTCGTCGGTGAGTTCGGCGAGCTTGCGCCCCGACCAGTCGCCGTAGTCGCACTCGTTGATCCGCTCCTCCGTGTGCGGCTCCAGCTCGGGGCGGGCGTCGAGCAGCGGCCGCAGGGTCTCTTGGCACCGCTGCAGGGGGCTGCTGACGGCGGCGGCCAGGGGCAGCGCGGCCAGTCGTCCGGGCAGCGCCGCGGCCTGCGCGGCCCCGCGCTCGTCGAGCCCGACACCGGGGGTGCGGCCCGCGAGCACCCCGGCCGTGTTGGCGGTGGAACGTCCGTGGCGTACGAGGATCAGGGTGGGCATACGGGCCAGCGTAGGCCGCCACCGCCGACGGGGTGCGCCGGGGAGCCGGGCAGGGAAGAATGCCCGCCGTGATCGTGGACTGTGCCATCTACCGGGACGGGCGCCGTACGGACCGCCCCGCCGACCTCTCCGACGCCCTCGCCGAGGCGCGGGCCGACGGGGACGCGTTCCTCTGGATCGGGCTGCACGAACCCACGCAGAAGGAGTTCGACCTCGTCAGCAGCGAGTTCGGGCTGCATCCGCTGGCGGTGGAGGACGCCCTGAGCGCGCACCAGCGTCCCAAGCTGGAGGTGTACGACGACTCGCTCTTCGCGGTCATCAAACCGGTGGTGTACGACCATCGGGACGACACGGTCACCACCGGCGAGCTGATGGCCTTCCTGGGCGACTCGTTCGTGGTGACGGTCCGGCACGGGGAGGGCTCGCCGCTCGCCGCGGTACGGCGCCGGCTGGAGGCCGAGCCGGAGGTGCTCAGGCACGGGCCGACCGCGGTGCTGTACGCGGTCAGCGACGCGGTCGTCGACCACTACATCGAGGTGGCGGGCGAGCTCCAGGTGGACCTGGAGGAGCTGGAGACGAAGGTGTTCGCCCCGGCCGGCGGGGGCGGCGACAAGACCACCGCGTCGCGCATCTACACCTTCAAGCGGCAGATCCTGGAGTTCCGGCGGGCCGCCGGGCCGCTCGGCGCCCCCATGGCCCGGCTGGCGAGCGCGGAGGTGCCCTTCGTCCACGAGCACTCGCAGCCGTTCTTCCGGGACGTGAACGACCACCTGACGCGCGCGAACGAATACGTGGAGGGGCTGGACCGGCTGCTCTCCGACATCCTCTCGGCCCATCTGGCCCAGGTGGGGGTGCGGCAGAACGACGACATGCGCAAGATCTCGGCCTGGGCGGCGATGGCCGCCGTGCCGACCATGGTGGCGGGGATCTACGGCATGAACTTCGAGCACATGCCGGAACTCGGCCAGGTGTGGGCGTACCCGGCGGTGATCGTGCTGATGGCCGGCGCGGTCCTCGCCCTGTACCGGCTGTTCAAGCGGCGCGGCTGGCTCTGAGGGTCCGGCGGCGCGGCCCGGCGGTCCGGGAGCGGCCCGGCGCCCCGTCCGGGGTCAGGCGAATTCCGGCACCTGCGGGGCGGGGCCGCCCAGGGCGTCGCGCCGTGCGGGCTGTTCCAGGCTCACCATGCGCCGCCAGCCCACGAGCCGTTCGTACGCGTAGACGCCGTGGATGCCCGCGGCCAGCACCGCCGCCCTGGCCCGGGACCAGCCCAGGATGCGGCCCATGTGCGCCATCACGGCGAGGCTGACGTCGCGGTACACCCGGATCTCGGCGAGCGCGCACTCGCGCAGGGTGCGCTGGATCGTGCGGCCGTGCCCGGCGCGGGCGAGGCGGAGCAGTTCCTCGTGGCAGTACGCGAGGTGGTTGTCCTCGTCGTCGGAGATCATCTTCACGGCGCGGCCGAGGTCGGGGTGGTCCGCGAAGTGCTTGCGCAGCAGCCGCATCTGTTCGGAGGCGCGCTGCTCGGTGACCCGGCTGTGGGCGAGGTAGGTGATGATGTCGCTTTCCAGGAGCGGTTCGTCCAGCCGCAGCCGCTCGTGGCCCAGGCCGATGCCCTGCCGCTCCAGCAGCATCGTGTAGTCGGTCTCCCGCGGCACCTCCACCGGCCGCAGACCGCGCTTGCGCAGCAGCGCGCCGAAGATCCTGCCGTGCTTGTCCTCGTCGGCGCCGTGCCGTGCGATCTTGGGGGCCAGGGCCCGCTGGCTCCCGGGCGCCAGGGCCGCGATGCGCCCGTTCTCCCAGCCGCCCTGGGACTCCCCGCCGGCCGCGATGGAACAGAACAGCCGGAATGCCTCGTCGTCGTCGAGGATCTCCTGGAACAGGCTCTTCGCCGAGAGCATCACTGCCACCTCCGTACCGGCATCCACCGAGCGACAGTCAAATGCGGCACGCCCGGCCGGGCAACAGGAGGCGGGGCCCGGCTACGCCGGACGGGGCGGTGTCCGCCCGGCGCACGCCGGACCGTGCGCCCGTCCGCTCCCCCTGGCGCGCCGCCACGCGCAACAGCCGCGGCGGGGAGCCCCCGAGCCCCCCGCCGCGGCCCGCTCCCGGAGGGAGCGGTGCGTCACGCGAGTCCGGCGCGCTCCAGCGCCTCCGTGCCGGCCCGCAGGGCCGTGATCCGCTCGTCGAGCGTGAAGCCGGCCGGGGCCAGGGTCAGGGTCGTGACGCCCGCCGCGGCATACGCCTGCATCCGGTCGGCGATCCGCTCGATCGGGCCGAGCAGCGCGGTCTGGTCGATCAGCCGATGCGGCACGGCGGCCGCGGCACCGTTCTTGTCGCCGGACAGGTACTTGTCCTGGATCTCGACGGCTTCCTTCTCGTAGCCCATGCGCCGCGCGAGCTGGTTGTAGAAGTTCTGCTTGCGGCTCCCCATGCCGCCCACGTACAGGGCCGTGTACGGACGGAACATGTCGGCGAGACCGTTGACGTCGTCGCCGACGGCGAGCGGCAGGGTGGGGCACACGTCGAAGCCGGCCATGGTCAGCCCGGCCTTCTCGCGGCCCGCCCGCAGGTACGTCAGGGCGGTCTCCTCCAGGTGCTCCGCGGAGGGGAAGATCAGCAGCGCGCCGTCGGCGATCTCGCCGGTCTGTTCCAGGTTCTTCGGGCCGATCGCCGCGATGTAGAGCGGGATGTGCTCGCGCTGCGGGTGGACGGTCAGCTTGAGGGGCTTGCCGGGGCCGTCCGGCAGCGGCAGCGTCCAGTGCTGCCCCTCGTACGAGAGCCGCTCGCGGGACATCGCCCTGCGGACGATCTCGACGTACTCGCGGGTGCGGGCCAGCGGCTTGTCGAACTTGACGCCGTACCAGCCCTCGGAGACCTGCGGCCCCGACACGCCGAGGCCGAGCCGGAACCGGCCCCCGGAGAGCGAGTCGAGGGTGGCGGCGGTCATCGCCGTCATGGCGGGCTGCCGGGCCGGGATCTGCATGATCGCGGAGCCGACGTCGATGGACTCGGTCCGGGCCGCGACCCAGGAGAGCACGGTCGGGGCGTCGGAGCCGTACGCCTCGGCCGCCCAGCAGACGTCGTACCCGAGCCGGTCGGCCTCCTGGGCGACGGCCAGATTGTCGCCGTCCATTCCCGCGCCCCAGTAACCGAGATTGATGCCGAGCCGCATAACCGCTCCCTTACCGATCAGTAACGTCCCTGGACCCCCGGACTCTAGCGCGCGGCCCCGGCTTCCGTCAGGGGCGACTTCGGGGCACGGCCGTCCACAGGCCTCCACCGAGTGGGGCTCTGGCCAGTAATCTCAGCGCCCATGGAGCAGAGGCATCTCGGCCGCACCGGCCTTCGAGTGTCCCGGATCGGGCTCGGCACCCTCACCTGGGGCCGGGACACCGACGAGCACGACGCCGCCGAACAGCTCAAGGCCTTCTGGGAAGCGGGCGGCACGCTGGTCGACACGGCCGATGTCTACGGCGGCGGGGAGGCCGAGTACCTGCTCGGGCGGCTCGTCGCGGGCCTGGTGCCGCGGGAGGACCTGGTCATCGCGACGAAGGCGGGCAGCGTGGCCGACCCCTACCGCAGGTTCGACGGGTCGCGCGGGCATCTGCTGGCCGCGCTGGACGCCTCCCTGGAGCGGCTCGGCACGGATCACGTGGATCTCTGGCAGCTGCACGCCTTCGACCCGGGGACCCCGCTGGAGGAGACCCTCCAGGCGGTGGACCTGGCGGTTTCCACGGGGCGCGCCCGGTACGCGGGGGTGTCGAACTTCTGCGGCTGGCAGCTGGCGAAGGCGGCCACCTGGCAGCTCGCCGCGCCCGGGGCGCGCACCCGGCTGGCAAGCACACAGATGGAGTACTCGCTGCTGCAACGGGGGGTGGAGCGCGAGGTGCTGCCCGCCGCCCTCGATCTCGGCATCGGGCTGCTGCCGTCCTCGCCGCTGGGCCGCGGGGTGCTGACCGGGAAGTACCGGACGGGCACCCCGTCGGACTCCCGGGGCGCCTCGGAGCTGCTGGCCCCGTTCGTGGAGCCGTATCTGGACACGGCGGCGGGCCGCATCGTGGAGGCGGTGACCACGGCCGCGGACGGTCTGGCCACGACGTCGCTCCAGGTGGCGCTCGCCTGGGTGCGCGACCGGCCCGGTGTGGTGGCCCCGATCGTCGGCGCGCGCACCGCGCAGCAGCTCACGGAGGCGTTGTCAGTGGAGGCGCTTAGTCTTCCTGACGAGATCTGCCAGGCGCTCGACGACGTGTCGGCGCCCGTGCACCGCTATCCCGACCAGGACTGGAACACGCTGTGACTGCGCTTCCCCAGGGGGAGACCCCCGGCTCCCCGGCCGCCGCCGACGACGGCGTCGTGGACCCCTCCCCCGCCGAGGACGGGGGCGAAACCGCGACCGGCACCACCGGGGACGAGGCCGCGACCGAGCCCACCGGGTACAAGGCACCGGCCGACGCCGCCGGGGACGAGGACGAAGCCGCAGCCGACGCCGACGCCGAGGGCGACACCGCGCCCGCGCTGTCCGAGGCCGAGGCCGAGCTCGCCGCCCAGCGCGAGTTCCGGGAGCGGATCGAGAAGCGCAAGGCCGAGAAGAAGGGCCCCATCTCCGCCGGTGCGAAGCTGAGTGGCACGGCGGCCGACCTGCTGGCCGCCGTACGGGCCGTGGAGAGCGGCGAGAAGCCCGCCACCCCGTTCCTCGACCGCGACCGGCCCGCGCCCGCCGCCCCCCGCCGGCCCGCGCCCACTCCGGCGCGTCCGCGCGCCCCGAGCCGGCACCGGCGCCCCAGAGCGCCTCGCCCGAGGTGCTGGCCGCGACCGCCGCCGTGCTGGCCGAGGGCGGGGCCCCGGCGGCGCTGGCGGGCCCGGTGGTCGAGGTGCTCGGCGCGCAGGCCGCCGAAGCGCTGCGCGAGGACCCGTGGCGCCTGCTGGCCGTGCCGGGGGTCCGCCCCGAGCAGGCGGACGGATTCGCCCGGGCCCTGCTCGGGGCCGGATGCGGCCCGGACGACGAGCGGCGGACCGCCGCCCTGATCGGTCTGCTGCTGGAGCGGGCGGCGCTACGGGGCCATACCGCACAGGACGCCGCGACCGTACGGGCCGCGCTCGCCGGGCACGCGGTGACCGACCCCGGGGCGGCCGTGGAGCACGCCGTGGCCCAGGGCGTCGTCCTGGCCTTCCGGGACGGGCCCGAGGACCCGGAGCCGGGGGCCGCCGAGGAGCCCGGTGCGCGGACCGACGGCATTGACGACGGCGAGGAGCCGGAGCCGGTACGGGTACTGCTCGGCCTCGACCGCTACGCACTCGCCGAGGAGAGCCTCGCCGACGGCCTCGCCCGGCTGGTCAACGCCTGCGAGAAGGACGCCGACTGGACGGAGGCGGCCTCGGCCGCGGGCTCCTCCTCGGCGTCCGAGCTGATCCGCACGGTCGCGGCCCACGGCCTCGTGGCCCATACCGGCGGCGAGGCCGCCCGGGCCGAGCCCGCCGCCCTGATCACCGCCGCCCGCGGTCTGGGGCTGCGCGCCCTGGGCACCACGCACAGCGCCGACGGCAGGGACCGGCTGGCCGGCGCGACCGGCGATCCGGCGACGGCCGTCACGCTCGCCGGGCTGCTCTCCGGGGCGGAGGGCCCCGGACGGGACGAGGAGGGCGCGCTCGCCGTCGACCTGCTCGTCGTGCTCGACGCCCCGCAACTGGACGTCGAGACCGCCGCGGTGCTGGTCGAGTCCCTGGCCGACGGCACCCGCCTGGTGCTCAGCGGCGACCCCGGGGTGCTGGGATCGGCCGGTGCGGGGCGGGTGTTCGCGGATGTGCTCGCGGCCCGTGCCTGCCCGCAGATCGCCTCCCGCACCCCCGATCCGGGACCGATCGGCGAACTGGTCTCCGGCATCGGCATCGGTGAGCTGAACCAGGTCGAGGCGCCCGGCAAGGAGGTGGTGATCGTCCCCGTGCGCGACGCGGGCGAGGCGGTGCACCGCACCGTGCAGCTGGTGGCCGACTCGGTGCCGCGCGCCATCGGCGTACCGTCGTCCGAGACCCAGGTGATCACCGTCGGCCACGGCGGCTCGGCGGGCACCCGGGCGCTGAACGCGGCGCTGAAGCAGCGCCTCAACCCCGGTCCGGGGCGGTTCGGCGGCTTCGACCCGGGCGATCGCGTCGTCCACGTCCCGGCGCCGGGCAGGATCGTGCCCGCGGTGGTCGTCTCGGCGGACGCCGAGGGCCTGCACCTGGACTGCGGGGGCACCGAACTCGTCGTACCGCAGGGGCGGGTGGAGTCCGCGGTGCGCCACGGCTGGGCCCTCAGCGCCCACCAGGCGACCGGGATGCGGTGGCCCGCGGTGGTCGTCGTGCTGCCGGGCGACGCGGCGCAGGGGCTCAGCCGGGCCTGGGTGTACACCGCCTTCGGGCGCGGCGAACGTCATCTGTCCGTCGTCCACGGGGTGGATCAGGCGCTCTTGCACGCGGTCGCCCAGTCCCCGGCCCAGGACCGCACGACGCGGCTGCGCGACCTGCTGGAGGCGGCCGCCCGGTGAGCCGGGCTTCGGGCGGGCCCGGTCGGGGGCCCGCCCGGCCGACGGGTCAGGAACCGTCCGCGGCCATGCGGAGTTCCTCCTCCGGTTCGTCCTCGTCGAAGACGGCGCTGACGTCGAAGCGACAGACCACCAGTTGCGGGTCCGCCTCGTCGAACGGTGCGTCGAGCCACTCCCCCGCCTCGGGAAGTTCCTCGGCGGCCGTGACCCACAGGGTGGAGTCGCCCTCCTCCAGTCCGAACTCCGTGTGCCGGGAGGCGATCTCGTCCGGTTCGTACTCCCCGAAGAGCACGCCGAGCGCCGCGTGGACGCTGGAGCCGACGGCCGGGGCGTGCTCGCCCCGGTCGTCCCGGTCGAGGTCGGCGATCCGCTGGGCCTGTGCGAGCAGCCGCGGTGGTTCCACCACCGCGTAGTCGCGCCGGATCAGCACGCTGAGCGCGTTCGGCTCCTCGGGGCCGGTGTACGGCGGAAGGGCGTCCTCCGCACCCGGGATCTCGAAGGGGGTGACTTCGTCGTAGCGGTCGTAGAGCAACTCGTCGTAGGACTCGGCGGCAGCGGCCAGTGCGTTGAACGCGTCGTAGACGGCCGTGTCGTCGTCCCCGGTACGGCGTTCGACCGCCGCGAGATGGTGGTCGAGCGCGGCTTTGACCGCCTCCGCGGCGGCGCGTACCTCGGCAGCGGTGGGCTGCGCAGCATCAGACATGGTGCAGACGCTATCCGTACACGGGCTGTGCCCGCACAATAGATGCGATGCCGGAATACGAATTTGTCGATGTGTACGTACCGCGCGGGGTCTCCCGCAAGGAGACGGCCCGCCTGCTGACCGACCACGCCGAGTACGGTCACTGGGAGTTGGACCGGCTGACGCTGCGTCGCGACGGCAGCCGCAGGGTGCGGCTGCGCCGGCGGATCATCCGCCAGCTCCGCGCCACCTGGTGAGACGGAACGGGCCCCGCAGTGGCGGGGCCCGTTCGTCTTCACCGTGTTCGCGTCACCGCTCCGGTCCGTTATGCGGACGTCCGGGCGCGGCGGTAGAGCATGGCGCCCGCCCCCGCGAGCAGCAGTCCCGCGCTCGCCGGGACCAGCAGGTCGAGCCCGCCCGCGCCGGTGTGCGCGAGCTGTTCGACGTGCTGTGGTTCGGGCTCGTTCGGCACGGCCGGCTTCTCCGGGGTCGGAGGCTTGGGCTCGGTGACCGGCGGATCGACGGGCGGCGGATCGACGGGCGGCGGCGTGACCACGTCCGTGCCGTTCTCGCAGTCGTTGCCGAAGGTGGGGTTGAGCAGACCGCCGATGGTGATGCTGTTCCCGCAGGCGTTCACGGGGATGTCGACGGGCACCGCGATGTTGTTGCCGGACAGCACGCCCGGCGAGCCCTTCGTGACGCCCTGGGCCGTGGCCCCGCCGCCGAGCGGGGCCCGGTGCTTGCCGGTGCCCGGCCGGCTCGCGTCGGTGAGGTCGCCGGAGACCTGGCTGCCGGAGGCGTGCTTGCCCTGGGAGCCGTCCTGCGAGCCGTTCCCGCAGGTGTTTCCGAACGCCGGGTTGAGCAGCGCCACGACGTCCACGGAGTTGCCGCACACGTTGACCGGCACGTGCACCGGGATCTGTACCGAATTCCCTGAAAGCACCCCCGGGGAATCCGTTGCGCCGCCGGACGCTCCCGCGTCGGCGTGCGCGTAACCGCCGCTCAGCGCGAGTGCGCCGCCTGCGGCCGCCATGGTGATCAGGCCTTTGCGCGTGACCTGTCGCATACGTGTTTCCTGCCTTCTGACCTTCCGGAAAACCCCCGGACTCGACCGTGCGGGGGCGGAGTACCAGCGGCCCCGGGGTGCATGGCGCGCACTCCGGGGCCGACCGGATTCAAACCCTCAAGGGTTGACGCACGACGTCAGGCGTTGACGCAGGTGTTGCCGAAGGTGGGGTTCAGCAGCCCGACCACGTTGATCGTGTTGCCGCACGCGTTCACCGGGATGTGGATCGGCGCCTGGATGTTGTTGCCCGAGACCAGACCGGGGCTGCCGAGTGCGCCACCCTGGGCGCCGGAGTCCGCGACGGCCATGCCCGCACCCGCGAGCACCAGACCGCCAGTGACAGCCGCAGCAGCGACGACCTTCTTGATCATGATTCCTCCTAGTTGGCAATGCGGTCCCAGCCGCGGACCGCATCACGTGTAACGAGGAAGAGGTAATCGGGCTACGAGCGTATGGTTCCTTTCACCCGTTCCGGTCAAATACGCACACGCTGCCGATTACCGGTGCGGGAAGAAACGGAAAGTCGGTGGAAAACCGGCAGGAAATCAGCAGTTGTCGATGAAACGGTCGAGCACCCGCACGCCGAACTTCAGCCCGTCCACCGGCACCCGCTCGTCCACTCCGTGGAACATGCCCGCGAAGTCGAGCTCCGGCGGCAGCTTCAGCGGGGCGAAGCCGAAGCAGCGGATGCCGAGGTCGTCGAAGGACTTGGCGTCGGTGCCGCCGGAGAGCATGTACGGCACGGCGCGCGCGATCGGGTCCTCCGCCTTCAGGGCGACCTGCATGGCGTCGACGAGCGCGCCGTCGAAGCTGGTCTCCAGCGCCTTGTCGCCGTGCACGTCCTCGCGCTTCACGCGCGGGCCGAGGATCCGGTCCAGGTCGGCCAGGAACTCCTCCTCGAAGCCGGGCAGGAACCGGCCGTCGACGTGGGCGATGGCCTGGCCGGGGATCACGTTCACCTTGTAGCCGGCGCCGAGCATGGTGGGGGCGGCGGAGTTGCGGAGCGTGGCGCCGACCATCTTGGCGATGCCGCCCAGCTTGGCGAGCGTGGCCTCCATGTCCTCCGGGTCGAGCGGGGTGCCGAGCGCGTCGGACAGCTCGTCGAGGAAGGAGCGCACCGTCTTGGTCACCCGGACCGGCCACGTGTGCCGGCCGAGCCGTCCGACCGCCTCGCAGAGCTCGGTGATCGCGTTGTCGTCGTTGGTCATCGAGCCGTGGCCGGCGGTGCCGTCCACGGTGAGCCGCATCCAGTGCATGCCCTTCTGGGCGGTCTCGACGAGGTAGAGCCGCAGGTTCTCGTTGACCGTGAAGGAGAAGCCGCCGACCTCGCCGATCGCCTCGTTGACCCCTTCGAAGAGGTCGCGGTGCTCGTCGACCAGGTACCGCGCGCCGTACGTGCCGCCCGCCTCCTCGTCCGCGAGGAAGGCGAGGACGATGTCGCGCGGGGGCTTGCGGCCGCTGCGCATCCGGTCGCGGACGACCGCGAGGGTCATCGCGTCCATGTCCTTCATGTCGACCGCGCCGCGGCCCCACACGCAGCCGTCCGCGATCTCGCCCGAGAACGGGTGGTGCGTCCAGTCGTGCGCGTTGGCCGGGACCACGTCGGTGTGGCCGTGGATCAGCAGCGCGGGCCGGGACGGGTCCTCGCCCTCGATCCGCGCCACCGTCGAGGCCCGCCCCTTGTGGGACTCGAAGATCTGCGGCTCCAGTCCGACCTCGGCGAGCTTCTCCGCGACGTACTCGGCCGCGCGCCGCTCCCCCGGCCCCGAGTGGTCCCCGTAGTTGCTGGTGTCGATCCGGATCAGCTCCCGGCAGAGGTCCACGACCTCGTCCTCGCCGGAGACCGTCCGGGTCGTGCTGGTCTCGCTCACGCTGCTTCCTTCCACTGTCGCCGTGGTGTCCCTCCTCATCCTCCCGCGCCGGGCCCGCGCGCCCAAGGCCACCCGCCCCTCGTCATGCGCCCTTCACACGGTCCGGGGCGTGATCGGGCACCTCCGAATGTTTGCTATTGTTTTCCACGTCGGAACGGGCAGCGGCCCGCGAGACAGACACCTTGTCCGGGTGGCGGAATGGCAGACGCGCTAGCTTGAGGTGCTAGTGCCCTTTATCGGGCGTGGGGGTTCAAGTCCCCCCTCGGACACAACGGCGAGTGCCGGTCGGGAGAGATCCTGACCGGCATTTCGCGTTGTACCCGTGCCCTGGCGCGGGGAGCCGCGGCCGGGCGGGCGGCATCCCTACGACCGCCCGGGGGACGAGCGAGGAGCCGGCGGACCATGAGCAGCGTCGTACCGGTGGGCGTGGCCCCGTGAGGGGGCGCGGGAAGGCCCCGGCGGCGCCGCTGGCGCAGCGGGACGGGATCGATCCGGTGCGGCTGCGGCTCCCGGAGGACCCCGAGGGGGCGTGGCCGACGGTCCGCGACCATCTGCTGACGCGGTTCGGGGACGCGATCGGGGCGGCCCGGGTGGACGCCATGTTCGCCGAGGGGCGGTTCGTGTCCGTGGACGGTGCCGTGGCCGCCGACGAGCCGTACGCGGCGGGCCGGTACCTCTGGTTCCACCGGGATTTCGCGCCGGAGGAGCCGGTGCCGTTCCCGGTCGGCGTCGTGCACCGGGACGCGCATCTCGTCGTCGCGGACAAGCCGCACTTCCTGGCGACCACCCCGCGTGGCCGGCACGTCACCGAGACCGCGGTGGCCCGGCTGCGCCGGGAGCTGGACCTGCCCGCGCTCCAGCCGGCGCACCGGCTGGACCGGCTGACCGCGGGCCTGGTCCTGTTCGTCGTGCGGCCCGGGGAGCGGGGCGCGTACCAGACGATGTTCCGGGACCGGCTGGTGCGCAAGGAGTACGAGGCGGTGGCGCCGCACGATCCCCGGACGGTCCTTCCGCGGACGGTGCGCAGCCGGATCGTGAAGGAGCGCGGGGTCATAGCCGCCCGCGAGGAGCCGGGCGAGCCGAACAGCGAGAGCCGGATCGAGCTGCTGGAGCACCGGGAGGGGCTCGGACGCTACCGGTTGCTGCCCGCCACCGGGCGGACCCATCAGCTGCGGGTCCACATGAACGGCCTGGGGCTGCCGATCGCGCACGATCCGGTCTACCCCGTGGTCGAGCCGGAGCGCGCCCCGGACGACTGGTCGCGTCCGCTGCAGCTCCTGGCCCGGGTGCTGGAGTTCACCGATCCGGTCACGGGCGAGGCGCGCCGCTTCGAGAGCGGGCTGCGGCTGGCCGCATGGCCGGACCGGTGAGCGTCCGCGGCCGAGGAGGGTCCGGGCGGCCGCCGGACCGGCGGCCGCCCGGCAGACCTCAGTGACCGCGGGCGATCCACTCCTCGAGGTGCGGGGCCTCCGCGCCGATGCTCGTGGAGTCGCCGTGCCCGGTGCGGACGGCGGTCTCCGGCGGCAGGGTGAGCAGCCGGTCCCGGATCGACGCGACGATGGTCGGGAAGTGGGAGAAGGACCGGCCGGTGGCGCCGGGGCCGCCCTGGAAGAGGGTGTCGCCCGTGAAGACGGTGCCCAGGCCGGGGGCGTACAGGCAGACGGCGCCGGGGGCGTGGCCCGGGGTGTGCAGCACCCGGAGGGTGGTTCCGGCGATCTCCAGTTCCTGGCCGTCGGCCAGCTCGCCGTCGGGGGCGCGGTCCGGGTGGATCCGTTCCCACAGGGGCAGGTCGTCGGGGTGCAGGAGGACCGGTGCGCCGGTGGCCGCGGCGAGGGCGGGGGCGGCGTCGATGTGGTCGTTGTGCGCGTGCGTGCAGACGATGGCGCGCAGCGTACGGCCGTTCAGCGCGGCCTCGATGGCGTCGGCGTCGTGGGCGGCGTCGATGACGATCGCCTCGGTGTCGTCGCCGACGATCCAGACGTTGTTGTCGACGTCCCACTCGCCGCCGTCGAGGGCGAAAGTGCCGGAGGTGACGAGGTGGTCGATGCGGGCGGCCATCAGAGGATCACCACCGAGCGCAGCACGTCGCCGTCGTGCATCCGGGCGAACGCCTGCTCGACGTCGCCGAGCCCGATGGTCTCGGTGACGAACGCGGCGAGGTCGATCCGGCCCTGCTGGTGCAGGTCGACGAGCATCGGGAAGTCGCGCGAGGGGAGGCAGTCGCCGTACCAGGACGACTTGAGCGAGCCGCCGCGGCCGAAGACGTCGAGCAGCGGGAGCTCCAGCTGCATCTCCGGGGTGGGGACGCCGACCAGGACGACGGTGCCCGCGAGGTCGCGGGCGTAGAAGGCCTGCTTGTACGTCTCCGGGCGGCCGACCGCCTCGATGACCACGTCCGCGCCGTTGCCGCCGGTCAGGGCGCGGATCGCCTCGACCGGGTCGGTGGAACGGGAGTTGACGGTGTGCGTGGCGCCCATCGTCTTCGCCGTCTCCAGCTTGCGGTCGTCGATGTCGACGGCGATGATCTTCGCCGCGCCGGCCAGCCGGGCGCCCGCGATCGCCGCGTCGCCGACGCCGCCGCAGCCGATCACGGCGACCGAGTCGCCGCGGCCGACCTGGCCGGTGTTGATGGCGGCACCGATGCCCGCCATCACGCCGCAGCCGAGCAGCCCGGCGACGGCCGGGGAGACCTCCGGGTCGACCTTGGTGCACTGCCCGGCGGCGACCAGGGTCTTCTCGGCGAACGCGCCGATGCCGAGCGCCGGCGACAGCTCCGTGCCGTCGAGCAGGGTCATCTTCTGCTTCGCGTTGTGGGTGTCGAAGCAGTACCAGGGGCGGCCGCGCAGACACGCCCGGCACTGGCCGCACACGGCACGCCAGTTGAGGATGACGAAGTCGCCGGGCGCGACGTCCGTGACGCCCTCGCCGACGGACTCCACCACGCCGGACGCCTCGTGGCCGAGCAGGAACGGGAAGTCGTCGTTGATCCCGCCCTGCTTGTAGTGCAGATCGGTGTGACAGACGCCGCACGCCTGGATCTTCACCACGGCCTCACCGGGGCCCGGGTCCGGGATCACGATCGTCTCGACCCGTACCGGCTCATTCTTTCCCGGTGCGATGACCCCTTGCACCTGCTGCGACATACCGCGGTCTCCCTGTTTCCGTCATTTCGCGAAGATCCAACGCGACCAACCGTACGCCCCCGCGAGAGTGTCACGGCGGCGCGCCGCATTGGCGGGAAACAACTGCCGTATGCCCGGCGGGATGCGCCTCTTTCGGTCAGATGCCGCATATCAGTGAACTCCGGCGCTTTCCGATCCGTCCTTTGATGTGCAGGGGGCGCGGGACCGATACCTGCGGGGGCAGGGGTCTCGCGGTCCATCAGCAGGGGAACGAAGGATCATGGGGGGAAGAGCCTTGTTCGAGATCACTGAGACCATGGAGCGGGCGGACCGGCGGGCCGAGGGGCCGGTTCCGGTTCCCGCGGCGGCCGCGCCCGTGGCGCCGGTCGGCGGACTCGTGCCGTACGTCGACGCGTTGCCCGTGCCGCCGGTGCTCCGCCCGCGGAGCGGTGACGTGCTCCGCGAGACCGAGATCGCGCTGTCGCCCACCTGGGTGCGCCTGCACGCGCAGCTGCCGCCGACCCTGATGTGGGGGTACAACGGCACGGTGCCGGGGCCGACCATCGAGGTGCGGCGCGGGCAGCGGGTCCGGATCGCCTGGACCAACCGCATCCCCCGGGGCAGCGAGTACCCGGTCACGGCGGTGGAGGTCGGCCCGGTGAAGCCGGGCGAACCCGCGCCGCACAACCGCCCCGGGCGCGACGGCGTCGAGCCGGACCCGGACGTGGCCGCGCTGCCCGCCTGGACGGTGACGCATCTGCACGGCGCGCAGACCGGGGGCGGCAACGACGGCTGGGCGGACAACGCGGTCGGCTTCGGCGACGCGCAGCTGTCGGAGTACCCGAACGACCACCAGGCCGCCCAGTGGTGGTACCACGACCACGCCATGAACATCACCCGGTGGAACGTGTACGCCGGGCTCGTCGGCACCTATCTGGTCCGGGACGACGAGGAGGACGCGCTCGGTCTGCCGTCCGGAGACCGGGAGCTGCCGCTGATCCTCATCGACCGCAACCTGGACACCGACCCGGACGGCCGGCTCAACGGGCGGCTGCTGCACAAGACGACGGTGATCACCGAGGCCGATCCGGAGACCGGCAAGCCGGTGTCGCTGCCGTTCCTCGGCCCGTACACGACGGTCAACGGGCGCATCTGGCCGCATCTGGACGTGGACGACGCCTGGTACCGCTTCCGGCTGGTCAACGCGTCCAACGCGCGGACCTACGACCTGGTGCTGGTCGACGAGGGGAACAACCCGGTGCCGGGCGCGATCCGGCAGATCGGCAGCGACGGCGGGCTGTTGCCCCGCCCGGTGCCGGTCGACTTCGACGAGGTGCTGCCGGGGCTGACGATCGCCCCGGCCGAGCGGATGGACCTGCTGGTCGACTTCTCGGCGCTGGCCGGGCGCCGGGTCCGGCTGGTCAACCGCGGCGGGCTCGGGCCGGGGGTGCCGGACCCGGCGGCGAACGTGCCGTTCCCGCAGGTGATGGAGTTCCGGGTGCGGGAGACGGGGCGGCGGGACGGTTTCGAGCTGCCCGAGGTGCTGTCGGGTTCCTTCCGGCGGTACGACCACGGCCGGGTGGAGCACGGGCACCGGCTCGTGGTGCTGACGGTGCCCGGCACGGTCGGCGGCGGCGGTCACCCGGAGATCTGGGAGATGGCCGAGGTCGAGGACACCGCCGGGGTGGAGGTGCCCTCGGACGGTGTCATCCAGATCCGGGGCGAGGACGGCGCGGTGCGCACGTACCGCAGGATCGCGCGGACCTTCAACGACGGGCTCGGCTTCACGCTCGGCGAGGGCTCGTTCGAGCAGTGGTCGTTCCTCAACCTGGGCGGTCCGACGCACCCGATGCACATCCATCTGGCGGACTTCCAGGTGATGGGCCGGGAGGCGTACGAGGTCGACGGCTTCGACCCGGCCGTCGGCGGGACCCGCTCCCCGGTGGCGTTCGACCACGGCACCACGATCCCGGTGGCGCCGAACGAGCAGGGCTGGAAGGACGTCTTCCGGGTGCCGGCGGGTCAGTTGGTGAAGGTGATCGGGAAGTTCGACGGGGCGTACGGGCGGTTCATGTACCACTGCCATCTGCTGGAGCACGAGGACATGGGCATGATGCGGCCGTTCGTCGTGATGCCGCCCGAGGCGCTGAAGTTCGACCACGGCGGCGGGCACGGCGGCCACCAGGGGCACGGCGGCTGACCGGTCGGCCGGGCTCTGTCGGTGGCCCCCGCGGGATCGTTCCGCGGGGGCCGCCGCGCGTCCGTGGCGCCCGTTGCGGGTCCGTGGCGCCCGTTGCGGCTCCCGGGCGGGGTGGCTCGGGACGCGGGTGGTTCAGGGCGCGAGGACGTCCAGTTCGTGCAGGGCGCCCACCGCGATCTCCTTCGTCAGCCGCTCGGCCCCGGCGGCGTCGCCCTCGCGCACCGCTTCGGCGACCCGGACGTGGAGGGTGACGGCCGCCGGGTCGGGGTCCTCGAACATCACCTGGTGGTGGGTGCGGCCCGCCAGGACCTCGGCGACGACGTCGCCGAGCCGCGCGAACATCTCGTTGCCGGAGGCGTTGAGCACGATCCGGTGGAACGCGATGTCGTGCTCCAGGTAGCGCTCCAGCTGCTGGCCGCGCGAGGTGGCGACCATGCCGAGCGCGCACTCGGTGAGGGCCGCGCACTGCTCCGGGGTGGCGTTGCGGGCGGCGAGGCCGGCCGCGACCGGTTCGACGGCCGAGCGCAGCACGGTCAGGGAGCGCAGCTGGCGCGGGCGGTCGCTGCCTGCCAGCCGCCACCGGATGACCTGCGGGTCGTACACGTTCCACGCCTCGGTGGGCCGGACGGTCACGCCGACCCGGCGCCGGGACTCGACCAGGTGCATGGACTCCAGTACCCGGACCACCTCGCGCACGACGGTGCGCGAGACGTCGAAGCGCCGGGCGAGCTCGTCGGTGCGCAGCACCTGTCCCGGCTCGTGCGCCCCCGCGGCGATCTCCAGACCCAGGGTGTCCAGCACGTGTGTATGCAGCCCGGGGCCCTGTGTGGTCATGGGCACCAGCCTAAGGGGCGCCTCTCGGGAACAAAAAGTACGACGTTTACGTCACAGCATCTTGAATAAGTCGTACGTTTGGGTTTCAGTAGCGCGACGGACCGATGTCGAGGAAGACATCGACGAGGACTGCGAGGCACCACCAATGAGCACCCCCCACGTCGTCGTGGTGATGGGAGTCGCAGGGACCGGCAAGACCACGATCGGCCCCCTGCTCGCCGCCGAACTGGGCGTTCCGTACGCCGAGGGCGACGACTTCCATCCCGCGGCGAACATCGCCAAGATGTCGGCCGGCGTCCCGCTGGACGACGAGGACCGGTGGCCCTGGCTCGACGCGATCGGCCGGTGGGCGCACGGCCGGGCGGGGCTCGGCGGGGTGGTGAGCAGCTCGGCTCTCAAGCGGGTCTACCGGGACCGGCTGCGGGAGGGGGCCCCGGACGCGGTCTTCCTCCATCTGACCGGTGACCGGTCCCTGATCGAGAAGCGCATGGCGGAGCGCAAGGGCCACTTCATGCCCACCGCGCTGCTCGACTCGCAGTTCGCCACCCTGCAGCCACTGGGGGAGGACGAGGCCGGGGTCTCGGTCGACGTGGCCGGCACCCCCGAAGAAATCACCCAGCGGGCCGTCGCCGCGTTGCGCCGGCTCGACGACTGAGGACCACCACCATGACCAGTCTCAGCGTCGAGATGCTGGCAGCGGACGCCGCCGAACCGATCACCTCGGCAGGCAACGCCCAGTTGGGCATCGCCGTCCTGGCGGGCATCGCCGTCATCGTCCTGCTCATCACCAAGCTCAAGGTGCACGCGTTCCTCGCGCTGACCATCGGCTCGCTGGCGCTCGGTTCGTTCGCCGGGGCCGCCCCCGCGAAGACGATCGCCAGTTTCACCGCCGGTCTCGGCTCGACCGTCGCGGGTGTCGGCGTGCTGATCGCGCTCGGCGCGATCCTGGGCAAGCTGCTGGCCGACTCCGGCGGCGCGGACCAGATCGTCGACACCATCCTCGCCCGGGCGAGCGGGCGGGCCATGCCGTGGGCGATGGTGCTGATCGCCTCGATCATCGGACTGCCGCTGTTCTTCGAGGTCGGGATCGTGCTGCTGATCCCGGTGGTGCTGCTCGTCGCGAAGCGCGGCAACTACTCCCTGATGCGGATCGGCATCCCGGCGCTGGCCGGTCTCTCCGTGATGCACGGGCTGATCCCGCCGCACCCCGGCCCGCTGGTGGCGATCGACGCCCTGGACGCCAACCTCGGCGTCACGCTGGCGCTGGGGGTGCTGGTGGCGATACCGACCGTGATCATCGCGGGGCCGGTCTTCTCCCGCTACGCGGCGCGCTGGGTGGACATCGAGGCGCCGGAGAAGATGATCCCGCAGCGCCCTTCGGAGGACCTGGACCGCCGTCCCGGCTTCGGCGCCACCCTGGCGACGATTCTGCTGCCCGTCGTGCTGATGCTGGTCAAGGCCCTGGTCGACATCGTCGTGGACGACCCGGAGCAGGGTGTCCAGCGGGTCACCGATGTGATCGGCTCGCCGCTGATCGCGCTGCTCGCGGCCGTCGTGGTCGGCATGTTCACGCTGGGCCGGGCGGCCGGTTTTTCCAAGGACCGGCTCTCCGTCACCGTCGAGAAGTCCCTGGCCCCGATCGCGGGCGTGCTGCTGATCGTGGGCGCGGGCGGCGGTTTCAAGCAGACCCTCATCGACGCCGGCGTGGGCCGGATGATCCTGGACTTCTCCGAGGACTGGTCGATCCCCGCGCTGCTGCTGGGCTGGCTGATCGCCGTCGCGATCCGGCTCGCGACCGGTTCGGCGACCGTGGCCACCATCTCGGCGGCCGGTCTGGTCGCCCCGCTGGCCGCCGACATGTCCACGACCCACGCCGCCCTGCTGGTCCTCGCCGTCGGCGCCGGCTCCCTCTTCTTCAGCCATGTCAACGACGCCGGTTTCTGGCTGGTGAAGGAGTACTTCGGCATGAACGTCGGCCAGACGGTGAAGACCTGGTCGTTCATGGAGACCATCATCTCCGTGGTCTCGCTCGTCTTCGTCCTGCTGCTGTCGCTGATCCTCTAGCGACGGCGGCCTCCCCGCACGGTCCTCCTCCCACCGGGTTCGTCCCGGGGGCCGTCCCGACGGCGTCCGTCGGCCCGGTGCGCGCTCCTCGGCGTGCCCGGGTCCGGCGGGCGCCGTCGCCGTGCCGGGCCGCGGTCCGCGTCGGCCGCGTTCCCGCGCGTCAACCGCGTCCCGCGCGCACCGGGTTGGCGTCCGGGGCCGGTGCCCGCCCCGCCGCCGGGCCCGGTGGCGCGTGCCAGACTTGGCGCCATGTCGAACCGAGAACCCCTCAAGCCCTTCCTGCTCGCCTTCCCGGGACCGCTGCGCGATCAGCTGGTCGGGGCGGTCCTCACCGGCGCGAAGATCTCGACGACCGGGCTGCTCGCGGAGTACGAGGTGGAGCGGGAGGAGCTGCCGCCGGTCGGCGAGCAGTCCGCGCTGATCGACTCGGACGGCCGGGAGATCGCGGTGCTGGAGGTGTCGGAGGTACGGGTGCTGCGTCTGGGGGACATCGACCTCCAGCACGCGGTCGACGAGGGCGAGGGCTACACCTCGGTGGCCGAGTGGCGTGCGGGGCACGAGAAGTTCTGGCACAGCGACGAGATGCGGGAGGCGCTCGGCGACCCGGAGTTCACCGTCGACGACGACACCATGGTCGTCGCCGAACGGTTCCGCGTCGTCGAGCTGCTGGATCCCGTCGCGGGGGCGAAGGAGCGGTAGGAAGGAGCGGCGGGCGCCGGGGCCCGCAGCGCCCGGGGCACCGCGTCCGTCCGGGTCGGGCGGTCCGGGCGGCAGGGCCCGGGCGGTGCCCCGGCCGCCCGGCAGTCCTGCGCGGGCCGCTTCAGACCACGGCCCGCCCCGCCGCCCGGCCCGCCGCCCGGCCGGAGAAGATGCAGCCGCCGAGGAAGGTCCCCTCCAGCGAGCGGTAGCCGTGCACCCCGCCGCCGCCGAAACCGGCCGCCTCCCCCGCCGCGTACACCCCCGGCAGGGGCGTGCCGTCCGCGGTCAGGACCCGGGAGGACAGGTCCGTCTCCAGCCCGCCGAGCGACTTGCGGGTCAGGATGTTCAGCCGTACGGCGATCAGGGGGCCCGCGCCGGGGTCCAGGATCCGGTGCGGCGGCGCCGTGCGGATCAGCTTGTCGCCGAGGTAGGCGCGGGCCCCGTGGATCGCGGTGATCTGGAGGTCCTTGGTGAAGGGGTTGGCGATCTCGCGGTCCCGGGCGGTGATCTCGCGGCGCAGTTCGGCCTCGTCGATCAGCGGTTCGCCGGTGAGCGCGTTCATGCCCCGGACCAGGGCGGCGAGGTCCTTCTCCACGACGAAGTCCACGCCGTTGTCCATGAACGCCTTCACCGGCGCCGGTACGTCCGCGCGGGCCCGGCCGATCACGCCGCGGATCGACTTCCCGGTCAGGTCGGGGTTCTGTTCGGAGCCGGAGAGCGCGAACTCCTTGCCGATGATCTTCCGGTCGAGGACGAACCAGGTGTGGTCGTGGCCCGACCGCATGATGTGTTCGAGGGTGCCGAGGGTGTCGAAGCCCGGGAAGAGCGGGACCGGCAGCCGCTTGCCGCGGGCGTCGAGCCAGAGCGAGGAGGGGCCGGGCAGGATCCGGATGCCGTGCCGGGCCCAGATCGGGTTCCAGTTCTCGATGCCCTCGGTGTAGTGCCACATGCGGTCGCGGTTGATGTGGTGGGCGCCCGCCTCCTCGGCGATGCCGAGCATGAGGCCGTCGACGTGGGCGGGGACGCCGGAGAGCAGCTTCGCGGGCGGGGTGCCGAGCCGGGCGGGCCACTGTTCGCGCACCAGGTCGTGGTTGCCGCCGATGCCGCCGGAGGTGACGATCACCGCCTGGGCCCTCAGCTCGAACGTGCCGGTCGCCCGGCGGCTGCTCGCGGTGCCGCGGGCCGCCGCGCTCTGCTCCAGCACCTCGCCGGTGACCGTGTCGACGGTGCCCGCGGTGCGGCCGAGCCCCGTGACCCGGTGCCGGAACCGGAACCGTACGAGGCCCTTGGCGGCGCCCGCGCGCACCCGGCGCTCGAAGGGGGCGACGATGCCGGGGCCGGTGCCCCAGGTGATGTGGAAGCGGGGCACGGAGTTGCCGTGGCCGTTCGCGTCGTAGCCGCCGCGCTCGGCCCAGCCGACGACGGGGAAGATCCGCAGCCCCTGGGCGTGCAGCCAGGAGCGTTTCTCGCCGGCCGCGAAGTCGACGTACGCCTCGGCCCACTTCCGCGGCCAGTGGTCCTCCTCGCGGTCGAAGCCCGCCGTGCCGAGCCAGTCCTGGAGGGCCAGCTCGTGGCTGTCCTTGATCCGCATCCGGCGCTGCTCGGGCGAGTCGACGAGGAAGAGCCCGCCGAAGGACCAGTGCGCCTGGCCGCCGATCGACTGCTCGGGCTCCTGGTCGAGCAGGATCACCGAGCGGCCCGCGTCGACCAGTTCGGCGGTGGCCACCAGACCGGCGAGTCCGGCCCCGATCACGATCACGTCAGCGTCGTACGCCATGGGTGGTCCCATCCTGTCGGGGCGATCCGGTCGCGGCCGCGGTCCGGTTCCGGAGCCGGAAGTTACTGGTGCGTCAGATCTTCGGCACCCGGCCGCCGCGACGTCAACCGCCCGGTCGGCGGCGCTCCGGCCGCGTCCTGGGGCCGCAGCCGTTATCGTCGGTACAAATCCGCCCACTTCTGGCCTGGCTCGAGGGAGAAGCGTGTCAGTGCCGGTCCTCCTCCTCTCCGTGAGTGCCGCCTGCTGCCTGGGATTCGGCTTCGTCCTCCAGCAGGCCGCGGCCTCGCACGCCCCGAGGAGCGACTACCTCTCCCCCCGGCTGCTGCTGGACCTGATGCGGGTGCCGAGCTGGCTGGCGGGGATCGGGCTGATGGTCTGCGGCATGGTGCTGGGCGCCCTGGCCCTGGGCAAGGGCGAGGTGTCCGTCGTCGAGCCGCTCCTCGCGACCAATCTGCTCTTCGCGATGGCCCTGTCCCGGCACCGCACCGGCCAGCGGCTCGGCCGGCAGGGCTGGGCCGGGCTCTGGCTGCTGGCCGGCGGGGTCGCGGTCTTCCTGTTGGCGGGCCGGCCGCAGGGGGGTGAGGCGGTGTCCAGCGCGCTGCGGCACTGGTCGGTGGTCGGTGTGGTCGTGGGCGCGGCCCTGCTGCTCACCACCGTCGCCCGACGCTCCCGGTCGGGGGTCGCCCCGGCCCTGCTGGCGGTGGCGGCCGGTCTGCTGTACGGACTCCAGGACGCCCTCACCCGGATCAGCGGGCAACTGCTGGCCGGCGGCGGATGGGAGGCGCTGGTGGCGGGGTGGCAGCCGTACGCCGTGCTGGTGCTGGGGGCCACCGGACTGCTCCTGGTGCAGAGCGCGTTCGAGACGGGCCCGCTGCGGGTCTCGCTGCCCCCGCTGACCGCCTCCCAGCCGCTGGCCGGCATCGCCTGCGGGGTCGGTTTCCTCGGCGACCGGCTGCGCACCGACGCCGGTGCGCTGGTCTGGCAGGCGGTCGGGCTCCTCGCGATCGTCGCCGGGATCGTGCTGCTCGGGCTGCACCCGGCGATGCCGGAGGGGCCCGTGGGCGGGCGGCGCGAGAAGAGCCTCCAACCGCACTGAGCGGGCCCGCCCGGTCCCGGGAGCGCTCGCGCCGCTTCTCGACCATGGCCGTCACGGCGCGGACCTCCGGGCAGAAGACCGGGGAGAAGCCGATCCGTTTCTCGGACGCCGCCTCGTACGTCACCGGCGCCGGGCCGGCCGTGGACGGCGGCCGGACCACGGGGCCGACCGTGAAGTACGTCATGGGCCATTGATCGTCCGGCGATCTCCTGCTGTTGGATGGGGAGCATGAACCCTTCTGACGAGATGCTGGACATCGTCGACGAGAACGACGTGGTCGTGGGGCGAGCCCCGCGCGGGGAGGCCACCGCGCGGCGCCTTCGCCACCGCTGCGTCTTCATCGAGGTGCAGGACGCCGAAGGCCGCTTCTTCGTCCACCGCAGGACCGCGACCAAGCTGGTCTTCCCGTCCCGTTACGACATGTTCGTCGGCGGGGTGGTCGGCGCCGGGGAGTCCTACGAGGAGGCGGCGCTGCGGGAGGCCGAGGAGGAGCTGGGGGTGTCCGGGCTCCCCCGGCCCGAGCCGCTCTTCAAGTTCCTCTACGAGGGCGAGCACTCCTGGTGGTCCGCCGTCTACCGGGTGCGGTGCGAACTGCCGGTGGATCCGCAGGTGGAGGAGGTCGCCTGGCACGCCTTCCTCACCGAGGCGGAGCTCGCGGAGCGGATCGACGCCTGGGAGTGGGTGCCGGACGGGCTGGAGGCGTACCACCGGCTGCGGGCGTTGCGGGCGACCGGGCAGGCCCGATGAGCCCGGTCGGCGCCCTGTCGCGGAAACCGGCGGACAGGGGCCGGACGTGAACGAATTCGTGCGGGGCCTGCGGCTGTGGTTCGCGCCGCAGCGCATCCGCGAGGAGGGCGAGACACCGGACTACCGGTTCTCGCTCGCCAACGAGCGCACCTTCCTCGCCTGGATCCGGACGGCTCTGGCGCTGATCGGCGGCGGTTTCGCGGTCGACCAGTTCCTGCCGGAGCTGGTGTGGGGCGTCCGTGCCGGTCTGGCGCTCGCGCTGCTGGCGTCCGGGGTGCTGTGCGCGCTGCGCGCGGTCAACCACTGGGTTCGGTGCGAGCGGGCGATGCGGCGCGGGGAGGACCTTCCGGTCTCCCGGTTCCCGACGCTGCTCGGCCTCGCCGTGGCGGTCGTCGCCGTGGTGATGGTGGTGGTGGTCCTCTTCGGCTGGGAGGGCCGGTGACCACCGGGGAACGCGACCCCGGGCTGCAGCCCGAGCGGACGCGGCTGGCGTGGCGGCGCACGACGCTGTCGTGCACGGTGGTGGCGCTGCTGGCGGTCAGGCAGGCGCTGCACGGCGGGGTGAGCGCGACCGGGGTCGTCGCGGTGGCACTGAGTGCGCTGGCCTGGCTGGGGTTCCTGCGGGTGGCGCATCTGCGGGTGCTCGGGATGGGGGCCGCGCGGCCCCGGCCCCTGACGGCGCGCGACGCCCTGGCCGCGGCGGCGTGCACGGTCGCGCTCGCGGTGTTCGCTGTCGCCCTGCTGTTCTGAGACCGCGCGGTCCCGGCCCGGAGGCCGGAAGTCGGGGGTGGGGTCGGCGGTGGGGGTGGTGGCCGGTCAGTCGGCCGGGGCGTCCGAAACCTCCGGGACCGCCCAGGGCACGGTGACGACGATCTTTCCCCGGGTGCGCCCCTGCTCGTTCAGGCGGTGCGCCTCCGCCGCCTCCTCCAGCGGGAACACCCGGTCCACATGAACCGTGACGACGCCCTGTTCGGCCAGTTCGGCCAGGTGGGCGAGATCCTCGGGGTCCGGGCGCACGAAGACGTAACGGCCGCCGTACGAGAAGACCTCGGCGTCCGCGACGGACGCCAGCCTCCCGCCGGGCCCCAGCACCTCGGCGGAGACCCGGAGCGTCTCGCCGCCGACCGTGTCGAACGCGGCGTCGACGCCGTCCGGGGCCAGTTCCCGCAGCCGGTCGGCGAGGCCGTCCCCGTAGGCCACCGGTTCCCCGCCGAGCCCCCGGACGTGGTCGTGGTTGTGCTCGCTCGCGGTGCCGATGACCCGGGCGCCCGCGTGCCGGGCGAGCTGGACGGCGAACGAGCCGACGCCGCCCGCGGCCGCGTGGACGAGGACCGTGTCGCCGGCCCGGACCTTCAGGGCGCGGTGCAGCACCTGGTAGGCGGTGAGACCGGCCAGCGGCAGGCCCGCCGCCTCCTCGAAGCTCAGGTTCCGGGGCTTGCGGGCGAGGGCCCGCAGGGGGGCGGCGACGTACTCGGCGAGCGTGCCGCGGCAGAGGAAGTCCTCCCGCGCGTAACCGATGACCTCGTCGCCGACCGCGAACTCCTCGACGCCGATGCCGGGCTGGACCACGACGCCGGACACGTCCCAGCCGGGGATCACCGGGAAGACGGCGTCCAGGACGGGGTCGAGGTGTCCCTCACGGGCCTTCCAGTCGACCGGGTTGACCGCCGCGGCCCGCACCTTCACCAGGACCGTGTCCGGGCCGACCTTGGGGTCGGGCCGCTCCCCGTACTCCAGGACCTCGGCCCCGCCGTACCTGCTGTAGCTGATCGCCTTCATGTACCGACCGTCGGTGCGGGCCGGGACACCCGCAACTCGGCCCGGTCCGGGCCGGGGCCCCGGGCCGTCACCAGCGCGGGATCGCGGGGGTCCGCCAGTCCGGCTCGACCTTGCGCATCGCGGCCGCGTCGTCGCGCTCGCGCATGGTGCCGTCGTCATCGAGCCAGCGCCGGTGCAGGGCGGCCAGGCGGTCGCGGTCGAGTTCCACGCCGAGGCCGGGGGCGTCGGACACGGTCAGCCGGCCGTCCTCGAAGACGTGGCGGGTGGTGATGACGTCCTCGGTCTGCCAGGGGTAGTGGCTGTCGCAGGCGTAGTCGAGGTTGGGGACGGTGGCGGCGACGTGGGTCATCGCGGCCAGGCTGATCCCGAGGTGGGTGTTGGAGTGCATGGAGAGCCCGACGCCGAAGGTGCGGCATATCCCGGCGAGTTCGCGGGTGCGGTGCAGCCCGCCCCAGTAGTGGTGGTCGGAGAGGACCACCTGCACGGCGCCGCGGGCGAAGGCGTCCGGGAGTTCGGCGAGGGTGGTCACGCACATGTTGGTGGCCAGCGGCACGTCGGTGGCCGCGGCGACCTCGGCCATCGCGTCGGTGCCGGTCGCCGGGTCCTCCAGGTACTCGAGCACGTCCTTCAACTGCTCGGCGACGTACAGCGAGGTCTCCACGGACCAGGCGCCGTTGGGGTCCAGGCGCAGCGGCCGGCCGGGGAACTCCTCGGCCAGGGCGCGGATCGCGGCGATCTCCCGGTCGGGTTCGAAGACGCCGCCCTTGAGCTTGAAGGAGGAGAAGCCGTGTTCGCGGGCGAAGCGCCGGGCCTGGGCGACGACGCCGGCCGGGTCGAGGGCGGCGCCCCAGTCGTCCTGCTCGCCGCCGTCCTCGGGGTGGGCGGCCCAGCGGTAGAAGAGGTAGGCGCTGTACTCGACGCGGTCGCGGACCTTCCCGCCGAGCAGGGTGTGCACGGGGAGGCCGAGGGTCTTGCCCAGCGCGTCCAGGCAGGCGACCTCGAAGCCGGAGACGACGGAGAGCCGGAGCTTGTCGGCGGTCTGGACACCGCGCAGTCCACCCGCCTCGACCCGGTCGTCGGTCGCTCGTGAATCACCGCACACCTCGTCGGCCAGGGCGAACAGGCCGTTCACATCACTGACCGGGCGTCCGACGAGTGCGGTGGCGAGCGGCTGCGCGAGTTCGAGGTACCTGCCGTCCCCGTACGTCTCCCCGACGCCCGTGACACCACTGCGGGTGACGACCTCCATGACCAGGCGGGGGGTGTAGGGCTGGTGGACCCCCTGGGTGTTGAGCAGGGGCGGGTCGGCGATCAGGATCGGGGTCAGCCGGACTTCGTCGATCAGCAGCTCTGTATTCATACGTGAACTCTATTCAGGGATGCGACTGAGCACCAGACTCCGGCCCGATCCGGACGGGGGGCGGCGCACCGGACGACGGGAGCCCACTGGACGACATACCGACTGGTCGGCATCATGGGCGGCGACCGTCTTTCATCCGGAGGTGCGCACGATGAGCCCAGTCCACCCGCCAGGTCTCGACCTCGACCGGCTGCGCGCACACCTCGACCGCGAGCGGCCGGGGCTGGTGAGCGGACCGCTCGAGGCCCGGATCATCGAGGGCGGCCGGTCGAACCTGACGTACGTCGTCACGGACGGCACCGGCCGCTGGGTCGTCCGCAGGCCCCCGCTGGGCCATGTGCTGGCCACCGCGCACGACATGAAGCGGGAGCACCGGGTGATCAGCGCCCTCCACCCGACGGCCGTGCCGGTGCCCGGGCCGGTGCTGCTCTGCGAGGACGACACGGTGCTCGGGTCGCCCTTCTACGTCATGGAGTACGTCGAGGGCACCCCGTACCGCAGCGCCGAGCAGCTCGCCCCGCTGGGCGCCGAACGCACCCGGGCGGTCGTGCTCGGCCTCGTCGACACCCTGGTCGAGCTGCACGCGGTGGACCCGCGGGCCGTCGGGCTCGACGACTTCGGGCGGCCCGAGGGCTTCCTCGACCGGCAGTTGCGCCGCTGGGGCAAGCAGCTGGACGCCTCCCGAAACCGCGAACTGCCCGGCATCGACGAGCTGCACGCGGCGCTCGGGCGCGAACTGCCCGGCTCGCCCGCGCCCACCGTGGTGCACGGCGATTACCGCCTGGACAACGCCCTGATCGGCGCCGACGACCGGATCAAGGCCGTCCTGGACTGGGAGATGTCAACGCTCGGCGATCCGCTGACCGACCTCGGCCTGCTGGTGATGTACAGCTCCGACCTCGACCTGGCGCACTCCCCCGTCGCCACCACCAGCGGCGCGGCGGGCCACCCCTCGCCCGCCGAGCTGATCGAGCGCTACGCCGCCCGTTCCGGCCGGGACACCTCGGCCATCTCCTGGTACACGGCCTTCGCCTGGTTCAAGCTCGCCGTGATCCTGGAGGGCATCCACTACCGCTACACCCTGGGCCGGACCGTCGGTGCCGGTTTCGACCGCATCGGCGCCCTCGTCCCCGTCTTCATCGAGCACGGCCTCGGCACCCTCCAGGAAGGCTGATCCCCCATGGACTTCGCATTCGACGCCCGCACCGAGGAGCTGCGCGGCCGGCTGCTCGCCTTCATGGACGAGCACGTGCACCCGGCCGAGAAGACCGCGGACGAGCAGCGCGCGCTGCTGGCCTCCCCGTGGCAGACCCCGCAGATCGTCGAGGACCTGAAGACCGAGGCGCGGCGGCAGGGCCTGTGGAACCTCTTCCTCCCCGACGCGGAGTACGGGGCCGGGCTGACCAATCTCCAGTACGCCCCGCTCGCCGAGATCACCGGCCGTTCCCCGCAGTTGGCCCCGACCGCGCTCAACTGCGCGGCCCCGGACACCGGGAACATGGAGGTGCTCTTCCAGTTCGGCACGGACGAACAGAAGAAGCGGTGGCTGGAGCCGCTGCTCGCCGGGGAGATCCGCTCCGCGTTCGCGATGACGGAGCCCGAGGTGGCTTCGTCGGACGCGACGAACATCGAGACCCGGATCGTGCGCGACGGCGGAGACTACGTCGTCAACGGCCGCAAGTGGTACATCTCGGGGGCGATGAACCCGGACTGCGAGATCTTCGTCGTGATGGGCAAGACCGCCCCCGGGGGCGCCGACATCCGCCGCCGGCAGTCGATGATCCTGGTCCCCCGTGACACCCCGGGACTCGAAGTGCGCCGCGCCATGCAGGTGTACGGGTACGAGGACCACTACCACGGCGGCCACGCCGAGGTCTCCTTCACCGACGTGCGGGTGCCCGCCGGGAACCTGATCGGCGAGGAGGGCGGCGGCTTCGCCATCGCCCAGGCGCGGCTGGGACCGGGCCGCATCCACCACTGCATGCGGCTGATCGGCATGGCCGAGCGGGCGATCGAGCTGATGTGCCGGCGGGCGGTGTCCCGTACGGCCTTCGGCAAGCCGCTCGCCCAGCAGGGCGTCGTGCAGAACTGGATCGCGGACGCGCGGGTGACGGTGGAGCAGCTGCGGCTGCTGGTCCTGAAGACGGCGTGGCTGATGGACACGGTGGGCAACCGGGGCGCGCACACGGAGATCCAGGCCATCAAGATCGCCACCCCGCGCGCGGTGGTCGACATCCTCGACCGGGCGGTGCAGCTGCACGGCGCGGGCGGGGTCGGCCAGGACTTCCCGCTGGCCGAACTGTGGGCGGCGGCACGGACGTTGCAGCTGGCGGACGGCCCCGACGAGGTGCACCAGCGGTCGCTGGCCCGGCGGGAGATCAAGCGGTACGTGTCGTAGGCGGCGCGCCGGGGACGGGTGCGGGGCGGTGGGCGCGGGGCGACCGGCGCTCCCCGCCCCGCGCCCTTTCCTCAATGGCCGACCGGAGCCCCGTCCTTCGAGGTTCCGATCCGGTCGAGCACCGAGGTGTACCGGGAGCGCCGGTCGGGGCGGGCGCGGGCGGCGGCCTTGCGGAGGGCGGGGACCGCCGCCGCACCCAGCTCGACGAGCCCCTCGGCCGCCGCCCCGCGCACCACGGCGTGCGGGTGGGCGAGCAGCCCCGTCACGGCGGGGACCGCGGGTTCCCAGCCGGCGCGGCAGAGCGTACGGATCGCCATCCGCACCACGTCGGGGCGGGGGTCGTCCAGCAGCGACGCGGTGAGCCGCAGATGGGCCGGCCGCTCCAGCATCACCCGTGACGTCCGGTGCGCGCGCAGCCGGACCTCGGGCCGGGGATGGGTGATCAACTCGTCCAGCAGGTCGTGGAGCCGACGGTCCGGGTCGGCGTCCGGGCCGGGGTGCGCACCGGCCAGTTCGGTGAGGGCCCGGCAGATCTGCTCCGGGGTTCCGGCCCGGGCCAGGTCCAGCAGTTCCCGGCGGGACGGCGGGCGGACGGGGTCGGCGGGTGCGGCGGTGCCGCGTTCACGGAGCGCCGCGAGCGCGGCCGCGTCCCGCCGTGCGGCGTCCGGACCGCGCAGCGGACCCTCCACGAGCCGGAGCCGGTCCGCCAGTTCGCCTCGGCCCTCCGCGCGCAGGCGGCGGCAGGTCTCCGTCAGCGCGGGGGTGCGCAGCAGCGGCTGGCCGACGAGCAGGTCGAGGAAGCCCCAGGCGCCGGCGGCGAGCCGCCCGCCCAGGGCCTCGGCCAGCGCGTCGGCGGGATGGGCGCGCAGCGCCCCGGCGATCTCCGCCCCGAGCCCGGCCGGGGCGTGTTCCCACCACTCCAGCAGCAGCGGCACCAGCGGTTCCCGCTCCGCCGGGCCGAGCCGGGCCGCCGCGCGGGCCACCAGGTCGGGCCGTACACCGTCGCCGCGCAGCTCCGCCTCGTCGATCCCGGCCAGTGCGCGGGCCGGGTCGGCGCCGGGGGGCAGTTCCACGCGTCCGCGGAGATGGGCGCGGAGCACCGCCAGCCGGGCCTCGGGCTCGGGCCATCGCGCGAGTGCCCGCGCCGCGGTGTTCCTGCGGTCCGCCGCGTCCGAATCCAGCATGGCCAGCAGCCGTTCGTACTGGGCCGCCGAGCGGGGCTGGTCGAGGTCGTCGGCACGGACGTGCCTGGGGGGCGGCACCGCGCGGTCGGCCCCGGGGGCGGTGCGCGGCGGTGCGTCGAGCGGCTGGAGGGACGTCATCCAGTCGAGCAGCGCCTCCCGCACCGCCGGGTCGTCGGTGCCCCGGTATGCCTCGATCAGTGCGTCCAGCCGGTCCTGCGGGGGGATCGTGCCGTCGTCCCGGCGGCGGAACTCCGCGGCCCCGTCCGGGGTGCGCACCGCCGCCTCCAGGGCCGCCCGCCAGGCCCGGGTCGCGGCGGGGAGGGGGGCCGTGCCGGGTTCCGGGACGGCGAACGCCTCGCGCAGCACGGCGGTTTCGGCCCGCCACGGGTCGGCGCCGAGCCGGGCGCCCGCGAGCGCCCGGTCGAGGTCGGCACGGACCGGCACCGCGCCGAGGCGGCGCAGCAGCGTCAGCGTGGACCGGTGCGGTGCGGCGGGGGCGGGCCGCAGGGCCCGTACCGAGGCGATGGCGGACGGCCTCTGGGCGGCCGTCATCATCGGCGCGGCCTCCTCCAGCACGGCGATCAGGTCGTGACGGTCCTCGTCCCGGGCGTCGGCGAGCACGTCGAGCAGCACCCCGGCGGACCGGGCGAGGGCGGTGAGTTCCCCGGCGGACCAGGTGCAGGAGGCGGGTTCCCCGCCGGACCGGGTGCGGGAGGCAGGTTCCCCGGCGGACCGAGGACGGGCAGCGGGTTGCCCGGCGGACCGAGTGCGGGCGGTGAGTTCTCCTGCGGACCGGGGCGTGGCGCAGATCCGCAGCACGAACCGGATCACCTTCCGGCGGTGCGCGGGCCGGGAGCCGGCCAGGAGGAGCCAGTGGTCCAGCATCGGCCGCAGTTCGTCCGCCCGACCGGGGCCCAGCGGCCCGTCCCGGTCGGCGATCCGCAGGGCGAGCGAGGGGTTCCAGCCCCCGGCCACCAGCGCCGCCACGTCCCGGTCCGCTTCCCGGTCCGCCTCGTCGGCCGCCGGGGGCCGTCCGGTGTCCGGCGCGGCGATCCCGTGCCGGGCCATGGCCGGGGCCAGCTCGTCCACCCGGCCGGAGGCCGCCGTGACCCGGCCCGAGGCCACCAGGGCGAGCAGTTCGGCGGCCACCGGGGACCGCTGCTCCTCCAGCGCGAGGATCGCACGCACGGTGAGGGCGCCGTCGAGGCCCGCCAGCAGCAGTTCGCGGGAACGGGCGTCGTGGCTGTGCTCGGCGGCGGCCAGCAGCGTGGCCGCGCAGGCGTCGCCGAGGATCGTGCGCAGAGCCGCGAGGAGTGCGGTGCGCAGTCCGGGGTTGTCGTCGTGCCCGACCCGGAACAGCAGCTTCGGGAGCGCCGCGGGGGTGCCCGCCCGGACCAGTGCCTCGGCCGCGGTCTTCCTGATGTTCATGTTGGGGTGGTCGAGGCACGCGGCGATCGCGGTGCTCGCCCAGTGGGCGCGGGCGTGTCCCAGGGCGTGCAGGGCCTGGCGCACGGTCTGGACGTCCCGGGCGGTGGTCAGCGCGGTCAGCGAGGCCGACAGCGCCTGGGCGTCCTCGCCGGTGGTGTCGCGGGCGAGGAGGGCGATGACGTGCTTGCGCACGTGCCGGTCCCGGTGGCGCAGCATCCGGTGCACCCGGGCCCGGGTGCCCGCCCAGGGGGCCCGGAGCAGCGCTTCGAGGAGGATCGCCCGTTCGGCGTCGGACAATCCGGTCCGGTCCAGCAGGTCCAGTGCCGTGGAGGCGACGAGGGCGTGGCCGGCCTCCCGCGCGTCCGCGGCGCCGAGCAGGCAGACCGGCCTGATCGCGCCCCGGGCGTGGAGTCGGCGGCCCAGGGCGGCCACGGCGTCCAGGACCTCCTGCGGCACCACGGGTTCGCCGACCGGCTGCCCGTGCTCCCCGGTGCGGGCGGGGGCGTCCGGGCGCCACGACGCCGCCCGGTCGGCCACCACGCGCAGCAGCAGGTCGGCGATGGCCGGGAGGGTGGCGGCGGTGCCGTGGGCGGCCAGCCCGCACAGCGCGGCCACCGGTTCGTCCGGGTCCAGGGGGGAGCTCAGCAGGGCCAGTTCCCGCTCGTCGGGGCCGCCGAGTCCGGCCGCGATCCGGGGCGGCAGGGCGAGGGGGTCCAGCCGGGCAAGGAGGTCGTGGCGCCGTTCCGGGTCGTCGGTGAGCTGCCAGAGGATTTCGAGGGCGCGGTCGCGCACGGTGCGCAGGTGGGGCGCGATCCCGTCCGGGGCCGGGGTGTCCGCCTCGGTTCCCAGCCCGTCCCGCAGGGCCCGTACGGTGCGGGGCCCGCCGATCGCCTCCAGGGTCTCCAGGGCCGCGGCCGGTGCCGTGGGGAGCAGGGCGAGCACGGCCTCCTCGGCGTCCTCGTGGCGCAGGGTGCGGATCGCGTCGAGGAACGGCGCGGGGTCGGGAGCGGACGGGAGCAGCCGGGTGATGGCGTCCCCGACCGGCAGGTCGCCGGCACCCTGCCCGGCCAGGGCCACCAGCAGGGCGAGCCGCCGGGGCCAGCCCGGGTCGTCGGCCGCCGCCTCCGCCAGGACCCGGAGCGTCTCCTTCCGGGCGGTGAAGAGGACGGTCGCCACCTCGCGGGACGGGATCGAGTGGTCGGCCAGGGCGAGGCCGACGACGGCCGGGACGTCCGGGTCCTGCGGGAAGTGCCCGCGCCGGTGGAGGCCGCGCAGGCAGGTCAACGCGGGTCCGCCGAGGAGCAGGGGGTCGCGCGCGGCGACGGCCGTCAGCGCGCCGATGTCGTCGCGGTCCGCCAGGTCGCCGAGCAGTTCCATGGCGCGCCGGCGAAGGACCGGTGGGAGGCCGGGGTCCTCGACGACCTGCCGCAGCAGGTCGGGGTGGCCGTGGCAAGCGGCGGCCGCGAGGGCGGCCTCGGCCGCCCCGGGCCGCTCCCGTACGAAGTCCTCCGTGGTGAGGAACGGGGCGAGGCGTCCCCGGGGCAGCGGTTCCGTCGCCGCCCACGGTTCGGCGAGCGCGGTCAGCGCGTCGACGAGGACCCGGGTGTCGTCGGTGTCGAGCAGGCCGGTGAGGCGGGCCCGGGCCGGGGCCGGGGCCAGCAGTCCGGCGTGCAGGCCCTGCCGGACCAGCCGGACAGCCTCGGCCCGCAGGACCGGATCGCCGCAGGCCGCCAGCTCGTCCACGAGCCGTGCCGGGTGGGGCGCGGCGGTGATGTCCGTCTCCCGCACGGCCCGGTGGAGGAGTTCGCCGGGCGCCCCGTCACGGAGCACGGCGGAGTCACGGAACACGGCGGGGTCACGGAGAAGCGCAGGGTCACGGAGCACGGCGGGGTCGTGCAGGATGTCGGCGCGCAGCCAGGCGGTCCGTACCCGCTCCGGCAGTTCCCCGGCGGTGCGCCAGGACGGCCGGGGGCGTCCGCGCAGGTGGGGGGCGAGCCGCTCGTACAGTCCCGCCAGGAGGAGATCCGCCTCCGGCGGGCCCGTCAGCTCCTTCGGCAGCAGCGCGGCGAGCTCGGCCCGCTCCCCGTCGTCGGACGGGCCGCAGGCGGTGAGCCGCTCGTCGAGCAGGACCAGTCCCAGGTGGCGCTGGGCGGGGTCCTCGTGCCGGATCAGCCGCCCCAGGACTTCCGGTGGGCAGTCCCGTGCGTCCGGGGCTCCGGGCAGCGGGCCGGTGCCGGCCCGGTCCACTGCGCCGTGGAGGTGTGTGTCGGCCGGTTTCCGCATCGTCGGATGCTAACCGGGGCGTTCCGGCCGCCACCAACGGAATTCGGCCGCGGTCCCGGCTCCCGTGCGCGCCCGCCCGGCGGGCGCTCAGTAGCCGCCGGAGCCCACGTGGTCCGTCAGCGCCAGCTCACGGGCGAAGGCACGCACCCGCAGCAGGCACCGGGCGGCGAGGCGGACGGACCGGCGGTGGCGCGGGCCGTAGGCCGCGCTCCAGAGTGCCGGGACACGCACGGACGGCTGGATGTGGGTCATGCGTCCAGCCTCGCCCCGTAACCGTGATCGGTCCAACAGATGGATCAGCTGGCTGCCATCGATAACGTGGATGGATGGAGATACGCCAGCTCCGCCACTTCATGGCGGTGGTCGCGCACGGAAGTTTCACCGCCGCCGCACGGGCCGAGCTGATCGTGCAGTCCGCGCTGAGCACCTCGGTGCGCAACCTCGAACGGGAGCTGGGCGCCGAGCTGTTCGACCGGACCGGCCGACGGGTGGTGCTCACCGAGGCGGGCCGGGCGCTGCTGCCCGCGGCCCGGTCGGTGCTGGCCGGGACCAGGGCCGCGCGGGAGGCCGTGGCGGCCGTGACGGAGCTGACGACCGGCCGGCTGCGGATCGGCACGATCCAGACCCTGACCTGCGTGGACCTGGCGGCCGAGCCGGCCTCGTACCACCGGCTGTGGCCGGGGGTGCAGATCTCACTGCGCGAGGCGACGACGCCGGAGCTGGTCGCGGGGCTCCGGGCCGGTGAGCTGGACCTCGCCTATCTCGCGCCGGACGCGGCCGAACTCCCCGACGGCATCGCCGGGTTCGCGACCTGGCACGAGGACCTGGTGCTGATCACCGCGCCGGGCCACCGACTGGCGACCGCCGGACGCGCCCTGATCAAGGACCTCGCCGACGAGCCGTTCGTGGACTTCCGCGCAGGCACCGGCCTGGAGACGGCGGTGCGGCGGCTGGCCGCGCACTGCGGTCTGGAGCGCCGGATCACCTGCGACGTCACCCAGATCCGGCTGCTCGTCGATCTCGTGCGGGCCGGCATCGGGGTGGCGATCGTGCCGCGGCGGATCGGGGAGGACGCGGGGCTGCCGTGCGTGAGCATCCGTCAGCCGGAGCCCGGCCGGACGGTGGTCCTGGCGGGGCGCGCGCCCCGGCCCCGCAATCCGGCAGCGGAGGCCCTCCTCGACCGGCTGACCGGCCAGGACCGCGAAAGTGGCCGTGCGCAGGCCCCCAACGCGACGTCCGTTTTCCGCCGGTACGAGGCCGGAGCGGTGCCGATGCTGGAGCCATGACAACGCTCCACGCCCCAACAACCCTCCACGACCCGACGACGCTCCACGCCCCGACGACGACCCTCCACGAGACGCGGGCCATCGCCCCCGACGTCCTGGAGCAGCTGCGCGAACGGGACGACGCCGGTGCCACCCGCCGCCCCGTCACCGACGCCGAGGGCGGCGCCCCGCTCCGCTGCTGTCTGCGGCGCAGCGCGGCCGGTGAGCGGATCGTCCTGGTCTCGTACGCGCCGTTGCGCCGCTGGGCGGCCGGGACGGGGGCCGAGCCCGGCCCGTACGACGAATGCGGTCCCGTCTTCATCCACGCCGAACAGTGCGCGGGGCCGGCCGGCGGGCCCGGCTATCCGGCCGCGCTGCACGGCGCCCGCCGGATGCTGCGCGCCTACGACGCCCGGGGGCACATCATCGGCGGAACACTGGTGGAGCTCCCCGTGGAGCGGGCCGCCGAGGTGGACGAGGTGCTGCGCGGCGTCCTCGCCGACCCGGCGGTGGCGCTGGTGCACGTACGGGCGGTGGAGTTCGGCTGCTTCCTGGCCGAGGTCCGCCGCCGGTGACCGGGGCGGCGGGCCGCGCCCCGGCCGCCGTCGCGGTCAGGGGCGCAGCGCGCGCAGCAGCAGGTCGGCCAGGTGGTCGGCGACCTCCTGGCGGCCCAGCGGGCCGTCGGGCCGGTACCAGGTGGACAGGTGGTGGATCGAGCCGAAGTGGTAGTCGACGACGAGGTCCGCGGGGGTGGCCGTGGAGAACACGCCGCTGCGCTGCCCCTCCTCCACCAGGGCCCGGAAGCGCTCGTGGTAGCGGCGCCGTTCCGCCCGTACCTGCTTGTTCTTCTCCGGGCTCAGGTGGTGCATGGAGCGGAAGAAGATCGAGGCGTCGTCGAGGTTCTCGATGGTGGTGACGACCACGTCGGCGGCGGCGTCGCGCAGGCGCCGCTCGACGGGGGCGTCGGCGTCGGCGAAGGCGTCGAGGCGCTCCTGCTGGAGCCGGAGCACCCGTGAGTAGACCTCCTGGAGGAGGTCCTCCTTGGAACCGAAGTAGTGGTAGAGCGCGCCCTTGGTGACGCCCGCGGCCTCGACGATCTCCTGGACCGAGGTGCGGTCGTAGCCCTGCTCGGCGAAGAGCCGGGTGGCGGCGGCCAGCAGTCGCTGGGGGACGGGAGCGGTGTCCTCGTCCGTCGCCTTGGTCATTGCCGCCGCCTTCCTTCCGTACCGTGCCCGATCGATCCGTGCGGGTTCCCGTGCCCGGGGCGAACCGGATCCACCGTGGGGAACGCAGTTCCCTCCCGAGGATCTTCCCACTCGCCGTCCTCGGCGGCTCGGCCAGGAGCTCCGCCCCGCGCGGGCAGCGGGTACTCGTACGCGGCGAACCGTTCCCGGCAGTACGCGCCCGGCTCCTCGCCGCCGGATGCGGAGCCGGTGGACACGGGACCCGTTCACGCGCGGGTCTCCTCCCACTTCCGCTGGAGGTGGTTCATGCTGCCGAGCCAGTGGTCGGTGTCCTCGGCCCGGGCCCGGTAGTACCCGGCGACCTCGGGGTGCGGCAGGACCAGGAAGCGGTCCTCGGCCATGGCGTCGAAGAGCGCGTCGGCGACCTCGGCGGGCTCGATGGCGCCGGGGGCGAGGACGAGTTCGCCCGCCGATCCGGCGGCGGCGAGCATGTCCGTGCGCACGCCCTGCGGGCAGATCGCGTGGACCTTGACGCCGCGGTGGCGGTAGGTGAGGGAGAGCCATTCGGCGAAGGCGACGGCGCCGTGCTTGGTGACGCTGTAGGGGGCGGCGCCGATCATCGTCAGCAGTCCGGCGGCGGAGGCGGTCGAGACGAACCGGCCGCCGCCGCGCTCCAGCCAGGCCGGCAGCAGGGCCCTGGCGGCGCGGACGTGGGCCATCACGTTGACGTCCCAGGCCGCGGCCCAGACCTCCTCGTCGGCCAGCACGTCGCCGGGCGAGGCGAGGCCGGCGTTGGCGCAGTAGACGTCGATGGTGCCGTCGAGGGCGTCCCGGGCCTCCTCCACGATCCGTGAGGCGTCGCCGACGACGGCGACGGCGCCGATCTCCTCGGCCAGCGGCCCGATGCCGGCCGCGTCGAGGTCGTTGACCACGACCCGCGCGCCCTCCTCGGCGAACCGGCGGGCCAGCGCGGCGCCGATGCCGCCTCCGGCCCCCGTGACCACCACGCCCGCGCCCCGCACCGTGCCACCCATCGGTCCCGCCTCTCTCCACCGATTCCATCGAATCCGCCGACTCCCTCGGCAGACTAACCAGTCGGTATGTCGAACCGGAAGGGGTGGACGCCGTGCCGGGAGCAGCGGGGCCGTCGGGACCGACGAAACCGGCACCGGCAGAACCGGCAGGACCGACGAGACCGGCACCGCCCGGCAGGCGCACCCCTCACACCCGTCACGTCCGGCTCATTCCGTACGGCCTGAACGCGCGCTAGCGTGCGTGACCATGACAGAGGTCGCGATCATGGAGGTAGCCGAATGAGCCTGTCCAGACGTGGTTTGCTGGCCGCCGGCGGTGCGGTGGGGGCGCTCGCGGCGACGGCCGCCGGAACCGGGACCGCGGGTGCCGCCCCCGCTCCGGGCCGGGGACGCGGCCGGGTCCGCACCGGTTTCGACCGGCTGGCGGCGGACGGCTACTCCCTGCTGAGGGGCGAGAAGGTCGGGATCGTCACCAACCCGACCGGGATCACTTCCGACGTGCGGCACGTCGTCGACGTGATGCACCCGGACGACCGGGTGGACCTGATCGCCGTCTTCGGCCCCGAGCACGGCTTCCGCGGCACCGCCCAGGCCGGCGGCTCGGAGGGCCGGTACGACGACCCGGCGACCGGACTGCCGGTCTACGACACGTACCTGAAGAGCGGTCAGCCGCTCGCCGACGTCTTCACCGCGTCCGGCGTGGACACGGTGGTCTTCGACATCCAGGACGCGGGCGCCCGCTTCTACACCTACATCTGGACGCTGTACGACTGCATGGAGGCGGCGGCGCTCGCGGGCAAGCGGTTCGTCGTCCTGGACCGGCCGAACCCGGTGACCGGGCGGGCGGCGCTCGGGCCGGTGCTCGACCCGGCGTTCGGCACGTTCGTGGGCCGCCGGGAGATCGCGCAGGCGCACGGCATGACGGTCACCGAGCTGGCGCTGCTGTTCAACGCGGAGTTCTTCGCCGAGCGCCCGGTCGACCTGCGCATCGTGAAGATGTCCGGCTGGCGGCGCTCGGACTTCTTCGACGGGACCGGGCTGCCGTGGGTGCCGCCGAGCCCCAACATGCCCACGCCCGACACCGCGCTGGTCTACTCGGGGACCTGCCTGTTCGAGGGCACCAACCTCTCCGAGGGGCGCGGCACCACCCGGCCGTTCGAACTGCTCGGCGCGGAGGGCGTCGACCACCGCTGGGCCGCGGCGGCGAACGCGCTCGACCTGCCCGGGGTGGCGTTCCGCGAGGCGTACTTCGCGCCGATGTTCTCCAAGTTCCAGGGCAAGACCGTCGGCGGCGTGCAGCTGCACGTCCACGACCGCGAGGCCTTCGACCCGGTGCGCACCGGGATCGCGCTGCTGGTGACGGCGAAGCGGACCTGGAGCGGGTTCGCGTGGCGGTCCGACAACTGGATCGACAAGCTCACCGGCAACACCCGGGTCCGCACGATGATCGACGCGGGCGCGGACACGGACGAGGTCGTGGGCGCGTGGGCGGAGGACCTCGCCGCGTTCCGGGCCGTGCGCAGGCGGTATCTCCAGTACCGGTGAGACGGTGCCTCCAGCACTGATGAGACGGTACTTCCCGTGCTGGAGGGACGGACCGGGCGGGCCGGGTGATTCCCCGGCCCGCCCGGCGCGGCACCGGCGCCGCCCCGCGGGCGGACGGCGCCGCTTCCGGAGAACGCCCTACCGGTGGGTGGGGAACTCCACCACCTGCTGGTACGTCGGCCGGTTCTGCCAGTGGATGGCCTTCTGGGTGATCCCGCCCAGCGGCCGGTGGACGATCGAGTCCGAGCACCACTGCTCGCCCGCCTTGCAGCTGCCGTCCCCGGGGTAGACCTCCGTGGCCGGTTCCGCCACGGCCTGCTTCAGGGCCGCGAGCAGCACGTCGCGGCAGGCGGCCCGGTCCCCGTCGCCGCAGTACGTCCGGGCCAGCGGTCCCTCGACCTCCTGCCCCAGGACCTGGCGCAGGTCCTTGTCCACGAAGCCCCACCAGCCGTACTGGAACGCCGATCCGCTGTGCGCCCCGCTCGGGCCGTGGGCGGCCGACGGGGACTCGTCGGTGGCGAGGTTGGCGGTCAGCGCCCCGTACAGTTCGCTGCCGAGGCCGGGGGCGAACTCCGCCTCGACCAGCTTCGGCCACCACGCGTCCATGATCCGTACCGCGTCGGCGTGGCTGTACGCGTGCGATCCCGGGCTGCTCTCCCGGCGCTGCGAGCCGGCCGCCCGCCAGGAGTCCAACTGCTGGACCGCGGTGTTCAGTTCCGGGTCGGTGACCGGACCGGAGCGGATCACCTTCAGCAGTTCGGGCAGCAGCTGTTCGCCGCGCAGGTCGGTGACCGCGGCCTCGGCCATGGCCCGGGTCAGGGACGCCCGGGTCACCCCGCCCTCCTCGACGAGCTTCGCCACCCGGTCGTCCAGCAGGTCCCCGCGGTGCACCGCGCCGAACCCGAAGCCCGCCGTGGCGTATCCCTCGGCCTGCCGGTTGTTCCAGGAGATGTAGTAGTCCTGGCCGCTGGAGTGCGGGTGCTCGGCGAACGCGGTGTACTCGGCGGTGTTGCCGGCCGGGTCGTACCCCCGCCACTCGTAGGCCTGCTCGGCCCGCACCGGCAGTGCCGGGTCGACGCCCGCCGCGCGCACCGGGTTCATGCCGCTGTTGTAGTAGGCGGCGGTGCGGGAGTCCGCGTAGAACCAGTTGAAGGCGTAGTCGATGTTGCTCGCCGCCCGTTGGAAGGAGGCGGCGTCCTTGATGTAGTCCGGGTCGTTGAACATCTGGAAGCCGATGATCGAATCGGCCTCGTGGCGGTAGGTGGTGCGCAGCGAGGTGTACGCGACGGGCTTGCCGTCGATGGTGGCGCGGTGGGTGACGATGCCGTAGTTCGTGCGCCTCACCTGCATCCGGTAGGAGCCCGCCGCCGTGGAGTCGGCGAGGGTCGGCTTCCAGGAGTTGGTGTGCGACAGCGTCTCCATGGCGGTGCAGGTGCCCCGGTGGAGGTAGTGCGTGGACTCCTTGGTGGGCGTGGTGCCGTCGGGCTCGCACAGTTCGACGGCGTAGGTGTCGGTGATGTCCTGGCCGGCCGAGGTGGCGCTCCAGGCGTAGTCCTGGCCGCGGCCCATCTGGACGTACATGCCGACGCCGGCGAAGGAGACGCCGCGGGCGCTGATGCCGGGCCCCTGGAGTTCCTGGAGCATCATCAGCTGCGGGGCGAAGTAGCCGGTCTGCGGCCCGAACACGGCGATCGGGTTTCCGCTCGCGGTGTGCTTGCCGGAGACCAGCAGGGCGTTGGACATACCGCGCTTCTGGGCGCCGGGGCCCGAGCCGGGCAGCGCGCCCTCGGGGATGACGCCGTGGTCGTAGATGCCCTGGGCCTTCTCGAGCCCGGCCGGTGCCTCGACGGGCGTCTTCCGGTCGGTGCCCGCGGAGCCGGTGCGGTCGTGGATGAGGGGTTCGGCCGTGACGGACCCGGCGTCGGGGAGCGCGGTGCCGCGCGCCTGGTCGGGCTTGCGGGCGTACGGGAACGAGGTGCCGTCGTGGACCGTCAGCACGGCCTCGGGGTCCTCGCGCTGGCGGAACGACTCCCAGACCCTGGTGCCCTCGGCCACGCCGTACTTCTGCTGGGCGGCGAGCAGCGAGAGCGCCGCCTGCACCTCGCCGCCGCCCCCGCCGCCGAACTGGCCGCCGACCACGGAGGCGATGGAGATCAGGTCGGTCAGCTTGAACGGCTGGATCTCGCCGATGTTGGTGATGGCGTCGATCTTGCCGGTGAGGACGTACTCGCCCGGGAAGTAGCGGCCGTTCTTGGACTTCTCGCGGTACGCGTTGATGCCGTCGACGTACGCCTGGGCGTCGGCCATGGCCTGTTCGCCGCGGGCGCCCTCATGGGTCCTGATGTACTCGACCTGGGCTTCGAGGTCGGCCTCGGTGTACGGGGCCTGCGGCCAGAACTGCTGCTCCAGGCCCTGGTTGGCGAGCGCGCCGCCGGCGAACGAGGTCAGCTCGCCGCGCCCGATGTGCCGGAAGAGGTCCATCAGCCACAGCCGGTCCTGCCCGGCCGCGTACCCGGCCCCGAACTCGGTGCCGTAACGGGTGGTGCCCTTGATGTGCGGGACGCCGGACGCCTTGTCGCGGGTGATCGTGACGTCGCTGCGCGGCGAGACGACGGACTCGACCTGGTCCTCGGGCACGCCGAACGAGGCGTCGTTGAAGAATTCGGTGAGCTTCTGGTCGGTGAGGCCGGTGTGCCCGGCCACCAGGCCGTTGTAGCGGTCGAGTTGGTCGTCGCTGTGGGCGGGGTGCGTGCCGAGCGTCTTGTTGCCGAGGATCTCGACGAGGGTGGCGTTGCCGTTCTCGCCGGGCGGCAGGATGTCGTCGCACTGTCCCCGGCAGTGGTCGATGACGGGTGCGGGTTCCGCGGCGGCCGCGCCGGACTGCGGCGAGGCCGCGAGCAGAGCGGCGCCGAGTGCGAGGACCGCCGTGACGGTGGCGGCTCTGAGCTTGACGGTGCGTGGGGGCATGAGCGCTCCTCCAAGTGGCCTGTGGGCCGGAGGTTACTGGCGGTAGGCCCCGCCGGTAAGGTGAGCAACCGTCACATTTTCTGAATCGTCACATGGCGCCGCTCCTCCCCCGGCCGCGCGCTGCCGCACCCCTCCCGCCGGACGCCTCTTCACCGTCCCGGGATCCAAATCGGGGGGCCGTACGTCAATTCATTGACACCGAAGTACGACGACGGCGAAGTACGAGCGACGGAGGTGGCAGTGCGATGGCCGGTTTTCGGAGTCTTGCGAGACAGGTCCGCGATCCACGGATCGATCTGGCGCTGCGGCGGTATTCGCTGCGCAAGTGCCTGGAGAGGTTCGCCCCGTACGGGCACCGGGCGACCTGGCACCATCTGTGTGCCCGGCACGGCATCGAACCCGAAGACCGCTCCCCCGACCCGGCGCGGCTGGTGCGCGCGCTGGACGAGCTGGAGGCGGCGCGGGCGGTCTGGCTGGGCCACGAGGCGGGGTTCGCCGAACGCCGCAGACGGGAGAAGCACGACGGGCTGCGCAGACCCGGCGCGCTCGACGACTGGCACCGGCACACCTGGGGCGGCCACGGGGTCGCCCGCTGCGCGGACCCGGCGGTACACCCGTCGGCGCCGCTCGCCGAGGTGCTGCGCCGGCTGATCGCGGCCCTGGAGTCCGGGCCGGGTACGGCCTGCCCGGTGTGCGCGGGGACCGAGATGCACTGGCGGGAGGAGGCCGGGGGCGGGCCCGTCCCGGGACCGGTGTGCGCGGGCTGCGGGATCGTGGTGCCGCAGCCGGTGCTCACACCGGGGGCGCTGGCCGCGGCCCGGGGCGCACGACGCCGGGATCTCGCCTCGGTGGCATGACGTGCGGAGTCCCGGCGGCACCTCCCGGTGACGCCCGCCCGCCCCCGGACCCCGGGGCTACGGGCAGTCGCCCGGCGGGCAATCGGCCGGCGGGCAATCGGCCGATGAGCGCTCGACCGAGGGGCGCTCGACCGAGGGGCGTTCCGGCATCAGGCGCGAACCGCTCATCCGCTGACCGGAGATGTCGTTCGGGTTGGAGAGCACGCAGTTCTCCAACGACAGGCAGCCGCAGCCGATGCAGTCGGTGAGGTGGTCCCGCAGCCGGGCCAACTGCTTGATCCGTTCGTCCAGTTCGGAGCGCCAGGCCTCGGACAGCCGCGCCCAGTCCTCGCGGTTCGGGGTGCGTTCCTCGGGAAGCTCGGCGAGCGCCTCCCGGATGGTGGCGAGCGGGATGCCCACGCGCTGCGCCGCCCGGACGAACGCGACCCTGCGCAGCGCGTCCCTGGTGTAACGGCGCTGGTTGCCGCTGGTGCGGCGGCTGCTGATCAGGCCCTTGGCCTCGTAGAAGTGCAGGGCCGAGACGGCGGCTCCGCTGCGCGTGGAGAGCTGTCCGACCGTGAGTTCATGGAGTGTCTGTGGGATCTGGGGCACTCCTCCAACCCTACTTGCCCGCCCATCCGGCGGTCCGTCGTTGACAGGAACGCACCCGCGAACCATGCTGAGCAAGCGCTTAGACAGGGCGCTCAGGGATGGCATGGAGCTGGAAGGGCAGGGAGCGGGAACATGGCGGAGCCGAGGATCTTCACGTCCGCGCAGGAGCTGCGCGACGGCGTGGGCGAGCAACTGGGGCACAGCGACTGGCTGGAGGTCGACCAGAAGAGGATCGACCTCTTCGCCGAGGCCACCGGCGACCATCAGTGGATCCACGTGGACCCGGAGCGGGCCGCGTCCGGGCCGTTCGGCACGACCATCGCCCACGGCTACCTCACGCTCTCGCTGCTGCCCGCCCTCGTCCCCCAGGTCATGCGGGTCGAGGGCATGAAGATGGGCATCAACTACGGGACGAACAAGGTCCGCTTCCCCTCCACCGTGCCCATGGGCTCGCGGCTGCGCGCGAGCGCCGTCCTGAAGAACGTCGAGGAGGCCGGGGGCGGCGTGCAGGTCACCGCCCTCGTCACGGTCGAGCGCGAGGGCGGCGACAAGCCGGTGTGCGTGGCCGAGTCGGTGTCGCGCTACTACTTCTGACGCCCGCCGCCGCGCCGCCGCGCCTTTGCCCGCGGCAGCGCAGCACACCCGGCGGCACGCGGCCCCGCGCGACTCACCCGGCGGCGCACGGGCCCCGCGTGGCACACCTGACGGCGCGCCGCGCGGCCGTCACCGCTCGGCGCCGACCATGCGCAGCACGAGGCCGGCGTAGAGCTCACCGACCTCGTCCGGCGTCCGGCTGCCCTGCTCGTTGAACCAGCGCGCCACGTCGATGCAGAGCGAGAGCACCGCGAGCGTGGTGCCCGGCACGTCGGGGACGTCGAACTCCCCCGCCCGCACCCCCTCGCCGATGATCCGGCGGACCACGGCGTCACTCCTGCGGCGCAGGCCGACGATCTCGGCGCGGTGCTCCTCGCCGAGGGCGTCGAGTTCGTACTGGACCACGCGTGCGGTGGTGTGCCGCTCGGCGTGCCAGCGGACGAAGGACCGTACGGCCTCGGCCAGCCGCTCGGCCGCCGTGCCGCCGCCGTCGGCGGCGGCCTCCAGGACGGCCAGGGCCCGGTCGTGGCCGATCCGGCTGATCCGGTGGAGCAGCTCTTCCTTCGTCTTGTAGTGGATGTAGAGCGCGGCGGGACTCATCCCCGCCCGGCCCGCGATGTCACGGGTGGTGGTGGCGTGGTACCCGCGCTCGGCGAAGGCGTCGACGGCGGCGACGAGCAGCCGCCTGGCCGCCTCGGGCGTCACCTCGCCCCACGGCGCGTCGCCGTCGGTCTCCTCCGCCGTGCTCATCGTCCCTCGCCCCTCTCGTCAGCAGGACGAACACCATACCGCGACCCCTGAGCAAGCGCTTAGGGGCCGGGACGGTGCTCGGGGGCCGGGGCCCGGGGGCCGGGGCCCGGGACGGATCGGGCCCCGGTCGGGTCAGAGCTTCTGGAAGGGGTCGTGCTCGGCGAGGATCTTCTCCAGCCTGGCCTGGTCGACCCGGCTGACGAGCTGCCCCGCCTCCTGGCGGTCCCTGATGACCTTGGCCAGGGTGAAGCAGGAGGTCACGAGATAGAGGACCCCGATCGCGAGGAACCCGCGGACCCAGGCGTCGGCGTCCAGGAAGTAGATACCGAGGGTCACCGCGCCCATCGCCACTCCGAAGGAGGCGACGGCCTGGCCGTAGAAGGCCGCGGTGCCCTGCTGCTTGACGGTTGTTGTCTCGCTCATGCCGCCAGCATCGGGCGGGGTGGCGTGCGCCACATCCGTTCCCGTACTCAGTCCGCTACTCAGACTCCCGTTCGAAGCCGCTCGGGCGGGCGGCGGGTCAGAAGGCGGAGACCCCCGTCAGCGCACGGCCGATGATCAGCTTCTGGATCTGACTGGTCCCCTCGTACAGGGTCATCACCCGGGCGTCGCGCAGCAGCTTGCCGACCGGGTACTCGTCGATGTAGCCGTAGCCGCCGAAGACCTGGAGGGCGTTGTTGGCGGCGCGGACGGCCGCCTCGGAGGCGAAGAGCTTCGCCTTGGACGCGGCGGTGGCGAAGTCCTCGCCGCGGTCCACGAGGTCGGCCACCCGCCAGGTCAGCAGCCGGGCGGCGTCGACGTCCACGGCGATGTCGCTGATGAGTTCCTGGACGAGCTGGTGGCCCGCGATGGGGCGGCCGAACTGCTCGCGCTCGCCCGCGTGGCCCACGGCGGCGTCGAGGGCGGCCCGCGCGATGCCGACGCAGCCGGCCGCGACCGACATCCGCCCCTTGGCCAGGGCGGACATGGCGATCGAGAAGCCCTTGCCCTCCGGGCCCAGCAGCGCGGAGGCGGGTACGCGGACGTCCTCCAGGACCAGTTCGGCGGTGGCCTGGCCGCGCAGGCCGAGCTTGCCGTGGATGGGGCGGCGGGTGAGGCCGGGGGTGTCGGCGGGGACCAGGAAGGCGGATATGCCCCTGGGGCCGGGGGCGCCGCCGGTGCGGGCGAAGAGCAGCACCACGTCGGCCCAGGTGCCGTTGGTGATGAACATCTTGGTGCCGTTGATGACGTACGAGTCGCCGTCCCGGACCGCCTTCGTCGTCAGGCTCCCGGCGTCCGAGCCGGTGCCGGGCTCGGTGAGGCCGAAGCAGCCGATCGCCTCGCCCGCGGTGAGCCTCGGCAGCCAGTGCCGCTTCTGCTTCTCGTCGCCCCAGGCCGCGACGGTCTTGGCGACCAGGCCGAGGGAGACGGAGACGATGCCGCGGACCGAGGAGTCGCCGCGCCCCAGCTCCTCGGTGACCAGGCAGTACGCGAGGTGGTCGCCGCCCGAGCCGCCGTACTCCTCGGGGACGGTGAGCCCGAGGAAGCCCACGGAGCCCAGCTTCCCCACGATCGACCTGTCGACGTTCTCCGCCCGGTCCCACTCCACGACGTGGGGGGACACCTCGCGGGCGACGAAGTCCTCGGCGAGCCTGCGGACGGCTTCCTGCTCCTCGCTGAGCTCCAGGTTCATCCCTGACCCCCACCCTTAATTAGCACTGCTAGTTTTTCGTTCGCAGGCCCTACTATGTGCCGCATGGCCCGACCGCGCAAGCCCCTCCTCAGCCGAGACCGGATCGTCGAGACGGCGAGCGCGCTCGTGGACGCCGAGGGGCTCGACGCCGTCTCCACCCGACGGCTCGCCGCCGAGCTGGGGGTCAGCGGGCCCTCGCTCTACAACCACTTCCGCAACAAGGACGAGATCCTGGACGCGGTCGCGGACGCCGTCTCCGCCCAGGTCGACCTGTCGATGTTCGACGAGTCGGACACCCGCGACTGGCGGGCCGCCCTGCACGACTGGGCCGTCTCCTACCGTGCGGCGCTCTCCGCGCATCCGCACATCGTCCCGGTGCTCGCCCGGGGGCCGGGCCGCCGTCCGGCCGGTCTCCGGGTCGCCGACGCGGTCTTCGGCGCGATGGTCCGGGCCGGCTGGCCGCCCGCCCAGGCCACGTACATCGGGGCCCTGATGCGCTACTTCGTCACCGGCTCGGCGCTCGGCTCGTTCGCCGGCGGCTTCGTGGACGACGAGACGGCGTACGACCCCGCCGAGTACCCGCACCTCGGCCGGGCCCATCTGCTGGCCGAGCGCCGCCGGCAGGTCGACGAGGGGGCGTTCGAGACCGGGCTGCGGGCCCTGGTCGACGGCCTCTCGCTCCAGTACGAGCTGCTGACGCCCGACCTGACGGTTCGGCCGGCGCCGAAGCGTTCCTGACGCATCCTGGTCCCATGGCACGCATGGCACACCCCGATCCGGCCGCGCCCCGGCTGGCCGCCCTGGCCGCGCTCCTCGCCGACGAGACCCGCGCCACCTTCTGCCTCGCCCTGCTGGACGGCCGCGCCTGGACCGCGGGCGAACTGGCCCGGCACGCCTCCGTGGCGCCGTCGACCGCCAGCGAACACCTCGGCAGGCTCGTCGCCGGGGGGCTGCTGGCCGAGGAGCGACAGGGCCGCCACCGCTATCTGCGGCTCGCCGGCGAACGCGTCGCGCACCTCGTCGAGGACCTGGCGGCCCACGCCTCCCCGGGCCCCTCCCCCGCGCGTCCGCGGAGCCTGGGCGCAGCGACCGCCGACCGGGCGCTGGCCCGCGGCCGCACCTGCTACGACCACCTCGCGGGGCGGCTCGGCATCGCGATCGCCGACGCGATGACCGCACGGGGGCTGCTCCGGCAGGACACCGGCTTCGCCCTGACCGACGACGGCCTGCGCTGGTTCGACGGGCTGGGCATCGGCCTGGATCCGGGGTCGCGGCGTCCGCTGGCGCGCAGCTGTCTGGACTGGACGGAGCGCCGGGCGCACCTGGCGGGCGCGGCGGGGGCCGCGCTGTGCCGGTACGCCCTGGAGGCGCGGTGGTGCGTACGGATCGGGTCCGGGCGCGCGGTGCGGGCGACCGCGGAGGGCGAACGGGCGCTGCGCGAACACCTCGGCATCGAACCGGAGTCGATTCGGTAGGTACCGAACGGTCGCGGCCCTACGGTCGGGGCATGACGACGATCTCCTCCCCCGCGGCGCCCCGTGACTGGCGGGCCCCCGCCGCCGCCTGCACCACCGTTGTGCTGTGGGCCTCCGCCTTCGTCTCCATCCGCAGCGCGGGGGACGCCTACTCGCCCGGCGCGCTCGCCCTCGGCCGGCTGCTCTCGGGCACCCTGGCGCTGGGCGTCCTGCTGGCGCTGCGGCGCGAGGGGCTGCCGCCGCGGGCCGCCCGGCCGGGGATCCTCTGGTCCGGGCTGCTCTGGTTCGGCCTCTACATGGTGGCCCTCAACTGGGGCGAGCGGCAGGTGGACGCGGGCACGGCCGCGATGGTGGTGAACATCGGTCCCCTCCTGATCGCGCTGCTCGGCGCCAGGGTGCTGGGCGAGGCGCTGCCCGGCAGGCTGATCGCGGGCATGGCCGTGTCGTTCGCGGGCGCCGTCGTGGTCGGGTTCTCGATGTCGGGGCGCGGCGGCGCCCCGGTGTTCGGCGTGGCGCTCTGCGTGCTGGCCGCGGTGGCGTACGCGACGGGGGTGGTGCTCCAGAAGCCCGCGCTGCGGCACGGCTCCCCGCTCCAGGTCACGACGTTCGGCTGCCTGGTCGGCACGGTGGTCTGTCTGCCGTTCTCCGGTGCGCTGGTCTCCGAGGCCGCCGACGCGCCCCTGTCCGCCACCCTGAACATGGTCTATCTGGGGCTCTTCCCGACCGCGCTGGCCTTCACGACCTGGGCCTACGCGCTGGCCAGGACCACGGCGGGCCGGATGGGCGCCACCACCTACGCCGTGCCCGCGCTGGTGGTGGCGATGTCCTGGCTGGTGCTGGACGAGGTGCCCGCGCCGCTCGCCGTCGGCGGGGGCCTGCTCTGCCTGGCAGGGGTGGCGGTCTCCCGGACCCGTACGCAGACTGGCCTGACACGGAAGGAACCGACGCAGCCTGCGGAGGGACACCGGGATGACACGGAGCGCCAAGCGACCGAACGGCCGCGGTAGGGCGGCGAAGGCGGCGGCCGGGGACCGGAAGGACATGTCGGACGCTCTCGCCGAGGCGGCCCGCCACGGCGCCGGGCTCGAGGGCTTCGCCGTGGCCGACAGCGGTGACGACGACCCGGTCCTGGTGACGCCCGAGGGCCGGCCCCGGGACGCGTGGCGCGAGGACTATCCGTACTCCGTCAAGCTCGGCCGGAAGGCGTACGAGAAGTCCAAGCGCGCCCTGCAGATCGAGCTGCTCAAGCTCCAGCACTGGGTTAAGGACCGCGACGAACGCCTCGTCATCCTCTTCGAGGGGCGGGACGCGGCGGGCAAGGGCGGCACGATCAAGCGCTTCACCGAGCACCTCAATCCCCGTGGGGCGCGGGTGGTGGCGCTGGAGAAGCCCACCGAACGCGAGCGCACCCAGTGGTACTTCCAGCGGTACACGGCCCATCTGCCGTCCGCCGGGGAGATCGTGCTGTTCGACCGGTCCTGGTACAACCGGGCGGGTGTGGAGCGGGTGATGGGCTTCTGCACCACCCGCGAGTACCTGGAGTTCATGCACCAGGCACCGGGCTTCGAGCGGATGCTCGCCCGGGACGGCATCCATCTGGTGAAGTTCTGGTTCTCGGTCTCGCGCAACGAGCAGCGCAACCGGTTCATGATCCGTCAGATCGATCCGGTGCGGCAGTGGAAGCTCAGCCCGGTCGACCTCGCCTCGCTCGACAAGTGGGACGCGTACACCGAGGCCAAGGAGCTGATGCTGTTCCACACGGACACGGCGGACGCGCCCTGGACCGTGGTGAAGAGCAATGACAAGAAGCGGGCCCGGCTGGAGGCGATCCGGCACGTGCTGCACCGCTTCGACTACCCGGACAAGGACACGGACGTGGTGGGCGAACCCGATCCGCTGATCGTCGGCCCGGCCTCCCGGCTCTTCGAGCGGGGCGAGATGGACGCCCGGCTGCTCACCACGGAGCGGGCGGAGGCCGGGCCGACGGGTTGAGTGCCGGGCCGGCGGGCCGGGCACCGGGGCGGCGGGCCGGGCACCGGGGCGGCGGGCTACTCGAACACCACGAGCGCGCGGCCGCCCCTGCCCGCGATCATGTCGTCGAAGGCGGCCGGGATGCCGTCCAGGCCGATCCGTCCGGTGACCATCATGGAGAGGTCGAACCTGCCCGCCCGGATGTGTCCGGCGAGGACGGGCAGGTCCCGGGCCGGGTCGCTGTTGCCGTACACGCAGCCGGTCAGCGAGCGGCCCCAGTGGAAGATCTCCAGGGCGTTGAAGGACACCTGCTGGTCCTTGCCGCCGATGCCGACGACCGTGGTGCGGCCGCCGCGGCGGGTGGACTCCCAGGCGCCGCGGATGGTGACCGGCCGGCCGACGCACTCGACGGCGACGTCGGCCCCCTGGCCGCCGGTGAGTGCGCGGATCGCGCGCGGGGTGGTGTCGGAGGCGACGACGTAGTCGGTGGCGCCCGCCCGGCGGGCCAGTTCCTCCTTCTCCGGCGACACGTCCACGGCGATGACCTTCGAGGCGCCCGCAATCCGGGCGGACTGGAGCACCGCGAGGCCGACGCCCCCGATGCCGAACACCACGACGGACTCGCCGGCCCGGACCCGGGCGCTGTGGTGGACCGCGCCGTATCCGGTGAGGACCGCGCAGCCGAGCAGGGCGGCGTCGGTGAGCGGGATGCCGTCCGGGGCGGGCAGTACGCAGTTCGCGGCGACGACGGTCTCCTGGGCGAACGCCGCCACGTTCAGCCCGGGGTGGAGTTCGGTGCCGTCGGCGGTGCGGGCGTGGATGCCGGCCGCTCCGGCCAGGGCATGGGCGCAGAGCCAGACCTCGCCGATCCCGCAGTGGTGGCAGCTTCCGCAGGACGGGGCCCAGTTGAGCACGACGCCGTCGCCGGGCGCGACATGGGTGACGCCCTCGCCGACCGCGACGACGGTGCCCGCGCCCTCGTGCCCGAGGACCGCGGGGACGGGCACCCGCATGGTGCCGTCGGACAGCGAGAGGTCGGAGTGGCAGACGCCCGCGGCGGCGAGCGCGACCCGCACCCGGCCGGGGCCGGGTTCCGGGAGTTCGATGTCGGTGATCTCCAACGGGGCCTTGACGGCGGGCAGTACGGCGGCGCGGACCACGAACGGGCTCCTCGACGATCGACGGGACTGGACTGGACGGGCGTGCGGGTGGTGCAGGTGGTACGGGTGACGGCGGGGGCCGGAAAGGAATCAGAACTGGAGGGACTTGGTCTGGAGGTACTCCGCGAGGCCGTGCGGGCCGAGTTCGCGGCCGACGCCGGACTGCTTGTGACCGCCGAACGGGGCGAGCGGGTTGAACCGGCCGCCGTTGATGTCCACCTGCCCGGTGTCCATCCGGCGGGCGAAGGCCACGGCCGTGGCGTCGTCGGCGGCCCAGACGGCGCCCGCGAGCCCGTACACGGTGGCGTTGGCGATCCGCAGGGCGTCGTCCTCGTCCTCGTACCGCAGGATCGAGAGGACGGGGCCGAAGATCTCCTCCTGGGCGATGGTCATCTCCGGGGTGACGTCGGCGAACACGGTGGGGCTGACGTAGCAGCCCGTCTCCCGCGGGGCGTCGGGGCCGCCCGCGACGAGCCGGGCGCCCTCCTCGACGCCCTTCTCGATGTAACCGCGCACCCGGGCCTGCTGCCTGGCGTTGACGAGGGGGCCGATGCGGTCGCCGTACTTGCCGGCCGCCTCCACGGCGAGCGCGACCGCCTCGTCGTACTGCGAGGTGTGCACCAGCATGCGGGTCCAGGCGCTGCACGTCTGGCCGGAGTTGCCCATGACGTTCGCGACGCCGACGGCGACGGCCCTGGCGAGGTCCGCGCCCGGCAGGATGACGTTGGCGGACTTGCCGCCCAGTTCGAGGGCGACGCGCTTGACGGCCGCGCCGGCCGCGGCGCCGATCCGCTTCCCGACGGCGGTGGAGCCGGTGAACGAGACCAGGTCGACGCCGGGGTGTTCGGCCAGGGCCTGTCCGGCGACCGGGCCGAGGCCGGTGACCAGGTTGAACACGCCCGCCGGGATCCCCGCCGCGTGGACGGCCTCGGCGAAGAGCTGGGCGGTCAGCGGGGTGTCCTCGGCGGGCTTGAGGACGATCGTGCAGCCCGCCGCGAGGGCGGGGGCCACCTTGGCCACGATCTGGTGGAGCGGGTAGTTCCACGGGGTGATCGCGCCGACCACGCCGACCGGCTCGGCGTACACGGTGGAGTTGCCGATCCTCTCCTCGAAGGCGTACGAGGCGGCGAGCTCGGCGTACGAGCCCGCCACCTCGACCGGCAGGCGCGCGTGCACCGCCTGCGAGAACGACGGCGGTGCGCCGAGTTCGGCGGTGACGGTCCCGGCGATCTCGTCCTTGCGGGCCACCAGCACGTCGCGCAGGGCGGCGATCCGGGCGGCCCGTTCGGCGGGGGCGGTGGCCGCCCAGCCGGGGAGCGCGGCGCGGGCGGCCCGTACCGCGGCATCGACGTCCTCCGCCGTGCCCGCCGGGACATGGGCGATGACCTGCTCGTCCGCGGGGTTCACGACCTCGATCGTGTCCCGTCCCGCGGCAGGCCGCCAGGCGCCGTCGATGTACATGCCGTCGTGGGCCTTCATGGCTGTTCCTCCCGGACTCCCGGACGCGGTTGCGGCGATGTCGCCCGCCCCAAACTAGCGCTGTTAGTTTTGTGGCGCCAGAGACGCCCGTCACGCCCGGTGGGGCGTGCGCGCTCAGCCCAGTTCCGCGGGTTCGTGGCCGGGGTTCTCGAACTGGGTCCGGTACAGCTCCTCGTACCGGCCGCCCGCCGCGAGGAGTTCGTCGTGCGTGCCCCGTTCCACGATCCGCCCGCTCTCCACGACGAGGATGAGGTCGGCCGCCCGCACCGTGGAGAGCCGGTGGGCGATCACGACCGCGGTGCGTCCGGCGAGGGCTTCGGTCAGCGCCTCCTGGACGGCCGCCTCGGAGGTGTTGTCCAGGTGGGCGGTGGCCTCGTCGAGGATGACGACGCGCTGGCGGGCGAGCAGCAGGCGGGCGATGGTCAGCCGCTGGCGTTCGCCGCCGGAGAGCCGGTAGCCGCGTTCGCCGACGACGGTGTCGAGCCCGTCGGGCAGCGAGGCGACGAGGCCGTCCAGGCGCGAGCGGCGCAGGGCGTCCCAGAGTTCCTCCTCGGTGGCGTCGGGGCGGGCGAGCAGCAGGTTGGCGCGGACCGACTCGTGGAAGAGGTGGCCGTCCTGGGTGACCATGCCGAGGGTGTCGCGCAGGGTGTCGGCGGTCAGGTCGCGCACGTCGATGCCGCCGATGCGCACCGTTCCCTCGTCCGTGTCGTACAGCCGCGGCAGCAGTTGCGCGATGGTCGACTTGCCCGCGCCGGACGAGCCGACGAGCGCCACCGTCTGTCCGGGTTCGGCACGGAAGGAGACGCCGCGCAGCACTTCGCCGCTGTCGCGGGTGTCGAGGGTCGCGACGTCCTCCAGCGAGGCGAGCGAGACCTTGTCGGCGGACGGGTAGCCGAACCTGACCCGGTCGAACTCCACGGACACCGGGCCGTCCGGGACCGTCCGCGCGTCCGGCTTCTGGCCGATGAGCGGTTTCAGGTCGAGTACCTCGAAGACCCGCTCGAAGCTGACGAGGGCGCTCATCACCTCGACGCGGGCCCCGGCGAGGGCGGTGAGCGGGGCGTAGAGCCGGGTCAGGAGCAGGGCCAGGGCGACGACCGCGCCCGCGTCCAGCTGTCCGCGCAGCGCGTAGTGGCCGCCGAGGCCGTAGACCAGGGCGAGGGCGAGGGCCGAGACGAGGGTGAGGGCGGTGATGAAGGCGGACTGGGCCATGGCCGTGCGGACGCCGATGTCGCGGACCCGGCCGGCCCGGGCGGCGAACTCGGCGGACTCGTCGGCGGGCCGGCCGAAGAGCTTGATCAGGGTGGCGCCGGGGGCGGAGAACCGCTCGGTCATCCGGGTGCCCATCGCGGCGTTGTGGGCCGCGGCCTCCCGCTGGAGCCTCGCCATCCGGCTGCCCATCCGGCGGGCCGGCAGGACGAAGACCGGCAGCAGCACCAGCGCGAGCACGGTGATCTGCCAGGAGAGGGAGAGCATGACGCCGAGGGTGAGCAGCAGCGTCACGAGGTTGCTGACGACGCCGGACAGGGTGTTGCTGAAGGCGCGCTGGGCGCCGATGACGTCGTTGTTGAGGCGGCTGACGAGGGCGCCGGTGCGGGTCCGGGTGAAGAACGCGATCGGCATGCGCTGCACGTGGTCGAAGACGGCCGTGCGCAGGTCGAGGATCAGTCCTTCGCCGAGGTTCGCCGAGAGCCAGCGGCTGACCAGGCCGAGCCCGGCCTCCGCGACGGCGATCACCGCGATGAGCAGGGAGAGGCCGGTGACGGTGCCCGACTCCTCGCCCGCGACGATCGCGTCGACGACGCGTCCCGCGAGGATCGGGGTGGCGACCGCGAGGAGCGCCGTCACCACGCTCAGGACCAGGAACTGGACGACCCGGCGCCGGTGCGGCCGGGCGAAAGCGGCGATGCGCCGCAGGGTGGCCCGGTCGAAGGGGCGCCGGTCGGTCTGCGCGTTCATGACGTTGTGGAGCTGTGTCCACGCCGTGGTTTCCATGCTCATGCAAGGAACGTACGACCTCCAGTGGGCTTGAGGTCAACGCGGATTCCGCCGCGCTGTCAGTCCAGGAGCCGCGCCAGGTAGGCCCGCAGCAGGATGCGGGTCTCGGCGACGATGGCCGGATCGCCCGCCGGGTCGCTGCGGAACGCGAGCCTGAGAACGGCGTCGGCGGCCTCGACGCAGACCAGGATGGTGCGGAGCCGCTCCTCCTCGGGGGCGTGGCCGAGGTACCCGGAGAGCAGTTCGGCGAGTCGGCCGGCGACCCGGCGGTTGGCGTCGTCGGCGGGGTCGTCGACGGGGGCCGGCACACCGAAGTCGACCAGGGCGAATCCGGCCACGGACCGCTTCATGGCCAGGTACTCGTCCAGGACCGCGTCGATGGCGCTGCGCCAGTCGGCGGTGGGGATGGTGGCCAGGCGGCCGGTGACGCGTTCGGCGAAGCTGTCCAGGTTGCGCCGGGCCAGCGCGTCGGTCAGCGCGCGCTTGTTGGAGAAGAAGCGGTAGACGGAGCCGATGGGCACTTCGGCGCGCACGGCCACGGCCCGGGTGGACAGCTGCTCGTAGCCGGTCTCATCGAGGAGCTCGGCGCAGGCGTCGAGTATCCGGGCGAGGCGTTCGGCGCTGCGCTGCTGCACGGGGGCGCGACGGAGGTTCGTGTTGACGTGGGACACGGGCTCCATGATGCCGTGGGTCTCCTCTGCGACGGGTGGCCGACCGCCGTCGATGCTCACACGATGAGCAACGAAAGCCCTCCGACGGTATAGGTGATCATCAGGATCAGCAGCGGGAGCTGTCCCGCGACGGCGCGGCCGGGCGGGAAGAGGCGTACGGACCGGTCGTGGGCGGCGACGACGCCGAGCACGTGGCCGAGGACGATCGCGAGGACCTGGAGCGTGGCGACGCCGCCGGGCCCCAGGGGCGGATCGGGCGGGACGGGATCGTCGGCGCCGAACGCCGTCATGAGGGTGCGCGGCCCCTCGGTGACGAAGAGCGTGAAGTAGTGGGCGACGAGGTAGCCGAGGGCGATCGGGACGAGCGAGTGCGCGAAGGCGGTGAGCGGGTGGCGGAGCCGGCCGGAGATCAGCCGGACGGCCCCGGCGCACAGGGCGTGGAGGGTGGCGACGAGGGCGACGGCGGCCAGGAGGCCGAGCGTGGCCGCGGCGGTGCGGCCCAGGGGCGATGCCTGGACGGTGGTGATCCAGGAGGGGGAGTCGGAGAAGCCGTCGTAGGCGGTGGAGCCGAGCATGACGCAGACGGTGGCGACGAGGCCGGGGAGCTGCGGGGTGGCGTCGAGGCCGTTGAACGGGGAACGGAGCACGAGCCGGCCGTCGGCGGGGCGGCGGCCGAGCGGGGAGAGCCGGGCGAGCAGGACGGAGTAGACCTCGAAGGCGTCCGCGTGGTCGAACCATGCGGCGCCGTGGCGGGCGGCGCCCGCGAGCTGGACGGCGGTGTGGAGGGCGAGGAAGAGCAGCAGGGTGGTGGCCGAGGCGGGGTCGGGGGCGACGAGTTCGAGCCAGGTGAAGGCGAGGAGCCCGGCCGCGGCGGGCCACAGCCCGAGCCGGGTGGGCAGGGGGCGCCCCCGGCCGGGGGCGCGGCGGAGCAGGCGGCAGGCGACGAGGTGGACGGTGCGCAGCGGGTTGACCAGCCGCCAGACGGGCCCGAACAGGAGCGAGGCGGGGACCAGCCCGACCCAGAGGAGCACGTACACGGCGCCGGGGGCCGGGTTGCGTTCCGGGTCGTCCGGTCCGAGGAGGAGGTGGAGCACGACGAACAGCCCGGCGGCGAGTCCCAGGACGCGCAGGGCGGTACGGGTCGGGCGGGCGTCGGCGAGGCGCTGGACGGCGGCCGGGACCGGACGGCCCGCCCGGTCGCCGCGGAACCGCGAGGCGGACCAGAGCAGGCCGAGCGCGAGGAAGGAGACGAAGAGCGCGGTGAAGGCTCCGGCGAAGGCGTAGAAGGGCGACAGCGGCAGGTCGTGCTGGGCGCCGATGCCGTGGGCGAGGGCGGTCACCGTACGACGAGTTGGGTCAGGAGCAGTTCGGACTCGTGCGTCTCGACCTCGAAGAGCCCGCTGCGGTCGGCGGTGAAGGTCAGGGTGACGGTGCGGCCCGCGGGCAGTCGGGCCTCCTTGTCGTAGCCGTGGACGTGGAGGCTGTCGGCGCGGTCGCTGCGGACGCGCAGCTGTACGGTCCCGCCCTTCTCGACCTCGGTGCGGCCGGGGGCGGGGCTGACTTCGCCGCGGGAGACGGTGATCTCCAGCACCGTGCCGGGCCGGGGCTTCCCGGAGCGGGGTTCCCCGGAGCCGGTCGCGCCGGGGGCCGGCTCGGTGGCGGCGGTGGGCTTCGCGGCGGGGGCCGCGAGGGAGGCGGTGGCCTGGACGGGGGCTCCGTTCACGGCCCAGGCGGTGTGGTCGTCGGCGTGGAGCCGGGCGGTGAGGCCGGTGCCGCCGCCCGCGCCGCGGACGAGGGAGGCGGGGAGGTGGTACCAGGAGCCGTAGACGCGGGCGAGGGGGCGGCCGTCGAGGAACAGGCGGGCGTGGCCGCGTCCGAGGAGGGCGGCGCCGCCCACGCTGTCCGGGGTGAACCTGAAATTCCGTACGGAGAGGTGGACGTTCCACCCGTCCTCGGAGTCCCGTCGTACGGTGACCGTCACGGCGGGGGCGCCCTCGGCGTCGACCTCGCGCAGCCGGTTGCCCGAGCCGTCCTCGGCGGTGAGCAGCCGGCCGTGGTCCCCCTCGGCCTGCTCGTGGCTCGTGCCGGGCTTGTGGTGGGTGGTGGCCCGCCCGCCGCAGGCGCTCGCCCCGAACACGAGGGCGCCCGCGGTGAGCACGGTGACGGCCGTGAGGACCGGCCGGGCGGCCCGCGGCCGTCTGCGAGAACGCCTCATGCCCCGTCCCCTTCCGAGGTCCGCGGCGCCTCCGGGGCCGGTGCCGCCCCCGGGGTCCGCGGGGTTGCCGATGCCGTCGGTGCCGTCAGTGCTTCCGGTGCCGCAGAGGCCGCAGAGGTTTCCGAGGTCCCGGAGGTCTCCGGCGCTCCGGGGTCCCCGCCCCGTTCGCCGTGCCGGGCGGTGGCGATCACGGCCCACACCACCCAGACCACGCCGAGGAGTCCGCGCACCCAGGCCGGACCGAGCGGGATCCACGGGATCATGAACACGGCCTTGTCGAGGGCGTCCAGCAGCGTGAGCGCGCCCAGCACCACCGTGGTCCACCCCAGCCCCGGCCGTTCGCGCCGCAGCACGAGCCCGGTCCCGGTCCACCACACCCCGGTCAGCAGCAGGGCCAGCGCGGGCACGTGGGAGGAGGCGAGCCCCGTCGTCGAACCGGCGACGTCCAGCACGAGGCCGATCGCCCCGAGCGCCGTGACGACGGTGGCGGACCGGCTGCCCCGCAGCCTGCGCCACCACAGCACCCCGCCGACCAGGGCGAGCACCACGGCGATCGCCAGCGTCACCTGCGTCTCGATGCGTTCGATGCCCCGCGCGCCGTACCAGTCGCAGCCGGCCGGCAGCCGCCGCGCCCGCACGTCGTAGTCGGCGCAGACCAGCAGTTGGGCCAGTTTGACCGGTTCGCCGACGAGCCGGTCGCTGCCGCCGGACACGGCGCCGCGCTCGGCTCCGCAGGTGGGCAGGGTGCGCGGGGACGAGGCGCCGGTGTCCGCCTGCCAGCAGTTGCCGCCGCCCTGGCCGTCCCACCAGACGTCGGTGCGGTTGGGCCGGGAGTTGCCCGCCCGGTCCTTGCCGAGGTGGTTGTTCGCGTACCGGTTGTGGTGGGAGGTGTCGGTCTGCTTGGACAGTGCGTTCTCGCCCCGGATGAAGGCGGGGACGGCGGACAGGTAGAAGGCGGTGCGCCGGTGTCCGTAGATCCAGTTGTTCTCGTACAGGTTCCAGTTGCCGCCCGCGGTGATGATGCCGGAGCCGGGCGGCATGGAGATCTGCGGGCACACGACGCCGTCCTCGTAGCCCCGTTCCACGGGCGGTTTGGCGCAGGTGCCGTCGGCGACGTACCGGTAGTAGTCGGCGTTGTTGTCGTGGATCAGGTTGCGCTCGAAGCGGGCGTGGTTCTGCGGCAGTCCGGGGTGGCCGGGGAAGGCGCTGTCCATCGAGGCGCCGCCCATGTTGTGGTCGAACTCGTTGTCGTGGACGTAGACGGAGTCGCCCGCCGTGCCCGAGTAGCCGACCATGTTGTGGTGGCTGCGGCAGCCGGTGATCTCGATGGAGTAGCGCGGTACGTCGTAGCCCCGGCCGTCGTTGATGTCGGAGGCGCTGCCGGGGTAGATGCCGGAGTCGCCGTTGCCGTACGACTCGCAGTTCTTGTACAGCCCGTGGTCGCTCGCGAAGGTCAGGAAGCCGTACTCGTCGTTCCACCGGGTGAGGACGTCGTCGATGACGAAGCCGTCCTGTGCCAGAACGTACAGGGAGTTGAAGGTGGTGCGCTGGGCGGTGAAGTTCTTGAAGTAGACGCCGTCGGACCTGTCCGCGCGGATCGCGTTGAGCTTCTGGTACTTGGCGTCGATCACCACGTCCGTGCGCTCGGCGCCCGTGCCCTCGATCTGGAGGTTCTTCTTGCCGAGGATCGCCACCAGGTTCTGGTTGTGCGGGCACCGCACCTGCTGGGCGTACGACAGGATCTGGTAGCCGAGCTGGGAGTCGGGGGCCTTCAGCCGGGCGCACTCCCCCGCCGGGGCGGGCAGCGAGGGCTCCTCCTCGTACAGACCGGGCAGGACCGCGATGTTCATGCCCGGCCTGTCGACCGCGTCGACGGCCTGCTGCAGATGGCGGAAGCCGGACTCCAGGCACCGGTCGAAGAGTTCCAGGTTCCGGGCCCGCAGTCCGGCCGGGAAGGCCGCCACCCGGCGCTCGAAGTCCGCCCGGTCGCCCTTGCAGACCAGCAGATCGGGTTCGCCCGTGCGGTACACGGGAACGCTTCCGGTTCCGTCGGGCAGTTCGACCGGACGTTCTTCGTGCGCCTGCGCCGCGGGGGCCGCGAGGAGGGCGGCCGCGAGCGCCACCAGGACCACCAGAACTCTTCGTGTCCATGACATGCACGAGAGAGTAGAGCATTGTTCAGCTTCCGGAACCCCTCCTGCGTCACGAATGCCGTTGACGCGCCCCGATTCAATTCCTACGGTTGTCCATAGGATTTCTTCGGCACCGGGAGCGCGGATGAGCGGCATCGAGCAGGCGAGGAAGACGACGGAGGGGCTCGAGTACTCCGCCGGTTTCGGCAACGAGCACAGCTCGGAGGCGGTGACGGGGGCGCTGCCGCACGGCCGCAACTCCCCCCAGCGCGCGCCCCTCGGGCTCTACGCCGAGCAGTTGAGCGGCTCGGCCTTCACCGAGCCGCGCGCCCACAACCACCGTTCCTGGCTCTACCGGATCCGCCCCTCGGCCGCCCATCCGCCGTTCGCCCGCATCGACAACGGCACCCTGCGCACCGCCCCGTTCGCCGAATCCGTGCCCGACCCCAACCGGCTGCGCTGGGACCCGCTCCCCGAGCCCGCCGCCGGGACGGACTTCCTGGCCGGTCTGTGGACCCTCGGCGGCAACGGCGACGCGACGCAGCGCACCGGCATGGCCGTGCACCTCTACTGCGCCGACACCTCCATGACGGACCGGGTGTTCAGCGACGCGGACGGCGAGCTGCTGATCGTCCCGGAGCGCGGCGGCCTGCTGCTGCGCACCGAGATGGGCCTGCTGCGCGCCGATCCGGGGCACGTCGCGCTGATCCCGCGCGGCGTCCGGTTCCGCGTGGAGCTGCTCGACGCCACCGCCCGGGGCTACGTCTGCGAGAACTACGGCCGGCCGTTCACCCTGCCCGACCTCGGCCCGATCGGCGCCAACGGCCTGGCGAACGCCCGGGACTTCCTGGCCCCCGTGGCCGCGTACGAGGACGACGACCGCCCGGTCGAGGTGATCAACAAGTTCTGTGGGAACCTCTGGGCCGCGACCTACGACCACTCCCCGCTCGACGTCGTCGCCTGGCACGGCAACCACACCCCGTACGTCTACGACCTGCGCCGTTTCAACGTCATCGGCTCGATCAGCTACGACCACCCCGACCCGTCGATCTTCACGGTGCTGACCTCGCCGTCCGACACCCCGGGGCTGGCCGGGGTCGACTTCGTCGTCTTCGCGCCGCGCTGGCTGGTCGGCGAGGACACCTTCCGGCCGCCGTACTTCCACCGCAACGTGATGAGCGAGTACATGGGCCTGATCGAGGGCGCGTACGACGCGAAGACGGCCGGAAAGGGCGGTTTCGTCCCGGGTGGCGGCTCGCTCCACAACATGATGTCGGCGCACGGCCCGGACCGGGAGACCTTCGACCGGGCGAGCGAGGCGGAGCTGAAGCCGCAGAAGATCGACGACGGCCTGGCCTTCATGTTCGAGACCCGCTGGCCGGTGACGGCGACCGCCCAGGCGGCGACGGCCGGCCATCTGCAGCGCGGCTACGACGACGTGTGGCAGGGTCTGAGCCGCAACTTCAGGCCGTAGGCGGCGGGGCCGTTCCCCGGCCCCGCGTCGGCGCGTTCGCCCGTCGCGGTACGGAGAGACCAGTCGCAGCACGGAAAGACCAGGTGACCCAGGTGCCCCAGACGCCCAAGACGCCCCCGGGGCCGGCCTTCGCCCCCGACTCGCTGGTCCTGAACCGCAAGCTGCCGCTGTGGTACCAGGTCTCGCAGTCGTTGCGCGCCTCGATACTCGGCCGGGCCCAGGACGCGTCGACCCGGCTGCCCACCGAGGAACAGCTCGCCGCCCACTACGGCGTCAGCGTCCTGACGATGCGCCAGGCGCTCAAGGAGCTGGAGACGGAGGGGCTGATCAGCAGGCACCGGCGGCGCGGCACGTTCATCGAGCCGCGCGCCCGCCGGGTGTCGCCGGTCCGGCTGCTCGGCTCGATCGACGCGATCGTGGCCCAGCAGTCGGGCGAGCGGACCGAGGTCCTCGGCCACGGCCCGGTCGCCGTGCCCGGGGACCTCGGCGAGTACTTCCCCGACTGCGCGGAGGTGGTCGGCTACCGCCGGCTGCGCCGCGACGAGAACGACGACGAGCCCACCAACTGGGCGGAGAACATGGTGCATCCCGAGGTCGCGGCCCGTCTGGACGCCGCCGATCTCGAACGCTGGCCGATGACCAAGGTGCTGCGCGACCGGGTCGGCGTCCGGATCGCGCGCATCACCGACACCGTCGAGGCCCGCCTCGCCGACCCGCCCACCGCCGAGCTCCTGCGGGTTCCACTGCTGAGCCCGATCCTGTTCTACACGGGCGTGACGTACGACGAGAGCGGCCGGGTGGTCGACGTGGCACGGATCCGGTACCGGGGCGACCGCTTCTCCTTCTCGGTCACCCTGGAGGCCCACTGACGGTCACCGGTCCACGGACCCGGCCCGTGGGGGAGCTACCGGTCGAACGAGTCCAGTACCCGGTCGAGGGCGCGGTCGAAGACCCTCTCCAGATCGATCGGTCCGGCGTCCTCGGCGAACGCCGCCGCCATCCGCGGATACTTCCCCGTCGAGACCTGGCTGATCAGGTAGGCGGTGCGCACCGCCTGCTCCTGCTCCTCGGACCAGGGCAGCGACCGGCTGCGCTCCGCCGTGGCGATCTCGTTGGCCGCGTAGGTGGTGACCACGCCGTTGACCATGGCGATCAGTTCCATCTTCTCGCCGAACCGCGCGTCGACCCCGTCCAGGCAGCTGAGCGCGTACTCCAGGTACCGCAGCGCGTTCGGGCTGAAGCCGTACACGGGTGACATCAGCCGGGGCACCCAGGTGTGGCGGTGCATCATCGCGCGGGCCTGGCGGGCCAGCGCGCCGAGGTCGGCCCGCCAGTCGCCGGAGGGGGTGGGGCAGTCGTACTCGGCGCTGACCGCGTCGAGCATCAGCTCGTGCAGGTCCTCCTTGCGCGGCACGTAGTTGTAGAGCGACATCGTGCCGCAGCCCAGCTCCGCCGCCACCTTCCGCATGGAGACCGCGTCGAAGCCCTCCGCGTCGGCGATGCGAACGGCCGCCGCCGCGATGTCCGCCCGGCTGAGGGCCGGTTTGGGGCCGCGGCCCGCCCGCTCGGGACGCGCCCAGATCACTTGGGGTACAGCGGGTCGCCCGACCATCGTTCATCACCTCGCCCCCATCGTAGTTACGTACATCGTACGTAGTGCGGTACGGTGGCCGCATGAAAACTACGTACGCTGTACTTAGTGAAGGTCTGGAGAAGCGCTACGGCGACGTCCACGCACTGCGGGGGCTCGATCTCGCCGTGGCCGAGGGCTCCGTCTGCGGGGTGCTGGGGCCGAACGGAGCGGGGAAGACCACCGCGGTCCGGGTGCTCACCACGTTGACGACACCGGACGCCGGGAGCGCCCGGGTGGCGGGCCACGACGTGGTGCGCGAGGCGGCGGCGGTGCGCGGGGCGATCGGCGTCACCGGGCAGGACGCCTCCGTCGACGGCGAGCTGACCGGGCGGCAGAACCTGCGGCTCTTCGCGAAGCTGCTGGGGTTGCGCGGCGAGGCCGGGCGCACCCGCGCCGAGGAACTCCTGGAGCGCTTCGAGCTGACCGGGGCGGCCGACCGGCCGGCCCGCACCTACTCGGGCGGCATGCGGCGCCGCCTCGACCTCGCGGCCAGCCTGCTGACCCGCCCGCGGGTGCTCTTCCTGGACGAGCCGACCACCGGGCTCGACCCGCACAGCCGCAACCAGATCTGGGCGGCGGTCCGGGACCTGGCGGACCTCGGCACGACCGTCCTGCTCACCACGCAGTACCTGGAGGAGGCCGACCAGCTGGCCGACGACATCGTGCTGATCGACCGGGGCCGGGCCGCCCACCGCGGCACCCCCGCGGAGCTGAAGTCCCTCATCGGCAACTACGCCGAGGTGGTCGTCGCCGACGAGTCGGCGCTGGTCCCGGCGGCCGGCGTGCTGGACCGGCTCACCGGTGCCGAACCGGTGCTCGACCACGAGCACCGCACCGTGGGCGCCGTCGCGGCCGACGCCACGCTCACCCTCCCGCGGATCGTCCGCGAACTCGACGCGGCCGGAGTGCCGCTGGTCGACGCGAGCCTGCGCCCGCCGACGCTCGACGAGGTCTTCCTCCGGCTGACCGGCCGCGGCGACGTCCGCACCGCCCCGAACCCGAACCCGGGCCCGACCCCGAAGGAGACAGCGGCATGAGCGCCACGACACCGCGCGTCGCCCCCGTCACGAGCACCCCGGCCGCCGACTGCCTGGCCATGCTGGGCCGTCACCTCCAGCGGATCAAGGCGTCCCCGGGCGTGATGATCCTGACCCAGACCATGCCGATCACGATGCTGCTCTTCTTCGGGTACGTCTTCGGCAGCGCCCTGGCCATGCCCGGTCAGGAGTACCGCGCGTTCCTGGTACCGGGGCTGCTGGCGGCGACGGCGGCGAACGGCATCATGGTCGGGATGTTCCAGTCGGCCCAGGACTGCCAGCGCGGGGTGATGGACCGGCTCCGCACGCTGCCGATGAGCCGCCCGGCCGTGCCCTTCGGCCAGACCGCGGCCGACCTGCTGACCACGGCCGTCGGCATGGTCCCGCTGATCCTGGTGGGGCTCGCGGTCGGCTGGCGGATCGAGGGCGGGCCGCTCGCCGCGCTGGGCGCCTTCGGGCTGCTGCTGCTCTTCCGCTTCGCCACGTCCTGGCTGGGCTACTGGCTGGGCCTGCTGATCCGCAACGAGGAGGTCGCCGGCCAGGTGGGCAGCGCCACCTTCGTCCTGCCGCTGCTGTCGAGCGCGTACATCCCGACCGACAACCTGCCGGGGTGGGTGAGGACGGTCGCGGAGTGGAACCCGATCAGCGCCATGGCCTCGGCGACCCGCGACCTGTTCGGCAACGCGTCCCCGGCCTCCGACGCCGCCTGGCCGGTCGCCCATCCGGTGGCCGGGACGCTGCTCTGGTCGGCGCTGCTGCTCGCGGTGTTCGTGCCGCTGTCCGTACGGCGCCACGCGCGCGGCGGCGAGTGACGGGAAGGCCGATGACGGCACCCGGCGCGGGAGTGACGGTCACGCGCGGGGGACGGTGATCTGCCGGGTGAACATGTCGAAGCGCCGCCGTCGGCCCCGGGGATGACGGGGAGGGTCGACAGCAGCGCGGAGCCGGGACGGTGGGTTGGTTCACCGTCCCGGACCGGAGGCCCGGATGACGGGCCCCGGCCGGGGAGTCCGGGCCGAGGACCGACGGGTGGTCATGACGGGCCGCAGGGTCAGTGGTGACTTCCGAAGAGCGAACGCCTCAGTCGTCGCAAGGGCGCGAAGAGCGACACCCGCGCGCTCTTGCTCCCACCGCGGTGAGCGGCGTCGCGCGAGGTGAGCTCGCGCATCAGCAGCGTCGCCTCCGCGGCTTCCCGCTGTGGCACGGCGGGTCCGCCGAGCACCGCGAGATGACGGTCGAGGCGCGAACTCGTCGCACCGCTCCCGCATGTGATGGCAGGCACACGCGGCCTGCTCCGCATCGCTATCTGTTCCATGTCACTCCCCACCCGTACGAGGGCACCCGCCCCGGGCAGGTTAACCCTATCGCCCCGCAACGACACTCGTGTATCCCGGGCGCAGGATTGCGCACACATGTACGGGGGTTGACACCGGCCTCCGGATCCCTTCGCGTCGGGGCGAGTTGGGCGCGAGGGGTCCGGCCCGGTCCGGTGGCCGGCCGCGACCCGCCGGACAAAGGCCCCGGCGGAGAGGGTCTCCCGCCCGTCGGGCGGCCGACGGGTCCGGCGGGTGCGCGACCGGGCGGAATCAGGCCGCCGAGGTGAGAACGGGCAGGTAGCCGCCCGACTGTCCGGCGGCGATGGGGTGGTAGGACTCGCCGATGTTCAGCCAGTTGATGCTGTGCAGCCAGGAGCTGCTGGAGCAGATCTCGTGGCCGGCGAACCGCCCCGCGACATCGGCGAAGGCGAATCCGTGGTCGGCGGCGCGCTTGGCGGTCGCCGCGTTGAGGTGGTCGGCCGCCGCGTTGATCGCGGAGCGCACCTTGTCGCTCAGGCCGGCGGCACAGCTGCCGCCGATCTCGTAGAAGCGCGGGTAGCCGAGGACGACGACCCGGGCGGACGGCGCCTTGGCGCTGATCGCCGAGTACACCGAGTCGAGGTTGCCGGGCAGGGTGGTGTCCACGAAGCTGCGGGCCGTGGCGATCCGGTTGAGGCAGGTGGTCTCCGACTGGAGCACGCAGGTGAGCATGACGTCGGCGAAGCCCGCGTCGTTGCCGCCGATGGAGATCGAGACCAGGTCGGTCGAGGAGTCGAGGGGGCCGAGCTGACCGGCCTTCACGTCCCCCGTGCGGGCGCCCGAGCAGGCGGTGAAGGCGAAGGAGGCGGGCGAGTTCGCGGCGGCCCAGAGAGCGGGGTACGACTTGGTGCTGCGCTTGCAGGAACCGCTGGCGCCGTCGTAGCTGCCGGCCCCGACGCCCGAGGAGTACGAGTCTCCGAGGGCGACGTAGTCGACGGCCCGGACGGACGGGGCGGACGGGGCGGCGAGGGCGGTGGCCGCCCCGGTCAGGGCGAGCGCGGCACCGAGCAGGAGCGAGGACGAGAATGCCGCGAGTCGGGACATCTTCATGGAACCTCCCGTGGACCGACGGGCGGGATCTCCGCCCGGTCTGCCGAGTCCGTGGTAGCAGCAGCCGCCCCCCTGCCGGAAGTGGGCATGCCAAGTTGCTCCAAAGTCTCCTCCTGTGCGCCCCTTTGATCCCGTGTCATACCCCCGCTCCCCCCTTGCGGGTGACGGACGGATGACGGACAGGGGATGGCGGGGGCGACGAAACCCGGATGCACCCGCGGTCCCCGTGCCCGATCATGACGCCATGTCCGCCACTCCCGAGTCCGCACTGCCGATCCGGCTCACCGTCGACGACGGCGATTCCCCGTCCGATGTCATCGACGCGCTGTTCCTGGGCCGCTTCGCGACGGGCGAGCAGCCGTACTCGCACAGCACCTCCCTGGAACGCGTCAAGGCCGGTGCCACCCTGCTGCCCCCGTCCGCCAAGGTGCTGCGCGCCGCCCGCGACGACGACCGCAGCGCCACCCTCGCCGAGGGCGACGGCTGGACGCTGCTCGTCTCCCGCTGGAACCGCGGCGCCGACGTCACCGTCACCGCGACCGGCCCGGAGCTGGCGCAGAAGATCCTCGACCGGGCGACGGACGGGGCCCGGGACGAACCGGAACCCCGGCCGGAGAACGTGCCGATGGGCTTCTGGTACACCTCCCCGCGCCGCGGCCCGTACCGCACCACCCGGCAGATCTCCTCCGGCACCTGGGACGAGGTCCGCGGCAACTACACGGCTCCGGTGGCCCGCGCCATGGACCGGCTGATGACGCTCACGCCCGAGGACGTCGCGGGCCGGCTGCTCCTGCTGCACGGCCCGCCGGGCACCGGCAAGACGTCCGCGCTGCGCACGCTCGCGCGCTCCTGGCGGGACTGGTGCCAGGTCGACTGCGTGCTCGACCCGGAGCAGCTCTTCAACGACGTCGGTTATCTGATGAACATCGCGATCGGCGAGGACGACGGCACGGCGAAGGGCCGGTGGCGGCTGCTGCTCCTGGAGGACTGCGACGAGTTGATCCGCGGCGAGGCCAGGCACACGGCGGGCCAGGCGCTGTCCCGGCTGCTGAACCTCACCGACGGGCTGCTGGGCCAGGGCCGCAACGTACTGGTGGGGGTCACCACCAACGAGGACCTGGGGCGGCTCCACCCGGCCGTGGTCAGGCCCGGCCGCTGCCTCGCCAGGATCGAGGTGGGCGCGCTGACCCGTGAGGAGGCGGTGACCTGGCTCGGCACGGAGGAGGGAATCGGCCGGGAGGGCGCCACGCTCGCCGAGCTGTACGCCCTGCGGCGCGGCAACGGCCCGGCGTCGGTCCCGAAGCAGGACTCCGGGGCGGACGCGGGCCTGTACCTCTGAGTCCCGCGCCGGGACCGGACGGACGCGGCCCCGTACCTCCAAGTCCTACGCCGGGGCCGGACGGACGCGGCCCCGTACCTCCAAGTCCTACGCCGGGGCCGGACGAACCCGGGCCCGTACCTCCAAGTCCCGCGCCGGGACAGGGCGTGCGGCCCGGGCCCGGCGCCCCCGGCCGGTGGTGCCCCCGCCGGGATCAGTCCGCGTACGCCGCCCGCACCGCGTCCGCCACCAGGGACAGCGCCTCGTCCCTGGGCAGGCCCAGCCGCCGCGCGTGCTCCGCGTACTCCTGCGCCGCGGCCGCCGCGTGCCGGTCCGCCGCGTCACCGGCGGCGGCGACGAACGTGCCGTTGCGCCCGCGGGTCTCGATCACCCCGTCGGTCTCCAGCGCGCGGTACGCCTTCGCGACGGTGTTCGCGGCGAGGCCGAGCTCCTCGGCGAAGCCGCGTACGGTCGGAAGTCTGAAGCCGACGGGCAGCGCGCCGGAACGGGCCAGTTCGGAGATCCGCGTGCGCAGTTGCTCGTACGGGGCGATGCCGGAGTCCGGGTCAAGGACGATCTTCAAAGTCACGTCCCGATTCTCCCCCACGCCGTCCCCGGCGGCGCCGGAAATTCAGGGGCGGGCCCCGGCGTCCCGCGCGTAGCGTCCGGTTCATGACTGTCACCGTTCGCGACTTCCGGCCGGCCGACGCGGAGGACTGGGTACGGATCCGGCGCGCCGCACTTCCCTGCATGGTGACGACGCCCGAGCACGTCGTCCACGGCCTGTCCCGCGCCCATCCCGACAAGCGCTACCGGCTGCTGGTGGCCGAGGAGGACGGGCAGCTCATCGGCACCGCGCAGGTCGGCCTCGCGTACGACAGCCCCGAGCCCGGCCAGGGGTTCTGCAATCCGTACACCCACCCGGAACACACCGGGCGCGGGGCGGGCGCGCTGCTGCTGGCAACGGCCGAGGAGCACCTGGCCCGGGAGGGCGCGACCACGGTCCACGCCTGGGTGCTCGACGCGCCGGCGAACCGCGCCTTCGCCGAGAGGCGCGGCTACGTGCCGAGCCGTTCGGCGCACTTCCTCCACCTCGACCTGGCGGGCGGGGACCTGCCGCCCCGGCAGGAGCCCCCGGCGGGGGTGGAGTTGCGCACCGCCGCGGACTTCGCGGACGATCCGCGTCCGCTCTTCGAGCTGGACGCCGAGACCGCGGCCGACGAGCCCGGCGACATCCCGGCCGAGCTGACCGACTACGAGGACTGGCTCGACCACACCTGGAACCTCCCCCTGCTCGACCACGAACTGACCACGGTCGCAGTGGCCGACGGTGAGCCGGCGGCGTTCAGTCTCGCGGAGACCGACGGCCTGACCCGGTACATGTCCGGCATGACCGGGACCCGCCGGGCACACCGCGGCCGGGGCCTGGCCAAACTCGCCAAGAACGACTCGCTGCACCGGGCCCGCGCCGCCGGGTACACGGACGCGTACACCGGCAACGACACGGCGAACGGCCCGATGCTGGCGGTCAACCGGTGGCTCGGCTACGGGGTCTGCGCCACGGAGGTGCGGTATGTCCGCGGCCTCGGCTGAGACCTCGCTGACGGTCGCCCTGGTGAAGGCCGGGCGGGCCAAGATCAGCTATCCGGCGGACGTGGTCCGCGACGACGGCGTCCGGGTGACGGTGCGGGCGCCCTGGGCGGCGCCCGGCGTGCGCGACTTCGGCTTCGTGCGGTTCGAGCCGGGCGACGTGTTCACCGAGCACTACTGGCGCGACCGGTGGTACGCGGTGAAGGAGGTCCGTTCCGGCGCGGGCGTGCTCAAGGGCTGGTACTGCGACGTCACCCGCCCCGCCGTGCTGCGGGACGGCCGGCTCCTGGTGGAGGACCTGGACCTCGACCTGTGGGTGTCGGCGGACGGCACGACCGTGCTGCGGCTGGACGAGGACGAGTTCGAGCAGAGCGGTCTGGCCGGACGCGACCCGGCGGCGGCCGGCGCGGCCCGGAAGGCGCTGGACGAACTGGAGCGGCTGGCCCGCGCGGAGGGCCTCGCACCGCTGCTGGCCTGACGGCCCGGAGCACCGCGACCCGGCGGGCCCGCGCCGCCCAGCCGGCCGGGTCCGGGCCCGGTCAGTCGCGGCGCCGCGCCCAGACGTCGGCGTACGGATCCGGTTCCACCCGTGCCGGGCGGGGCTCCCGGCGCCCCCCGGCGACCAGCTCCACCTCGTACCCCGCGGCGTCCTCCAGATAGGCGGCGACGTGCTCCTCGCCGCCCGCGTGCGGATAGCGGTCCGCGAAGAGCGGCCGCCAGCCGTGCTCCGGGGCCCGCGCCACCAGGGCGTCGAGGGCGGCCCGGTCCCGGACGTGGAACGCGAGGTGGTTGAGTCCGGGGCGGCGGCGGTCGTACGGCTCCGGGAGCAGGTCGGGCGACTGCTCGACCACCACGTAGCTCTCGCCGCGCCGCCAGCTGCGCCCGTGCTCCCAGCGCTGGTACGGGACGTGGCCCAGCTCGCCGAGCAGCCAGCCCCACCCCCGCTCGGCCGCCGCCAGGTCGGGCACCCACAGCTCGATGTGGTGCACCCCGCCGGTGCCGGCCCGCCCGGCCGGCAGTGCGACGGCCCGGCTCGCGCCGTGCGGCCGGTGGGCCACGGAGTCGCCGTCCTCGTGCCAGTGGATCAGGAAGTGCTCCCCCGCGCGGTATCCGTCGAGCCCCGCCCGGCAGTAGGCGACCATGTCGTCCGGGAGGTCGTCCAGCGGGAACCACCTCAGCTCGGAGCACTTGTCCGGCTCGCGGTTGTGGGGTTCGCGGTCGGGGTCGTACTCCGCCTCGAAGAACCAGCCCGTCCTGGGGGTGCCGCCGGGGCCCCGGTGCTGCATGACCAGGGCGACCCGCAGCTCGTCCGGGGCGAGTTCGAGCCCGATCTCCTCGGCGGCCTCGCGGATCATCGCCTCGCGGACGTCCTCGCCGTCCTCGACGTGTCCGGACGGGCCGTTGAACAGCCCGTCCGCGTACCCCGTGTTGGCGCGGCGGGCGAGCAGGACCTCGGAGCCCCGGCGGAGGATCAGGTGCACGTCGACGACCTCGGTGTGCCGGTGCGGCGGCACGGCGCGGGCCACCAGGGCGTAGCGCTCGTCGTGGACCCGCTTGCCCCAGAGGTCCGGATCGTCGGAGAGCCGCTCGTGGTGGACGCGCTCGGTGAATTCCGAGAGCAGCCCGGTCAGGGTCTCGGCGGAGACTCCGACGTCGTTCCAGACCCCTTCGATCAGGATCAGCCGGCCGCCGGGCCGCAGCAGGCCGAACCAGTGGCGCAGGGCCGCCGCCGGATCGGGCAGCAGCCACACCACGTGCCTGGCCAGGATGACGTCGAACTGCCGTCTGCCGACCGGCGGCCGGGCCGCGTCGCCGAGGAGCACCCCGGTCCCCGTCCCGGCGAGCTTGGCGCGCGCCTGCTCCACCATGCGCGGGGACCGGTCGAGGGCCGTGACCCGGTGGCCCTGTCCGGCGACGAGGAGGGAGAGGCTTCCGGTGCCGCACCCCAGGTCCAGCACCTCGGAACGCTGCTCGGGCAGCCAGCTCTCCATCCGCCGCGCCCAGGCGTGCCGGACCACCGGGTCGAGCAGGCCGTGGTCGGGTTCCTCGTCGAAGGAGTCGGCCGCGGAGTCCCAGTCGATCGTCGTCATGGGTCGATCGTGCCAGCCACCACCGACAACGGCGCCCCTCCGGAGGGATCGCGTTCGGCTCTCGGTGGTGAATCCGGGCGCACGGGCCGCCCGGGCGGCGCCACACCGGCTCACGGTGGTACGAGAGGCGCGGCCGGACCGGCCCCTCGTACCACCGCGGGTGCGACCGCTCGTCACCGGCGCACGGAGCGCCCCCGCGTCCTAGCCGATGACCGAGGCGCAGGTGGTGGGGGTGGCGTGTGCCGGGTCGAGGGCGTTCACCACCTCGTGGTAGGCGATCCGGTCGATGGTGCCGATCGCCACGTGCTCGGAGAGGTCGAGCGGGCACAGGTCCTGGAGCAGGACGTTGCGCACGTTCGGCCCGTCCAGGAACTGCGTGCGGTACGGGGTCACGACCTCGTCGTACCGGGTCGCGATGACGGTGTACTTCACACCCGGCACGGTGTCGCCGCCCGCGTTGAGCCTGGTCATGAACGGGGAGCCCGCCACCTGGTCGGCGAGGCCGGGGGTGTGGGCGTTCAGCAGGTCCTCGGCCCCGGGGAAGTAGGGCAGCAGCTTCGTCAGCCCGAGGAGGGTGGTGCCGTGGTTGTCGGGGGCGAGCCCGATCAGGGCGTTCACCTTGGCGGCACCGCCGAGGAACTTCAGGTAGTGATTCGGCATCATGCCGCCCTGGGAGTGGCCGACGAGGTCGACCTCGGGGGCGCCGGTGGCGGCGAGCACCTCGTCGACGAACGTGGCGAGCTGACCGGCCGACTCGTCGATCGGGCCGAGGCCGTGGAAGAACGGCACGCCGGGCAGTTGACCGTAGTCGAGGGAGTAGACGCAGTAGCCCCGGTTGACCAGGTAGGGCGCGAGGACCAGCCAGTTGTCGATGGAGTTCCCGAAGGTTCCGTGGACCAGGACGACCGGGCGGGGGTGGGCTGCGGAGGGCTTGCAGGAGTAGTCGTTCCAGCCGCGGGAGGTGGCCGTGGCGGCGGTGGGGGCGGCCGCGGCCGCGGTGGTCGTGGAGGTGGCGACTGCGGCGACGGCGAGGAGCAGTGCGGCGAGGGTCCTGCGCGCACGTGGGGGGCGCGACGCACGGTTCCGGGGCAGCATCGTGAGGTCTCCTTGCGGCTCAGGGGAGTTTCGACGTCTGTGCACCCTGCGGCCCGGACCACAAGTTCTGACACTGGCTCTGCTTGCTCCGTGCCAAATTACGCGCCGGTAAGGTGGCCTGGGAAGTTACGTGTCGGTAAAAAGTGTCGGCGTGTCAGTCCGGCGGGACGGAACCGTACGGACGCCCCCGGCCCCGCGGTCCGCCATCCGGCCCAGTTCCGACTGCACGAACGGCCGATGCCCCGGAACGTGGGGACATGACTTTCGTCGACGAGGTGAAGAACGCCGTCACCCCACGGGCCGCGCTGCTCGTCATCGGTGTGCTCGCACTGCAGTTGCTGTTCATCACGTCCTACGTCGGGGCGCTGCACAAGCCGAAACCGACGGACGTGCCCTTCGGCGTGGTCGCACCCCAGCAGATGTCCGCCCGGCTCACGGCCGACCTGGAGGCGCTGCCCGGCGGTCCGCTGGACCCCCGTCCGGTCGCCGACGAGGCCGCGGCCCGCCGGCAGATCCTCGACCGCGAGATCGACGGCGCCCTGGTCGTGAACCCCACCGGCACCACCGACACCGTCCTCGTCGCCTCCGGCGGCGGCACGGCCATGGCCGACACGCTGACGCGGATCATCACCGAGGTCGACCGGACGCAGCAGCGCACGGTACGCGCCGTGGACCTGGCCCCCGCCTCCGGCCAGGACTTCAACGGGATCTCGTCCTTCTACCTGGTCGTGGGCTGGTGCGTGGGCGGCTACCTCTGCGCCTCGATCCTCGCGATCAGCGCGGGCGCCAAGCCCGCCAACCGCCGGCGCGCGGTGATCCGGACCGGTGTCATGGCGCTGTACTCGATCGTGGGCGGGATCGGCGGCGCGCTCATCATCGGCCCGGTCCTCGGCGCCCTGCCCGGAAGCTTCTGGGGCCTGTCGGGGCTGGGGGCGCTGACCGTCTTCGCGGTCGGCATGCTCACTCTCGCCCTCCAGGCCCTCACCGGCATCGTCGGCATCGGCCTGGCCGTCCTGATCGTGGTGATCGCGGGCAACCCGAGCGCCGGCGGCGCCTTCCCGCTGCCGATGCTGCCGGACTTCTGGCGGGCGATCGGCCCCGCCCTGCCGCCCGGCGCGGGCACCTGGGTGGCGCGCTCGATCGCCTACTTCAAGGGCAACGCGATCACCGGTCCCCTGCTGGTGCTCTCCGCGTGGGCGGTGGCGGGCACCGCCGTCACCCTCCTGGTCGCCGCGCGCCGCACCCCGGAGGAACTCACCGGCGACCACCCCGCCATCGGCTCGGTCGTCGACTGATCCCACGGCCCGGCGACCCCCGCGCCGACGTCCGGCCCGACCTCGATCGGAAAGAAAGTCCTGGCCGATCGGGGGAAGGAGGGCTACGCTGCCCCGCGATGACCACTTACTCTCTCTGCAGATTGGGGGACCCGTCCGCGCAAGGTGAGTGCTGATGCTCACTCAGGACGCGAACGGGGATTCCCGGCTTTCCTTCTGGCGGCGCGTGCGCGAGTTCGCCGTGCCGCCTTCCATGATCGAGACCGCGAGCGCCCGCCGCCGGGCCGGCGACTGGGCGGGGGCGTGTGCCGCCGCGGGCATCGACGTCGACCTCAGCCCTCGGTCCGTGGCACGCACCCACGGCCGGGAACTCGCCTCCCGGCTCCGGGACGATCTGCGCCATCTGGCGCCCGACCTGTTGCGCTGGCACATGCCGAGGATCGCTCCTCGCGGGCTGCTGCGACCGGGTCTGACGATCACTCTGGCCCGGTACGGCACCGAGGGGCCCGACGGCGTGCGCCCGGTGCACCTGGTGGTGCGGACCCCGCCCGCCTGGGCGGACGCCGGCCAGCGGGTCGGCCTCGCGCTGTGGGACGGCTCCGGGGACGGTCCCCGCCGCCACCCGCACCACCGCCCGAACCCCCGGTTCCGCCTCGACCTGCACCGCCACCTGTGGGATGCCCGCCGGGCCGACGAGCTGCGGGTCCGGGCCGGGGTCGGCCCACCGCCCTCCGACGCCCCGCCCCCGGTGCACCCGGAGGTGTCGGCGGCGGTGCCGCCGGGGCGTCACTGCGCCGTCGACCGGTGGGCGGCCGAGGCACGGATCCTGCTCCGTGCCGAGGGGCGGTCCGCGGGCCCCGTCGCCGTACGCCTCGGGGGCCGGCACCGGCTGCTCCTGGACCTGGCCGCGGAACGGGACGGCCACGGGCCGCCCGCGCTGCGGCTCGCGGGCGGGGCCGACGGTCCGTCCGCACCGCCGGTCCTGCCCGACGCGGCGACCTGGACGCTGCCCGACCTCGAACTGATCCGTACCGGTGCGATCGGGGCCGACCGGCTGCACCCGCTGGTCGTCGCGGCCCTGATGCCGGATCACGCCCCGGCCGCCGCAGCCCGGCCCCCGGACCCGGCGGGGCAGCCGCGACTCGTGGACTGCCGGGGCGACCGGCACCGGATCGGCCTGGTCGACGGGGTGCTGGTCCCGCTGGACCACGACCCGGCCGAGATCCGCCGGGAGGAGCTGCTGGTCGCCCTGACCGGCACTCCGCTGCCCTGTCTGCGGGCCATCGACGAGGCGCACCGCCGCCCGGACTGCCTCACCGGCGTGCGCGAACGCCTGGACCACGGCGACATCGCCGGTGCGCTGGCCGTCGTCGAGGGTCTGCTGGGCCCCGGCGCGCTGCTGCGCAGCGGCGAACTGCGGGACGAGTTGGAGGAAGCCGCGCGGCGGCGGATCACCTACGGGCTGTTCCGGGCGGGCCTGGCCGAAGGGCCCGACCGCCTCCATCCGTACCGCCATCGCCCCCGGCACCGCCGCGCGCACCCGCGCGACGCGGCCCTTCGCTGAACCGGCGCCCGCCGGCCCCGTACATCCACCACGACTCCGAAGGTGATCAGCCATGCCCGTACGCACCCCCGCAGCCCCCTCCGCTCCCTCTGTTCCCTCTGTTCCCTCTGTCCCCTCCGCTCCTTCCCTCCCTTCCGTCATGCCCGTCGTCGGGGACCGTGCCTCCCAGCTCGACATCGCCGACGAACTGACGGCCCTGCTGAGCGAGACCACCACCGAACCCCGCGCCGACAGCCGGCTGGAGGCCCTGACCCTGGCCGTGGCCGCCGATCTGCCCGTGCTCCTGTGGGGTCAGCCCGGCATCGGCAAGACCGCCGCCCTCACCCGGCTCGCCGAGTCCCTGGACCTTCCGCTGACCACGGTCATCGCCAGCGTGCACGAGCCGTCCGACTTCTCGGGGCTGCCCGTCGTCGGGGACGATCCCGCGGAACAGGGTGTCCCGATGGCGCCGCCGGACTGGGCGGTGCGCCTGGTCAGGGCCGGCCGGGGGCTGCTGTTCCTGGACGAACTGTCCACCGCGCCCCCGGCCGTCCAGGCCGCCCTGCTCCGCCTCGTGCTGGAACGGCGGGTCGGCGCCCTGCGACTGCCTTCCGGGGTACGGATCGTGGCCGCGGCCAATCCGCGTTCCTCGGCGGCCGACGGCTGGGAGCTGAGCCCGCCGCTGGCCAACCGGTTCGTGCACCTCCAGTGGACGCACGACCACGAGGTGGTGGTGCGCGGCCTCGGCGGGACCTGGCCCCGGGCGACGCTGCCGCGGCTCGACCCCGGGCGGCTGTCGCAGGCCGTGGACTTCGCCCGTCGCGCGGTGTGCGGGCTCCTCACCGCCCGTCCCGCGCTCGTGCACCGGCTGCCCAGTGGCGAGACGCACCGGGGCGGGGCCTGGCCGTCGCCCCGCAGCTGGGACATGACCCTGCGTCTGATCGCGTTCGCGACCGCGGCCGACTCCTCCAGGGACGCGCTCTCCCTGCTGGTCAGGGGCACCGTGGGGGACGGTCCGGGGCTGGAGCTGCTGGCGGCCCTGGACCGGATGGACCTGCCGGACCCCGAGACGCTCCTCGCCGACCCGGCGGGGGCCGAGCTGCCCGAACGGGGGGACCTGCGCCAGGCCGCGCTCGACGGCGCGGTGGCGGCGGTCCGCAACCGCCCGGACAAGTCCCGCTGGGACGCGGCGTGGGCGCTCCTGGTCCGGGCGCTGGAGGACGGGGCCCCGGACGTGGTGGTCGTCCCCGCGACCACGCTCGCCTCGTTGCGCCAGGAGGACTGGGACGTTCCGGAGTCGATCGAACGGCTCGCCGGAGTGGTCTCCCTGTCCCGCCGGGCGGACCGGGCGGCGGCGCGGACGGCGGACCGGGCCGCGGCAGCCGCGAAGGCCGGCCGATGACCCCGGACGAACCGATGACCCGGAACGAACCAATGCCTCCGGACGAGCCGATGCCCCGGGACGCACCCCCGGCCCCGGACGGGCACGGAACACCGGACGGGCCCGGGGCGCTGGACCTCGACAAGCTCTTCGCCGCCCGGCTGCAGGCCGTCCGGGTCCGCCCCTACCTGGCGACGGCCCTGTTCGCCCTGCGGGTCGTGGAGTCGCGGCGGGTGCCGACGATGGCCGTCGACCGGCACTGGCGGTGCTACGTCTCGCCCGGCTTCGTGGACCGGACCCCGGTGGAGGAACTGGCCGGGGTATGGGTGCACGAGGTGTCGCACCTGCTGCGCGACCACCACGGGCGCGGCGACCGGGTGGCCCGGGAACGCGGGCTGACCGGCCCCGGGGAGCGGCTGCGGATGAACATCGCCGCCGACTGCGAGATCAACGACGACGTGTTCGGGGAAGGGCTGACGCGGCCGGAGGGCGCCGTCGATCCGGAGATCCTGGGGCTCCCCCCGGGGCAGCTCATGGAGGACTACCTGCGCCAGTTCCGGCTCGGGTCGCATCTGGGGGACCTCGCCTGGCTGGACTGCGGCAGCGGTGCCGACGGGCTGGAACGGGAGTGGGACCTGGGGCCGGACGGCGCGCACGGCCTCAGCGAACAGGAGCAGGACGCGGTCCGGTTCCGGGTGGCGCAGGGCATCACCGGCCGTCCGGGGAACGCCCCGAAGGGGTGGAAGCGGTGGGCGGAGGAGGCGTTCCACCCGCCCCAGCCGTGGCGGGAGCTGCTGGGCGCGGCGGTCCGTTCGGCCGCCGCCGGGGCCGGGGCGGGCGAGGACTACACGTACGGCCGTCCGTCGCGGCGCTCGGCGAGCGTGCCCGGGGCCGTCCTGCCGAGCCTGCGGCGCAGGCCGCCCCGGGTCTGCGTGGTCATCGACACGTCCGGTTCGGTCAGCGACGCCGAACTGGGCAGCGCGCTCCTGGAGGTCGCCGCGATCTCCCGCGCCGTCGGCGGCCGCCGCGACCTGGTCACCGTCCTCCCGTGCGACGCGGCCGCCCGGGTCGCGCATCCGCTGTGCAGTGCCGAGGGGATACCGCTGGTGGGCGGCGGGGGCACGGATCTGCGCACGGGCTTCGCCAGGGCGTTGCGGACGCAGCCCCGGCCCGATGTGGTCGTGGTCCTGACCGACGGTCAGACGCCCTGGCCGACCGCTCCGCCGGCGTGCCGGACGGTGGTGGGCCTGTTCCCCCGGCCGTGGGACGAGGACGAGTCCCCCCACGTTCCGGTCTCCCCGCCCGCCTGGGCGCGCACGGTTGCCATCGGCTGACCCCTCCGGGGCCGGCTCGACCGGTTCCGGAGGCCGCCGTCGGCCCCCTCGTCCGCCCCGGGTACTGTCCGCTTGTTCAAGTCGAGCCCCTGGTCAGGGGGGTGCACGTGGGAGGGGCGTCATGAACGGTGCGGGCCGGGCCAAAGACATGTGGAGGCCGAGCGACGAAGAGGGCGGGGAGCTCGCGGGCCGGTGGTGGAAGTGGGCCATGTCCGCGCCCGACGACCGCAGCCCGGTCAAGGACACGACGGGCGAGCACGCCGCCTGGAACCAGCCGGACGACCTCTGGTTCCTGGCCGGCACCTACGGCGGCCGGGTGGTGCGGCGCTGCCCGATCCCCTCGGACCGGCCGGCCTTCTTCCCCGTGCTCAACATGCAGCACCCCCGGTCGTACTCGCGGGTTCCCCTGTCCATGCCGGTGGTGGAGGCCACCGCGTCGCTCAACGGCGTCCCGCTGCCGCTGCGGGAGTTCTCCGCGTCGTTCCGGACGGAGTCGACGCAGCGTTACGCGTGGGGCGTCTGGGGCGGCTTCCCGCCGCTGCTGCCGGGCGCGTACGTGCTGGAGATCAGGGCGAGGGCCGCGAACGGCTTCTGGGTCGACACGACCTACCACCTGGAGTCGACGGCCCCCTGATCCACCGAACGACCTCTAGGCATGACAAGTACATGCCGTCATGCTGGAGCGACCCGTGGGACCACGAGGAGCACGGGCCCAACTGGCTTTCGTACCCCGGAGGTTGCCCATGCGTCGTCGATTCGCCGCTCCGCTCGCCGCGGTGGCCCTGTCGCTCCCGCTCGTCCTGCTCCCCGCCGCGTCCGCCTCGGCCGCCCCCGCGGACAAGCCCCAGGTCCTCAGCTCCTGGACCCAGACGAGCCTGTCCAGCTACAACGCCTGGAAATCCGCCCGCGCCAACCAGAGCGCCTGGGCCGCGTACGGCTTCGACTGGTCGACGGACTACTGCAGCAGCTCCCCCGACAACCCCTTCGGCTTCCCCTTCCAGACCGCCTGCGCCCGCCACGACTTCGGCTACCGCAACTACAAGGCCGCCGGCGCCTTCTCCGCCAACAAGTCCCGCATAGACTCCGCGTTCTACGCGGACCTCAAGCGCGTGTGCGCCGCCTACACCGGCGCGAAGCTCACCGCGTGCAACAGCACCGCGTGGACGTATTACCACGCCGTGGACATCTTCGGCGTGGCGCCGATGAAGACCGCCTGACCGTCGCGCCCCGCGGGCACGGCCGGCCTCCCCACGGTGCCGGCCGCGCCCGCCCGGCACCCGCCCGCCGTTGCACTCGCACCTTCTCACCGGGACGGGCGCACTCTCCGAATGCCTCCACTGTTTCCCAACGCACATACCCGGCAAGAGCTCTGATGGGTCATCATCGAACCGGGCGGCACAAGCCGGGCACGCCGTGCCCGCACCACACGAAGGAGGCGCGGAGTGCGTAGTCGGGTGCGCGCGAGGGACGGGCGGCAGCTGGTGGTGGAGCGCCTGGGGGATCCCCGGGGCAGGCCGGTCTTCCTGATGCACGGAATGCCCGGCAGCAGACTCGGCCCCGCTCCACGCGGCATGGTGCTGTACCAGCGCAAGACCCAGCTGATCACCTACGACCGGCCGGGCTACGGCGACTCCGACCGGCTTCCGGGCCGCTGCGTCGCCGACGCCGTCGAGGACGTGCGGGCCATCGCGGACCACCTCGGCATCGAACGGTTCGCCGTGGTGGGGCGGTCCGGCGGCGCCCCGCACGCCCTGGCCTGCGCGGCGCTGATGCCCGACCGGGTGACCCGTACGGCCGCCCTGGTCGGTCTGGCGCCCCGGGACGCCGATGGGCTCGACTGGTTCGAGGGGATGGCCGCGTCCAACGTGCTGGCCTATTCCACGGCGGCGGCCGATCCGGACGGACTCGCGGAATCGTTCATCTCCCGGTCCGCGGTCATCAGGAAAAACCCCGTCCGGCTCATCGACGACCTGCGCCAGGACCTGACCGACTCCGACCGCATGGTGGTCAACGACGCCGGAGTCCGCACCATGCTGCTGCGCAACTACCGTGAAGCACTGCGCACTTCGGCCTGGGGCTGGATCGACGACGCGATCGCCTTCAGCAGCCCGTGGGGCTTCGATCCCGCCGACATCCCCGGTCCGGTGCTGCTGTGGCACGGTGAGAAAGACGTGTTCACACCGGTGGGCCACTCCCGCTGGCTGGCCGGGCGCATCCCGAACTCCACCGTCGTGGTGGAACCGGCGGCCGCGCACTTCGACGCGTTGCACGCGTTGCCCAACATCCTCAACTGGCTGTTGGAGCCCGCCGCCCTCTGAAGACCCGGCAGAGCGGTGCGTGGGCGTCCGGCCGCCGCCGGACGCCCACCGGACTCACACCTGCATCGGTTCCAGCTCGCGCTCGAACCTGCGCTCGTCCCGGGCGATCCGGGTCATCGGGTGGTCGTCGCCGAGCTGCCGGGACAACTCCTCGGCCGTCTCGCTCCTCAGCCGCAGCGCCTCGTCCTTGCGGCCCAGCGCGTCGAGCGTGACCGCCATGTTGGACGTCATGGCCAGGGTCTCCGGATGGTGCGCCCCCAGGACCCGGCGGAGCTGCCCGGACACCTTCTCCTCGGTCTCCAGGACCAGTTCGAGATCGCCTCTCTCCGCTGTCGCGTTGGCCAGGTTCATCACGCAGAACAGGGTGTTGGGATGCTCCGGCCCGTACACCTCGCGCATCGCGGCGACGGCCCGGGTCAGTACCTGCACCGCCTCCTCCGCCGCGCCACTGCCCGACTGGTAGACACCGAGGTTGTTCAGCGCGGCCAGGGTGTACGGGTGCTTCTCCCCCGGCACCTTCATGTACTGGTCGACGACCTCCTGCGCGGTGTCCCTGGCCTCGGTCGTCTCGCCGGCCGCGTACAGGTCGGCCGCCATGTTGAGGTCGCAGGCCAGCGACTCCGGGTTGGCCGAGGTGTACTTGGCCCGGTACCTGCCCCGGGTGGCCACCGTCAGCCGGCGGGCGTCCTCCAGCCTGCCCGCCCGGCGCAGCGACACGGCCAGGCTCTTCGCCGCGCTCAGCGTGCCGGGGAAGGCCCGGCCCAGAGTGGCCTTGTAGCTGTCGTACGTACGGCTGAGGATGCCGACCGAGTCCTCGTACCGCCCGACGTCCCGCAGGTCCCGGGCCAGGTTCATGGCCGAGGAGAGGCTGTAGGGGTGTTCCGCGCCGAGCACCTCCACGCGCCGGTCGAAGACGTCCTGGTCGATCTCGCGGGCCTTGGCGTACTGCCCGATGGAGCGCAGGGTGAACGCCAGGTTGTTGGCCGCGGCCAGGGTCCTCGGGTGCGATTCGTGGAAGATCTGGTTGAACCCCTCGGTGGCTTCGGTGGCCAGCTCGATCGCCCTGGTGTACTCGCCGAGCGTGCCCAGGTCCGTCGCCAGGCTGCTGGTGCTCATGTACGTGTGCGGGTGCTCCGGGCCCAGGACCTCCCGCTGCACCGCCAGGGTGATCTCGTCGAGCTCCCGGGCCTCCACGTAACGGCCGCGCGAGCGGTAGATGTTGGAGAGGTGGAAGCAGAGGTAGAGGTACTGGATGTCCCGCTCCCCCAGCGTCTCCCGCCAGATCTCGCGCAGGTCCTCGCAGAGCGTGGTGGCGGTCCTGAAGTCACCGCGCTTCCAGAGGTAGCGGACCCGGTCGATCAGCAGCCTGCGGGCCTCGGGCTCCTTGCAGTTGCGCGCGTCGGACGGGCCGAGGTGCGGCCAGATGGTGGCGAACTGCGGCCAGGTCGAGGGGTTGTCGATCGGCTCGTCGTCGTCGGGCCGGGCGCCCGCCAGGATGCGGTGCACGGCGTGCCGGGCGTCCTGCTGCTCCTGCTCGCTGAGCTGCGCCCGGATGACCGCCTGGACGAGCCGGTGCACCTGGATGGAGTTGGAGACCTGGTCGACCTTGGCGAGGGCGAACCGGCCGATCTCCCGGATGACCCGGCCCAGCACCAGTTTCTCCTGGAGCGAGGCGTCGTACGGCTTCAGCGCCTCGATCATCTCCTTGCTGTACAGGAGGTTCCCCGAGATGGGCTCGGGGGCGAAGAAGGCGCAGAGCTGGAGCAGCCGCACCGCGGCGGGCGAGCGCTCCTTGAGCCGTTCGATGGAGATGTTCCAGGTCGCGGCGACCGGCTCCGGGTAACCGGCCGGCTGGTTGAGCGCCAGGACCTCGGGGGCCTGTTGGGCCAGCTGCTCCAGATAGGTGTCGATCGGGGTGGCGGTCTCCGCGATCCAGGCCGCCGCCTGCTCGACGGCCAGCGGCAGGTCGCCGAGGGCGGTGGCCACCTGGGCGGCGTCCTCGTCGCTCAGCCCGGGAGCCCGGCGCTGGAGGTGCTCGATGGACTCCTCGCGCAGGAAGACGTCGACGGGCAGCGCGTCCCCGTGCTGGGACCACGCCTGGTTGCGCGAGGTGACCAGGATGTGGCCGGACCCGCCCTGCGGGAAGTAGCGCCGGAGCCGTTCGGGATCGTCGGCGTTGTCGAAGACCAGCAGCCAGCGGTCCGACGGCACCCCGCGCCGCAGCAGGTCGACCGCCTCCCGGGAGGCCGCCGCCATGTCGTCGCCGCCCTGGGCGCCCAGCCGGACCGCGAGTTCGGCCAGCGCGGCCACCACGTCGTCGGTCTGCTCGGAAGATATCCACCAGACCAGGTCGTAGTCCGCCATGAACCGGTGCACGTACTCCAGGGCGACCTGGGTCTTGCCGACGCCGCCGAGCCCGTACAGCGTCTGCGGCTGCGGCAGCACCACGGCCATGCCGCCGCCGAGCTGGTCGCGCATCCGCTCCAGGACCAGGGACCGGCCGGTGAAGCCGGGGTTGCGCGGCGGCGCGTTCCAGATCCGGGGGACGGTGCCGGGGAAGCGCGGTCCGGGCGACACCGAGTCGGTGAGCTGCACGGGCCGGTCCAGGGCGCGCAGCAGGGCGGCGGTGGCGTGCACCTCGTCGAGCCGGAAGAGGTCGACGGGGTTGCGGTCGATGTAGGGCGCGGACAGGCGCACGTCGCCGACCCTGAGCGGCAGCAGGTGGCGCCGGCCGCCGCCGGGGTCCTCCGCGACGGCCCGGTCCCAGAGGTTCACCGCGCGCTGGGACTTGAGGTAGGCGCTGGAGAGCAGCACCACGGTGCGGGTCGCGTTCTCCGGGGGTGCCGTCTCCGGGAGGTCCCGTTCGGCGGACACGTCGCGCGGGACGACGCGGAACCCGGCCCTGGTGAGCACGGACTCGATCCAGTCGGCCCACATCCGGTTCTCCGCCACGTAGCTGAGGAAGAGGTCGGCGGGCAGGGCCGGCCTGCGCCGGGTGAAGGCGTCCCGGATGCGCAGCCGCACCTCTTCGCCTACCGGCGGCATCGAGGTGATCTGCTGGTCGGTGATGACGGCGGTGAGCCGTTCGAAGGCGGAGAGCAGCGAGTTGGTGAGACCGGCCTCGTCGCCGAAGGTCGCGAGGGTCTCCTCGTACGCGTAGTAGGGGCGGTACGGGATCTCCACCGCGCCCCAGTAGGCGGTGAGTTCGTCCCCGGACAGGTCGCGCGGCAGCCGGTCGAACTTCAGCCGGGCCAGGGCGCGTCCGGCGTCCGCCTTCTCCTTCTCGCCCTCGTCGATGCGCATCGGGACGGGGAAGATGGAGATGGGGCGGCCGGTGTAGCGCTCGGAGATCTGCCGGGCCACGGAGGCGGCGCCGTCGATGGACTGGTCGCTGAGCGTGAAGCAGTCGACGAGGATGTCGGGGAGGTGGACGGTGCAGATGTCGGCGATGTCGCTGAGGCCGGTACGGCTGTCGATGAGGACGTAGTCGTAGTGGGCCTTCATGTCGTCGCGCAGGGCGTCGAAGAAGTGGCCGCCGCCGAGCCGGTCGTAGAAGTTGTCCCAGTCGAAGGTGGAGACGGTCGCGGAGTACTCGCGGTTCTGCCGCCCGGCGGACACGAAGTCCAGGGTGCCGCCCTGCGGGAACTCCCAGCCGAGGGCCTCGGGGGTGAGGGAGACGGCGTGCGGCTGGATGCGGGCGTAGTCCCGGTGCCAGTCGTCGGCGCGCTGGACGGGACTGGTCGCGGCCCACGCGTACTCGGTGATCAGGTCGATGACGCCGGTGGTGGCACCGAGGGTGGACGGGTCGAGGAAGGGGTGGAAGAACCGGTGGAGCCCCGGCGCCTCCAGGTCCCAGTCGACGGCCAGTACCCGTTTGCCGTTGGCGGCGAGTATCCAGGCGGTGTTGGCCAGGGCCATGGTGCGCCCGGTGCCGCCCTTGTACGAGTAGAAGGTGACGATGCGCCCGTCACGACCGGCCGTCATCCGTGTCCTCCGCATCCGTCGCAGGGTCGTGTGTCTCGGGGATGTGGTTCATCTGTGCCATCGGTCCCAGCAACCTCGTCCGTTCGCTGTGTCCGCCACCGGTGGCGGGTGGGTACACCGCCGCGTGCCTCAGGTACTGCTGGGCCGCCACCTCGACCACCTGCGGCAGGATCTGCCCGAACGCCTCCATGCTGGGCACGCCCCTGGCCGCGGCGCGGCAGTAGGCGCGTCCCTGGCGCATCTTGGTCGGCATGGTCCGTTCGAGCTTCTCGGTCAGCTCGGCCTCGGCCGCCATGCTCTGCCGGTCCTCGCGGCTCCACGGCACGACCATCGTGACCCAGGGGCGGTCCTCGGCGTCGAAGGCGGCGAGCCTCCTGCGCCGGTCCTCGTCCTGCAGGGCCCAGCGGTCGACGAGCAGGATCTCGGGCCTGCTGGGCGGCTGCTTGCCCTCGCCGTGTCCCACCTCCTCGTCGAACGAGGAGATGGTGGCCTGGTAGTTGAGGGAACGCACCAGGTCCTCGGCGACATAGGCCAGCGGGCGGGTGGTGTGGGGGTGGTAGGGGTTCCAGTCCTGCGGGTTGTCGCCGTAGTAGTCGGCCATGCGTCCCTCGGGCAGGTCGTGCCGGGTGGGTGCGGCGATGGTCACCTGCATGGGGCGGGGTCCGCCGGCCACGCTGTTGGGCGGGCCGAAGGCACTGGGGGCCAGTCGGTAGTCGACCGGGCGCCCGGTGCCGATCCTTATGGTGTCGGCGACGTTGACGATGCGCTTGGCGAGCTCGTACACCGCGCGCTCGTACTCCTCGGCGAAGAGCCTGAGCTTGATGAGGCCGTAGAGCCCGTCGCTGACGTAACGGTCCCCGAAATCACGGTGGTTGAACTGCAACCGCTCGGCCGGGCCGGGGAGCTGGCTCGGCGGCACGGGCACCCAGAGGGCCGGGACGATCGCCTCGGCCGGCTGGTTGGAGCGGGCCCGGTAGTGGATGGCGCGCTGCGCGAAGGCGTACCACTCCTTGCCGCACATCTCACTGGCGAAGTAACGCGGCGAGAACAGCGGAACGAACACCCGGCAGGTGGCGAGCACTTCGCCGAGCCGCTCCGACCAGCCCTCGCCGGAGCGTATTTCCCGGTCGATGAACCCGGCGGGCGCGCCCGCGGGCAGATCCGTCATGGCCAGCACATGGTCACAGAGATCCTTGAAGAGGCGTTCGACCCACATGTCGGGGTCCGTTCCACCGCCGTACCCCGGTGTGTGGGCATAACTCAAGAAGAAGTACGGCCGATGGTCCGCCGCTCGCTGCTGCGTCATCGCGTGCACACGACCCCCGTCCTGTGTGAGCACCCGCACCCGAGGCATGAAGTGAATGCGAGCGAATTCATCATTCCGGAGCGGAGGTTGCTCCACCCCCATGGCGTTCAGTCATTCAACGCCGGTTTTCAGTCATACGTTCCCGGGTTCGGCCGATCATTTCCTTGATCGAATTCGGTCTGCGGTCGTTCCTCCCAGTTGTCCCCTGCACACCGGCACCCCTGATCGAACCGGAATTCGACCCTCAGATCTCTTTTCTCATCAGCTCCACCAACCTTTTCCCGCCGACGGTCACTTCGGCGGCACCTTCCAGCATGTCGAGGGCTTCCGGTACCCCCTCCAGGCAGTTCGGCTCGAATGCGCCCAACGCCATCCGCTCATAGGTGTCGGCCAGCAACCGGGAAAACGGAACCGACTCTTCCTTCCAAGGCATTCGATGTTCCCAGGAGCCGTCCGCCGCGTAAAGATCCGTGACATCGACAAGCGCCTGCAATTCGGCCCTCCGGAATCCCCTCAACAGCGCGAACGCCAGTTCCTCCGCGCCGCCGTCCACGGAGATGCCCAGCGCCCCGAACCCGTGTCGTCCCACGGCGGGCTCGGCCGGGTCCAGACCCGTGAGGGGCGTGAGGGTGGTGAGGCGGTCCGCCATCTCCGCGGCCCGCCCGGGGGCCTTCGCCCCGATCAGGGTCCAGGCCTCGACGATCCTGGCCTCCAGACCGGCAGCGGTCCGGTCGTCGAGGGGGGCCGCGGCGGGTACCGGGAAGCAGTCGCGGAACGGATCGGCGTCGTCGAGCACCGGACCGGACACCGTCCCGGGGATCGCCGGCCGCCGCAGCGGCCGCCAGCCCGGACCGGGTTCCGCCGGCCGGGCGACCCGCACCTCGGCCCCGCCGCTCCCCTCCGGCCGGACGAGGAAACCGCCCCCGGTGGCCCGCAGCACGCCCGTGCCGCGCTCCCCCGCGCCAGGGACGCGCAGCCCGCCGAGACCGGGCAGGAAGAGGCCGCCGTCCGGGAGGTCCACCGGTACGGGCAGGTCGAGACCGCCCCGCACGACGGCCGCCGCGAGGTACGCCGACAGCCCGCGCGCCGCCCGTACGGCGCCGGAGTGCTCGTGGACCGACTCCAGCGCCCCGAGCAGCCAGCCGCGGGCGTACGGCAGGGCCAGCACCTCGTCCAGGGCGCGGGCGCCCTCCTCGGACGCCTCGACGGCGGCAGCGAGCTCCCAGGCGGCCTCCCACTCCGCGCCGCCGCGCCGGCCGATGTCGGCGTTCAGCCGGGCGAGCAGGGTGCGGTTGAGGTCCAGTTGGGCGGCGGCCGCCCCGGCGGGCCCGGTCACCGCGGGCGCGACGAGCTCCTGCGCCGTACGGGCCTCGATGCCGCGCACCAGGGCGAACAGGTCGGCGCAGTACACCGAGGGGTTGTCGAACGCGCCGGACGGGCCCTCGGAGCGGTACCTGTGGGTGTACAGGCCGCCTCCGCAGGTGCGCACCACGGGGCAGCGGCGGCAGGTCTCGCCCACCCCGGCCAGCCCGAGCTGGCGGGCCCGCACCCCGGGGTGGTCGGCGACCTCGTCGAAGGTGTGGGCGAAGACGTCGAACCCGGTGGCCGCGGCGCCCTCGTAGGCGCTCTTGAGCGAGTCGACCTGCTCCAGCCGGCCGTCGGTCTCGACGACGACGAGGTCCGTCGGGGCGAGCCCCAGGGACTCGGTGAGGCTGGGGCCGCCGCTCAGCGTGGAGAGCACCGAGGAGAAGAGCCGCACCGGCACCGGGCGCCCCCGCTCCTGCCAGCGGTCGAAGATCGCGAGGAGCCAGTCGGCGTAGGCGGTGGGCGAACCGTCCGGACGCGGCGGCGGGTCGTCCCAGGTGGCGTGCGGGAGCAGGAAGTCGATGAGGGGCGGTTCGAGCTCGGTCAGCGCGTCGAGGACCGCGTGCGGGTCGTTGCGGATGTCGACGGTGCACAGGAGGCCGAGGTCAAGGTGGCGGTAGCGCTCCTGGTGGAGCAGTTCGACGGCCTTGAGGACCAGGGGGTGGCTGCTGCGTCCGTCCGCGTAGCGGCGGTGCCGGTCGTTGGCGGCCCGGTCGCCGTCGAGGGAGATGCCGACCCGGACGCCGAATTCGTCGAAGAGGTCGAGGTACCGGGGACTGAGCTGGAGCCCATTGGTGTGGATGCGGAGATCGAGCTCCGCGACGCCGTCGAAGGCGGAGGTGAGTTCCTCGCAGACCCGGCGCAGTCGCGCGGGGCCCGCCAGCAGGGGCTCCCCTCCGTGCAGGATCACTGACACGGAGGGCAGTGCATGTGTCTTGGCATGCTCGGCCAGGCGCTGAGCTGTCTGGAAAATGACGTCGTCAGAGATTGTTTTGGGGCGGGTACGCCAGCTCTGATCTGCATGTTCGTAGACGTAGCAATGATCGCAGGCAAGATCGCACCTGCTGTGTACTTTAAGTACAATTTCGCGGAATGGGACCCGGGGTCCTGTCATTCCCTCAGTCTAGCCAGCATGCAACACGTCTCAGAGCGCGGAACTGAAGGTCGATGCCTGGGTGTGGCGGTCGGCAGGGGCCGAGAGCACTCGGCCGAGCTTCCTGGTGGCTTCAGCTCCGCGAGTGTCGATCTCGGCGAGCGACACGGGGCTCTTCTTCGCAACAGCGAAGGCACGGGGGGATTCAGAGGTCTTCACGGCCGTCCTTGAGGGAGTGTTCCGAATCTGTGGATGAATCAGCCAGTCCCTGTATGTCCACAGTGCCCGGCAGAATGACTTTACTACCCTCATCGGGCAAGGCAACTGCAGAGATCCACATGGCGGACGGATGACTGCGCAACCGCTCATTCTCCGTAACGGACGGCGGAACCCCGCCCGGGAGACGGGTGGAGGGGCAGCCCGGTCCACTCCATCGAATACCCGGCACGCCCCGGGTCCGGAAATGGCCGTCAGTCCACCGCGGAGACGGTGCCGGACGGCTGCAGGCCCTTCATGCAGTCCATGATCCGCTCATGGGTGTCGCCCACCACGTCGGTGAACCTCGCGCGCACGTACAGCGCCTGGACCCGCTCGGTGAAGTTCTCCGAGAACGCCCCCACCAGCACGGTCTCGTGGCCCCCGCCTCCCACCAGCGGAAAGCCGGCTCCGAAGCCGATGAGCCGGAAGTCCTCGCCGACGACCAGTCCGGCCCCGGTCAGTTCGGCCACGGTGTCATGGACATCGGCCCACCTCGGGTCGCCGTCCGCGTCGTCCCCCATGCCCCTCATGACCACCCGGCAGCTCCAGGACTCGATCACGGCCAAGTGCTGGCCGCCATTGAGTATCCCGACGCGCCATGCGGGGACGTCCGGCGCCAGTTGCCCCTTCACCCAGGCCCCCCGCCAGCCGATGTGCGGCCGCATCGCCCGGGCGAACTGCGCCCGCGCCAGCACCGCTCCCGCCGCGACCGCCAACAGGCTCCCCAGGATCTGGACGTCGATCAGCTGGAGCCGCCACGGCCACTCGGCACGCGCCCCGGGCGACACGTTGACCCGGATCATCTCCCAGATCAGCACGCCGGCCAGCAGGACGAGAAGCACCAGCGGAGTGGTGAACAACAGCGGACTCCGCCGTATCCGCCGCTGGACGTCGGACGGCACGCAACCGTCCCTCCGGTCCGCTCGGCCCATCCCCGTCCCCCCGCACGCCGATGAGTGCCCATGAGTGCCGATGAGTGGATACATCAGCAACCCACCGCAGAAAATGGTCAGTTGAGAAAGATTCCCACAACCCGTCGGATCACGCGAGAGCCCCGCACGAGGGGCCGAAAAGCATCGCTACGCCCCCGGGCGCCATTGCAGCGCCGTCGGCGCCCCCCTACGCTCATGCCCCGCTCGGCAGGCCGAGCGGGGCATGCCCTCAACCGCAGACGGGAGTGAACATGACCGCGCTTCCCGGGCCGCTCCAGAGCATGGTCTTCAGGAACGCCGACCTTCCGGCGCTCTTCCACCACACGGACGAGATCGCCATCGCGAGCCAGCGGGAGGCCGTGAACACCACCCGCGTCCAACTGATCCTGCTGGTCGTGGGCACCGCACCGGCCGCGGTTCCGTGGCACGTCACGGTCGGTGACACGTTTCAACTCATCGATGCCGCAGGCGTGTTGGCCTATCTGGGCGTCCTGATCACGACGTACCTCTCCGCCCGGCGCAAAGCAAAGTCGCAATGGCAACTCAACCGCTCGGCGGCGGAGTTCATCAAATCCATGTGCTGGCGCTACTCGGTGCACGGGGCGCCCTTCGACACCGGCACCCAGCATCCGGAGGCGGTGTTCGCCAACCGGCTGGAGGAGGGGCTCCAGGAGCTCCGGAAGGTCGGCTGGGCCGACCCCCGCGACCTGACGGCGGATTCCGGCGGACTCATCACCGATTCCATGCGCGAGCTGCGCGGGAAGGCGTTCACCGTACGCAAGGAGACGTACGTGCGGGACCGGCTCATCGAGCAGAGGAGTTGGTACCGCAGGCGGCAGGAGGTGTCGCGGCGGGCCACCCTCGTCTGGTCGACCACCATCGCCGCGCTGACCGCGCTCGCCCTGGTCTTCGCCCTGCTGAGGATGTTCTCCGCCACCCAGTCCTTCGCCCTGACGGGGGTGCTGTCGGCGGCGGCCGCGGCCTGTCTGGCGTGGAACGAGATGCGGCGGCACCACCCGCTGATCTCGGCGCACTCGCTGGTCGAGCAGGACCTGGAGGCGATGCAGGTGGCGATGGAGACCACGCTGACCGAACGCCAGTGGCCGCGGGCGGTCTTCGAGACCGAGCGCATCGTCTCCCCGCAGCACACCGACTGGCTGGCCCGGCACCAGATGTGACGCGCGGCGGCACCGGACGTGACGTGTCGCGGCCCCGGATGGGCCGCGGCGCACGCATGGGGTGACGCCGGGGGCGCGGGCGGCCGCGCCCGTCGGTCAGCCGCGTTCCACGCCCTCGCGCCAGATCACCGTGACGGGACGGCCCAGGCTGCGGGCGTACGTCACGATGTCGCCGGTGCCGCCGAGGCCGCGGGCGGGACGGCCGTCCCACACCGCGAGCAGCCGGTCGCAGTGGTCGGCGATGTACGCGCCCGCGGCGTAGTACGCCTCGTCGGTGGAGTGCGGGTAGTCGAGCCTGACCTCCCGGACCGCCCGGTCCTTGAGGGCCCGGTAACGGGCGAGTTCGCCGGCGTCGGCGAAGGAGGACTCGTAGTCGCCGCTGGGGATGACCACGGTCAGCGCGGCGCCGCGGGCCAGGGCGACGTCGGCGAAGAGCTGGTCGGCCCCCACCGCCAGGCTGGAGAAGGCCTCCAGGGAGCCCTCCAGGCCGAGGAAGGCCGCCCGCAGGCCGGCGAGCACATGGGCGTGGGCCTCCTGCGGGATGCTGCGATGACCGGTCACTCCGATGCGTTTCACGGACCTGGAACCCCCTGAGGTGTCTGCCGGGGGCCCGGCCCGGGGTGACCCCCGGCGGTACGACCGCCCCCGTGTGCTCCTGCGTGACCGACCTGTACCCCCACATCCTCTCAAAAGCCGCGGGGTGTGCGGGAGCCCCCGCCCGGGATTTCGGGCAGGGGCTCCGTCCGGGCCGACCACGCGTCCGGGGACCGGACCGGTGTGCCGGGACGTCAGAAGACGCTGACCCCGTACGCGCTGAGCGCCTCGGTGACCGGCTGGAAGTACGTCGTGCCGCCCGAGGAGCAGTTGCCGCTGCCGCCGGAGGTGAGGCCGATCGCCCTGGAGCCGGAGTAGAGCGGACCGCCCGAGTCGCCGGGCTCCGCGCAGACGTTGGTCTTGATCATGCCGTAGACGACGTCGCCACCGCCGTAGTTGACCGTGGCGTTGAGGCCCGTGACGGAGCCGCTGTGGGTGCCGGTGGTGGAGCCGCGGCGGGTGACGGACATGCCGACCGTGGCGTTGGCCGCGCTGGTGATGTCGACGCTGCCGACGGTGCCCGGGTGGGCGACCGAGGCGTTGTCGTAGCGGACCAGCCCGTAGTCGTTGGTCGGGAAGCTGGAGCCGACCGTCGGACCGATCTTCGTGGTCTTGGCGGAGTTGGCGTACCAGTCCGGGTAGCCGTCGGTGCAGTGGCCGGCGGTCAGGAAGTAGTAGGTGGAGCCGCTGCGGACGTTGAAGCCCAGGGAACAGCGCCAGCTGGGCGCGTAGATCGCGTCGCCGCCCGAGACCAGCTTGCTGAGCTTGCCGGGGAGGCGCTCGATCTTCAGGGCTCCCGCGTTGACCCCGGCGGTCTTCTTGATGTGGGCGATCTCGGCCTGCGAGACCGTGCTGTCGGCGGCGACCACGACCTTGCCCGTGGCCGGGTCGATGTTCCAGGCGGTGCCCGCCACGTCGGCGCCGAGGACGGCATCACTGGCGGCGGAGAGCTGCGCCGTGCTGAAGGTGGTGGCGGTGTCGGCCCGGGCGCTGGGGACGGCGAGCGCGGCGACGGAGACGAGGCCCGCCGCGACGGCCACGGCCCTGGCGCGTCTGGCGGTGCCGTGGAGGGGGGCGGTGCGCTTGATCCTCACTTTTCATTCCTCCCAGGGGGAAATCGGGGGTCCGCCTGTGGGGTGGCCGGACCCGTGAGGCGCAGTCGTTCGCGCGGCAGGGGTCCGCGATGCGGATCTGCCGTGTTCCTGACAAGCGCTGTCCCGGAAGTATTCAAGGCGTTCAACTTGTGGCGCAAGAGGGCCCCATGGCCCGAACCCGTCACGCCCCGTGCGGGTGCCCCGGTGCCGCTCGGGACACCGGGGTATCGCGCCCCGGGGCGTGCCGGCGCGGTGCGTCAGTGGTCGACGCGGTTGCGCTCCCCCGCCTCGACGGCGACGGAAAGGGTGTTGCCGGGCGGCGGGAAGGGGCAGATGAAGTGGTCCGCGAAGGCGCAGGGCGGCAGCAGCGCCCGGTTGAGGTCGACCGTCACGCCGCCGTCGGCGGCCGGGGCGGCGGGCCGCAGGAAGCGGAAGCGGTAGCTGCTCCGGCCGCTGGTGGCGTCGGCGAAGACGGCCCAGAGCGAGCCGTCGGCCTCGACCGCCACCTGGAGGGTGTGCTCCGTGCCGTCGAGCTCGAAGGCGATCTCGCCGGCGAGTCCGAGGCCGCGCTCGACCCCGTCGGCGTTCGCCACCCGGACCGTGCGGGAGGCGTCGTACGCGCGGAAGGTGCCCGGCCGCACCCAACGGGCGTCGTACGGGGTGGCCTCGATGGTCCGGAAGGCGCGCCGCGCGGCGGAGTCCGGGTCGAAGTCCCGTACCGCCCACAGCCCTTCGCGGCTCAGCACGACCAGTCGCCGTGCGCCGTGCGCGACGCGGGAGCCGTCGATGGGGCCCCGGTCGGCGGTGAGGCGCACCCGGCCGGTGAAGGGTTCGCCGTCGACGGTCAGCCCGTCCCCGTCGGTGGCGTCGAGCACCACCGCGTCGCCGTCCTCCCGCCACTGACCGGGAATCCCGGGGAGGCGGCCCTCCGGGTGGTCGGAGAGCCAGTGGGTGCCGGTGAGGGAGAGGGGGCCGTACGGTCCGGCGACCGCGGCGGTGCGCTCCTCGTGCCAGTGCTTCCAGTCCTGCGCCGCCTGCTCGGGGCCGTGCGGCTGCTGTGCGTCCGTGCTCATGCGCTCAACCCTTCCACACCGGCTCGGCGAGCCCGAGGTGGGACCGCAGCGTGGGACCGCCGTACTCGGAGCGGAACGCGCCGCGTTCCTGGAGCAGCGGGACGACCCGGTCGACGAACTCGTCCAGCCCGCCCGGGGTGAGGTGCGGCACGAGGACGAACCCGTCGGCGGCGTCGGCGGCGACGAACTCGACGAGCCGCTCCGCGACCGTCCGCGGGCTGCCGACGAAGGACTGCCGGCCGGTCGCCTCGATGACGGTCTGCCGGGTGGAGAGCCCCTTCCGCTCGGACAGCGCGCGCCAGCGGGCCGCGGTCTCCAGGGGGTCGCCGTGCGCCACCCGGCCCCGGGTCGCCGAGGCGGTGGGGTCCGGGTCGACGGCGGGGAGCGGGCCGTCGGGGTCGTGGCCGGAGAGGTCGCGGCCCCAGACCTGTTCCAGGGCCAGGATCGCGTTCTGCGGGGAGACCTGCTGGAGGCGGATCTCGGCCGCCCGCTCCTGGGCATCGGCGTCGGTGTCGCCCAGCACGAAGGTGACCCCGGGCATGATCCTCAGCTCGTCCCGTTCCCGCCCGTACTTCGCCAGCCGCGCCTTGACGTCGGCGTAGAACGCGCGGCCCGACTCCGGGGTGCCGTGCCGGGTGAAGATCACGTCGGCGGCGGACGCGGCGAACTCGCGGCCCTCCGCGGAGTCCCCCGCCTGGATGACGACCGGGTGGCCCTGCGGGGAGCGCGGGACGGTGAACTCGCCCTCGATGCCGAAGTGCCGGCCGTGGTGCGCGAAGGGGCGCGGGGTGCCGTCGGGGGTCCAGGTGTCCCACAGTTCGCGGGCGGTGGCGACGAACTCGGCGGCCCTGGTGTACCGGTGGGCGCGGTCGAGGTAGCCACCGCGCCGGAAGTTCTCCCCGGTGAAGGCGTCCGGCGAGGTGACCGCGTTCCAGGCCGCCCGGCCCCCGCTGAGGTGGTCGAGGGTGGCGAGGCGGCGGGCCAGTTCGTAGGGCTCGTTGAAGGTGGTGTTGACGGTGGCGGCGAGGCCGATCCGGTGGGTGACGGAGGCCAGCGCGGCCAGCACGGTGAGGGATTCGGGCCGACCCACCACGTCCAGGTCGTGGATGCGGCCGTGGTGCTCGCGCAGCCGCAGCCCCTCGGCGAGGAAGAAGAAGTCGAACAGGCCGCGTTCCGCGGTGCGGGCGAGGTGTTCGAAGGAGGAGAAGTCGATCTGGCTCCCGGCCCGGGGGGCCGTCCAGACGGTGGTGTTGTTCACGCCGGGGAAGTGGGCGGCGAGGTGCATCGGCCGGGTCGTGGTGGTCATGCGCGTCCCCTTTCCTGGGCGTACCGGTTGGCGGGGCGGGCCAGGCCCAGGTGCTCGCGCAGGGTGCCGCCGGGGTGGAAGGTGCGGAACAGGCCACGGTGCTGGAGCAGGGCCACGGTGCCGTTGACGATCCGTTCGAGGTCGCGGCCGGGGGTGATGGGCGTGAGGTGGAAGCCGTCCACCGCCCCGCCGCGGTGCCAGCGGGTGATCAGTTCGGCGAGGTCGACCGGGCCGCCCCGGTAGTACGAGCCGCCGGCCGAGAGCGGGGGGCCGCTCTCCAGGCCCGGTTCCGGAGCGGTCTCGATGTCGCCGAGGTCGACGGTGAGCGCGAGCAGCACCCGGAGTGCGCGGGGGTCGCGTCCGTGCGCCGCGGCGCGCCGGCGCAGTTCGGCGCGGAGCGCGGCAGCCCGCTCGGGCGCGGTGGCCCGTACCAGGACGACGTCGGCGTGGCGGGCCGCGACCCGTGCGGCCGGGCCGCCCGTCCCGTCGACCACGACGACCGGGTGCCCCTGCGGGGGCCGGGGCACGATCGCGGGGCCCCGGACCGAGAAGAAGGCGCCCTCGAAGTCGATGTGGTGCAGCTTGTCGCGGTCGACGAAGCGCCCGGTGGCGGCGTCCCGGATCTCGGCGTCGTCCTCCCAGCTGTCCCACAGCCGGGCGCTCGCGTCGGCGACCTCACCGGCCTCCTGCCACAGCTCGTCGGCGGGTGCCGCCGGGCGCCGGCCGAACAGCCGGGCCTCGGCCCCGGTGGTCGACACGTCGACGTACCAGCCCGCCCGGCCCCGGCTCACCCAGTCCAGGGTGGCCACGGCGGACGACACGTGGAAGGGCTCGGTGTGGGTGGTGGTGACGGTGGGCACGAGGCCGATCCGGTGGGTGGCGGGCGCGACCCGGGCGAGCACGGCGAGCGCGTCGAGCCCCGGCCTGAGGAAGGAGTCGCCGAGCGTGACGAAGTCGAGCGCGCCGCGCTCGGCGAGCCGGGCGAGGTCGATGTAGTGCGCCGGGTCGTAACGGGGCGGGCCGCCGATCTCGGCGGCCAGGTGCAGGGGGGCGGTCGCGGACATGGGGGTGACCTTTCGGGGAGGTGGGCCGGGCGGTTTCGGACGGGGGTCCGGTCAGGTGCGGGGGCCGTCGTCGCGGGCGAGGTCGCGGAGCAGGCGCAGCGCCGTGCGCGCGGTGGCGTCGTTCTGCCGGAAGGCCGGGCCGCCGGTGCGCGGCCGGGTGAACGCCGCGCCGGTGCGGGCGGAGGTGAGCGGGCCCAGTGCGAAGCGGCGCGCGTGGGGGCGGCCGTCGCGGTGCAGGACGCGGCCGTCGTCGGGGTCGACCGAGAGCAGCCCGGAGCCGGTGGCGGCGGCGCCGTCCGCGTACAGCTCCCGGAGCAGTGTGCTGCGGACGCGTTCCGGGGCGGGGTCCGGCAGGCGGGCCTCGACCAGGGCGCGGGCCGTCGTCCGCAGCCCCGGCACGGTGGCGCTGCCCGCCACGAAGAGGCCCCTTCGCTCGTCGGTCTCGACGGTCATCCCGGCGCCGAGGAAGCGGACGAGGCCGGCCCGGGAGAGGGCGAGCAGTCCGCGCAGCCGGGGGCCCGGCGGGCCGGAGGCGAGGTGGCTGAAGAAGCCGTGCCACCAGTTCCCGGTGTCCCCGAGCCGGAGCAGCTGCCCGTAGGCGGAGAGCAGTCCGAGGAAGACGGCGAGGTCCGGGCTGTGGCCGGGGTCGTGGCGGCGTTCCAGGTCGGCGGTGATGTGGTCGCGCATCCCCTTCTGGAGCGCGTCGTACGAGGAGTGGCGCACCCCGTCCAGGGGGCGGTCGAGCGCCTCGAGGTCGAGGCGGTCCGCGGGGTCGGGCACGGCGGCCTCGACGAGGGCGCGCAGTTCGGGCCCGGCCGGGTCCGCGGCGGCGTACCGCGCCTCGAAGGCGGCCCGGTCGCCCCTGGTGCGTTCGGGGTGGGCGGTGAAGAGGCGGTGGTAGTGGGCGTGGCCGAGTTCCTTCGCCACGTGCGGCCACACGTCCCGCCGGAAGTCGACCGGTCCGTCCGCCTTCAGCAGCGCCTCGGTCCAGTCCGGGCCGAGGAAGCGCGGCAGCGGCGGGCGTTCGCCCTCCCAGGCGTAACCGATCTTGGAGTGGTGGGGGACGCCGCGGCGCGATCCGACGTACAGCACGGGTTCCCTGCCGGAGGGCACGTACTCGCCGTTCTCGTACCGGCCGCCGCGTCCCTCGGTGAGCAGCACCATGAGGTCGACGAAGGCGAGGCCGAAGCCCCGGACGAGGACCGGTTCGCCCGCGGGCAGCACGGACAGGTCGCTGTCGGCGGTGAAGTCCGGCGGCAGGTGGACGAGTCCGTGGCGGTCGGCGAATTCGGCCAGCCCGGCGTGTTCCGGCTCCGGTTCGGCGTCGAGATGGCCGATGGTGACGGCGACGGCGTCGGCGAGCAGCGGGGTGCCGTGCCCCTCCAGCCAGACGCGCTGGCGGCCCTCGCGCGGTCCGGTGATCCGCAGGACCCGGCCGCGGTGCCAGGTGACGTCGATGCCCGCCGGGAGCGCGGCCACCGCCCGCCCGTACACCCAGCGCAGGTAGACGCCCTGCAGTCGTCTGCTCGGGAAGGTGTCGCCCGTCAGCGCCTCGATCTCGGCGCGGAGTCCGGGCTCGGCGCCGGCCTCGTCGGGGAGGGGCAGGCGTCCGTCCCGGATGTCCGCCGCCCAGGTGTGCAGGGCGGGCCCCGGGCGTACCGGACCCTCCTGCCGGACCGTTTCGTCGGTGAACATCGTGACGTCCTCGGCCATGGAGTTCATCCACAGCAGCGGGGACTGGTCGTGCCGCCAGACCCGGCCGCCGCCGGGCGGGTACGGGTCGACGATCCGGATGTCCAGGGGGCGGTCCCCGTACAGTTCGGGGACGTTGGCGGCGATGCGCTCGATCAGGCCGGTGGCGCGCGGGCCCGCGCCTATGACGACGAGCACCGGGGCCCGGCTCATCGGAGGCCCGCGGTGCGGTGCGGGCGGGCACCGGCCGTCGGAGGGCTCCCGGCGGGAGGGCGGGGCAGGGAAAGGGGAAGGGGAAGGGGCTGCGCGGGCATGCGAAGGCTCCGTGGATGCAGAGATCGGACACGGGGCGTGCCTTCGACGTGAACACAACGCGGACCGGGCCCCTCAGCACCGGTCCGATCCGAGACAATCGCCGTTCACCGGGGGCTGTCAAGCCCGTCCACACTGTGAGCCGGGCGTCCGGGCCCGGTTGACGGGTCACCGGATGCCTGTTCCACTTGGGCCATGCATGCGCAGCAGTGGCTGGTCAAGCGCTCCCACATCGACTTCGGTCGCGTGTGGTCCGCCTCCTGTTGAGCCGACCCCCTGCGTCCTCGCGTTCTTGCGCCCCGCCCCGTGCGCGGCGTCCGAGCAGTTCTCCCGCGTGCCCACGCGTGCCCAACGCCGTTTTCCCCTCCCCTCGTTCCACCCCGCCCGGTTCCGGGTGATCCGGCCGGATCACCCGGAACCGGGCGGGCGGTTCAGCAGTCGCACCCGCAGTCGCAGTTGCAGCAGCCGCCGTCCTCACCGCCGCAGTTGCTGCAGCAGTTACAACATTCGCAGCAGTCACCGCAGTTGCCGCAGTCGCACTGGTGGCAGAGGCCCTCGCGGCGCTGATGGCTCCACGGGTCCTCGAACGTCCCGCAGCACATCTGGCAGGTGCAGGCCAGTCCCGCCCACACCAGGCAGCCCATGATCAGGCCGCGCCGGTCGCGCGGCGGCTCGGGCGGCTGCCCGGGACCGCCGGGGCCGCCGGGGTTCGTCGGCGCGTACGGATTGCCCGGGGGCGGGCCGTACGCCCCGGTCGGGGCGGTGGCCGTTCCGTCCAGCAGCACCGCGCCCGGCTGGTGCGAGCACGCCGTGGTGCCGAACGCCCGGTCCACCGACTGCCGCAGCTCGTGGGCCAGCAGCACGTGGGCCAGCTTGCCGTCGGTGAATTCGGCGTCGCGCAGGGCCAGCCGTACGCCGTGCAGCGCGTCGTCGCACAGCCGGCGTGCCTCGGCGCGCGAGGTGCCGGTCGCGGTGAGCGGGTTCCAGGCGCCCGACGCGGCGTCGGCCTCCTGGTCCTCCACGGCGTCCAGCAGGTGCGCCAGGCGTCCGAAGAGCCGGCCCGCCTCGGCGAGCGGTTCCGCGTTCTGCGGCCGGCCGGCGAGCACCGCGGTGTGGGCGAAGGCCGCCGCGGTGGCGGTCTCGGTGGGCTCGGTGATGGTGAGCAGCGGGGTGCCGGGCCCGGCGGCCAGTTCGATGCCGGTCTGCCGGTCGACGGCGTCGACGAGGAGCGCCGTGTCGAAGCCGAGCTGCGCGCCGGTGCGCGCCCCGGCGCGGTCCCAGCCCGCCGCGACCCGGCGGGCCGCCGCGGCGACCGGGCGGCGCCTCAACAGGCCGTCCCCGTCGGCGACGTGGTCCCGGACCTTCGCCGAGGCCAGCACCAGCGAGACGGCGGCGGCCAGTCGGGCGCCCTCGCCGCGGGCGACCGGGGCGGTCCGCATGGCGCGCAGCGGGCAGGGCCCCGCGGTGCGTCGCCGGCCGGTGGTGCGCTCGGACTGAGCCTCCGTCAGGACGGAGACGATCAGGCCGTCATAGTTCGTCACTATGCGGGCGAATTGCCCGTGGTCGGAGCGAAGGGCGAGACAGAGCCCGCAGAGATGGGCCATCCATTCGGTCCTGAGCCCCTCGGACAACCGATGGGTACAGGGCCTGACGATTCCGAACACGACGATCCCCCGAGAGTTTTCCGCCTTCGCGCCGGGTCGTGCGACCGCGCGACGTGCATCGTACCGAGCACCCCGTTCACCCGTACGTCCCCCATGTCACCCGTACGGACCGGGGCATCATATTTTCTTTCTTTCACTCCCTTTATACGGGAGGAACCCTGACGAAACGCCACATCTTCTGCACCAGTACCGTCACGAACCCCCTGCGCGCCGACTATCCACTTGGCGCACGATCCGCATCATGGACGACCATAGGGATACGAAAGAGATGCGGAACATCACGGAACCGCGGTGAGAGGAGGCGTCCATGGGATCGGTGCGCAAGGCGAGTGCCTGGCTGGGCCTCGTGGAGGACAACGACGAGCGGTACTACGACGACGAGTACGCCGAGGGCCCCCAGACCGGGGCGGCCCAGGCGTGGGTGACCGACCCCCGGGTGCAGATCGCGTCCGAGACGGCCGAGGAGACGGGCCGCCGGATCGCCACCGTCACCCCGGACAGCTTCCGGGACGCGCGGGCCATCGGCGAGCTCTTCCGGGAGGGGGTTCCCGTGATCGTCAACCTCACGGCCATGGACCCCACCGACGCCAAGCGCGTCGTGGACTTCGCGGCCGGCCTCACCTTCGGCCTGCGCGGCTCGATCGAGCGCGTGGCCACCCGGGTCTTCCTGCTGACCCCGGCCGACACCCAGGTGGTCAGCGGCGAAGCCGTCGGCCGGCCGGCCGACGGCTTCTTCAACCAGAGCTGAGCAGGGCGCTCCTCGGCCCGTTCCCGCAACCCTTCCGGCAGCCCCCCGCCGGTCGCGGTCCCGCGGCGTGTTCCGGAAGTCCCGCCCGGCCGGGAAGGCCCCGGCGGACCTAGCGGAACGCGTCGAGACCCGTGAGCGCCTTGCCCAGCACCAGCTGGTGCATCTCCACGGTCCCCTCGTAGGTGAGGACCGACTCCAGATTCGTCGCGTGGCGCATGACCGGGTACTCCAGCGAGATCCCGTTGGCGCCGAGAATCGTGCGCGCAGTGCGGCAGATGTCGATCGCCTCCCGCACGTTGTTGAGCTTCCCGAAGCTGACCTGCTCCGGGCGGAGCCTCCCCGCGTCCATCCGCCGCCCCAGATGGTGGGCGAGCAGGATGCCCTTGTGCAGCTCCACGGCCATGTCCGCGAGCTTGGCCTGGGTGAGCTGGAAGCCGCCGATCGGCCGGTCGAACTGCTCCCGCGTCCTCGCGTACTCCAGGGCCGCCTCGAAGCTGGCGCGCGCCGCGCCCATGGCCCCCCAGACGATGCCGTAACGGGCGTGGCTCAGACAGCTGAGCGGGCCGCGCAGGCCGGTGACGCCGGGGAGCACGGCGCCGGCGGGCAGCCGCACCCCGTCGAGGACCAGCTCGCTGGTGACCGAGGCCCGCAGGGACCACTTGTGCCGGATCTCGGGTGCCGAGAAGCCCGGCGCATCGGTCGGCACGACGAATCCGCGGATCCCGCGGCCCGGACCCCCCTCGTCGGTCTGCGCCCAGACGACGGCCACCCCCGCGACCGAACCGTTGGTGATCCACATCTTGCGGCCGGTGAGCACCCAGTCGTCCCCGTCCCGCCTGGCGTGGGTGCGCATCCCGGCCGGGTCGGATCCGTGGTCGGGCTCGGTGAGGCCGAAGCAGCCGATGATCTCGCCGGCCGCCATGCCCGGCAGCCACTGCCGGCGCTGCTCCTCGGAGCCGTAGCGGTGGATGGCGTACATCGCCAGCGAGCCCTGCACGGAGACCAGGGAGCGGATGCCCGAGTCCGCCGCCTCCAGCTCCAGGCACGCCAGCCCGTACTGGACGGCGGTGGCGCCCGCGCAGCCGTAGCCCTGCAGGGACATCCCGAGCGCGCCGATCGAACCGAGTTCGCGGGCCAGTTCGCGGATGCCGGGCAGTTCGCCGTTCTCGTACCACTCGGCGATGTGCGGCATTACCCGGTCGGCGGCCCAGCTCCGGACGGTGTCGCGGATCGCGAGGTCCTCGGCGCCGAGCAGGTCGTCGATGCCGAGGGGGTCGGCGGGGTCGAAGGGCGGGAGCTTCGAGGACTCGGTGGTGGACATGAGGGTGCCTCCGGCGGCTCGCACGATGCTAAAACTAGCGGTGTTAGTTATGGCGTCGCACCGACGTTACGGCTCAGTGCGCCGCCCGTCCAGAGCCGGTCGCCCCGGCGGGTCGGCGCCGGGCGGGGCGGGGTATCGGGTGCGGCGCGCACTCCGCGGCGGGCGCGTCGTGCGCGGTACGGGACTCGCGCGCGCCGTCCGCCTCGGCCCGCAGCGGTTCGCGCACCTCGTCCGCCGGGGAGTCCGGGGCCGGCGCCGCGTGTTCCATGCCCCGCGGCAGGCGCAGCGCGGCGAGCGCCCCCAGCAGCAGCAGTGCCGCGCTGACCAGCAGCGTGACGCGCAGTCCGGAGACGAAGGCGTGCCGGGCGGTGGTGCGCAGCACCGGGCCCAGCGGTCCGCCCAGCCGGTCCGCCACCTGGTACGCCTCGCCCAGCGAGTGGGTGGCCGCGGTGCGGGCCCAGCCCGGGACGCCCTTGCCGGGCAGCTCCGAGAGGCCGGGGGTGTAGGCGGCGTTCATGACGCTGCCGAGCAGGGCGATCCCCATGCCCGCACCCAGTTGGTACGAGGTCTCGCCGATCGCCGCCGCGCCGCCCGCACGGTCGGCCGGGGCCTCGCTGAGCATGGATTCGTACGCCCCGAAGAGGGTGGTCTGCAGTCCGAAGCCGAGGGCGACGAAGGCCGTGGTCAGCAGGACGGGCCGGTCGTGCTGCCCCATCGCGGTCAGGACCAGCACCGAGAGGGCGGTGAGCACGAAGCCCCAGCCGACCATCCGGCGCGGGCCGAGCAGCCGCAGGGTGTGCGATCCGAAGGCGCCCGCGACCATGGCCGCGATGGTGAGGGGCAGCAGCCGCAGGCCGGTCTCCAGCGGGCTCAGGCCCAGGACGAGCTGGAGGTACTGCACGGCTATGAGCTCCAGCCCGACCAGGGCCAGCATCGCGATGACGATGCAGCCCACCGAGGTGGAGAAGGCGGGCCTGGAGAACAGCCCGATGTCGATCAGCGGATGTGCGCGCCGCCTCTGCCGGCGCACGAACGCGACGAGCAGCACGGCCCCGATCAGCAGCGGTACGAGCGTGGCCGCGCCCAGCACCTCGCCGGCACCCGCGCGCTTGACCCCGAGGACCACCCCGAGCACCCCGGCCGCGGCCATCAGCGCGCCCAGCACGTCCCACGGACCGTCGTCGCCGCCGCGCGACTCGGGCAGCAGCAGCCGGCCGACCGGCAGGACCAGCGCCATCAGCGGCACGTTGATCAGGAAGACCGAGCCCCACCAGAAGTGCTCGACGAGGAAGCCGCCGACGACCGGTCCGGTGGCGGCGCCCACGGCGGCGACGGCGGTCCAGATGCCGATCGCCACGGCCCGCTCGCGCCGGTCGGGAAAGACCTGCCGGAGGATCGACAGGGTCGCGGGCATGATCATCGCGCCGCCGACGCCGAGCAGGGCCCGCGCCGCGATGAGCACCCCGGGACCGTCGGCCATGGCGGCGACCGCGGAGGCCGCCCCGAAGAGCGCGTAGCCGAGCAGCAGGATGCGGCGCCGGCCGACCCGGTCCCCGAGGGTGCCGAAGAGGACCAGCAGCGAGGCGCAGACCAGCGGATAGGCGTCGACGATCCAGAGCAGGGCGACGGCGCTGGGGCGCAGGTCCTCGGTGACGGCGGGGACGGCGACGTGGAGCACGGTCGAGTCGAGCGCCACCAGCAGGAGGCTGAGGCAGAGAACGACGAGGACGACCCATCGGTTGGCCCCGGCGGCGGCTGGGCGCAGCCGGAATCGGGCTGTGGTCGTCCCGGACATGCATGTACCTCCAAAGGTCCCTCGCGCTCGGCGGGCCAACCGGGGTGACAGGGGTTCGCTGTCCCTCATGGCCCGGCATCGACGGGCGAGTGATCCGTCAGCGTACGCGAGTTCGGCACCCTCACGCGTGGTCCACTCCCCGCCCCGTCGGGCCTCGCGGTGTGGCGTGCGCCACGCCACGCCGTCGCCCGGACCTGCACGGACTCACCCCGCACCCGGCACAGGACGGTACCCAAGACCCCCCGGGCGGCGTCCGGCGGGGCCCGGGGCGGGCGCGGTCGGTGACCGCACCGGCACCGTCCGTTCCGCCCTTCTCCCGTCCGGAGAAATTCATACCGGCGCCTCCTGTGCTTTTCTGTCCGGAGCCAAACACCCTTCCGAAATGCGTGCGAAATCAATAGCGCGGAGGGCCTTCGGGACGCTTCCGCCGATCAGGAATTAAGGCCCGTCCGAGACATAGCCCACATCACATCGTCATCACGAAGAGACCGGATCGTCCTGGTCGCTCGCTAACTCGCTGTAACGTCGATTGGGTGCGTACCGACATCTTTGCCCGGCTGGACCGGGAGCCGGAGCCGCCGAAGATAGAGCCACCGCGGATGAGTCGTCACCGCATCGCTCTCTTCGGCGGGACGTTGGCGTTCTATCTCGCCATCGTCGTCGCCGTCCTGGTCTCGTCCTGGCTGGTGGCCCTGGACTGGAAGGTCATGCTCTTCAGGCCGTATCAGCAGTGGCCGGAGATCCACGCCTTCCTCGACTACTACATCGTGCTCGGCCAGCGCGGCCCCACCGCCACCATGGTCGCCTGCTGGCTCGGCTGGCGCTCCTGGCGGCAGCACACGCTGCGTCCGCTGCTGACGCTGGGCGCGGCACTGCTGCTGCTCAACGTCTCGGTCGGCGCGGTCAAGATCGGCCTGGGGCGCCTCGGCCCGCACTACGCGACCCAGATCGGCTCCGCCGAGCTCTTCGCCGGCGGGGACATATTTCCCTCGGGTCACACCGCCAACGCGGTCGTGACCTGGGGGATTCTGGCCTATCTGGCCACCACCCCGCGCGCCCGGCGCTATCTGTCGGCCCTGTCCGCCATCGTCTCGCTCGGCGTCGGCCTCACCACTGTCTACCTCGGTACGCACTGGCTCAGCGACGTCCTGCTGGGCTGGGCCGCGGGGCTGCTGATCATGCTGGGCCTGCCCTGGGTCGAGCCGCTGATCACCCGGGCCGAGGCGTGGATCTTCGCCCAGCGCGAGAACCTGCGGGGACGTGGCCCCGTTCCGTCCGTGCCCGTCGCGGCCGGGGGGCCCCGGACCGCGGCGCTCCCGTACGCGGAGGACGAGGACGCCGTGGCGCAGGAGCCCGCGCTGGAGCCGGCCGTCGCGGCGGCGGGCGGTCCGGGCCCCTCCTGCCCGCGCTCCCACCCCGCGCACCCGTCGCACCCCTCGCAGCACCTGGTGCGTTCGGAGCGGTCCCCGGTCACGCCGACCGGCAGCCGGCGCCCGCCGCACGCCGACCGCGCCCCGCGCGGCGGCACGAGCCCGGCCAGCCCGGTGGCGGGCGGCTGAGGCCCGGACGCGGAGCCGGTACGCACCACCGCTCCCCCGCCGCACGCGAGAAAGGCCCCGACCGAGGTCGGGGCCTTTCTCATGTCCCCGGAGCCCTCCTCGCGCCCGGGGACCGCGCTGCGGGCAGCCGGGCGACGGGACCGCGGGGTGTCGGGGCGGCCGTGCGACGGGGCTGCGGGGCGGCAGGACGACGGGCTGCGGGCTGCGGGCTGCGGGCTCAGCCCACCCAGCAGCGGGTGACGACGGCGTCGTCGACCTCGAAGTTGATCCGCCCGCTCCGGAACTCCATGGTGATGATCGCGCCCGGCGGCAGGGATCTGACGGTGGCCCAGCCATGGCTGCGGGCCCGTCGTTCGGCCGCGTCGGCGGCGAGGCCGACATACGCACCGGGCGGGTCGTCGGGCTGGGCGGAGGGGGTCGGTATGGGTGCCATGCCTCTCACCGTAGGCGGCCGGGGACCCGGACGGAAGCCGGGGAGGCGGCCGCCGCACGGCATCCCCACGTCCCTCGCCGGTCACGCTTGTGTCACAGGATCACGACACGCGCACCCTCCGTGCCGTGAGACCCGGGCCCCCGCCCGGGGGACCCGACACACAGTAATCACACAAAGTCGGAAATGATCACACGGAAGCCGGGGAAACCAAACGGAATACCTCGTTCGCCCCGTTCACAATTTCTTTAAGAAATAACCCTGATAAATGAGAATGCCACCAGGAATTCACGCTTCCTTATGGCACCCTTATCCTTTGGTCACAATATTCGCGGCAGGGGACGGAGACGGCTGTCCGGCACTCCTATAGCGGTCGGTCATCGCCCTGCGGAGGGCGGCCGACGCCCCTCCGCGGGGAACCGGTCACCCGGCGGCCGGGGCTCGGTCCAGAGCCCTGGACAGCCGGTCCCGGGCCGTCCTGATCGCCTCCTCGAACTCCGGCGGCTCGACGACCTCGAAGTCGAAGCCCAGCATCATGACGTGGACGACCAGCACGTCCGGGCTCGCCGCTCCGGTGCGCAGCAGGCAGCTGTCGGCGTCGATCGCCTCCAGGGTCCCGGAGAACGGCGAGGTCCTCGCGGCCGCGCGCTCGATCCCCACCTTCAGCCGGACCACCGCCCGCGTGGTGTACGCGGTGGTGGAGAGCCCCTCGGAGACGTAGGCGGCCAGGTCGTCGGCCGGTGGGTCGCGGGGGACGAACCGCGGGCCGTGCGGCGGCGTGGGCGTGATCCGGTCCGCGCGGAACGTGCGCCAGGCCGCCCGGTCCAGGTCCCAGGCGACGAGGTACCAGCGGCGCTCGGCGCACACCAGCCGGTGCGGCTCGACGGTGCGGCGCGATGCGGAACCGGCGTGGTCGCGGTACTCGAAGCGCAGCCGCTCGGCGTCCCGGCAGGCCGCGGCGAGTTCGGTCAGGACGGCCGGGTCGGCGGCGAAGGCGCCGGGGTCGCGGAACAGCGGCACGGTGAAGGCGTTCAGCGCGTTCACCCGGCGCCGGAGCCGGTTCGGCAGCACCTGTTCGAGCTTGGCCAGCGCGCGTACGGAGGTCTCGCCGATGCCCTCGACGCCGTTGCCCGCCGCCGTGCGCAGCCCGACGGCGACGGCGACGGCCTCGTCGTCGTCGAGGAGCAGCGGCGGCAACTGGGCCCCGGCACCGAGCTGGTAGCCGCCACCGGTGCCGGGGCTGGCGTCGACCGGGTAGCCGAGGCCGCGCAGCTTGTCGATGTCGCGCCGGACGGTGCGCGGGGTGACCCCGAGCCGTTCGGCGAGATCGGCGCCGGACCAGTCGCGGTGCGCCTGGAGCAGCGAGAGCAGGCGCAGCAGTCGTGCCGAGGTCTCCAACATGGGGCGAGTCTGCCAGGACCCCGAACGCCCCGGGCCCGCGGCCGGTCCGGGCTCTCGGACGATCCGGTTCCGCGGACGGGTCGGTTCCGCGGACGATCCGATTCTGCGGACGGTCCGATTCCGTGGCTGGTCCGCGCGGCGCGACGGCCGGGGCGTGACGGACGTGGAGCGGGGGCGCCTTGAAGCACGGCGGCGTCAAACACGGCCGCCGGGCCCCGGGCCCGCGCCGGGTCGCCCCACCGCACGCCGGACCGCCCGGGCCCGCGCCGGGCCACCGGCCGTACGGCGGAACGCTACGCCGGTGAAGCGGCCGGGCGGCGGGCTATCCCGCGGCCGGGGACTCCGTCGGGGCCGGGTCGAGCCGTACGCAGAGGTCGTTGTCGCTCGAGTAGCAGGGGGTGGCCCGGACCCCCTCCCCGACGGGACGGGCCGGGTAGACGAAGATCTTCTTCCGGTCCCAGACGTCGTCGAGGATGCGGGAGATCCGCACCCCGTCGGCCGGTCCGCCGGCCGCGGCCCCCGGGACCAGCCAGAGCGTCCACATCTGCTGCCCGGTGAGCGGCCCCTCGAGCAGCCCGCCGAGGGGGAGCGTGCAGGCGAAGGTGCCGTCCCGCCCGGTGACCGGTGCCCGCAGCACCCGGCCGTCCGCGCCGGGCAGCCGCGCCTCGACCCGGGCGTCGGCGCCGAGCTCCGTCCCGTACAGCGTGCCCCGGACGGTCAACGCGCCGTCCTTCAGGGTGATCGGCCCGGCCTCGGCGTGCGGTGCGCGCAGCCAGCAGCGCACGGCGAGCCGGCCGTCGAGCGTCGGGTACGGGATGCGGACCGCGATCCGCCCGGCGGCCGGGACGCGGTCGACGAGCAGCCGCAGGTCCCTGATCCCGGGCAGGACGGCCACCGCCTCGCCGTCGTCCGCGTCCGGCTCCCGCAGACGGACGTCCCAGCGGCCCTCGGCGGATTCCGTGCAGCCCGGCAGCACCGCGCGCAGCCGTCCGTCGCGCAGCGGGCTCAGCGCCAGCCGTACGGTCCCGTCCGCGCCCTTGGCGCCGCGCCGCCGGAGCAGGAGTTCGGGCAGTTCGCCGTCCTCGTCGCGGCGGCGGTCGAGGTCGAAGGTGATCCCGCCGTCGGGGCCCACGGTGCAGTCGGCCCGGGGCGTGCGGCGGGACGTGGTGGCGGTCATGCGGAGTTCCCCCTGCGGATCACGGCGGCTGCCTTGTAGCGCAGGGCGTACGCCCCGTCGAGCACCGTGCCCCGGGCGCGGTGCAGGGTGGTGCGCATCGCGCCGTGCGAGCGCTCGCGCGGGCCCCGTGCGGCGAGTTCGGTGAAGAGTCTTTCGTGGCGTTCGGCGATCCGTGCCGGGTCGAACCGCTGCGAGGCGACCAGGGCGGCGCGCCCCGCCCGGTGCCGGGCCTCGTCGTCACCGATCAGCCCGAGCAGTGCCCGGGTCACCGCCGCCGGGTCGCCGACCGGCACCAGCCGCCCGTCGGTGCCGTCGTCGATGATCTCGCGGGGGCCGTGCGGGCAGTCGGTGGCGACGACCGGCAGTCCGCAGCGCATCGCCTCGACGATGGTCATGCCGAAGGACTCGCGGTCCGAGGTGACCGCGGCGATCGACCCCTTGGGCCATTCGGCCTCCAGCGGGTTGACCGGGCCCATCAGGAACACGTGCTCGTGCAGGCCGAGTTCGTCGATGAGCGCGACCAGTGTCTCCCGCTCGTTCCCGGTGGCGTCGCCGCCGCCGTAGATGCGCAGCCGCCAGTCCGGGCGGGCGGCCACCACGTCGGCGAAGGCCCGCACGAGCAGGTCGTACCGCTTGACCCGGTGCAGCCGGCCCGCGGCGATCACCCACTTGTGGTCGCCGTCGGCGGGCGGGACCGTCGGCGCGGGCACGCTGTTGGGGATGGCCTCGATCCGTACGCCGGGCAGCTTGAGCCCGGTCCGGTAGGCGTGGGCGTCGGCCTCGGTGACGGTGGTGATCGCGTCGAGCAGGGCGTAGCGGTGCCCGATCTCGCGGCGCAGCCGGTAGCCGTGGCTGTCGAGGGTGAGGTGCTCCTGGCCGATCCGGACCGGGCCGCGCCGGGTCTGCCTGCTGATCTGCACGTTGAGCCCCGGCCTGGTCCCGACCACGACGTCCGCGTCCAGGGAGCGCAGATGCTCCGCCACCCGTGCGTCGGTCAGCCTGCTGTACTGCCGGTGCCTGCTGTCGCCGCGCGGGAACACCGTGGCGGGACGGGCGTGCTCGGGCGCGTCGCCGTCGTACGTCGGGCTCTGCTTCCGCAGGTCCACGAGGTGGCTCATGCGCACGCCCGGGGGCGCGCCCAGGACGGGGTCGTCCCGGTGCCGGAAGACCGACACGATCTCGACGTCGTGGTGCCCGGCCAGCTCCTCCGCGAGGTTGAACGTCGTTCGGATCGTGCCTCCGACTCCGTAGGCGTTGTGGAGCAGGAAGGAAATGTGCATGGAACGCCGTGTCTCCCGGTTCAACTGGTCAGTGGGCGAGTGCACTTGCCATGACGGTTCGGGGCACCCGGAGGTTCACTCCGGACGGGAACGAGTTTCGGCCGACCGCCGACCCGGCCGCTTTCCTGTTTTGTCGACGTATCTGTATGCCGGACTGTCGTCGAGTCGACCACATCGTCGTACACCCCATCGGGACGAATCGGTGACAAATCCCCCGGCGGAGACCGGGATTCACCCTCTGTGGCGGATGGTTCGATTACGTTCCCCTTCTCGCGTGACCCCGGCCACGGATCGCCCGTTGTCATCTTCATGAGCCGGGAACCGCCCGGCGCACGCACCGAGTTCGAGGAGCCACCCGTGCCGCGCATGCTCGACGTCAGCGAGGACGTACGCGCCGAGATCGGCGATGCCGAAGCCGACCGGCTGCTCGTCGGCGACAACACCCCCGGCAGCTACGACTGCACCTCCTGCCGCACCCCGGGGGACTCCGAGCAGGAACGCACCAGCACGGTGCTGTTCGTCGGCGACGAGACCGCGGTGCTCGCCTTCGCCCACGCCAGCTGCATCCCCTCCCAGGTCGTCCAGGTCGCCGAGGAGCAGTTGCAGGGTGCCGTACGCAGCATCACCGGCAACGAGGCCGAGCAGCCGCAGGACCTTCCCGCCGAGCAGGCCGTGCTCGGGATCACCAGCGGCCTCGTCCTGATCGACGACGAGCTCCACCCGGCCCTCGTCGTCGAGCCGACCGGCGCGATCGCCCGGCCGGGCACGGACGGCAGCCGGGGGGACGAGTTCCTCCAGCTGCTGCTGGAGCAGGGCTTCCACCCGGCCCCCCGGATGGACCGGGTCCCCGCCGTCCTGCACGGCTGGTCGATCCTGCTCGCCATGGGCAAGCTGCACGCCGTGCTCCAGCCGGGTCCCGACGGCGGCGCCCCGGTCGCCTGGTGGCAGGCGCACGCCCCGCTCCAGGTCACCGAGGGCTGGCGGACCGCGGCCAACAAGTCGCAGACCGTCCTCGTCTTCGCCGCCCCGGCGGGGGCGATCGGCCAGCAGCCCCGCGAGGACCTGCTGCGCGACGCGCTGGACAGGGCCGCGGCCGACGGGCTCCTGGTCGCCGCCGCGATGCCGCTGGCCGGGACCTGATCGTGGCCGACCGGTCCTCGCGCCCGCGGCGAACCGCTATTTCTCCGCCGCGCCCGCATCCGACGGACCCCGGGGTCGTTGGCACGTACGTGCACTCATACGACTCCTCACACCAGCGCCCGAGCCCGGTCCCCGCCATGCGCCCCACGCGGGACCCCTCGGGTGGTCAGTCCCACACCCCGATCTACGACGCGCTGTACTCCGAGTACCGCCGCTCGTTCCGGGCGCTGCCGGGCGACCGGAGCGGCGAGGAGAATCTCGGCTTCAGGTCCTTCGGCAGCGGGCTCTTCGGCAGCCGTCTTCCGCCCGGCCCCCGTCCGGGCCACGCCCCGGGCTTCTCCACCGGGCTGTCCGCGACCGGCGGGACCACCGGGAACGGCGGTACCGCCGGCACCCGTGGCGGCACCGGTTCCTGGCAGCGGGTGGGCCGTCACTCCGGACGCACCCAGCCGGCCGCGCTGCCGCCCGGCTCGCGAGGGACCTGACGTACGAGGGAGCCCCGGCCGGTCCCGGATCCGGGACCGGCCGGGGCTCCGTCGTACGCCCGTGGCGGCTACTTGTTGCGGCCGCGCTTCTCGCGGACCCGCACCGAGATGTGGATCGGGGTGCCCTCGAAGCCGAACTCCTCGCGCAGCCGGCGCTCGACGAACCGGCGGTAGCCGTGCTCCAGGAAGCCCGAGGCGAACAGCACGAAGCGCGGCGGCTTGGTGCCCGCCTGGGTGCCGAACAGGATGCGGGGCTGCTTGCCGCCGCGGATGGGGTGCGGGTGGGCGGCGACGATCTCGCCGAGGAAGGCGTTCAGCCGGCCGGTGGGGACGCGGGTCTCCCAGCCGGCGAGGGCCGTCTCGATCGCCGGGACCAGCTTCTCCATGTGGCGGCCGGTGACGGCCGAGACGTTGACCCGCGGGGCCCAGGAGACCTGCGCGAGCTCCGTCTCGATCTCGCGCTCCAGGTAGTAGCGGCGCTCCTCGTCGAGGGTGTCCCACTTGTTGTACGCGATCACCATGGCGCGCCCGGCCTCCACGGCCATGGTGATGATGCGCTGGTCCTGGACGCTGATGGACTCGCCGGCGTCGATCAGGACGACGGCGACCTCGGCCTTCTCCACGGCGGCGGCGGTGCGCAGGGAGGCGTAGTAGTCCGCGCCCTCCTGGAGGTGGACGCGGCGGCGGATGCCGGCCGTGTCGATGAACTTCCAGGTGATGCCGCCGAGCTGGATCAGCTCGTCGACCGGGTCGCGGGTGGTGCCCGCCAGCTCGTTGACGACGACGCGGTCCTCGTTCGCCACCTTGTTCAGCAGCGAGGACTTGCCGACGTTCGGGCGGCCGATGAGCGCGATCCGGCGCGGTCCGCCGACCGGGGTGCCGAAGCGCTGCGCCGGGGCCTCGGGAAGCGCTTCGAGCACGGCGTCGAGCAGGTCGCCGGTGCCGCGGCCGTGCAGCGAGGAGACCGGGTGCGGCTCGCCGAGGCCGAGCGACCAGAGCGCGGCGGCGTCCGCCTCGCCGCTCTGCCCGTCGACCTTGTTGGCGCACAGCACGACGGGCTTGCCGGCCCGGCGCAGCAGCTTGACGACGGCCTCGTCGGTGTCGGTCGCGCCGACCGTCGAGTCGACCACGAAGACGACCGCGTCGGCGGCCTCGATGGCGTACTCGGCCTGGGCGGCGACGGAGGCGTCGATGCCCAGCACGTCCTGCTCCCAGCCGCCGGTGTCGACGACCTTGAAGCGGCGGCCCGCCCACTCGGCCTCGTAGGTGACGCGGTCGCGGGTGACGCCGGGCTTGTCCTCGACGACCGCCTCGCGGCGGCCGATGATCCTGTTCACCAAGGTCGACTTGCCGACATTGGGTCGGCCGACGACGGCGAGCACGGGCAGCGGTCCGTGACCGGCCTCGCCGATCGCGCCCTCGACCTCCTCGAGGTCGAAGCCCTCCTCCGCGGCGAGCTCCATGAACTCCGCGTACTCGGCGTCGCCAAGCGCTCCGTGCTCGTGGTCCGAGCCGTCGGAGTGAATCTGGTCGTTCATGAAGTCCGTTCCTCTTTGCATCATCGATGGGCCGCGATCACGCGGCCCACTACTCAAGTCTTACTCAGCGCCCGGTGAAACGCCGGGCCTCGTCCAGGTGGGCGGTCAGCCGGGCCTGGATCCGCACGGTCGCCTCGTCCAGCGCCTTGCGCGTACGCCGACCGCTGCCGCCCGCCCCCTCCTGTGCCTCGAAGGCCTCGCCGAAGACGACGTCGACCCGGCTGCGCAGCGGCGGCAGTGCCGATATCAACCGTCCGCGCCGCTCGGTGCTTCCCAGGACAGCCACGGGCACGATCGGAGCCCCGCTGCGCACCGCGAAGTACGCGAGCCCGGCGCGCAGGGAGGCGAAGTCGCCCTCGCCCCTGGTGCCCTCGGGGAAGATCCCGAGCGTCCCGCCCTCCTCCAGCACGCCCAGGGCCCGGGTGATGGCGGTGCGGTCGGCGGTCGTACGGTCCACCTTCAGCTGCCCGATCCCGCGGAGGAACGGGTCGAGCGGGCCGACGAACGCCTCCTTCTTGATCAGGAAGTGGACGGGCCGGGGCGCGGTGCCCATCAGCATCGGGCCGTCGATGTTGTGGGAGTGGTTCCCCGCGAGTATGACGGGTCCGGAGGCCGGCACCCGCCACGCCCCGAGGACGCGGGGCTTCCACAGCCCGTACATCAGCCCGATGCCGATCCCGCGTCCGACCGCGGCGCCGCGCAGTGAGGGCGAGCCCGTGGTGGCTCGGGTCACTTCGCGGCCCGCTTCTCCTCGACGAGGGTGACGACACACTCGATGACCTGCTGGAGGGTCAGCTCGGTGGTGTCCACCTCGACCGCGTCGTCCGCCTTGGCGAGCGGGGAGGTCTTGCGGCCGGAGTCGGCCGCGTCCCGCTTGATCAGCGCCTCCTTGGTGGCGGCGAGGTCGGAGCCCTTGATCTCCCCGCTGCGCCGGGCGGCGCGCGCCTCCGGGGAGGCGGTGAGGAAGATCTTCAGGTCGGCGTCGGGCAGCACGGTGGTGCCGATGTCCCGACCCTCGACCACTATGCCCCGGTCGGCCGCGGCGGCGATGGCGCGCTGGAGCTCGGTGATCCTGGTGCGCACCTCGGGGACCGCGCTGACGGCGCTGACCCTGGAGGTGACCTCCTGGGTGCGGATCGGGCCCGAGGCGTCCTCGCCGTCGACGGTGATCGTCGGGGCGGCCGGGTCGGTGCCGGAGACGATGACCGGCTTGGCGGCGGCGGTCGCCACCTCCTTCGCGTCCTGCACGTCGATGCCGTTGTTCAGCATCCACCAGGTGATCGCCCGGTACTGGGCACCGGTGTCCAGGTAGCTCAGGCCGAGCTGGGCCGCGACGGCCTTGGACGTGCTCGACTTGCCGGTGCCGGAGGGCCCGTCGATGGCGACGATCACTGCGGCCGGGGCCGTACGGGTTTCCACGGTGGTGGACACCTTCCTGGTACACGGGTGCGGGCGGGAGGAGGGGGGCGCGCGTGAATCCGCCCCGCACAAGGTTACCGAGTGTCGGGGCGGGGCCCCGCACCCCTGTGGACAACGCCCTCCCGCCCCCGTCCGTCCCGGGCCTACTGCCGTATCGACCAGCCCCGCTCACGCAGCGCCGCGCTCAGCCCGGGGGCCGCGCTCGGCTCGACCATCAGCTGGACCAGACCCGCCTGCTGTCCGGTGGCGTGCTCGATGCGGACGTCCTCGACGTTGACCCCGATCCGTTCCGCGTCGGCGAAGATCCTGGCCAGCTCGCCCGGCCGGTCGCTGATGAGCACGGACACGATCTCGTACGCGGCGGGTGCGGTGCCGTGCTTGCCCGGCACCCTGACCTGGCCCGCGTTGCCGCGGCGCAGGACGTCCTCGATGCCCTCGGCGCCCTTCCGGCGCTCGTCGCCGTCACCGGACGCGAGGCCGCGCAGCGCCCGTACCGTCTCGTCCAGGTCGGCGGCGACCCCGGCCAGCACGTCGGCGACCGGGCCGGGGTTGGCGGAGAGGATCTCCACCCACATCCGGGGGTCGGAGGCGGCGATCCGAGTGACGTCCCTGATGCCCTGGCCGCAGAGGCGCACGGCGGACTCCTCGGCCTCCTCCAGCCGGGCGGCGACCATCGACGAGATCAGCTGCGGGGTGTGCGAGACCAGGGCGACGGCGCGGTCGTGGGCGTCGGCGTCCATCACGACCGGTACGGCCCGGCAGAGGGCGACCAGCTCCAGGGCGAGGTTGAGGACCTCGGTGTCGGTGTCCCGGGTCGGGGTGAGGACCCAGGGACGGCCCTCGAACAGGTCCGCGGTGGCGGCGAGGGGGCCGGACCGCTCCTTGCCCGCCATGGGGTGCGTACCGATGTAGGGCGTGAGGTCGAGGCCGAGGGCCTCCAGCTCGCGGCGCGGTCCACCCTTGACGCTGGCGACGTCGAGGTAGCCGCGCGCGACGCCGTCCCGCATGGCGGCGGCCAGGACCGGGGCCACGTGGGCGGGCGGCACGGCGACGACCGCCAGGTCGACGCGGCCCTCGGGGGCCTCGTCCGTACCCGCGCCGAGCGCGGCCGCGGTGCGGGCCGATCCGGGGTCGTGGTCGGTCAGGTGGACCTGGATCCCGCGCCCGGCGAGGGCGAGCGCTGCGGAGGTGCCGACCAGGCCCGTTCCGATGACGAGGGCGGTTCTCACTGGGCGATGTCCTTGCGGAGTGCGGCGGTGGCGCCGAGGTACACGTGTGCGATCTCGGACTTGGAAAGGTACGTCTCCACGTGGGCCAGGACGCGCACCACCCGGGGCATGGCCCCCGTGATGTCCAGTTCCTGGGCGCAGATCAGCGGTACGTCGACGATACCCAGCCCGCGGGCGGCGGCGGCCGGGAAATCGCTGTGCAGGTCGGGGGTGGCGGTGAACCAGACGCTGATGAGGTCGTCCGCGACGAATCCGTTGCGTTCGAGGACGGCGGTGAGCAGGGCCCCGACCCGCTCCTCCATGTGCCCGGCCTCGTCCCGTTCCAGTTGGACGGCTCCGCGGACCGCTCGTACCGCCACGTCGTGCTCCTCGGTTCCCTCGTGCGTGTCACGCCTGCTGTCCGCCCGCGCGACCCCTGCCCGGTCAGCCTAGAGGGGCGGCGGGGCCCTCGGCCCCGGGTGCTCTCCCAGTGAGACGGGCCGTGCGTCCTGCCGCCCCTCGCGGGCGGGGCCGGGTCAGAGTCGCTGCTCGCGGACCAGGTCCTCGATGGAGCGGCCTTCCGGCACCTCCCCCGACGGAGTCAATTTGTCGACGGCCGTCGGCAGCGACCGGGCGATCTCGTCGGCCGCCTCCTCCGTGGACACCCCGGCCTCCCGGGCGACCTGCCGCAGGGTCTCGTCCGGCAGCGCCTCGGCGATCTGGGCGCCGCTGACCGGCTGGTTCGCGCCGGTGCCGACCCAGGACTGGGCCTGGTCGACCAGGCCGGACCGGGTGAGCATGCCGATCAGCCCTTCGAGCACGCTGCCGCCGCCCTGGCCGCCCTGGCCCCCTTGGCCGCCCTGGCCGCCGGCGAGCGCGCCCAGCAGGGCGCCCAGGACGTTCCCCGCGCCGCCGGAGCCGCCGCCCTGTCCGCTGCCGCCGCCCAACAGTCCGCCCAGCAGGCTGCCGAGGTCGTTTCCCGCCATGGTTCCGCCCTTTCGGAGGGGATGATTTATCGACAATGTCGACCAGAACCGGGGCTTCTGCCACTCGGGCGGCGCGGCTCCCGCGGCCGTGCGCACCGGGAAACTCCCGGCGCGGCGCGCCTCCTCCCCCGTACCCTCGCCCGCATGATCACCCCTGACCCCGAGGCCCTCGTACGCGACCACACGGTCTACTCCTGTGTGATGGGCTCACGCGCCTTCGGGCTCGCCACGGAGGGCAGCGACACCGACCTGCGCGGGGTCTTCCTCGCGCCGACCCCGCTGTTCTGGCGGTTCGACAAGCCGCCGACGCATGTCGAGGGACCGGCGCCGGAACAGTTCTCCTGGGAGCTGGAGCGCTTCTGCGAACTGGCCCTGCGCGCCAACCCCAACGTGCTGGAGTGCCTGCACTCGCCGCTGGTGGAGCAGGTCGACGCCGTGGGCCGCGAGCTCCTCTCGCTGCGCGAGGCGTTCCTCTCCCGGCTGGTCCATCAAAGCTTCGTGCGCTACGCGGTGGGCCAGCGCAGGAAGCTGGAGGCGGACGTCCGGCAGCACGGGGCCCCGCGCTGGAAGCACGCCATGCACCTGCTGCGGCTGCTGGCGAGCGTCCGGGACCTGCTGCGCACGGGCGAGCTCACGGTCGAGGTGGGCCCGGCCCGGGAGGAGCTGCTGGCGGTGAAGCGGGGCGAGGTGCCCTGGGCGGAGGTGGAACGCCGCATGAACCGCCTGGCCGAGGAGAGCGACGGGGCGCTGCCGGGCTCGCCCCTGCCGCCCGGACCGGACCGGGCCCGGGTGGAGGACTTCCTGGTCCGTACCCGCCGGGCCTCCGCGTCCTGGCCCGGCGGGGGCCCGGCATGAGGGCCGGCGGGAACACACGCGGGGGCCCGGCAGGGGGAACCGCCTCGTGGGGCCCGGCGGGTACTGCGACTACGGCGTCCGCCCCGCCTGCCGGACGCGCACCACGAGGTCGTGCAGTGCGTCGAACCCGTCGGCCGCTCCGGGGAGCCGTGACGCCGCCTGCGCCTCGTCGAGCACCGCGTGCAGCGCCTCGACCTCCCGGGCCACCTCCGTGCCGTCCACGCCCTCCGCTCCCCCGTGCTCGGCCCCGGCCTTGGCCACGATCAGCTCGGGCAGCCGGGCCGGGGCCGCCACCTCCCCGAGGAGCGTCGGCAGATGGGCCAGCACCTCGCCGCTGCGCATCAGGTGGATGCCGGTGAGCAGCGCCCGGAACGTGTACAGCAGCGGTTTCAGCTCGCCGGTCTTCTCGAAGAGCCGCCACTGGGTGGTGGCGAATCCCCGGTAGTGGTGGGCGTGGTGACGGGTGAGCACCTTGGGGGCCAGGGCCACCAGCTCCGCGTGCGGCTCGCTGGTGTGCACGACGAGCGGGGAGAGCAGCTGCTCCAGCACGTAGCCGTTGGGCTTCAGCATCAGCTGGACGAACTTCCGCAGGTCGTGGGTGACGAGATCCATCTCGACCCCACCCCGGTCCCACATCCGCGAGCGGGTCTCCTCGGGCCTGCGCAGCCCGAGGAGGTCCTCCGCGGGCAGGAGATGGACCCCCCGGAGGTCCACGTCCGAGTCCCGGGACGGGAACCCGTAGAGATGCGCCCCGGAGACCGTGGCGAACAGCAGCGGGTGGTGTTCCCCGGCGAGGACCGGCCCGAAGTCCGTGACCGGCAGCCCGGCCTCCTGGAGGGGCATCGTTTCCGTACGCATGGCTCAAGAATCCCAGAGCGCCCCCAGCGCCAGCAGGTCGCTCCGGTACTCGATCCGCTCCGACCACTCCTTGGGCCAGGCCCCCGCCCCCAGGTGCGCCCCGGCGAACGCCCCGGTCAGGCAGGCCAGGGAGTCCGAGTCGCCCCGGGTGCAGGCGGCGCGGCGGAGGGCGGTGACGGGGTCCTCGGGGAAGAGGAGGAAGCAGTGCAGGGCGGTGGCGAGGGCCTCCTCCGCGATCCAGCCGTCGCCGGTCCGCTCGCAGGGGTCGGTCTCCGGGGAGGGGTCGCGCAGGGCGTCCTGGACCCGGGCCAGGACGGCGAGGCACTCCTCCCAGCCGCGCCGGATGTACAGCTCGGGCGAGGCGTCGCCCGCGTACCGCCAGAGGTCGCCGAGCCAGCGCGTGAGGTAGCGGCCGCTGTTCTCGTACGCGTAGCTGCGCAGCTGCCCAATCAGTCCCATCGGCTCCACCCCCTGGGCCAGCAGGTGCACCGCGCGGGCCGTCAGGTCGGACGCGGCGAGCGCGGTGGGGTGGCCGTGGGTGAGGGCGGCCTGCAACTGGGCGGCGCCGGAGCGCTGTTCGTCGCTCAGGCCGGGCGCGAGTCCGATCGGCGCGACCCGCATGTTGGCGCCGCAGCCCTTGGAACCGGTCCGGCTGGCCTCCTGCCAGGGCCGGTCGCTGTCGAGCAGGCGGCAGGCGGTCATGCAGGTGCGGCCGGGGGCGCGGTTGTTGTCGGGCGAGTGGTACCAGTCGACGAACTCCTCGCGCACCGGCCGGGCCAGCCGCAGCGGAGTGAGCAGCCCGCGGTCCATGGCGGTGCGCAGGCCCCGCCCCAGGGCCAGGGTCATCTGGGTGTCGTCGGTGACGATCGCGGGCTTCGGCAGCCCCATCCCGCGCCACGGACCGCACTTGGCGAGGATCGAGGGCACGTTGTTGAACTCGGTCGGGAAGCCCAGGGCGTCGCCGAGCGCGAGCCCGGTCAGCGCGCCGGTGGCGGCCTGCTTGGTGATGGTCCTGGTCACGATCACGTGCTTCTTCCTTCCGGTCTCAGGAGTGGAGGGTGCAGGGCGGTGGCGGCACCCGCCCGGTAGAGCGCGGCCGGTTTTCCCCGTCCGCCGGTGCGGCGCGGCGGTCCCTCCACGGCCTGGACGAAGCCGGGCGTGGCGAGGACCTTGCGCCGGAAGTTGGGCCGGTCCAGCTCGACGCCCCAGACCGTCTCGTACACCTGCTGGAGTTCCCCCAGGGTGAATTCGGGCGGGCAGAAGGCGGTGGCGAGGCAGGTGTACTCCAGCTTGGCGCCGATCCTGTCGTGGGCGTCGGCGAGGATGCGGTCGTGGTCGAAGGCGAGCGGGCCCGGGGGCCGGGGCGGGGTTCCCGCCCGGCCGGGGGTGGCGGTCGCCCTCTCCGGCAGGCCCGCGTCCCACCACCGGGCGCCCGCCGCGTCGCCCCCGCCGCGCGGTTCGGGCAGGTCGGGCACGAGCGCGGCGTACGCGATGGAGACGACCCGCATCCGGGGGTCGCGGTCCGGGTCGCTGTAGGTGCGCAGCTGTTCCAGGTGGAGGGCGCCGACGGTGGCCTCCGTCAGTCCGGTTTCCTCGGCGAGTTCCCGGCGGGCGGCGTCCTCCGCGCACTCCCGGGGCAGCACGAAGCCGCCGGGCAGCGCCCAGTGGCCCTCGTAGGGCTCCTCGCCCCGTTCGACGAGCAGGACGTGCAGCCGGCCGGCGCGGACCGTGAAGACGGCGAGGTCCACGGTGACCGCGAAGGGTTCGAAGGCGTGCGGGTCGTAGCCCGCGGGGACGCCGGTGCTCATCGGTTCTCCGGCAGGGGGGCGGCGAAGTCCCAGCCGTCGGCGAGCAGCCGGTCGACGGCGGCGACCGCGGTCTCCAGGCGTTCCTCGTGGGGTCCGGTCAGTTCGACGAACCGTCTTCCGGTGCGGGTGAGTTCGGCCCGGAAGCGGTCGGTCATCCAGGGGCGCAGTTCCTCGCCGTCGCGCAGTCCGTCGTCCTCGAAGGCGACGCCCTCGTGGTCGGTGAGCAGCCACAGGTGGTGAGTGACGCGGTCGGCGACCTCCTCGACGAGCGGGTTGCGTCCGCCGATGTACCGCTCGTGCCAGACGGTGGTGGCGAAGGAGTCGGTGTCGCAGAGGAGCAGCGGCGACCCGATGCGCGCGACCTTCTCCTCCGCGGCGTTCTGGGCCTCGGCGATCAGCGGGAAGTCGTCCGTGCCGAAGACGACGTCCTCCCACTGGGCGTCGGGCCACCGGGAGCGCAGATCGGCCAGTTTCCGTTCGCTGAACTCCCGGCCGTACTCGGCGACGTAGCCGGTCCGGGCCCAGATACCGCCGCGCCGGCGGTAGTGGTCGGCCAGGGCCAGGGCCATCGTGGTGGTGCCGGTGGATTCCGCGCCGAGGACGACGACCCGGCGGGCGAGCGCGGCCCGTACCGGCGGTTCCAGGAAGTCCCAGCAGCCGACCGGGTCCTTGCGGACGGCCGTTCCGGAGACGGGGAAGACGGTGCGCCCGGGGTCGACGCAGACGGACTCGGCGCCGAACCTGCGGGCGAGTTCGTCCCCGTACGACTCCGAGGTGAAGACGGCGTCCACCGGCTCGGGCACGGCCGCGGTGAAGACGGCCATGTGCGCGTCCCAGATCGCCGGGTCGTGGAGGTCCATGCGGGTGTCGTCGACGGCGCCGACCACCCGCGCATCCGGGTGGACCTCCCGCATCCAGGCGACCCGGTCGGCGAGCGGCACGGACTCGACGGAGGCGGCGCAGACGAGGACGGTCAGCCGTTCGCAGCGGTCCTGCGCGGTGCGGACGAGGTGGTGGTGGCCGGCGTGCGGCGGATAGAACTTGCCGAGGACCAGCCCGTGCCCGAAGCGCTTCACGCCGTCGCCCCCGCCGGCTCCCGCCGCTGCCCGACGAGATCGCGCCGCCAGTTGCGCAGCCCGATCAGGCAGAGCGTCATGAACCCGATGTACAGCAGCGAGGTCAGATAGAGCCCCTTGTGCGCGTACAGCGGGATGTACACCACGTCGGCGGCGATCCAGAGCCACCACGACTCGACGAGCTTGCGGCACTGCCCGTACGTCGCCGTCAGGGACAGCGCGGTCGTCAGGGCGTCCCAGAAGGGCACGGTCGAGTCGGTGGCGCGGTCGAGCAGGACGGTGAGGGCGAGGGCCCCCACCGCCCCGGCCACGAGCAGCCCGGTCCATTCGGTGCGCGTGGTCCGCCTCACCGGCAGGTCCGGTGTTCCTGGTCCACCCCCGTGGGTCCAGGTCCACCAGCCGTAGCAGGCGAGGACGATGAAGACGATCTGCAGGCCGGCGTCGGCGTACAGACCGGCCTGGGTGAACAGCAGGATGAAGAAGAGGTTGTTGGCGATGCCGATCGGCCAGTTGGCGAGGTGCTGGCGGGCCACGAGCCAGACGCACAGCGCACCGCTGCCGAAGCCGAGCACCTCGGTCCAGCTGACCGGGGTGTCCAGGACCGTCACCAGGGGTTGCTGCAGGGGATCGAGGAAATCCGCGAGACTCACGCCCGCCTCCTTAATAGTCACCCTGACTATAAAGGGGGAACGGGCACGGCAAAAGGCCCGCGGCCGGTTCCCGTCCGGAACATCGACGACGGGAACCGGCCGCGGGCCGCGGGACGGGGGCCGCTACAGGCCGACCTCGCGCATCAGCATGCCCACCTCGGTGTTGGTGAGGCGGCGCAGCCAGCCGGACTTCTGGTCACCCAGCGGGATCGGCCCGAAGGAGGTGCGCACGAGCCGCTCGACCGGGAAACCGGCCTCGGCCAGCATCCGGCGGACGATGTGCTTGCGCCCCTCGTGGAGGGTGACCTCGACCAGGTAGTTCTTGCCGGTGTTCTCGACGACCCGGAAGTGGTCGGCGCGGGCGTACCCGTCCTCCAGCTGGATGCCGTCCTTGAGGCGCTTGCCCAGGTCGCGCGGGAGCGGTCCCTGGATGGCGGCCAGGTAGGTCTTCTTCACCCCGTACTTGGGGTGGGTCAGGCGGTGGGCCAGCTCGCCGTGGTTGGTGAGCAGGATGACGCCCTCGGTCTCGGTGTCCAGCCGGCCGACGTGGAAGAGCCGCGTCTCACGGTTGGTGACGTAGTCGCCGAGGCACTGGCGGCCTTCCGGGTCCTCCATGGAGGAGACGACACCGGCGGGCTTGTTCAGCGCGAAGAAGAGGTAGGACTGGGCGGCCACGGTCAGGCCGTCCACCTTGATCTCGTCCTTGTGCACGTCCACGCGCATGCCCTGCTCGACGACGATCTCGCCGTTCACCTCGACGCGGGCCTGCTCGATCAGCTCCTCGCACGCGCGGCGCGAGCCCATGCCGGCCCGGGCGAGGACCTTCTGCAGCCGCTCGCCCTCCTGCTCGGCGCCGGGGTGGGTCTTGGGCGTCCTGATCTCGGGCTTGTTCGCGTACCGGTCCCGGTTGCGCTGCTCGATCTTGGCGTCGAGCTCCCGGGGGCGGGACGGGGCGCTCCGGCGGCGCTGGTCACCGCTCCTGCCGCTGCCCTGCGCGGCCTTCGGGCCGCCCTTGGCCCCGCCGCGGGCCGCGGCGCCGCGGCCCTTGCGGGGGCCGTCGCCGCTCTTCTCACCGGGGGCGCCGGCATCGTAGCGGCGCTCCTCGGGCCTGGGCCTGCGGGGGCGCTGCTCCTGCCGGCCGTCACGGCCGGCGCCGGCACCCCGGGGATTCCGGTTGCCGCCGCTCCTGCCGCCGCCGCTTCCGCTGTTCCTGCCACTGCTTCGCATCAAAAGTCCGTCTTGTCGTCTGCGTGAGTATCCGGGGTGTCCGGTGCGTCCGGATCGAACGACGGCACACCCTCTGGTGTATCGGCCTCGATCGCGTCCGCCTCGGGGAGGAAGGGCGCGAGCTCCGGGAGCTCATCCAGGCCACGCAGGCCCATCCGCTCCAGAAAGTAGTTCGTCGTCCTGTACAGGATCGCACCTGTTTCGGGTTCCGTGCCCGCCTCCTCGACGAGGCCCCGCTGCAGGAGGGTGCGCATGACCCCGTCGCAGTTCACTCCGCGCACCGCCGAGACCCTCGACCGGCTGACCGGCTGGCGGTACGCGACCACGGCGAGGGTCTCCAGCGCGGCCTGGGTGAGGCGGGCCTGCTGGCCGTCCAGGACGAAGCCCTCGACCGCCTCCGCGTACTCGGGGCGGGTGTAGAAGCGCCAGCCGCCCGCCACCAGCCGCAGGTCGAAGCCCCGGCGCTGCACGGTGTACTCGTCGGCCAGCTCGCGCAGCGCGTCGGCGACCGCCCGGCGGGGCCGCTCCAGCACCTTGGCGAGGTGCTCCTCGGTCGCGGGCTCGTCGACGACCATGAGGACGGCCTCCAGCGCGGGCTTGAGGTCGAGATCCGCGACGGTGGAGCCGGTGGTGTCCTGCTGCCTCATGCCTTCACATCCTCCTGGGCGTCCTGCGCCTCGGTGTCGAACTCGTCCGTGACCACGGGTTCGTCCCCCTCTCCCCCGGCCCAGCGCACCAGGAGTTCCCCGAGCGCCTCGTCCTGGTCGAGCGCGACGGCCTTCTCCCGGTACAGCTCCAGCAGCGCGAGGAACCGGGCGACGACGGTCAGGGTGTCCGGGGCGTCCTCGGTGAGCGCCCGGAAAGTGGTCTCCCCCGCCTCGCGCAGCCGCGCCACTACGATCCCGGCCTGCTCCCGCACGCTGACCAGCGGGGCGTGGATGTGGTCGACGTACACCTGCGGCTCGGGCCTGGGCTGCATCGCCTTCGCCGCCAGCCGGGCGAATCCTTCCGCCCCGATGCTGATCACGACCTCGGGCAGCAGCTCGGCGTGGTGCGGTTCCAGGCCCACGGTCCGCGGGAAGCGGCGTCCCTCCGACTCCAGCCGTTCGCTGAAGATCTCCGCGATGTGTTTGTACGCACGGTACTGGAGCAGCCGGGCGAAGAGCAGGTCGCGCGCCTCCAGCAGGGCCAGGTCCGCCTCGTCCTCCACCTCGGCGGTGGGCAGCAGCCGGGCGGCCTTCAGGTCGAGCAGGGTCGCGGCGACGACGAGGAACTCGGTGGTCTGGTCCAGGTCCCAGTCCGGTCCCATGGCCCGGATGTGCGCCATGAACTCGTCGGTGACCTTGGACAGCGCGACTTCGGTCACGTCCAGCTTGTGCTTGGAGATGAGCTGGAGGAGCAGGTCGAAGGGCCCCTCGAAGTTCGCCAGCCGAACGGTGAACCGCCCGTCCTCGACGGCCTCGCCCTCCGCTTCGGGCGCCTCGGGCTCCCCGGAAGCCTCAGGCTCCGACGCCTCCGGTGCCTCGGCCGTCCCCGGGGCCTCTGGCGTCCCCAGTACCTCTCGCGTCTCCGGGGCCTCTGCCGACTCCGGCACATCCGGTACGCCCGGTGCTTCCGGGTCCGTCGCCGGGTGCGCGGGCGCCGCCCCCTCGGCGGGGAGGGCCGGGGCGGGCGGTTCGGCGCCGGTGTCCGGGCCGCCCGCCCGTTCCGGCACGGGCCTGCTCCCGGGCCGCGCCCCAGGGGGCGGCGAGGGGGCGGGCGGGCTCGTCGGTCGTCGGCATGAGGGTCCAGGGGCTGCGGGACACGGGCGTGGCCGTACGGAAGGGGCCGGGCCGCTCGACCGGCGGCCCCTCAGCAGGCTAAGGGCTGCCCTGCGGTCCCCGGCGGCGCGGCGCGCGGCGTCGGACGCGGCGCGCCGCGGGCCGGGACGTCCGCGTACGGCCGTGCCGGGACGTCTCCGGCGTCTCGGCGGCGCCGTCGTGCGCCCGCCAGGGTACGGGACGGCGGCCCCGCCCTGCGGCTGCGCCCCTCAGCGGCCGCGCAGCCGCCGTACGAGGATGCTCGCGTCGCCCCGCGACTCCAGGTCCGCGAGGACGACGGCGACCGCCTCGCGGACGATCCGTCCGCGGTCGACGGCCAGCCCGTGCTCCCCGCGCAGCACGAGGCGGGCGTGCTCCAGGTCCATCAGTTCCTCGGCCGAGACGTAGACGGTGATCTTCTCGTCGTGGCGTTCGCGGCCGCTGGGCCTGCGGTTCGCCCCGCGTCCGCCGCGCCTGCGCTGCGGCTGGATCGCGGACGCCGCCTCCTGCGCGGCCGACGGGGCCGGCTGCGGGGACCTGCGCCCCGCCTGGGCGGCCGCCGCGACCCGGCCGCCCTCGCCGCCGCGGCTGCGCGACTCCCCGCGTCGGCGTCCGCCGCGGAGTGCTCCTCGCGCGGTGCGGCCGTGCTCTCCTGCGCGGTGTCCGTCCCGGTTCCGTCCGCCCCGGCGTCGCTCTCACCGGCGGGGCCCGGCACCCGGGCCTCGCCGTTCGCCTTGCGCCGCCGGTCCCCGGGGGAGGAGGCCTGCAGCCCCATCCCCCCGGTGGTACGGAACAGTTCGTCGGCCCCGGGCAGACTCACTCGGCGTGACACCGGGCGAGCACCTCCCTGGCGAGCTGGCGATAGGCGGCGGCACCGACCGAGTTGGAGGCGTACGTGGTGATGGGTTCGCCGGCGACCGTGGTCTCCGGGAAGCGCACGGTGCGCCCGATGACCGTGTGGTAGACGTGGTCGTCGAACGCCTCGACGACGCGCGCGAGGACCTCACGGCTGTGCACCGTGCGGGAGTCGTACATGGTGGCGAGGATGCCGTCGAGCTCCAGGTCGGGGTTGAGCCGCTCCTGGACCTTCTCGATGGTCTCGGTGAGCAATGCCACACCGCGCAACGCGAAGAACTCGCACTCGAGCGGCACTATGACCTTGTGGGCGGCCGTCAGGGCGTTCACGGTGAGCAGACCCAGCGAGGGCTGACAGTCGATCACGATGTAGTCGTAATCGGCCATCAGCGGCTTCAGGGCGCGCTGCAGCGTGGACTCCCGGGCGACCTCGCTCACCAGCTGCACCTCGGCGGCGGACAGGTCGATGTTGCTGGGCAGCAGGTCCATGTTGGGGACCGCGGTCTTCAGCAGGACCTCGTCGGCCGACATGCCCCGCTCCATGAGCAGGTTGTAGACCGTGAGGTCGAGTTCCATCGGGTTGACGCCGAGCCCGACCGACAGGGCTCCCTGCGGGTCGAAGTCGACGAGCAGGACCCGGCGTCCGTACTCCGCGAGCGCGGCACCCAGGTTGATGGTCGACGTGGTCTTGCCGACGCCGCCCTTCTGGTTGCACATCGCGATGATCTTCGCGGGACCGTGGTCGGTCAGCGGGCCCGGGATCGGGAAGTAGGGCAGGGGCCGACCGGTCGGGCCGATCCGCTCGCGGCGCTGGCGGGCAGCGTCGGGCGCGAGGGTGGCCGCGTACTCCGGGTCGGGCTCGTACTCGGCGTCGGGGTCGTAGAAGTGCCCCTGGGGCACCTCGTCGAAGTCGGCGAAGCGGGCGGTCTCCCGGCCACTCTCGTTGCCGGCCATGGCGTTCACGTGTAGGCCGTCCATCATCTGGGGGGCTGTCGTCATGTGCTGTGGGGTGGAGAAGGCGCGGACAGCGACGGAGCCGACAGCCTCCAGCCCGTTCGGGCTCTGGCCCCGCGCAGGCATCCCTGGTTGTACACCCCCGGGAGTAAATGTCGACTCATTCACAAGTCGTCTTACCTCCTTGGATGTGACCAGGAAACTTATCGATAGGTCAGCGTGGCACCATGCCGACGATTGGCGACTCTATGGCGTGTCACCGCTTCGCAGCAACACAATCCGCCGGACCCGGCCCGATGTGTCGGCAATCGAACACCTCCCTGTCAAGGGCATGTGGCCATCACGGCGCACTTTTAACCGGTGTACGAATCGGTTGAAGAGTTACGTTCGAGACGAGTTGAACGCGCTCCGCGCGGGTGCCGACATGCGTCCGGCCGGACCTTGCTCGGCAAGGTCCGGCCGGACGCATGAGGTTGACGGGAGGTGGGGCGCCTCCCCGCCGCGACCTTTCGGGTCGCCGGAAGGACGTCAGCCGAGGAGCGAGCTCAGCTCGACGTGCTCCAGACCGTGGGCCTCGGCCACCTCGCGGTAGACGACCTTGCCGTCATGGGTGTTGAGGCCCTTGGCGAGCGCGGCGTCCCGGCGCAGCGCCTCGGCCCAGCCGCGGTTGGCGAGCTCCACGATGTACGGCAGCGTGGCGTTGGTGAGGGCGTACGTGGAGGTGTTCGGCACCGCGCCCGGCATGTTCGCGACGCAGTAGAAGACCGAGTTGTGGACCTTGAAGGTCGGCTCGGCGTGGGTCGTGGGGTGCGAGTCCTCGAAGCAGCCGCCCTGGTCGATCGCGATGTCGACAAGGACACTTCCGGGCTTCATCCTGGCGACGAGCTCGTTGGTGACCAGCTTCGGGGCCTTCGCACCGGGGATGAGCACGGCACCGATGACGAGGTCGGCCTCGAGGACCGCCTTCTCCAGCTCGAAGGCGTTGGAGACGACCGTCTGCACCTTGGTGCCGAAGATCTTGTCCGCCTCGCGGAGCTTGTTGATGTCCTTGTCGAGCAGCGTGACGTGGAAGCCGAGGCCGACGGCGATCTGGGTGGCGTTCCAGCCGGAGACGCCGCCGCCGATGACGACCGCCTTGCCGGCCGCCGTGCCCGGGACGCCGCCCGGCAGCACGCCGCGGCCGCCGACCGAGCGCATCAGGTGGTAGGCGCCGACCTGCGGGGCCAGCCGGCCCGCGACCTCGGACATCGGGGCGAGCAGCGGGAGCGCGCGGTTCGCGGTCTCGACCGTCTCGTAGGCGATGGCGGTGGTGCCCGACTCCAGCAGCGCGTCGGTGCACTCGCGGGAGGCGGCGAGGTGGAGGTAGGTGAAGAGGGTCTGGTCCTTGCGCAGGCGGTGGTACTCCTCGGCGACCGGCTCCTTGACCTTGAGCAGCAGGTCGGCGGTGGCCCAGACCTCGTCGGCGGTGGGCAGGATCTGCGCCCCCGCGGCCACGTACTCCTCGTCCGTGATCGAGGAGCCGGCACCGGCGTTCTGCTCGACGACGACCTGGTGGCCGTGACGGACGAGCTCGTTCACACCGGCAGGCGTGATCGCCACGCGGAACTCGTTGTTCTTGACTTCGCGGGGGATGCCGACCTTCACGTCGATCACGGTCCTTGACTCAGAGGGTTACCCGGGCATACCCATACATACCCGGATAGACACTACGTAAATGGAGATACCGCGAACACACGCGGCACAGCCAGTCTAATGAAGGGTTTCGTACTGTCTAGCCTTACAAAGCATTATTTTTCTGTCGCTGCACTACGGATTTCGCAGGTCGAGCCCTGCTGGTCCAGCAATCTGTCCGCCACGCCCCGGTGCAGGCCCGCAGCGGCCGGGTCGCCGAGCCGGTCGAGCGTGTCGGCCAGCCGGAGCTCCAGCGCCGCCTGCAGCCGCACGTCACCGGCCCGCCTGGCCCATTCCACGGCCTCCCGGCAGGTGTGCAGCGACTCGCGCGGCCGGCCCGCGTACTCCTGGACGCGGGCCGCCTCGCTCAGCGCCCGCGCCTGGGCGGGCACGTCGCCGAGCCTGCGGTACCCGGCCGCCGCGGCCCGCCAGTTCCGCAGCGCCTCGCCGTACCGCCCGGCGTAGGTGTGGACGGCGCCGAGCCGCCCGTACAGCCGTGCCTCGTCGGCCCGCTCCTCCCGGGTGAGCCGTTGCGCCAGCGCCCGGCCGTACCAGTCGGCGGCCCGCTGGTAGTCGCCCAGCTCGGCGTAGGCGCCGCCCACGGATTCCATCGCGCGGCCGGTGGCGTACGGGTCCTTCGCCTCCCGTCCGGCGTCCAGCGCGGCCCGGTACCGGGCCAGCGCCTCCCGGGTGCGGCCGGTCCCGGCGTCGAGGTCGGCGAGGTTGAGGAGCGCTGCGGCCCGCTCGCGCGGCAGGTCGCGCCGTTCGGCGACGGCCAGCACCAGGCCGTGCAGCCCGTACAGGTCGGGGGCGGCCGCCTCGGTGCCCTGGTGCGCGGCCAGCGCCCGCACCAGGGCGGCCACCAACCGCCGCGCCAGCGTGTCGAGTTCGCCGTCCTCGACGGCCATCGCAGCCGAGGCCAGCAGCGCCGGGCGGCGGGTCCGCAGCCATTCGGCGGCCGCCTCGGGGTTGGGGAAGCGCAGCGACCGCGGCAGCCCGGCGAGCTTGCGCCGGGCCGGGGAGCCCTCCGGGTCGGTGGTCGCCCGGCAGGACTGCAGCAGCCGTACGGTCCGCTCCAGCAGCCGGGCCCCGGCGAGCTGGATCTCCGCCGGGCGCTCCCGGGTCTCCAGCAGTGTCCGCAGCAACGGGGTGAGGCAGCCGGGCAGCTCGTACTGCGGCCGGCCGGCCCCGTTGCTGTGCAGCAGTCCCAGGGCCACGAAGTCGTCGAGGGTCCGCTGGGCGGCCGAGACCGAGCAGCCGGCCAGCGCGGAGGCGGTGTGGGCGTCGACGAGTCCGGCGGGGGCCAGGGCGAGCAGGCGCAGTATCCGGGCGGCGGTGGCCGGCAGGGATTCGTGGACCAGCCGGAAGACCCGGGCCAGCGGGCGGGAGCCGGCGGACCGGTCGGTGTCCTCCTCCGGCAGCTCGCGCAGCTGTCCGGTGATGTCGGCGACCGACGCCATGGGCTGGGCGGCGAGCAGCCCGGCGACCATGACCAGGGCGGCCGGCAGCCCGCCGCACTCCTCGGCCAGGCTCTCGGCGGTCCGCGGGTCGACGGTGATCCTGACCTGTCCGATGGTGCGGGCGAGCATCTTCACGGCGGCGCCCGGGTCCAGACCGCCGATGGTGCAGGGGCGGACGTCGGGAATCCCGGTCAGCGGGCCCCCGGAGGTGGCGACGACCAGGCAGTCCGGGTTGTCGGGCAGCAGCGGGTCCACCTGTTCCGCGTCCGCCGCGTCGTCCAGGAGCAGCAGGACGCGGCGGCCGGCGAGCTCCCGGCGGAGCAGCTCGGAGAGTTCGTCGCCGTCCGCGCCGGGCGGCCCCGTCACTCCCAGTCGGCCGAGCAGTTCGCGGGCGGTGCGCTCGGTGGGGACCGGCATGCCGTCGGGGTCGGTGAGTCTGGCGCGGAGCAGTCCGTCGGGGTGGCCGCCGTCGGCGAGCAGCCCGCGGGCGAGTTCGGCGGCGAGCGCGGTGCGTCCGGAGCCGGGGCGTCCGGCGATCAGCAGGACCCGGGCGCGGGCGGCCTTGCGGCCGGCCAGGGTGTCCAGGCCGGTCCGTTCGATGTCGGCCCGCAGCTGCTTCAACTCGCGTTCGCGGCCCAGGAGTCGGGGCGGGGCGGTGCCGGACGGCTCCTCGCTGCCCGCCGCCTCGGCCGGGCCGCTGGTGTCCACCGCCTGATCCGTCACGGGCCACGCTCCACTTCGCTGCACGCGTCGCCCGCCGGGGCTCCGGACAGGGCGTTCCGAGCGTAGTTCAGACGCGTGGGCGATTTCGGTGGAGCAGGGCGCGGAGGTCCCTCGATCGGATCATCATCTTTTCCGATCAAGGGGTTTCGTCGGCCCGTGCGGCGGAGCACCGGGGCCCGGACACCCCGGGCCCGCGATCGGCCCCGGTGGCCGCGGCCCGCTGTCCGCGCCCCGTCAGGCCTCGAACGGGCGGGCCGGCCACGGCGCCTCGGCCGGGCGCAGCGAGTCGATCCCGTCGCCCGCGAGCACCGCCGCGAGCGAGAGGACGCCCACGACGAGGCAGTTGTTGTGCAGCTCCCCCGCGAGCACGCCCCGCACCAGCTCCTGGAGCGGCACCCGGGCCAGCTCCATGTCCGCCTCCTCCTCGGAGACCTCGAAGCGCTCCCCGTCGGCCTCGGAGAGGTTTTGGGCCAGGAAGATCCGTACGGCCTCGTCGCAGCCGCCCGGCGTGGTGTAGACGTCGGTCAGCACCCGCCAGTCCTCGGCCTTGGCGTGCGCCTCCTCGTACAGCTCGCGCTGGGCGGCGTGCAGCGGGTTCTCGCCGGGGACGTCGAGCAGTCCGGCCGGGATCTCCCAGAGCTTGTGGCGCACCGGGTGGCGGTACTGCCGCAGGACGAGGACCCGGCCCTCCCCGTCGAGCGCGAGCACGGCGACCGAGCCCGGGTGGACCTGGTAGTCGCGGCGCACGACCGTGCCGTCCGGCATCACCACTTCGTCGGTGCGGACGCTGGTCTTGTTGCCGGTGAAGGGTGTCTCGGTCGCGATGACCTGCCACTCCTCGGGCGTGTCCTGGAAACCCATCTACGTCCTCCCACGAAAAACAGAAACCGGGGCACGCATCCTCGGTGGATCCGTACCCCGGTCAACGTTAATGCCTGTGCGGCGCCGGACTACTTGCCCGAGGCCGCGGCGACCTTGCGCTCGACGGCCGCCCTGACCAGGCCCGCGAAGAGCGGGTGGGGGCGGGTCGGGCGGGAGCGGAGCTCCGGGTGGGCCTGGGTGGCGACCAGGTAGGGGTGGATCTCGCGCGGGTACTCGACGTACTCGACGAGCTTGTTGTCCGGGGAGGTGCCGGAGAAGACCAGACCGGCCTTCTTCTCCAGCTCGGCCCGGTAGGCGTTGTTGACCTCGTAGCGGTGGCGGTGGCGCTCCTCCACGTACGGCTGGTCGTCGTACGCCTCGCGGACCACCGAGCCCTCGGCGAGCTTCGCCGGGTACAGCCCGAGCCGCATGGTGCCGCCCAGGTCGCCCGCGCCCTCGACGTACGCCAGCTGCTCCTCCATCGTCGAGATGACGGGGTGCGCGGTGGCGGCGTCGAACTCGGTGGAGTTGGCGTCGGGGATCCCGGCGAGGTTGCGCGCCGCCTCGATCACGATGCACTGCAGGCCGAGGCAGAGGCCGAGCAGCGGCACCCTGTTCTCACGGGCGTACTGGATGGCGCCGATCTTGCCGTTGACACCGCGGTCGCCGAAGCCGCCGGGGACGCAGATCGCGTCGACGTCGGAGAGCTGCCGGGCGGCGCCGGCCGGGGTCTTGCAGTCGTCCGAGGCGACCCACTTGACCTTGACCCGCGCCTTGTTGGCGAAGCCGCCGGCCCGGATGGCCTCGGTGACCGAGAGGTAGGCGTCGGGCAGGTCGATGTACTTGCCGACGAGCGCGACGGTGATCTCGTGGTCGGGGTTGTGGACGCGGTCCAGCAGGTCGTCCCAGGTCGTCCAGTCGACGTCGCGGAACGGCAGGTCGAGCTTGCGCACGACGTAGGCGTCCAGGCCCTCGGTGTGCAGCACCTTCGGGATGTCGTAGATCGACTTGGCGTCGATGGCGGCGACCACGGCGGCCTCGTCGACGTCGCACATCAGCGAGATCTTGCGCTTGATGGCGGTCGGCACGTCGCGGTCGGCGCGCAACACGATGGCGTCGGGCTGGATGCCGATGTTGCGCAGGGCGGCGACGGAGTGCTGGGTCGGCTTGGTCTTGAGCTCGCCGGACGGGCCGATGTAGGGCAGCAGCGAGATGTGCACGACGAAGACGTTGTCCCGGCCGACCTCGTGGCGGACCTGGCGGACGGTCTCCAGGAACGGCAGCGACTCGATGTCGCCGACCGTGCCGCCGACCTCGGTGATCACGACGTCGACGTCGTCGGTGGCCATGCGGCGGATGCGGTGCTTGATCTCGTTGGTGATGTGCGGGATGACCTGCACGGTGTCACCGAGGTACTCGCCGCGCCGCTCCTTGGCGATCACCTGCGAGTAGACCTGGCCGGTGGTGACGTTGGCGGAACCGTCGAGGTCGACGTCGAGGAAGCGTTCGTAGTGGCCGATGTCCAGGTCGGTCTCGGCGCCGTCGTTGGTGACGAACACCTCACCGTGCTGGAACGGGTTCATCGTGCCCGGGTCGACGTTCAGGTACGGGTCGAGCTTCTGCATGGTGACCCGGAGGCCACGCGCCTTGAGCAGGGCACCGAGGCTGGAGGCAGTCAGACCCTTGCCGAGGGAAGAGGCGACACCCCCGGTGACGAAGATGTGCTTGGTCGTCGTGGATGTGGGCTGCATAGCCAAAGGGGGCTCCCGTGGTCGCGATCGTGAGGTGCGTACCGGCGTTCTCGTCCGGAGACTCCGGAGGTGCCGTCGCTGCGGTTCGGGGGCCTCGTCTGCGGTTGCGGACGACCACCGGTCCACGGGCTACCAGGGTATCAGCGCGGCGGGGGGCCCGCTTCCGGCGTCGCCCCGACCCCCACCTCGCATGATCACCACGAGTGTCCGCGCACACACCCGTTCGGGTCAGCCCGGTTGTCAAGACAGTCGCGCAGATCATCGGAGTGCGTCGTATCCTGCTCGGACACTTGCCCCGGGCGAGGTGACACGTTCGCAGGTTCCCACCACACCCCTTGCGACGACCTCTTGACCCGCAGTAATGCCCTACGGGGCGACATGGCCGTTCGACTGGAGACGCACGTGGCCGGGCGCATCGAGGATTACGCACTCATCGGAGACATGCAGACCGCCGCCCTGGTCTGCCGGGACGGCACAGTGGACTGGCTGTGCCTTCCCCGCTTCGATTCACACGCCGTCTTCGCGGGACTGCTGGGTACTGAGGAGCATGGCTTCTGGCGCCTGGGTCCCGCGCGGGCGGACGGCGCCGAACCGCAGGCCGCGGACCGCCGTCGCTACCGCGGTGACTCCCTCATCCTGGAATCGGAGTGGGACACACCGCGCGGAACGGTGAAGGTGACCGATTTCATGCCGCCGCGCGACGGAGCGCCGCAGGTGATCCGGATCGTGGAGGGGATCAGCGGCCGCGTGCCGATGCGTTCGGAGCTGCGGATGCGGTTCAGCTACGGACGGGTCACCCCCTGGGTCCACAAGGTCGACGGCCGCACGGTCGCCGTCGCGGGCCCGGACTCCGTCTGGCTGGACACCCCCGCCGACACCTACGGCGAGAACCTGACGACGTACTCCGACTTCACCGTCGCGCCGGGCGACCGGATCGCGTTCACGATCAGCTGGCAGCTCTCGCACCGCGAGCCGCCGGGCCTGCCGGACCCGGAGGGGTCGCTGGACGCCACCGCGGACTTCTGGCGCGAGTGGGTCGAACAGTGCACGTACCACGGGCCCTACCGGGAGGCCGTGGTCCGTTCCCTGATCACCCTCAAGGCTTTGACGTACGCACCGACCGGCGGCATCGTCGCCGCGCCGACCACCTCGCTGCCGGAGGACATCGGCGGCTCCCGCAACTGGGACTACCGCTACACCTGGCTGCGCGACGCCGCGATCACCCTCTCCTCGCTGCTGCGCACCGGCTACCGGGAAGAGGCCCGTGCCTGGCGCGAGTGGCTGCTGCGGGCGGTAGCCGGAGACCCGGAGAACCTGCAGATCATGTACGGGATCGCGGGCGAGCGGGAGCTGGGCGAGGCCGAGCTGGACTGGCTGCCCGGCTACGAGAACTCGGCCCCGGTCCGGGTCGGCAACGGCGCGGCGGGCCAGCTCCAGCTGGACGTGTACGGCGAGGTCACCGAGGCGCTCCACCTCGCCCACATGACCGGGCTGACCCGCAACGACTACGCGACCGGCCTCCAGCTCAAGCTGATCGAGTACCTGGAGAAGCACTGGGACGAGCCGGACGAGGGCATCTGGGAGGTGCGCGGCCCGCGCCGGCACTTCGTCCACTCGAAGGTGATGGCCTGGGTCGCCGTCGACCGCACCATCAAGCTGATCGAGTCCGGGGACGCGGAGGGCCCGCTGGAGCGGTTGCGGGAACTGCGCGACGAGATCCACCGGGACGTCTGCGAACGGGGTTACGACCCCGAGCGCAACACCTTCACCCAGTCCTACGGCTCGCGGGAGCTGGACGCCTCCCTGCTCCTGATCCCGCAGATGGGCTTCCTGCCGCCGGACGACAAGCGCGTGATCGGCACGATCGAGGCGATCCAGCGCGAGCTGTCCACCGAGGACGGCTTCGTGCTGCGCTACCCCACCGCGGGCGAGGACGCGGGCGTCGACGGTCTGGAGGGCGACGAGGGCGCGTTCCTGGCCTGTTCGTTCTGGCTGGCGGACGACCTGGCGATGATCGGCCGGGTCGACGAGGCGCGCCAGCTCTTCGAGCGGCTGCTGGCCCTGCGCAACGACCTGGGCCTGCTCGCGGAGGAGTGGGATCCCCGGCTCCAGCGCCAGGTGGGCAACTTCCCCCAGGCGTTCAGCCACGTGCCGCTGATCGACACCGCGCTGCGGCTGACGGCGAGCGGGGCGTACGCCGGTTGAACCGGCGGTGACTGTCCGTACCCCCTGCCCGGTCGGCCCCGGTGACGTCCACCGCACGGCCGACGGGGCGGGGGGTGCGGCTCAGCGCAGTGGGGCGGCGTCGTCCGTCCCGGTCACGACGGGGCGTTCCGACGGCAGCCCCCATTCGCTCCAGGACCCGTCGTACACGGCCGTGTCGTCGTAGCCCGCCAGTACGGCGCCGAGCGCCACGACGCACGCGGTGACGCCCGATCCGCAGCTGAACAGCAGCCGCTCGCGCTCCCCGGCGAGGGCGGTGAACATCGCGCGCAGTTCGTCCGCCGGGCGCATCCGGCCCTCGCGCCGGACCTCGTCGAAGGGCAGGTTGACCGCGCCCGGCATGTGTCCGGCGCGCAGTCCCGGCCGGGGCTCGGGGACCATGCCGGCGAACCGTTCCCGGGACCGGGCGTCGAGGACGGCCGCGCCGGGGTCGGACAGGGCCGCCGCCACCTGCGCGCCGTCGGCGAACAGCTCCGGGCGCGGCCGGGCGGTGAAGTCGCCGCGGGCCACCGCCGGGCCGGACCCCGCGGGCTCCGTGGCCTCCACCGGCAGTCCGGCGTCCGTCCAGGCGGGCAGGCCGCCGTCGAGCACCGCGGCCCGGTCGAAGCCCATCGCGCGCAGCATCCACCAGGCGCGGGCGCTGGAGTAGATGCCCGCGCAGTCGTAGACGACGACGGTGTCGGTGTCGTGCACGCCCAGGGAGCGCAGTTCCTCGGTGAACCGGTCGGGGGCGGGCATCGTGTGGGGCAGGGGTCCGTCGTGGTCGGACAGCGCCCCGTCGATGTCGAAGGTCCTCGCGCCCGGGATCCGCAGCTCCGATCCCCGGTGCGCGCCCACGGAGGCGTCGAGGACCACCAGTCCCGGCCGGTTCAGCCGCGGCCCCAGCCAGTCGGCTCCGACCAGGGGGCCGAAGAGCCCCGGGCCGCTCGTGCCCGCCGGTGCGTCGTCGTCCACGTCTGCTCCAGGTCCGCTCCCGATGGGGCCGCTCGGCCGGAACCGGGCGGGGGTCACAAGATCGCAGCGGTGCCCGCCCCTGTCAACAGCCTCCCCGGCCTCTCCCGTCCCCCGGCCGTCCGGAACCGGGTACCTTCCTGAGCAGGGCGATCGCCCGTCCGATCCGAGTGGAAGCGCGAGGCCAGAGGCAGTGGAGACGCAAGGCGGAATCACCGTGCAGCGGGCCCTGGAGCTGCCGGGGCTGCGCAGCGGGCTCCCGGAGGTGGTGGCCGGCGCGGACCGGCTGAACCGTACGGTGCGCTGGGTGCACGCGGGCGAGGTCCCCAACATCGCCTCGCTGCTCAAGGGCGGTGAGCTGCTGCTGACCACCGGCCTGGGGCTCGGTACCCGCCCCGCCGAGCAGCGCGCCTTCGTCCGCAGGCTCGCCGAGCGCAAGATCGCCGCCCTGGTGGTCGAACTCGGGCCGCGCTTCAGCAGGCTGCCCGCGTCGATAGTGGACGCCGCCCGGGCCGCGGGGCTGCCGCTGGTGCAGCTGCACCGCGAGGTGCCGTTCGTGACGGTGACCGAGGAGATCCACACCGAGATCGTCAACGGCCACTACGCCCTGCTGCGGCAGGCCGAGGACGTGCACCGCCGGTGCACGGAGGCGCTCCTCGACGGTGGCGGGGTGCCCCAGGTGCTGGGCATCCTGGCGGACTTCACCGCCAACCCGGTCTTCCTGGAGACGGCGGACGGCCAGCTGCTGTACGCGGCGGGCCCCGGCTCCGGCACGGTCGGCGCCGATCCGCTCCAGGTGTGGGAGGGGATGCGCGGCGACCGGGCGGCCCGGCAGACCCCGCCCACCGGTTCGGTGCTGGTGGACGTGCCGGGCGGCGGCCCCGGGACGGGTTCGGTACGGGCCCGGCTGGTGCTGCTGGCGGTGTCCGGGCCGTTGGTGACCGTGCACCGGATGGCGGCGGAGCGGGCGGCGGGGATCCTGGCCGTCGTGCTGATGCAGGCCCGTCAGGAGGAGGAGCTCGCGGCCCGCGGCCGGGGCGACTTCCTCACGGATCTCGCCGAGGGCCGGATCACCCCGGAGGACGCCCCGGCGCAGGCCCGCGTCCTGGGCTTCAAGCCGGGCAACATACCGCTGCTGCCGGTCGTGATGCGGCTGGCGCCCGAGCTGTCCGTGTCGGGGAACTGGGCGTTGCTGGCGCGGGCGGTGCTGGAGGAGCTCGCGTCCGTGGGGGTGCCGGTGCTGCTCGGCGTGCGCCCCGTGGAGGGCCGGGTCCCGGTGCTGCTCGGGCTGCGGTCCGAGACGGAGCGCACGGCGGTCGCGGACCGGGTCGCGGCGGCACTGCGGGCGGGGGTGGAGCGGGCCGGTCTGGAGCGCGCCGGGTCGCATCCGCCGGTCGTGGTGGTGGGGGTGGCGGGCGGCTGGGCGGCGGCCGGTGCGGGGCTGCGGCACGCGGCGGAGACGGCGACGGCCGCGCACGGGCTCGGCGACCGGCCCTGGTACGACGCCCGGCGCCTGGACATCGACCTGCTGCTGTGGCGGTTGCGGGACCACCCGGACCTGGCGGCGTTCGTGGACCGGGCGATCGGTCCGCTGCGCGATCACGACCGCACCTCGCGCCCCCCGCTGCTGCCGACGCTGGAGACGTACCTGGCCCACGCGGGCCGCAAGGCGGAGACCGCGCGGGAGCTGCATCTGAACCGTCAGACGCTGTACAACCGGCTGGCCCGGATCGGCGAGCTGCTCGGCACCGATCTGGACGACCCGCAGGCGGTGCTGGCCCTGAGCCTGGCCCTGCGGGCCCGCCGCCACACCCCCTAGGACCGGGGTCATCGCCCCCGCGTCGCCAGTGGCTGGGTCAACTCGTCGTAGATGCTGAGCACTTGGGCGATGGTGTCGTCCTCGGTGGGCCAGGTCGCGGCCTGTACCGGCCCCGCCGCCGCCAGTTGCGCGCGCCGGCGCGGATCGCAGAGCAGTCCGGCCACCGCCCGCGCGAGCGCCCCGGGGTCCTCGCACGGCACGAGTTCCGCGGCGTCGCCGACGAGTTCGGGCACCCCGCCGACCGCGGTGGCGACCAGCGGCACCCCGAGCCGCAGCGCCTCCTGGGCCAGCACCGAACGCGCCTCCCAGCTGCTGGACAGCACGGCCAGGTCGGCCATGGCGAGGAGCCCGGTGGGGTCGTCGTGGTCGCCGACGATCCGGACGGACAGCTCCTCGTTCCTGATCCGGCGCTGCAGGGCGGCCCGCTCCCGCCCCTCGCCCGCGATGACCAGCAGCGGCGCGGGATCGAGGTCGCACCACAGCCGCGCGGCGTCGAGCAGGGTGCCGTACCCGTGATGCGGTACGAGGCTCCCGTACGACACGATCAACGGCCGCTCGACCACGCCGAGTTCGGCCCTCGCCTTGTCGGCCTCCCCGGAGTTCGGCTCGGGCCGGCGGGGCGCGGGGGCGGAGACGGGGGCGAGCCTGGCGTCGCGCGCGCCCCGGCGCCGCGCCCGGTCGACCAGTTCCGACGTCGTGCCGAGCACGACCGCGGCCGCGCGGGCGGCCCTTCGTTCCATCAGGCGCAGCAGCCGGGCGCGGGCGCCCCCGGCGAGGGCCCGGGCGTGCCAGGTGACGACCAGGGGGATGTCCAGGCCGCCGAGCGCGAGGGAGGCGCGCACGGCGGCGTGCAGGCCGTGCGCGTGGACCACGTCCGCCGTCGCGCAGGCGGCGCGCAGGGCGGCGACGGCGGCGGGGTCGCTGCGTCGCGGCACGGGGGCGAAGAGGGCTCCCGTGCCGGAGTAGTCGTGGGTGCGGTCCAGTTCGGAGGGGGCGCAGACGGTGACGTGCACGCCCCTCGCCACCAGTCCCGCGGTCAGCGAACCGACGTGGGCACTGCTGCCCGCGCTGCCGCCCCCCAGGACTTGGACCGTACGCAGCTGTGACACGTTGAATGGCTCCCGGGGCTCCCGAGTCGGCGGTGATTGCACCGCCAAGGATGCCAGTCCGTACGCACGTTCCGGCACGGTCGAGGCGCCGTTCCTGCCCACATCGCAACAACGGCACACGCCCTATCACCCTCACGGGCGAGAAATTGGCGCAATGTTGACCAGTGGTCAGGAGGACGGGTCCCGCCGACGGGAGAAACCCCCTCCGTCAGCGGTCCGGCAGCGTCCGGGCGAGCCGGCTGATCCGGTCCCCGTGCACCGCCGCCGCGACGAGCCCGGCCGCGTGGGCGACGAGTCCGGCCCGGCCCCCGGCTGCGACGGCCGCGACCCCGAGGGCCGCCCCCAGGGCGTGGGCCCCGGCGTCCCCGATCATCGTCCGTTCTCCCAGGTCGTCGGCGACGAGCGCCGCCACGGCCCCCAGCGGTGCGGCGGTGAGCCCGCCGCGCCACAGCCCCGGCGCGCCGAGGGCGAGCACGGTCGTGGCGGCGGCCGCGGGCCGTACGTCCGTCAGGTTGACGAGGTGTGCGCTCCCGGCGATCACGACCGCGGCGAGCACCCGGTCGACGGGCCGTTCCCGGAGCAGCGCACCGGCCGCGAGCCCGGCGGCCCCGATCCCGAGGAGTTTCACCGCGCCGCTGGTCACCTCGCCGTCGCGCAGCGCGCCCAGGTGGGCGCGGAATCCGCGGCGCGGGTCGCCCGCACCCGCGAAGTCGTCGTACGCACCACAGCCACCGGCCGCCAGTACGGCGAGCACGGCGGCGCACCGGGTGCGGGCCGGCCGGGGCAGCAGCGCCGCTCCGGCCGCGGTACCGAGCACCGCGGCGGGTCCGGCGTACAGATCGACGGTCCGGCCCGCCTGGTTGACGCGCTGCCAGCGCCCGCGCGGCCGGAGCCGCAACGCCCGGTACACGCCCGTCGCGACGGCCGCCGAGGCCGCGCCGGACACCATGACCCCGCCGAACGCCCCTCCCCTGCGCGCCGGGCCGCGCAGGGCGACGCCGGGCCCGCGTCGGTCGTGCCCGGCACCGATGGAACCGCGCACGGGGCGCCTCAGCCCTCCACCCGTGCCGCGGCCAGCAGTTCCTCCGCGTGGGCCCGTGCCGTCTCGGAGTCCTCCTGGCCCGCGAGCATCCGCGACAGCTCCCGTACCCGGTCCTCGCCCTCCAGGACCTTGACCCCGCTGCTGGTCACCGCCCCGTCGACGGTCTTCTCCACCAGCAGCTGCCGGTCCGCGAACGCCGCCACCTGCGGCAGGTGCGTGACCACGACGACCTGCGCGGACCTGGCGAGCTTGGCGAGCCGCCGTCCGACCTCGACCGCGGCCTTGCCGCCGACACCCGCATCGACCTCGTCGAAGAGGTACGTGGGCACGGGGTCGGCGCCCGCGAAGACCACCTCGACCGCCAGCATCACCCGGGACAGCTCGCCGCCCGAGGCCCCCTTGGCGATCGGCCGCGGCGGGGCCCCGGGGTGCGGGGCCAGCAGCAGTTCGACCTCGTCGGCGCCGGACGGTCCGTAGGCCACGCTCCGGCCGTCGATCTCGATGCCGGACGCCTCGTCGGGCGCCTCGATCTGCCGGATGGCGAAGGAGACCCGGGCGTGCGGCATGGCGAGCGAGGCCAGCTCCGCGGTCACGGCCTCGGCGAAGAGCGCCGCGGCACGGTTGCGCGCATCGGTCAACGACTGCCCCAGGACGGAGAGTTCGGCGCGCAGCGCGTCCCGCTCCGCCGTCAGCTCGCCGATGCGGTCGTCGTCCCCCTCCAGCTCGGTGAGCCGGGCGGCGCCCTCCCGGGCCCAGGCGAGCACGGCGGTGATGTCCTCGCCGTACTTCCGGGTGAGCGCGGTGAGCGCGGCGCGGCGCTCCTCGACTGCGGCGAGCCGCAACGGGTCCGCGTCCAACTGGTCGGCGTAACCGGCCAGTTCGCCCGCCACGTCGGCGAGCAGGATCGAGATCTCGCCGATCCGGTCGGCGAGCGCCGCCAGGGCCGGGTCGTGGTTGCGCACCGCCTCCAGGGCCCGCCCCGCCGCCGCGACCACGGTCGTCGCGTCGATGCCCTCGGGGTCCTCGGGGTTGCCCGCGAGCGCGGTGTGCGCGAGGGACGCCGCGGAGGCGAGCGCCTCGGCGTGACCGAGCCGCTCCGCCTCGGCCGCCAGGTCGGCGTCCTCACCGGTCAGGGGCTCGACCGCGGCGATCTCGTTCAGCCCGAAGCGCAGCAGATCCGCTTCCTGGGCGCGTTCCCGGGCCCGGGTGGTCAGCTCGTCGAGTTCGGTGACGACGGCCCGCAGCCGCCGGTACGCCGCGGCGTACTCGGCGTGCGGCACGGCGACGTCGTCGCCCGCGTACCGGTCGAGCGCCTGCCGCTGCCGGGCGGGCTTGAGCAGCCCCTGCTGGTCGGTCTGGCCGTGCACGGCGACGAGTTCGTCGGCGAGTTCGGAGAGCACCCCGACCGGCACGGACCGGCCGCCGAGATGCGCCCGGGAGCGCCCCTCCGCGGAAACCGTGCGGCTGATCAGCAGCGCCCCGTCCTCGATCTCGGCCCCGGCCTCCTCGGCCCGCAGGGCGACGGCGTCGCCCTCGGACACCGTGATCCGGCCCTCGACGACGGCGGCCTTGGCCCCGATCCGTACCAGGGCCGGGTCGGCGCGCCCGCCGAGCAGCAGCCCCAGACTGGTGACGACCATGGTCTTGCCCGCGCCGGTCTCACCCGTCACCGCGGTGAAGCCGGGTGACAGCTCCACCACCGCGTCGTCGATGACTCCGAGCGACCGTATCCGCATCTCCTCCAACACGGAGACGACCTTACGAGGTCCGGGCCCCGATGTGCGACGGACCCCGCCCCCGTGCCCTCACTCTCCCGTGTGTACACGAAGGATTCGCAACACCTCCGGGGGAATGTCCGTCGCTCAGTGCGGTGCGCCCCGCCACCCGGAGACCGGCAGGGCGAACTTCGCGACCAGCCGGTCCGTGAACGAGGCGTGGTGCAGCCGGGCGAGCCGTACGGGCACCGCGCCGCGGCGCACCTCGACCCGCGCCCCGGCGGGCAGCTCCACGGTCCTGCGCCCGTCGCACCAGAGCACCCCGTGCGGGGTGTGCTGCTGGACCTCGACGGCCAGCACCGAGGTGGGCGAGGTCACCAGCGGCTTGGCGAACAGCGCGTGGGCGCTGATCGGCACCATCAGCAGCGCCTCCACCTCGGGCCAGACGACGGGGCCGCCCGCCGAGAAGGCGTAGGCGGTCGATCCGGTCGGGGTGGCGCAGACGATCCCGTCGCAGCCGAATCCGGTCACGGGGCGGCCGTCGATCTCCAGGACGACCTCCAGCATCCGCTCGGGCGACACCTTCTGCACGGCCGCCTCGTTGAGCGCCCAGTCGGTGTGGACGAGGTCTCCGTTGCTGTGCACGAGGACGTCGAGGGTCATGCGTTCCTCGACCTGGTACGCCCGGGTGACGACCCGGTCGACGACCTTGTCCAGGTCGTCCCGCTCGGCCTCGGCGAGGAAACCGACCCGGCCGAGGTTGACCCCGAGCATCGGCACCCCGGACGCGCGGGAGAACTCGGCGCCGCGCAGCAGCGTCCCGTCCCCGCCGAGCACGATCAGCAGCTCACAGCCGTCCACGGCCCCGGGCGTGGTGTCCGTGACCGTCTCGACGGACGGCGGCAGCGGCAGATCGGCCGCCTCGGTGGCCAGCACCCGTACGCCCAGGCCGTTGCGCAGCAGTCCCTGTACGACCAGTTCGGCACTGCGGATCGCGGCCGGACGGCCGGTGTGTGCCAGAAGAAAAACGGTTCGTGCCGTGTTCGTCGTCATTCGTGCTGCATTCGTCGTCAACGAGGCCCCTCCGCCACTGCACGGTCGACATCCGCGGGATCCAGTTCAGGTGCTCCGGCCCGCAGCCACAGAAAGTACTCGACGTTCCCCGACGGGCCCGGCAGCGGGCTCGCCGTCACTCCCCGCACCCCGAGCCCCAGCTCCCAGGCCCGGCGCGCCACTTCCCGGACCGCCTCGGCCCGCAGTTCGGGGCTGCGCACCACGCCGCCGCTGCCGAGCCGTTCCTTGCCGACCTCGAACTGCGGCTTGACCATGAGGACCAGGTCCGCGTCGGGGGCGGCGCAGCGCGCCAGGGCCGGCAGGACCAGGCCCAGCGGGATGAACGACAGGTCGCCGACCACCAGGTCCACCGGCTGCCCGTCGATCGCCTCCAGCGTCAACTCCCGGACGTTGGTACGGTCCTTGACGGTGACGCGTGCATCGGACTGGAGCGACCAGGCGAGCTGCCCGTAGCCGACGTCCACGGCGACGACATGGCCGGCCCCGGCCCGCAGCAGCACGTCGGTGAAGCCGCCGGTCGAGGCCCCGGCGTCCAGGGCCCGCCGTCCCTCGACCGTCAGCCCGAGGGGCACGAAGGCGGCGAGGGCGCCCGCGAGCTTGTGCCCGCCGCGCGAGACGTACTCGGGGTCGCTGTCGTCCTTGATGACGACGACGGCCGCACTGGTCTCGACCTGGGTGGCGGGTTTGGTCGCGGTGTTCCCGCCGACGGTCACCCGCCCGGCGGCGATCAACTGGCTCGCGTGTTCGCGCGAGCGCGCCAGCTTGCGGCGCACCAGTTCGGCGTCGAGACGGCGACGTGCCACTCCTGCCACGTTCGGTTCAGCTCCTGTGGTCGTACGGGGGGACCGGCGCGGGCACGGGCCCGGCGTCCAGCGCGGTCAGCGTCTCGCGCAGTCCGCGGTGTACATCCTCGTACACCTCGACGTGTCCCTCCGTCGGGAGGTGGTCCGCGTCGGCGAGACGCTCCAGCCCCGCGTCCACCCCGGCGTCGCCGGTGGCGGTGCGCGGGACGCCGAGGGGGGCGGGCGCGGCCGGGTCGAGCGGCGCCCCCGCGCCGGGGACCGGGTCCTCGCCGGACGGGCCCCGCGCCGCTCCCCCGGACGCCGTCGGCGCTGTGGTCGTCCCCTGTTCCGGCATCGAGTCGCTCATGCGGAAACGCTACCGCGAAGGGCTGGGGTACCGTCGGTCACGATGGCGACCATGGCTGAGTGCCGCAGCGCGCTCGACAGACTTTCCGACAACCTCTCGGGGGCCGACGGCGACGTGCGCGCCGCGGCGGCCCTCGACCGCTCGCTGAGCTGCCACATCAAGGACCTCGACGTCACGTTCACCGGCCGGCTGGCCGATGGCCGGATCCAGGTCCTGGACACGGTGGACGGTCCGCCCCGGGAGAAGGCCGAGATCCGGCTCGCTATGACCGGGGACGACCTGGTGGCGATGGTGGACGGCGACCTGAACTTCGCCAGGGCCTGGGGCTCGGGCCGGGTCCGGCTGGAAGCCGGCTTCCGGGACCTGCTGAGGCTCAGATCCCTGCTGTAGCGCCTCGCTTGCGCCGACGGGTCACTGCTGCGGCGGCAGATCACGGCTGTGGCCACGGTCACTGCTGCGGCCGCGGGTCACTGTTGCGGCCGCTGTGACGACGGCCGGAGCCACGGCGATGGGGCGGGTGCGGTGCGAAGGGCCGGGAAGGGCCCGTGCGGGGGCCTCAGCCCCCGGCGACCGCCCCGGCCGGCGCTCCGGACACCTCCACCCCGCCGCCGCGCGGCCTGCGCGCGGCGGGCACGACCAGCGGGGTCCCGGTCTCCGGGTCGTCGATGACCTGGCACCGCAGCCCGAAGACCCGTTCCACCAGCTCCGCGGTGACGACCTCGCCCGGCGCCCCCTCGGCGACCACCTCGCCGTCCCGCATCGCGACGAGGTGAGTGGCGTACCGCGCGGCGTGGTTCAGGTCGTGCAGCACGGCCACCAAGGTGCGCCCCTGCGTCTCGTGCAGCTCCGCGCAGAGGTCGAGGACATCGATCTGGTGCTGGATGTCGAGGTACGTCGTCGGCTCGTCGAGCAGCAGCAAAGGTGTCTGCTGGGCGAGCGCCATGGCGATCCACACCCGCTGCCGCTGCCCGCCGGACAATTCGTCGACATAACGATCCGCCAGCGCGTCGACCCCCGTCGCGGCCATCGATTCCCCGACGATGCGTTCGTCGTCCGGCGACCACTGGCGCAACAGCCCCTGGTGCGGGTACCGGCCACGCCCGACGAGGTCGGCGACGGTGATGCCGTCCGGCGCGATGGAAGACTGCGGCAGCAGCCCCAGCGTTCTGGCGACCTTCTTCGCGGGCATCGAGTGGATCGCCTGCCCGTCCAGGAGCACCCGCCCGCTCTCCGGCTTCAGCATCCGGGCCAGCGCCCGCAACAGGGTCGACTTGCCGCAGGCGTTGGGGCCGACGATCACCGTGAACGAGTTGTCGGGTATTTCGACCGACAGGTTCTCCGCGATGACCCGCCGGTCGTAGCCGAGGGTCACCGAGTCCGCGGTGAGGCGCTGCATGGTCGTACTCCCGGAGTCGGAGGCGGGCGGGTGCGAGGGGGCGTCCTTCGCACCCGGGCGGCGGCCGGGCCGGACCCGGTTCCGCCCGCGCGGCGGGTCGTCGTCCGGACGAGGCCCCACCCAACAGAGCGAAGTTAGGTTAGCCTACCCTCTCTCAGGTCTTGGCTCCGGGCCGCCCTCGCGCCCCGCTCCCGCTCCCGGTCCTGCTCCTGCTCTCGGGCCCGGCCCCCATCACAATCCCAGCCGCGAGACCGCCTTGCCGGCATCCAGCCCGCACGAGCCGTCCCCGGCGTGCGACCAGGCCGCCCCGCAGAGCGCCCGCAGTCCGTCGAGCGCGTCCCCGTCCCCCTCCAGCACCAGCTCGTCCCCGCGCGCCGACGCCGTCCAGTCCCCGCACACGAAGCCGCGGCCGGTCTCCGTCACCTCGGGCTGGGCGGTGAGCAGCCCCCGCAGGTCCGCGTCCACGTAGGTGGGGCGGTGCCTCGGCCCGGCGGCCACCAGCTGCGCCGCGTCCGTCACTCCGGTGAGCACCAGCAGGGAGTCCACACCGCCGTTGAAGGCACCCTCGATGTCCGTGTCCAGCCGGTCCCCGACCACCAGCGGGCGCTCGGCCCCGGTCCGCAGCACCGTTTCCCGGTGCATCGGCGGCAGCGGCTTCCCGGCCACCTGTGGTTCGGCCCCGGTGGCGATCCGTACGACCTCCACCGCCGCCCCGTTGCCCGGCGCGATGCCCCGGGCACCCGGAATCGTCAGGTCGGTGTTGGACGCGAACCACACCGCCCCGCGCGCGATCGCGTACGCGGCCTCGGCGAACCGCCCCCAGGCCATGTCCGGCCCGCCGTACCCCTGCGCCACCGCGACCGGTTCGTCGTCGGCGTACTCCACCGGCACCAGGCCCCGCTCCCGCAGCGCGACCCGCAGCCCCTCACCGCCCACCACCAACACCCTCGCCCCGGCGGGCAGTTGGTCGGCCATCAGCCGCGCCACCGCCTGCGCCGAGGTGATCACGTCGGTGGGTTCGGCGGGAATCCCCAGCTCGGTGAGGTGCTCGGCCACCGCCGCCGGGGTCCGCAGAGCGTTGTTGGTCACGTACGCCAGGTGCATCCCGCCGTCCCGCGCCGTTCCCAACGAGTCGACGGCGTGGACGATCGCCCGGCCGCCCGCGTACACCACTCCGTCGAGATCGAGCAGCGCCGTATCGTACGCCTCGTACAACGCGGTGCTGCTTCCCCTCGGTCCGCTCCTGCTCACCTGACTCATCCGTCGCGCTCCTCGTTCCATGCTTCCGTCCGATCATCGCTCATCGCCCGTCGCTCACCGGAGCCGCCCGCATACGATGCAGAAATGAACACACCAAGTCCGGCCGACCAGGGGCTGCGCCTGATCCCGTTCCGTGGACTGCGATACGTCCCCGAACAGGTCGGCAGCCTCTCCGCGGTGACCTCACCGCCGTACGACGTCGTCGTTCGACCCGACGGGCTGCACCACTTGGAATCGGCGGATCCGCACAACATCGTCCGGCTGATCCTGCCCCAGGCCGAAACCGCCGCCGCCCGCCACGAGCAGGCGGCCGAGACCCTGAACCGCTGGCTCGCCGAGGGTGTCCTCGCACCCGACGACGAGCCGGCCCTGTACGTCTACGAGCAGCGCGACGCGGAGATCCTGCAACGCGGCATCGTGGGCGCCCTCGAACTCTCCGTCCCCTCCGAGGGCATCGTCCTGCCGCACGAGGACGTGATGTCCGACGTCGTCGAGGACCGGGCCGACCTGATGCGCACGACGGCCGCCCACCTCGAACCGCTGCTGCTCACCTACCGCAGCGATGACGGCGGCCCGGGCGCGACCGCCGTCATCGAGCGGACCGTGGACCGCCCTCCGCTGCTCGCCACCACCACCGAGGACGGCTTCCGCCACCGGCTCTGGGCGATCACCGACCCGGACGACCGGGCCGAGATCGACACCGATCTGGCCCGCCGCCAAGCCCTGATCGCCGACGGCCACCACCGCTGGGCCACGTATCTGCGGCTGCAGCGGGAGCACACCGGTCGCGGCCCCTGGGACTTCGGCCTGGTCCTGCTGGTCGACACCGCCCGCTACCCGCTCCGGGTGCGCGCCATCCACCGGCTGCTGCGCCGACTCCCGGTCGTCGACGCGCTCGCGGCGCTGGAAGGTCTCTTCCGCGTCCGGGAGGTGGACGGGCCGCTCCCGCAGGCCCTGGACGCACTCGCGGAGGCCGCCGCGGAGGGCAACGCGTTCCTGCTCGCGGGCGACGGCGGTTTCCACCTCGTCGACCGTCCGGACGCCACCCTGCTGGCCCGCACGGTTCCCACCGACCGCCCGGCCGCCTGGCAGACCCTGGACGCGACGGTCCTGCACTCGGTCCTGCTCGACCACGTCTGGCGCATTCCCGACGCCCCGGGGCACATCGCGTACATCCACGACACCGCAGCCGCCGTCGAGCAGGCCGAACGCCTCGGCGCGACAGCGGTCCTGATGCACCCGGTACGGGAGGAGGTCGTCCGCGACCTCGCCCGGCAGGGCGTCACGATGCCCCGCAAGTCGACCTCCTTCGGCCCCAAGCCGGCCACCGGCCTCGTCCTGCGCAGCCTCACCCTCGACTGAGCCGCACCAACGACAAAGGGCGGCACCCCTTTCCCGGGGTGCCGCCCTCCGTCATGCCTCACGCCCGGGGCGTGTCGTTCTCGTCCCCGGCCCCGGTCCCGTCGGCCGCGCTGTCCGCGGCGTCGCCCTTGCCGGTGTCCTCGTCGGTCCCGTTCTTCTCGTCCTCACCCTTGTCGGCATCTGCGGCAGCGGCCGGGACGACGGTGTCGTCCTCGTCCTCGTCGTCACCGAGAGCGTCGACGAATTCGACACCGTCCAGCTCCGCGAGCCGGTCCGAGGCGTCCGTGGAGCCGTCCTTGTCCGCCTCCAGCGCCTTGCCGAACCACTCGCGCGCCTCGTCCTCACGCCCTGCGGCCAGCAGCGCGTCGGCGTACGCGTAGCGCAGCCGCGCCGTCCACGGGTGCACGGCGCTCGACGCGAGTTCGGGACTCTGCAACGTGACGATGGCGGCGTCGAGCTGCCCCATGTCCCGGCGGGCCCCGGCGGCCACCAGCCGCATCTCGACCTGGCCGGCCTTGTCGAGCTTCTGCACCTCGGGCTCGCCGGCCATGGCCATCGCCCGCTCGGGCCGTCCGAGTCCGCGCTCGCAGTCGGCCATGACGGGCCAGAGCTCCACGGAACCGGTCATCCGCTTCGCCGCCCGGAACTCCGCCAGCGCCTCGGAGTACCTCTGCGTCGCGTACGCGGCGAACCCGGCCGCCTCACGCACGGCGGCGACCCTGGAGGCCAGCCGGAGCGCGATCCGCGAGTACGCGTACGCCTGCTCGGGATCCTCGTCGATCAACCGGGCCACCATGACGAGGTTCCTGGAGACGTCCTCGGCCAGGGTCTTCGGCAGGCTCATCAGCTCCTGCCGCACGTCCTTGTCGATCTCGTCGCCGGTGACGTCCTCGGGAATCGGAAGCCGCTTGATGGGCTCGCGGTCCCGGTCGTCACGACGCTCGTACCCGCCGCGGTCGTCACGCCCCCGGTAGCCGCCCCGGCCACCACGGTCGTCCCGCTGCCCCCGGTAACCCCCACCGCGATTGTCGTCGCGACGCGGACCGCGGTCGTCACGGCGGTAGCCGCCGCTGCGGTTGTCGTCCTCGCGGCGAGGACCGCGCGGCCGGTCGTCACGGCGCTCGAACCCACGCCCCCCACGGTCATCGTCACGACGCGGACCACGGAACCCACCACGGTCATCATCACGACGCGGACCACGGTCCCGGTCACGGTCGTCATCACGACGGGGCCCACGGTCCCGGTCGCGGTCACGGTCGTCACGCCGGAAACCGCCACCGCGGTTGTCGTCACGCCGGTCATCCCGACGGAACCCACCACCGTAGCCACCCCGGCTGTCATCCCGCCGCGGACCACGGTCACGGTCGTCACGCCGGAAACCGCCACCCCGGCTGTCGTCACGGCGGTAGCCGCCCCCGCGGTTGTCGTCCTCACGGCGAGGACCACGCGGCCGGTCATCACGCCGGTCATCGCGCCGGTCATCGCGCCGCTCGAACCCACGACCCCCCCGGTCGTCATCACGACGCGGACCACGGAACCCACCACGGTCATCATCACGACGCGGACCACGGAACCCACCACGGTCATCATCACGACGCGGACCACGATCCCGGTCGCGGTCACGGTCGTCACGCCGGAAACCGCCACCCCGGCTGTCGTCACGGCGGTAGCCGCCCCCGCGGTTGTCGTCCTCACGGCGAGGACCACGCGGCCGGTCATCACGCCGGTCATCGCGCCGCTCGAACCCACGACCCCCCCGGTCGTCATCACGACGCGGACCACGGAACCCACCACGGTCATCATCACGACGCGGACCACGATCCCGGTCGCGGTCACGGTCGTCGCGCCGGAAACCGCCACCGCGGTTGTCGTCACGCCGGTCATCCCGACGGAACCCACCACCGTAGCCACCCCGGCTGTCATCCCGCCGCGGACCACGGTCACGGTCATCACGCCGGAAACCACCGCGGTCGTTGTCCCTGCGCGGCCCGCCGGCCCGGTCGTCACGGCGACCGCTGAAGCCGCCCCGGTCACCACCGTCCCGGCGACGCGGCTCGCGCTCCGAACGATCGTCGGGAGAGTTGGTGGACATCGGCGTGACTCCTGTCATCGGGTACTACAAGACATTCTGGCGCAGTCGGACATCCAACGCGCTCCGGAAAAACAAAAGGACCCTTGGTCCCAGCGTGAACGCTGGGACCAAGGGTCCTTCAAAGATTGTTCGGCGGCGTCCTACTCTCCCACAGGGTCCCCCCTGCAGTACCATCGGCGCTGAAAGGCTTAGCTTCCGGGTTCGGAATGTAACCGGGCGTTTCCCTAACGCAATGACCACCGAAACTCTATCGGGCCACCCCGCAAAATGGGGTATCGGCGCTTAGCGAACAAGCACACTTTTCAATTAAGTAGTGAAACTGTTCAACCGGTGCGACTGTTCGCAGCCCGGGAACAACACAGTGGACGCGAGCAACTGAGGACAAGCCCTCGGCCTATTAGTACCAGTCAGCTCCACCCGTCACCGGGCTTCCACATCTGGCCTATCAACCCAGTCGTCTGCTGGGAGCCTTAACCAATCAAGTTGGCGGGAATACTCATCTCGAAGCAGGCTTCCCGCTTAGATGCTTTCAGCGGTTATCCCTCCCGAACGTAGCCAACCAGCCATGCCCTTGGCAGGACAACTGGCACACCAGAGGTTCGTCCGTCCCGGTCCTCTCGTACTAGGGACAGCCCTTCTCAATATTCCTACGCGCACAGCGGATAGGGACCGAACTGTCTCACGACGTTCTAAACCCAGCTCGCGTACCGCTTTAATGGGCGAACAGCCCAACCCTTGGGACCGACTCCAGCCCCAGGATGCGACGAGCCGACATCGAGGTGCCAAACCATCCCGTCGATATGGACTCTTGGGGAAGATCAGCCTGTTATCCCCGGGGTACCTTTTATCCGTTGAGCGACAGCGCTTCCACAAGCCACTGCCGGATCACTAGTCCCGACTTTCGTCCCTGCTCGACCCGTCGGTCTCACAGTCAAGCTCCCTTGTGCACTTACACTCAACACCTGATTGCCAACCAGGCTGAGGGAACCTTTGGGCGCCTCCGTTACCCTTTAGGAGGCAACCGCCCCAGTTAAACTACCCATCAGACACTGTCCCTGATCCGGATCACGGACCCAGGTTAGACATCCAGCACGACCAGAGTGGTATTTCAACGACGACTCCACAACCACTGGCGTGGCCGCTTCACAGTCTCCCACCTATCCTACACAAGCCGAACCGAACACCAATATCAAACTGTAGTAAAGGTCCCGGGGTCTTTCCGTCCTGCTGCGCGAAACGAGCATCTTTACTCGTAGTGCAATTTCACCGGGCCTATGGTTGAGACAGTCGAGAAGTCGTTACGCCATTCGTGCAGGTCGGAACTTACCCGACAAGGAATTTCGCTACCTTAGGATGGTTATAGTTACCACCGCCGTTTACTGGCGCTTAAGTTCTCAGCTTCGCCGACCCGAAAGTCGGCTAACCGGTCCCCTTAACGTTCCAGCACCGGGCAGGCGTCAGTCCGTATACATCGCCTTACGGCTTCGCACGGACCTGTGTTTTTAGTAAACAGTCGCTTCTCGCTGGTCTCTGCGGCCACCCCCAGCTCACGGAGCAAGTCCGGTCACCGGGCATGGCCCCCCTTCTCCCGAAGTTACGGGGGCATTTTGCCGAGTTCCTTAACCATAGTTCACCCGAACGCCTCGGTATTCTCTACCTGACCACCTGAGTCGGTTTAGGGTACGGGCCGCCATGAAACTCGCTAGAGGCTTTTCTCGACAGCATAGGATCATCCACTTCACCACAATCGGCTCGGCATCAGGTCTCAGACTTATGTGCACGACGGATTTGCCTACCGTGCGTCCTACA